>JAKFVU010000023.1 GCA_021732025.1 Candidatus Obscuribacterales bacterium | reverse complement strand
TTTTTTCTAGCACCCCATAATAGGGAGGATTCATGTCTCAGTACCTGAAAAACGCTTGGCTGGCGTTCGTTGAGGCCGGTGAATTGGCGCTGAAAGAAGACCGCCTTGAAGAGGCTGCTATACATTTTCAGACTGCCTTGCGGGAGGCGCATACCTGTGAAAATGCCGAGCGCTGTTTTTCCACCACTTTTGATTTGCTTGCCGATACTTTTCAACGATTGAATCGTTTAGAACAAGCTGAAGAAGCGAGTTTGCGTTCTCTCCGTATCAAGCAAAGTTCAGCATTTTTCTCAAAGGCAGACGTGCTGCGAGCAATGCTCACTCTGTCAAAGATTTACTCTGCCCAATCAAAACTAGGAGCAGCTGCGTATACAACAAGCCGCGCCCTTCAACTCAGCGAGCAGACTCTTGGTGTTTCTCATCCAGCAGTTGGCTTTGTCGCTCAACAACTTGTTGAGCTGTACACCGCTCTGGGCTCTCGTAAAGAAGCAGAACTAATAAATCTGCGTGCCTATCTGGTGCAGCGAAACCGCTGCCAGCGCGAGTGTGCATAAACCAGCTATTGAAAGAGAATGAACTATCGAATACGCGATAGGCTCTCAGCCGTTAGTAATTAGACTGCCGCAGAGCAATCTGGTGGTCTTTTTTCTGGGCACCTAGATGAAAATAGTGTATCTTCATTCTCTATGAGTGCCACAACGGTCATGAGCGCAGCTAATATCGCTGGCAGGCTTGAGAGTCTTCCAATCACCCGTTATCAGCAAGTAATCTTCGCTGTGATTGCGACTGCATGGTTTTTCGACTGCATTGACTGTGCCATGCTCACATTTTTGCTTTCACCGATTAAGACTGAATTTGGGCTCAACTCGGCGCAGGCAGGTAGTCTTGCTAGTATGAGTTTCATCGGCATGTTTATCGGAGCGGCTGCCTCGGGTGTATTGGCAGATAAGTTTGGCCGCTCAGTGGTTCTGCGTTGGAGCATCCTCATTTGGGGCGTAGCCTCGCTCTTGTGTGCTTTGTCGCCCAACCTTGAGTGTCTCATGATCTTTCGTGTCTTTCTTGGAATTGGCATGGCCATGGAGTTGCCCATAGCTCAAGCGCTCGTTTGTGAGTTTGTGCCAGCCAATGTGCGCGGCAAATATGTGGCCTATATGGAAGGTACCTGGCCGCTTGGCTTTATGTGTGCCGGCATTCTAGCCTACACCCTGCTGCCGCTATATGGTTGGCGCTCGCTATTTGTCGTAGAAGCACTTCCCTGCTTGTTTGTCTTAGCCATTCGTCGCTTAGTGCCTGAGTCTCCACGCTGGCTTGCTGGCGTGGGTCGCCTAGACGAGGCAGAGAAGGTGATGAGCGAGATGGAAAGACGAGTAAAACTTGCTCTCAAAACCGATCAATTGCCCGCACCGCATGCGGTGTCAGAATCTACAGAAGAAAATGCCGCGCAGAGCAGTTCTATTTTCAGCTTGTTTCAAGGAAAGTACATAAGGCGTACCACCATGGCACTGGCATTGTGGTTCTTTGCCTTGCTTGGATATTATGGCTTAACTTCTTGGCTAGGAATTTTGCTTGAGGGCAAAGGTTATTCGATTGCTAAGTCGACTGAGTACATAATAATTATTTCTGCGGCAGGGGTTCCAGGCTTCGCCGCTGCTGCCTATCTGCTTGAGCGCTGGGGTCGCAAACCAACACTTGCTTTGTTTCTTCTTGGTGGTGGCATCTCTGCTTATCTCTATGGTAATGCTGCCAATCTAAATCTAACTATGACTTTTGGCATGGCTATGCAGTTTTTTATGTTTGGTATGTGGTCTGCAATTTATGCCTATACGCCCGAGTTGTTTCCTACAAATATTCGCGCCACCGCTGGTGGCTTCGCCAGTGCCGTAGGCCGAGTGGGAGCCATGCTTGGCCCCTATTTAGTGGGCTTGCTGCTGCCTGTCGCTGGGCAGAACGGTGCTTTTGCATTACTTGCCGGTTCACTAATTATTGCGGCTCTAGCAGTTGCTATTTTGGGTGAAGAGACCAAGGGCAAAATTCTTGAAGAGATATAATCGATTGTTTTTGGTATCACGCAAATAATGGAAGGCAAGGCTGTGAAGAGCGCACGGTTAGAGTCCGCTACTTATATTCCTGCCATTGACGGGCTGCGTGCAATTTCTATTTTAGGAGTTATGGCCAGTCATGGTGTTAATTGCCTCACTCCAATTTTTGGCGAAGCAGGCTGGTTTGGAGTTAATATTTTTTTTGTCATTTCTGGCTTTCTCATTACTCGATTGGCTCTGGCGGAAATTAGCTCGAGCACTAGATTTGAAATAAGACGATTCTACCTTCGCCGCTTTTTACGCATTTGTCCGGCACTATGGTGTTTGCTATTTTTCTATGCGCTGGTAAACCCATTTCATTTGGCGGTAAATAGAAGTTTGAGCAGTATCGCAATTGCAGCAGCTTTTCTGACGGACTATGATTTGGCGTTTAACTGGGGACATTCCCTTAACTCAGGCCTTGAGTTTTGCTGGTCATTGGGAGTTGAAGAGAAGTTTTACTTGGTCTTTCCCCTATTGCTGACGTTGCGCCCACGGGTGCCTATTCACTTAGTTTTCCTTTTCGCGTTGATTGTAGTCCAGATTTGGAGAACTTTTGTGGTAAGTACTGATGCTGAGCTATTAAGGCTATCTTCTGCATTTGATACTAGGTGTGGTGAAATTCTAGTTGGTTGTTATGCGGCCAGTTTACTATCTTTCCAAGAACGTATCAAAAAGCTTGTTAGCATTCTCGGGAATTCGCTCTCGTCTCTGCTGCTATTTGCCGGTCTGTGGTACTGGATGCGGTGCATGTTTCACCTTAAAGATTATGTTGATGTTTCTGTGGCACGGTCTCTGTGGTTATATTTGACTCCGTTGCTTGTAATTAGTGTTGCTCTGTTGCTAATGTCGTTCTCAATAGCTCAAGCTAGTGGGGGGTCAAACTTTGTTGCAAAGATATTAAGTGTACGACCATTGGTATGGATAGGGAAATTGTCATATAGTATGTACCTGTGGCACACGGTGGCCTTTTTGTATGTGAGGACCGTAATGGGAGATAGTGGCATAACCTCTGACCTTGCCAAAATTCTTTTGACTGTTTTGATTGCGGCAATGTCTTATTACCTGATTGAGAGACCATTTCTATCTCTAAAAAATCGATGGCAAGCTTCTGGCTAGATCCGTGTTAATGTGCTTTTTTTAAGGGTTATGATTTTGATAAGGTTTTAGGCAAATGGTATCGGAAGCAACACGGCCGGTAATAGCAAAAAGTCAGTCACAACCTGCTGTTGAGCAGATTTTCTTCGATGCACACCTTGAGCAAGAGTTCCGGAGCAGAGGCTACATTGTTGTGCCATTGCTTAGTGCAGACGAAGTTCGAGCTCTGAGAGACCACTTCGAGGCGGCTAAGCTTGAGCTAACAAAAGATTTTTTTGTCACTGCTAGCAACACTGATCGTGAGTATAGAAAACGGGTGGCTGAAGGCATCTCTCGCTTTATCGAACCGGCCATGCAAAAACTAATAATCGATTATCGCTGTTGTCAGTCGCACTACGTAGTTAAGCAGGCTGGGGGCGTCAATGGCAGAGTGCCTGTGCATCAGGATTACACATTTTTAGATCCCGAAGGATTCACTGCCGTTCACGTCTGGGCTCCACTTATCGATGTTGACGAAATGAACGGTTGTCTACAGGTAATGCCCGGCAGCCATACTTTCTTTAAGCATATTAGTGCGATAGGTAGCAATCCTCACCCATATTGTTGTTATCCGAACGTCAACGATTCTGAGTTCATGGTTAGTCAAATCATGAAGGCTGGGCAAGCATTGATATATGATGGCCGCCTGCTACATAGCTCTGAGAGAAACAACTCACAGACATTGCGCGTAGCTATTAATTGCATAATGCTTCCTTCCGGGGTAAAAGCGCGCTTGCATAAATGGCAAAGTGAAACGCCGCAACTATTCACCAGAACCGAAGTGAGTGATGAAGTCTTTCTAAACTTTGACATCGAAAGTGGCGTCGTTGAGCCTTATCCCCAAGGTGTGGAGGTACTTGAACCCATAGTCTGTGCGTATGACAATAGAAGTGTTGATGACCTGCGAATTCACATGGAACAGTTAGGTTTAAAGAGAAGCAATGCGCGTAGTTTCTCCGCCGTCTGTCAAACTATAAGAGAGTTTGTCTCCGGCTCGCTATGCTTGAACAAAAAAAAAGATACGAGAAGAGAAAATAGACAGGAATGAGTAATCGAATTTTTCACGACTTAGAACTTGAGTCTCATTTTCAAAAAAATGGTTTCGTCAGCATTCCGCTACTTTCGCCAGAGGAAGTTTCTGAGATTAATGACGAACTAACTCATTTAGCAACTGATGCACAGCTAAGAGAGAGAATGCCCTTTTACCTCAGTTTGTTTGATGGTGATCAAGCTCACAAAAAGCTGTGTCGCCAGGTAATAAGTCGTGTCGCCTCTCGCTTTCAAACTGTCTTATTTAATTACCGATTTACTCTAGGAAATCTTTTCTATAAATTTCCTGACAGTGGTGAACTCAATATTCATGATCACGCTGATCAAACTGACGAATCAAAATATACAAGCATTACAGTGTGGATCCCGCTTGTGGACACTGATCGTACAAATGGCACCTTAGAACTCGTAGATGGCAGTCATAAACTATTTCCTTTTATTACCCATTTCAATGCGCCACTTTATTTCAATGACTTTTCTCGCAGCTTGGTTGATAACTATTGTCGTCCAACCAATGCCAGAGCAGGCGAGGCTATAATTTTCTGCGACAAGTTGATTCACTATAGTGGCCCCAATTTTACCGACAGCACAAGGCGAGCAATTCAGATTCGTTTTATTCCTAACGAAGCACCATTCTTGTACTATCACCTAGATACAGCAGAGCCCGAGAAAGGTTTTGAAGTTTATGAGTGTTCGGAAGCGTACTTTGAAGAGCAAGCATGCAGCGTGGCGATGTTTCAAATGCGCCCTCAAGGACTCAAGCTTGTGGACGTAATACCTAACAGAAACCGCAACATTTCTGAAGCTGAGTTTCGCCAAAGCCTTGCTTCTGGTGATGCTATTAGAGCGCAGTTCTATAAGAGCAGCTTGCAATGACTGCCGAAACTATGAACACACCAGCAAATCGTACGCAAGTAATTGATGTCGCTGTCAAATACCTGGCTTCCAGGCAATTGCCTTCTGGTGAATTTGCCTCATACCGCTTCAAAGAACCATACGTAGAGAGTGAAAGGGAGTTCGATAGTTCGCCTTTTCCCTCAGCACTAATAGCCTACTGTTTGCACTTTTCCCGTTCACCTGAGGCTAAGCTGATGGTCGGCAAGGTAGCTCATTTTCTTGCAAGCGAAATGGAAAACGGCGGAGTTTGGCGCTATTGGACTGCACAACATAAATTTCATCGCAACATACCACCTGATTTAGATGATATTGCCTGTGCCTCCACAATATTGCAGATTGCTGGCATAAATTTTCCTGACAATCGCAAGCTGTTGTTGGCAAATCGCAGTCCCAAAGGTTTGTTTTATACATGGATTGTTCCCAGGGTAGCTGTACCTCAAAGCTTTGCTAATTTCAAAGTTGCTCTGCAAGAAGCTTTCAATTTTGTTGCTCTTTTCTATTTCTGGAAGCTAACTGAGTCTGAACCAGACGATGTTGATGGTGTGGTTAATGCCAATATTCTTTATTATCTTGGAGAGTCTGCCGCTACACAGTCTGCTATCACTTATTTGATCAACATTGTGATTGAGGGCAAAGAAGAAACTTGTGACAAGTGGCACTTGAGTCGCTTCAATCTTTACTATGCTCTCTCTCGTAACATATTCGCCAAGTTGAATGGCTTCAAGTCTATTCGTGAAATTATTATTGAACGTACTCTTCTTGCGGCTAATAGTGATGGCACTATTGGTGCTCATCTGTTAGATACAGCTTTGGCGGTTTGCACACTAATAAACCTAGGCGTATCTGCTCCTGAACTAGATAGGGCTGTCGAGGCCATTGTTATAACTCAGGCAGAGTCTGGGGCATGGCCAATTTTGCCGCTCTATTATGGTGGCCCAAAGAAGTATTATGGTTGGGGTTCAGAGGAACTTACCACTGCATTTTGCCTGGAGGCGCTAGTTCGTTATGAGCAAGCTTAAAGCTTTTTGGAAGCTCATAAGGGCATATGAGTGGTGGAATTACAAAATTCCATTGGCTCTGGGGGCTGCTTTCGCTGTTGCTTGGGCTGGCAAAATTTCTTTTTCTGAAGTAATTCTACCTACTTTGGTTATTGCCTTAGCTGGTTTTAGCGCCGGTATTTATGCCAGTGTTTTTAACGATTTCATGGATATGGAACAAGATCGTGGCGCCGACAAAATTACGCCTATGATCAATTTGCCTCAGTGGCAGAGAGTGTCTGTCATACTTCTATCACTGAGCCTTATGTTCATTGTTTCTTGCCTGCTTTATCACCTTCCGCGCGCGCTCACCTGCTTTCTTTTGATTTGGGTGGGTTACACTGCCTATTCTCTGCCTCCAATCCGCTTGAAAGAGCGTGGTGTCTTAGGTATTTTGTGCATTGCTATTGGCGAGCATGTGTTAGCTGCTCTGCTTGCAGTGTTTGTCGTAGTTGAAATGACCGGTTGTGCCGTGTCACTGCCGTGGTTGTGTGCTTTGGGTGTTTGGTCCACCGGCTTTGGCTGCCGCGGTATCTTGTGGCACCAGCTGAACGATATAGAAAATGATCGAATGGTTGGCTGCACCACTATGGGGGCCGTGCTCGGTCCTGTGGCATTGAGACGGTTTGGTGATTACTTCATTTTTCCAATGGAAATACTTGCCTTTGGCACTGTAATGGTACTAAGCGGCAATATGCTGGCCTGGATTTTTCTAGCTGTTTACTGTGTGTTGGAATGGTTGCGCTATAAATATATGTCGGCCAACATAATAATTGTGGCGCCTAAGCCTCACGCTCGTTTTATCTTCTTTGAGTATTACCAAATTTTTTATCCTATGGCCTTTTTGCTTTCGGCCGTGACAACAGATAAATCAGCTGTATTTTTAATCGCTCTATTTTGCCTATTCTTTGCTGCACCAATTGCACTCTCGGTCAATCACGTGGCACATTTGTGGCACTGGCGTGTCGTTCAGCCAATGCAGAACAAACTAAAAAACTTGAAAATTGGTGCTGGAACTTAAGTGCGCGGTAACTCTTGTTTAGCTGCGAGTTAGCCTTTCGTAGTTTTGTTCAAGTAGAGCAACCTGATTTTCAATTGATAGACAATCGACTGTGTTAGCTGCAAGCCGACTAAGCAAGGCGCGATCGTTAACTAGTTGCGTGAGCTTCTCTGCTAGTTCTCTGGCATTGCCGGTGGTGAATGTCAGACCATTGATTCCATCTTTGACAATTTCGCACAGCCCTTTTTCGTTTGAGACTATGGCCGGGAGTCCGTTGGCCTGGGATGAAATCAGCACTAGTGGAGTGTTCTCTGACCAGAGCGAAGGTATAATTATGAGGTCGTGGTCTGAGAGTACTTTGTTGAGCTGTTCGGGCAAAAAAGAGCCTTGATACTCAATGCGATCATCGCCCATGCCTAGGGCCAAAATTGATTCGGAGTAGTGTTTGTCGCGCGACATGTCACCGAACACATCTAGCTTTACAGCCAGAGTCGGAGATAATTTCAGGGCTTGTACAAGTACTCTGAGGCCTTTGTGATCCGATATTTGGCCGATAAAAACCAGTTTTAGCTGGGCTTCAGCGCCACGATCAATGTTTCTCTTAATTTGGCTCTTATTTAAACCAAATGGCAGTGTAAGCATCTTGTTTGGGTCGGCGCCGTTGGCGCATAGCGCCTCGCGAACCACAGTAGTGGGCACCACAATCAAATCAAGTAGATCGAATACTTGAGACATCAACATTTTTCTCTTAACTAAGTCAGTAGCCATTTCTTTAAACCAAGACTGCCCCGCAAATCCTGGATTTTGATATAAAGTGATATCTAAAGGTAAGTTGCTTTCGGCCAACCAGATCATGTTACCAAAGTCTTCGTCGCTAAAATCGTCTAGCCTCGGTACAAGCTCCGGTGGAAGTTTGTTATGTAATTGGTGGCGCAGGCAATTTCCATGATTTGGATTAGGGCCTTTGCAGTCCGTGCCGTCTATATTGCGTAGATGGCTCACTGGACACACTGCAAAAAAGTCTGTTGCTGTAAACACAATAGGGATAGATTTGGCCTTAAAGACATCTAGAACGGATGCACCGATGAAAGCAAAATGCATAACATGCACTAAATCTGGAAGGGCCTGCGTCTTGAGCAGTTCTTCTAGCTGTGCAGTAACACTGTCGTTCCAATATACCGACTGCTTGGCACTGCTTTCTTTACTCGCTCGATCTTTTACAGATTCTTGATTTTCGATTGCATTCGAATGGCGAAACCTAAAGACTGAGAGCGATTCATACTCGTATTTTTCTATGCTAACAGCCTTTGTCGGTGCTGAAATTAACTCAGGATGACCGGCAAGTATAGTTACATGATGTCCATTGTGTTGAAGCTGAAGAGCGGTTTGCAAACTTACTGTTTCTGTACCAGCATAAAATTCTGGCAGAAATTGGTGGCAAAGCAGCCAAATTCTCATGTCTTATTCACTTGGACTGCCAATGAGTTGAGTTTCTTGTCTGGCATCATCGAGCGCAGTGGAGCAGTAAGTGCCCAGGAATTACTTTTGTAAATTCGGTCAATTTCATAATTTAGATAGTCTAGGTATTTGGCATTCGACCTATCTATTTTTCTTCCTAATCTTTGCAGATCGATTGTGCCAGTCAGATAGTTCAGAGCTAGCCGAATATCTCTCAATGATTTAGTAAGGCGCCAAGAAACACTGTCTAAAAGTGCTCTAAGTTCAATTTCGCGTGCTTCTATTTCTTGCTGGAAAACAACGACTCTGTCTGCCTCTCTAAAAAGTCTCTGCGAAGCTCCACCGTTTAGACCTACACGCGCTGCTGCGGCCTGTAGTTGCTCGTCTATCGTGAGAAACTCTAGTTTATCTATCTCTTTATTGAGAACAAGTGGCTCAACGAGCCGCTCTAGCATTACTTCAGGTGACCAACCCAGGCAGGTAAGGATTGATCTGTAATTTTGTGCCAGAATTGTCCAATCTTTCAGATTGCTGGCATTTACGGATGCGGCATCATGCATGCTACTTTCAACGATAACAGCACCCTGTTTTGAAAGTTGCAGTGCTAAATCTGTAAATGCTAGATATTCTAAATTATGATTGAGAACAACTTTGCCTTTTCTAAACAATATGTCAGCCGGTGTCATGGCTGGCGCCTGCATTTTGTTGAAGCAATTGAATAGAAACTCGGGGCCAGGTGTAAGTTGCTCTAACACAGTAGATGAGGCAGCTTTGCCTTTGATAATGCAGCTTGCCTCTTGGTGAGATTGAAGTCGAGAAAGCTGCTTTGTAAAGATGGCGGCGTCAATAGTTTGGCCTGCTAGGAGAGGTTGGACATATTGGCCTTGAGCTGATTCAAAGGCTCGATCAATAAGTGTTTGCGCCGATAGTGATGTCAATTCGAAATCCGCTAGCTCATCACCGCTGAGGTATGTGAACAGCAGTTCAGTTTCGATACCGTTCAGCGATCTGATGCTGGCAATGGTTTTGTCTCCAGCCGCTGATTGCTGTCCTGCGATTACAATGAAAGTGACTGTTGGTGACAAGATGAAACTCCGAAAGGCTTCTGAGTATAGCTCACGAAGACACTAGCAACTGGTCAAACAGCTTTAATCATTTTCAGGACTGTTTTTCAGCGGTTGGAGCGGCTCTTACCTATCGGCGTATACGAGCTATTTTGTTCTTCTATTTCTGGTCCAACCACTGCTGGTGCCGTATGAATCTGTGGAATTGGTTGCTTAGCTTCGTAGAGTAAGTCAGCAAGCCGGCTTTTAATTTGAGCTGCGCTAAGCGGCCCGCGTTCTATGTTCCGTGACAAAATCACTCCACGATTGCCAGGAACAAACACATAAGTCGGTCCGGCTGTCACTTTGAAATGTTTTATCAGATCCCTATAGGCTTTGTCGTCAATATCGCAACTCAAAAGAGTAATCTGCATATGGTTGGCAGTTTGTTCTAGCGAATCTTTTTTGTTGTGGTTTTCAATTGCGCTGCCTAGCTCAGGGCTTGCTCCTGTTTCATCAGCGAAGAACTCCAGCACTACTGGCCCTTGATGCAAGCTGTGCATAATCAGGCTGGTGTACGAGAAATCGTCGGGTTTAGCAGTAGCATCCCGTCGTAAGAGAAAGTCTTCCTGGCTCAGCAGAGCTAGTTCGTCAAGATATTTCGAATCGGCTTCTTTGGGTAAATCAGAAGTCTGTATGCGCATCAAATTGCGCTCTAGAATTGAGCCATTTTTGGCCTTAATCGTTACCTGCACTGACGAATTTGGGTCACCACAAAGCTCTTGGTGAATATCAAAATCACCCATCATCGAAGCGTTTTTGTGGCCTACAGACAACAGTAAATCATCTTTGCTTATGCCAGCTAAAGCGGCTGGCGACTCATCAATCACTCGTGTGATGACGGGATACTCTTTATTTAAAAAGGCATATTGCAGTCCAACAATTCCTACATGTCCAGTATGTCCACCATGAGAACCTTGCTTGGTACTCTCTGGCTCGCTCATAAGCAGTGGCAATGCCACCACAACCATGGTTAGAAGCACCAAAACTAGAGGAATTATTACGACAGGACGCAACCAAAACTCCTTTTATATAACGCTTTAGACGTTCCCTCGAAGGTCTGAAATCAAACAAACTAAATGCTATAACTGCACAGTTACCTGCTGGAGCTAAATAATGCTTAGATTCTTTTTCAATAATTCTCTCAGCTTACTTGCTTTGTCTGTTCTTACTTGTGCGGCGATTTTACCCTGCGCAGCCGAAGGCGATGCTGGCAGTCTAACAAAGAAGGCTGCAATTAGCTGTGAGAAGGCGGAAGCCATTGCTCTAGCCAAGTATCCAGGCGCAACTGTAGAAGAAATCGAAATCGAGCGCGACGAAACTCCAATGAATTGGGATATCGAATTGCGTAGCGAAGGTATATGGAAAATTGAGCTTGAGATTGATGCTCAGTCTGGCGAGATTCTCAAAACACGTAAACACAGAATTTAATCGGTTATTAACTACTTAGCTTCCAGCGCAAACAATTAGTAATAGCGCCTTTTGTCTTGGCTCAAATTTGGTTATGCTGTAACAGTAAATTCCTCGCCTAGAAGCAGGCTTATGCGCGTCCAGCTACTTAGCTTGAGCCTATGTCTTTTCGCTATGGTTGGCACCAGTCAACCCAGTTGCTTTTCTGCGGAGGAGCAGCCACGACCAATTTCGCAGTCTGAGCCTGTACTCTTAGACAAAATCAGCAGGCTTGATGACAAAGAGAAGCAAGATGAGAGAGCCGCCGAGCACGAGTCTTGGCAGCATGCCACCCATGCTGGAAAACAAGCTTTATTGGCTGGTGACCTCGACGGTGCAAAAACCTGGCTAAAAAAGGCTTATGAAATCGCTCAGAGATTTGGTCCAAAAGATTCGCGTGTAGCGGTGAGTCAGAGCAATCTAGGCCAGCTTTATAAGGCCCAGGGCAACTATCTATTGGCTGAGAAGGCCTCACGCAAATCGCTGGAGCTGATTCGTCAAAACGAATCAAAAGATAATTTTGGCTTTGCCGTAGAGCTTAGCAATCTAGCTGGAATATTGAAGGATGAAGGCAAGTATGGCGAGGCTAAACCACTCTATGAGGCAGCCATCGCAATTCTTAGTGAGATGCGCGGCAAAGAATCAGTTGAGGTCGCCACTGTCTACGACAATCTCGCCTTGCTCTTTCAAAAGCAGAGCGACTTTAAAGCTGCAGTAGACGTGCAGCTCAAGGCCATCGCCGTTTATGAACGTGAACTGGGGGCTGATAACCCTGACCTGGCAATTGCTTTAGGAAATTTGGCTGAGAGTTATCGTGAATTGAATCAGAGTGAAAAGGCTGAGCCGCTGTACGAGCGCTCTTTGTCGATTATGCGCAAAGCTTATGGTGAAAAGCACCCGGCTGTAGCCACAGCCCTCGATAATCTTGCTGGTCTCTACGTCAAAGAGGGCAAATTGAAAGAAGCTGAAGACCTGCAACTAAAGGCATTGGAGACGTTCCGCGAAACACTAGGTGGTCATCACCCCGATGTCGCTATTTGTTTAGACAACTTGGCCGATCTCTACAGTCGTCAGGGTAAAGGCGCATTAGCTCTGCGGAAGAGCGAGGATGCTTTTGAAATAGCTGAAAAGACCCTAGGTAAAGAGCACCCACTGTCGGTGGGAATCAAGCATCGTTTGGAAGACCTGAAGTCTCAAAATTCTAGTCAGTAGAGATTAGTTGACGTCGCCATAGGGCGGTAGGCGCATTTCTAAGTTCGATAGCCAAAGAAGTAGCTCTATCTGCCTATCGGCGGTCAATAAAGAGCTATCGAGTTCGTCGTCTAAATTCAGGGTGCTAGCCACCGCAGAAATAGCTTGTTGCTTTAGGCCAGCAGCAGACTGACTGCTGGTGCCGCTGGCAGCTCCGGCATTGGCGCCAAAGCTAGAACCAGAACCATATGAATGTGCGTTGCCGTTCAAAACGAATTCCGCCACTGCCACCCCTGCTCGTACGAATGTTAGCTAGATAACAATGACAGCTTAGCTCTTGTGAACCAGTTTTTCATGTACCCTTTCTCATAGCAAGATGAAGTTTTTTTTCGTTAGCTATTTAGGGTCGCTAGTTTTGGCTCGGTGAGCCGATTGGCGATTAGATAGGCCGGCTTTGTTGTGTTGCTAGATGGTTAAGAAAACGCCGCCAGGCCTGACCGCGATGCGAAAGCTCGTTCTTAGCCTTGGGCTCCATTTGCGCTGCTGTGATTTCTTGCTCAAGCGGGATAAATACAGGATCAAAGCCAAACCCATTGCTGCCCACTTCACTCAATGAAATATTGCCCGGCCAGTGTTGTTCGCAGGTGAAAAGTTCTTCACCATTACTGTCGACAAAGGCCACGGCGCAGACAAATGCCGCCTGGCGCTTACCAACTGGCACGTCTTTTAGCTCTTGCAAGAGCTTCTGTCGTCTGTCTGCGTCACTGCCTGGGCAGTAGCGAGCCGAGTGAATGCCTGGTCGACCGCCCATAGCTTCGACTGTCAATCCCGAATCGTCGGCAATAGCGGGGAGGTGACAGAGTTTAGCTGCCTCTCTGGCCTTGAGCAAAGCGTTCTCTATAAAAGTTGAACCGGTTTCTTCAGGATTGAATCCTTCTGGTGCCAGGACAAGCTCTAGATCTGGTGCCGCAAGGCTAAGGGCTTGAAATTCTTTTAGTTTGCCAGGATTACTTGTGGCTAGAACTATTTTCATTTTAAGGCTTACTCAAATTATTTTGTTTTTTTCTTGGCAGAAGTAGATTGAGACTTACTGCGGGCTGCAGCTGCGGATTTTTTATTGCCGTTGCCATTGCCATTTCCGTTACCGTTACTGCCGGTGCCATTGCTTGATGAACTGCCGTTCTTGCTTAAGGTGCGCGCACCATTAGCTTCTGTGTTTGGATTCGCGTTGGCTTTGACGGTCTTTATTCCAGTTACCCGAGCTAGCGGATTTGTGCCAACCACGCGCTTGCGGTGGTCTTTTCGGTGCACTCTAATCACATCTGAAATCTGAGATATTGCCTGCGAAACTCGTGCAAGCTGATCAATATCAAGCACATCTAGAATCAAGAAAATAGTTGCTGTTTTCTTGTCTCGATGAGTATCTACTCGCAAGTCGCGTAAATTGACTTTGTGATCTGAAACTTTCTTCAAGATATCGCCGGCGATACCAACTCTGTCTAGGCATTCAACCTGTAAGCCTGCTGGATACTGGGTATTGCGCTCGATTGACCAGTCGACGGCCATGCGTCGGCCTTCTTCAATTTTAGCAAGCATGGTGCAATCTGCTCTATGCACTGCAATGCCGCTTCCGCGAGATACCACTCCGGCAATTTCTTCACCAGGAACTGGCTGACAGCATTTAGCTAAGTGATGCAGCAGGCCGCCCAAGCTTGAAATATTGCTCGGCTTGTCGGGCACCATTTGTGGAATGGTGTAACCCTTTAGAGCAATTTTCTCAGCATTGTCGACTTCGCGTATACGATTAACTACTTGCGCTACAGATAGATCACCGTAGCCCACTGCTGCTAGTATGTCTTGTGGATCTGAGATGTTGAGGCGCTTTCCAGCTTCTTTCAACTTGTCAGACTTGAGGAATTCGTCTAAATTGCCTTTGCCCAATTCAGCTTCGAGCATTTGTCGACCTTGCTGAATATGTTCTTCTCTATGGTGCTTCTTGAACCATTGGCGAATGCGATTTTTGGCACCATGGGTTTTGGCAAAATTGAGCCAATCCATTTTGGGTTGGCCGTTCTTGCTTGTGAGAATCTCGACGATGTCGCCGTTTTTCATTATCGTGTTTAATGGCACGATTCTTTCGTTGATGCGAGCACCAACGCAGCGGTGGCCAATATCAGTGTGCACGCGGTAAGCAAAGTCGATTGGGCATGAGCCGTTTGGCAAGTCGAGAACGTCGCCTCTTGGGCTAAATACAAACACTTCATCAGCGAAGAGGTCCATCTTCACTTCTTCAATATATTCGCCAGAGTCTTTGAGATCTTGTTGCCAGTCAACTAATTGCCTTAGCCAGGCTAGTTTCTTATCAGCAGAACCGTCGGCCTTAACCGCTTCTCCAGCCTCTTTGTAGGCCCAGTGTGCGGCGATACCATATTCAGCAATGTGGTGCATGCGCTTGGTACGAATTTGAATTTCAACTGGTTTGCCTTTTGGCCCGATAACTGCCGTGTGCAGTGATTGGTAACTATTAAACTTAGGCATGGCAATATAGTCTTTAAAGCGGCCTGGAATGGGCTTAAAGATTGAGTGAACTGTACCCATCACTTCATAGCATTTTTGCGTATCAGGATCAGACTCTAATTCGCAGAAGTTTTTATCGGGATTGCTGTCGATGATAACCCGCACAGCAAGCACGTCGTATAGTTCTTGAAACTCTTTTTGCTGGCTCTTCATCTTGCGCCAGATGCCAAAGAAGTGCTTTGGTCTGCCGATAATATCGGCTTTGATACCGCGGCTATCTAGGTCTACTCTGAGTTTTTCCACGACCTGGGCTAAGTGATCAGCACGGTCTTCACGGCTGTCTTCGACTAGTCGTTCAATTTCAAGATATTCGTCTTGATGCAGGTAGCGAAGACCGAGATCTTCCAGTTCCCACTTCATTTTACCTAGACCGAAGCGGTTAGCCAGTGGGGCGAAAATCTCAAGTGTCTCTTTCGCTTTTTCAGCTTGTTTATGGGGCGCCATGTGTTCCATGGTGCGCATGTTGTGCAGGCGATCGGCTAGTTTTACTAGCACTACACGAACGTCTTCAGCCATGGCCACCAATAGCTTGCGGAAGTTCTCAGCCTGGCGCTCTTCTTTCGAGCTAAAGCTGAATTTACCGAGCTTGGTTACGCCTTCAACGATTCTTCTGGTATCAACGCCAAAACGGTCTTCAATTTCTTTGGGTTTAACATCGCAGTCTTCGAGCACATCATGCAGTAGGCATGAGCACACTGTATCTATATCGGCATTGATGTCGGCCAGAATGCAGGCGACTTCGACCGGGTGAATAATGTAAGGGTCATCTGACTTGCGCATCTGGCCGTCGTGAGATGCATAGGCGAAGTCATAGGCTTTATGGGCGATGGCAAGATCTTCAGCCGGGCGACCCTGTTTCTCTAAAATGTCGAATAAGGGCTGACCGATTTGATCTTTCATCGCTACTGCTTATAAGGGTGAATATTAATTATACCCAGCGTGTCAAGTACTTAAGTGTTCTGTTGCAGCAGGGAGCACACTTGTAACTAAATTGACGCTATTTCTTCCTCATGTGGGCGATTTACCCCTATTTTGACCAGGGAGTACTGTTCAGGTCTTGGGGGAAGGGGCTGCCGGAAGCACCCCAGTAATTCTTCTGTGGCTTGGTATGGTCGCTATTGCCGTAGCTGTTGGCTCTCGAACGGCGATAATCGCTGTAATCTTTGTCGAAGACTTGGGTTCGAGGCTTTTCGTTGCCACTAGAAGCATAATAGCTGCCCGCTGCACTAGGGTCGACAGTGGCAGGAGCATAGTAGTTGCCAGCCGCTTTGCTGGGAGCTGTTTGAATAACGTTCTGGCTCGACAAACGCCCGAACGGCCGCGCCCAGCTATAGGCCGCCGGATAGCTAGAGCCAAAACCCGTTCCAAAACCTGAGCCTAATCCATAGCCTGCACCTAATCCGTAACCTGCGCCTAATCCGTATCCAGTTCCGTGCCAGCCAGTTCCTAAACCTGACCCGTAGCCGCTATAGGAAGAGCCGAAAGATCTATAGCGGTTGTGTCCGATAAGGCTGCCAATTCCCCCAAATCCCCCAAATCCCCCGACATAGGGAATAGAGAGCGACGGAGCATAAGGAATTCCAATACTAGGAATTCCAATATTTGGAATACCGACACCTGGAATACCGACATGCGGTATTCCACCAACATAAGGAATACCGCCAACATAAGGAATACTGCCGACATAAGGGATACTGTTAAATGCCGAACGTCCCAATCCCAGTCCGCTGTAACCAATGCCAGAGCTTGAGAAAGGTTGTGCCTGGAAGGGCGACTGCACAACTTCAATGTCGTGATCTGAGACAGGCATTTGCTGAAGATCTTGACTATGAGCAGAGTTAGACATTGCCTGCAAGAGGCTGATAACAACGGTTGGCGCAAGACATTTAATTACTTTGCTGATTGGCCTTGAAATTGGAAGCATTTAGCACCTGGCTGAAATATGCGGTTAGACGAGAAGCCTTAATGAGTTTACTACCACTTCCTTTAGGTTATTAGGGAACAGCATGGCTTAATGTGCGTCGTTAGTTTTGTGAGTGCAAGAGCTTTGTCTGATTAGAAGCTTTTTGCCAGACAGAAGTTTTCGAGCATCAGGGGCGGTTATTATGAAACGTTCGCTATCATTAATACTGGTACTGGCATTCAGCCTAACAAGTAATCTCACCGCTCAGGCGAAGAGTACAAAGCATAGCACCACTGCTGGCGTCACTAAATCTGTATCTAACTCAAAAAATGCTGCTCATGCTAAGACAATAGGCTTTGCCGGTTTGGAGAACAAAATGGAAACTGGCATGGTAACTGCAGAAGAAGTAGTGGACGGTAAGACTTTCCATATCGGTAAAACTATCGTTAATGCTTCTCCCGAGCAAGTCTTTGATGTACTCACTGATTATGCCAATGCCACCAAATTGTTCGATAACTTGAAGAAAACATCTGTCGTGGCCAGTAGTTCTGATGAGAATACTACCGATGTTAGCTTTAGTTTGAAAGGCTTGGCCAATATCTGGAACTTCGATTATGTTTTGAGAATGAAAGAGACGTTTCCTTCTCGTATTGATTTTCACCGATTGAGTGGTGCCTTCAAGGCTAATGAAGGCTATTGGAAAATTGAGCCACTAGATGCATCTGGTAAGAGAACCTTGGTCACTTATTCTAAGTATGTTGATGGTGGCATGATTCCCCAATCAATGGTCAACAAGCAAGTGAAAGAAGCGATGCCAACTGTCATGGCTAATGTCAAAGCCCATGCTGAAGCCAAGGCTGTGCAAGTTTCCTTGAAATAGAAATAGAACTAGAACTAGAGCTAGAACTAGAAGTTGAAGTAGAAGTAAAAATAGATTTGATGGGAGACACTAGTCTTCTATGAACAACAAAAATGGTTTCCATGGAAACCATTTTTGTTGTATTTCTATTGGATTCTCATTGGAGCTATCGGCCGTTAATTTCCGACTTAAACCGATGATTAGAACGACTGCGTTCTCATTACTTCGGCTCGCCAAGTATAGTAGAGAATTTTCCAGACTTCATCTTCTTTGACCATCACCACATCGAGAGTGCATGGCACTTGCTTGCCGCGGTCAATGGCGATACCTGAGCCTTTCATGGTGCAACGGTCGCCCTCAGTTACTTCAAAGGTGATATTGGGTTTTGCTACATATCCTACTTTTAACCGCGCTAGTTCGGCAACAGCTCTGGTGCCGTTGAACTGCAACATTGGTAAGCGAGAAGGCTTGTACCAATACTGTGCCGCTTGCGGTAATTTAGTCGCATAGTACAAGTCTTTGATGTATCGATAGAATGTCAATTTCGGCTGACTATCGCAAAAGGCAGGTCTTACGCCACTCATCAATAACGATGTTAGCGCAAACAGGACAACCAGACATTTTTTAGCAACCGACATTTTCAATACCCCTTATCCAACTTATCTCTTCGCTAATTTGCGCGAATAGACAGGTGTCAACCAGTGGGCATACTGTTCTACTTCTCCGCGACAAATCTTTGTGTACTTGTCTTTAATCATCGTTGAAATAGGTCCTGCTACTCCACTACCAACAGGTCTTCTATCAATCTCTATGATAGGCGCAATCTGGGCTCCCGTGCCACAGAAAAATAGCTCGTCAGCAATATAAAGTTCGCTTCTGTCGATTTGTCTTGATTCAGCTTTAAGGCCAAGCTCCGCTTCCGCAAATTCCATTATGGTGCGGCGGGTTACTCCCTCTAGGATGTTTTCATAAGAAGGAGTGGTGATTAGTCTGCCATTCTTGACCATGAAGACATTCATGGCCGACCCTTCTGATACGTGGCCGTTTTCAGAAAGGACTATGCAATCATCAAACCCAGCCATGACTGCGTCAGTTTTGGCAAGAGCAGTATTGGCATAGGCTCCAACTATTTTGGCCCGAGCAGGAATGGCATTGTCTTCAACTCTTCGCCAGCTTGAGACTTGCACCTTTAGACCACCAGCGCCGTGAAAATAATCGCCGAAGGGCACTGTGAAAATGCACATATCAGAAGGATTGTTATCGAGACTAGGACCAACGCGGTGCACAGTCTTGTATGCGGTTGGCCGAATATAAGTGTCAGTTCTAGGAGCGTTCTTTTTTACAAGCTCAACTACGATTTTGCAGAGTTCATCAACAGACTGCGGCACCTGCAAATACATGATCTTCATGCTATCTGCCATACGCTCGAAATGCTCTCTTAAACGGAAGAGGTACATTTCTTCTTCTTTTTCGTTCCAGTAACCTCTGATGCCTTCAAAGACCGCCGTTCCGTACATGAATGAGTGATTCATGATACTTATTTTTGCGTCTTCAATTGGAACGATGTTTCCTTGGAAGAATGCGTACGTTTTTTGCTCTGTCACCGGCATCTCCTTTTGACCATTTCTTAGCTTTTGTCTTATTCTTTTTGGCCGTTGCAGTACAAAATACGATCTTCAATGGTTCGTCTTTGCCCTGAATCGGGTCTCAGTTCAACATATCGAGTAAAGGCTTTCGCCGCTTCTGCCCACTCTTTATCACTTTCTTGCAGCACACCAAGTTCATAGAAGCCGTCAGCATAAGTAGGTTCTACTTCAGTAGAGCGCAAAAATTCAGTTTTTGCTTGATCAAGCTTACCCAACCGCTTTAATGAGCGTCCAAGAGCCGTGTGACAGGCTCCTGAGTTTGGATATTTCTTGATCTTGCTTTCAAAAATAGCAGCAGCTTTTTCTGATTCACCAATAGCGAGCAGATGATTAGCCTCTTTGAGCGCTACGTCCCAATTGGGGTCGCCCTTAGCCTGCGCGGGCAGACTAAGGGACGAGCTCATCAAATTTATTGCCGCCAGCGCTAAAACCAAATGTTTTGCGTTCGATGCTTTCATGGTTCTAAATTACTTTGTGGTTGGGGTGCTGACTGATCTCACTGCCTCTTTAATGACAGTTTTGGCGCCATTTTTGAGAATGGTGCCGGTGGCATTAAAGGAGCGGCCGACTGAACTAGGATCACTACCAGGTACGGGTGATACCACAATGGCAGAAACATCCATCGTAACTTTCTTGACTGCATCACCTACTCTGGCACCAGAGCCTTTCACTATGCTTCCGGTGGCTGAGTCTTTTTCGAGGGCATCAATATTGAGAACGGCAATTGTGTTGGTCAAGGTTTTGATCACTTTGCCGGTATCAGGATCGTTGATAGTTTTGTATGGACGAAGAACTTGCAGTTTGTCGCCGATGGCAAGACCGTTGATTTTGCCAACGTTCAAAGTGATTTGGCTTCCAGTGACGTCAGCAATTTTGCCTTCGACGTTGGCAGCGGCGATTGATTGTCCGTCAGGAATTTTGTTAGCAGCAGCGATTAGTTGGCCGCCCATTTCTTCAACCGATTGTAGAGTGGCTTCACCGGCGATTGATGAAGCAAAATCAGAAGAATCCATGTCGATGCCTAGAGCACCGGTGCTGCTTCTCTTTGACTCGCCTGCGCCATGCACTGCAGCGAGGATTTCAGAGGTGTTGATGTCGATGATTTTTGCATCAACGGCAACTTTAACTTTGCTTTTGCTAGATTTGAAACCACCTAACATGCCGCCGATACCACCCACATACGGTATGCCTGGTATATATCCAGTTGGCAATCCGCTGGTGCTCATAGTTTTGGTCTCATAACCAAACTGTGTGACAGTACCGGTAATGATGGCGTCGACGCTCAAGATTTTACCGATTTTGCAAGCAGTAGCTGGGTCGGCCCGGTCTGAAACTGAGAGATTTTGCTCTTTCAAAAGAGAGTCGAGCATTTGTCTGTCAACAACTGAATAGGTGCCGTCGTTGACCAGCTTTGTTGTAAGCAAACTAACAATACCCTTGCCCACGTCATAGTTTCCGGTGTATTGGTTCACTGCGCCATACTCAAAGGGCATGATGGCGATGCGGCGCTTTGTTGAAGCAAAGGCTTGAGGTATGTTGCTGGATGCCATAACAAATAGCGCCAGTACTAGCGCTGCTGTCTTTCGGAACTTCATCTGTCACTCCTTTTCGTACTGATTCGTACTGAATCTTGCTAAGGCTAAATCGCTAATCTCACTTGTATTCAGCGTCAGGCCTGGCAAGGCTCTAAATCTCTGCTTAGAGTCTACTGGATTAACGCCCTTCCTCTGAATAATAGGGATCATCAGACGATTTATTTTTGGCTAATCTAATTTTCTGCACTTTAATGGGCTTTTTTCGCTGGTCTAGCCATTAAAGCGCGATAGGTAGCACTTTTCTGCTTGGCAAGCTTAGAGCGCTTGCTTTTGCTGCTGACATCTTTCAGGATGCCAATTGCTTCGCCATATCGACCTTTGCTTGCTTTTCCGGCGGCAGCTTTCAGTCGCTCTAGAGCATCTAGCTCCATTTCAAACTCGTCAATTAGATCTCGCACATCTTTGAAATGTGGAGTATCTGGGGTAATGGGCCGAAGCAGGGCAATTGCTTCTTCATATTGATCGCTATCAGCAAGGTTCTGAGCTTTGATGATGCGCTCACGGGTTTCCATCTCAACCATCACGGCATTCTGAATTGGCCCCACCACTCTTTGGGAGGCTGAGTTGATAACGTCGCGGGCGGCGTTGTCTACTAGTTTTTTGTTGAGTTGAGCGGCGCCGCCGACTGAGAAATCTTGATTGTATTTCTGTACAGCTACTGTGTTTAAGACCTGCCCGCCGGCAGTTTTAGTGATTACTGAGCCGTTGTAGCGAATCGAGCCAGAGCCAGGATCTAGCTGTTCTGTGATGTTGCAGACGATATACCAATCAGGATTAACGGTGCTCACGACCACATCGGTCAAATTGCTCAACGAATTGGTGACACGATCAACGATTTCTTGTTCGATGCCACTACCGCTGGCCGAAACTACAGCGATGCGCACTGGCGGAGCTGCCCAGGCCGAGGCAATGGTGAAAGCGGTAGTTACCATCACGGTGGCTGCTGTGAGGAGCAGCCTAGCTAGTTGTCTCATCCTCGGAAATATCCCCCTGTTTACTCGCCCTTGTCCATTGCTTGGTTGGCTAAGAGATCGGCTTCTTTGTTGTATTCACGTCGCACATGCTCAATGTTGAACTTCTTAAATTGTCGTTGCAGTCGCTTCGCTTCATTGAAGAGCGGAATCAGTCCTTCATTTTTGCAACGATACTGGCCTTTGATTTGTTTGACGATTAGCTCAGAGTCCATTCTTACTTCAACTTCTGAGAAGCCCATAGCAAGAGCTTTTTCTAGGCCAATTAAGAGCCCAGTGTATTCGGCCACATTGTTGGTGGCGATGCCGACAAATTTAGATAAGCTGGCCAAAACTTCGCCATCTATGCTGCCCGATTTAACTACGGCGCCGCAACCGGAAGGCCCAGGATTGCCTCTGGAGCCGCCGTCCGCAAAGACGACAGCGACTGTAGCTGTACTTGGCTTGGCTTGCGTATCTTCTAGATTTGTCATTTCTTGCCGGTGGCACCCAGTTGTTCAGCAACGATATTTTTGAACCTTGCTATCGCTTCATTGATTTTTGCCGGTTCTTTACCACCAGCTGAAGCAATGTCGTCGCGACCGCCGCCCTTGCCGCCTACAATTGTCGCTACCTCGCCAACAGCCTTGCCGCTCTTGAAGCCTTGTTTGACGAGTTCTGGTGAGGCCGCTACTACTAGACTAACTGTCTCTCCCTGAGAGGAGGCCAGCAGGCAGAGTGTGTTGGCATGGTTGGCTTTGATGCTTTCAGCAATCAACTTGAGCGATTGTCCACTCAGTTCAGGAACAACGCAGGCAATTATTGAAGTAGAACCAACTTTTTCGGCTTTAGCTACAATATCGGCCACACGACTCAATGCGAGCTTCTCTTCTAGAGCTTGCAGTGCTTTTTCTTTTGCCTTCAAATCACTTTGTAGTCTCTCGATTTGTGCCACCATCTCTGCTGGCTTGACCTTGAGCTTGTCTGTGGCATCGCCTAGATACTTCAACTGATCGGCAATATAGTTCCAGGCACGGGGCCCTGAATAGGCCTCGATTCGGCGTGTGCCTTGGGCGACACTGCCTTCAGAGATAATTTTGATTTGTCCGATTTCAGAAGTGTTCGACACATGGGTGCCACCACAAAATTCTAAGGAGAAGTCACCCATTTTTACGACTCGAACAACGTCTCCGTACTTCTCGCCGAACATTGCAATAGCACCTGTAGCCTTAGCTTCGTCGATGGTCATTTCTTGAGTAACGACGTCGCTGTTTGAGCGGACCCATTCGTTCATCAAAGCTTCAACTCGAGCTAAATCTTCTTTGTTTGGTTGTTTATCTAGAGTAAAGTCAAAACGCATTGCATTTGGTCCAACTTGTGAACCTGCTTGTACGACTTGCTTTCCGAAGATTTCGCGGATAGCAGCATGAAATACGTGAGCGGTTGAGTGGTGCAATATTGTTGCCACTCTTCTGGCTTTGTCAACAATTGAATGCAGCGCTTGCCCGGCTTCGATGGCACCGGCCATGGTGCGTACTCGGTGTATGTGCAGGCCTTCGTGCTTTTTGGTATCGAGCACTTGCAGGCGAACATCTGGGTTCTCCAGTATGCCAATGTCACCTAGCTGGCCGCCTGATTCTCCATAAAAAGGAGTTTGGTCGAGAATGATATCGACTTCGTCACCTTCGTTGGCTACATCAATTACTTTGCCGTCTTTCAAAACGGCTAGTACTTTGCCAGTATCGTCTTGTTTTGAGTAACCGGTAAATTTAGTGGTGCCATGTTGCTTGAGCACTTCACCGAGTGCATTCTCACCGGTCATGATCACGTTAAACTTGTTTACCGAAGAAACTGCTTCGTGCTTACTTCTGGCTTGAGCGAAGGCTTCCATGTCAACTTTTTTGCCGCGCTCTAAGGCAATTTCAGCTGTCAGTTCAATGGGGAAGCCGAAAGTAGCATAGAGATTGAAAGCTTCTTCGCCAGCCACAGTTGTGTCTGGGCGGTTGAGAATTTCTTCAAGCAAAGCAGAGCCGCGGTCAATAGTTTTAGAGAAGCGCTCTTCTTCTTCTCTAATGACCCGGGTGATTTGTTCTTGGTTGGCTGATAGTTCTGGATAGACTTTGCCGTAGATGTCTAGCACTACCGGAACGAGTTTGTGGATGAACGGCTCAGTGATTCCAAGCAAACGGCCAAAGCGGGCTGCTCTTCTTAAAATGAAACGCAAAACGTAGCCGCGACCAATATTGCTTGTTCTTACTCCGTCGGCGATGAGAAAACTAATGCAGCGGGCGTGGTCGGCAATAATTTTGAGATAGCTATCTTGCTTCCATTCAGGTGAATCGGCTTGGCTTTCCCATGAACCGGCGATGACGCCACCAGTGTATTTAACACCAGACATTTCGCTCACTTTTTCAAGGATGGGCATAAACAGGTCTGTTTCAAAAGTATTGTTTTTGCCTTGCTTAACTAGGGCAATGCGCTCCAGGCCAGCGCCGGTGTCAACGTTCTTGTTGGCAAGGGCAGTGAATTGGCCGTTTTCGTCTTTGAAGAGTTCCATGAACACAAGGTTCCAGATCTCTAAATAACGATCGCCATCAACGCCGTTGTAACAATAATCTTCAAAGCTCTCAGGACCATAAGCTTCGCCGCGGTCGTAGAAAATTTCTGAGCATGGTCCGCAGGGGCCGGTTGGACCGGGTGGACCCCAGAAGTTATCTTTTCGGCTCATTCTGAATATGCGATCGAGGGGTACACCGACTTGCTTGTGCCAAATATCGGCAGCTTCGTCGTCGGCAGGATTCTGTTCGTCTCCCTTGAAAACTGTTACATAGAGCTTATCTGGCTCTAGACCGAGCTCTTTGGTGACAAATTCCCAGGCCCACGGAATAATCTCTTTTTTGAAGTAGTCGCCAAAGCTAAAATTGCCCAGCATTTCAAAGAAACTGTGATGCCTAGATGTGCGGCCGATGTTTTCGATATCTGAGTCTTTGCCGCCGGCACGGGCGCATTTTTGCACCGTTACAACCCGAGGGGGATTGGTTGGCTCGGCTTGACCTAAGAAAATCGGAACGAACTGCACCATGCCCGCTGAGGTCAGTAGTAAAGTGGGGTTGTCGGGGATTAAGCTCGAGCTAGGCTTGTGCAGGTGTCCGCGTTTCTCTTTGAAATATGAAACGAATTTGTCGCGAATCTCGCTGCCCGAAAGCGTCATAAGGTCCTCCCTGACTCTTGGTTGGCAATCTAACTTATTGGTTGCCAATCGAGTTATTGCCAATTTTGGTCATCGTATGTTTGCAGAAACAGCGATTATAGCTCACATTAGCCATAGTTACTGGTTCTCTAGCTGGTTCTCTAAGATGAGGTGAATTGATGCTCAATAGAGTCGCAGTTTTAGACCTCTGTATAGAGCCTTCACACAGTCTTAATTATGTTGAAAATGGCCGCCTCAATCTGCTAATCTTTAGTTTGCCGTAACACTAGATTTGTGCTTCTACGGGCATCCAGAGGCTATTTTAAGTTGAAGCTCAAGAAAGTCCTTGTCGTTCATAAAAAATCAACTTACCAGATTCAGGCTGAAGAACATAAAGAATCACGTTTTCTCAAGTTGATTGCGGAAGGCAATGAAGTCGTCAATCGTGTGCGCTTGGCCCACGAAGAGCATGTCGATACACTGGCAAGGGTGGAAGACGAATTATCTAGTCGCGGTATTGCTTACCAGTCTCTCAGTCGTTCTCAGGTTGCTGAAACGGTTGAAGATGTCGATTTATTGATTGCAGTGGGCGGAGACGGTACGTTTTTAGATGCTTCTCATGCGCTCAAAGATGTTCCAGCACTCGGTGTCAATTCTTCGCGCTCTTCTAGTTTTGGCCATTTTTGCATGGCCAATCGAGAGAATTTTTCCTCAATTCTAGACCAGATTGAAACCGAGATGATTTCGCCCCTAAGCATTTTGCGCTTGGGTATTACCATCAATGGTCAGCCAATCAAAGAACTCGTTTTAAATGAAGTGCTAGTCGCTCATAGCTCTCCAGCGGCAACTAGTCGCTATTTGATTGAAGTGGGTGAACACAAAGAAGAGCAGCGCTCGTCTGGTATTTGGGTTAGTACTCCAGCTGGTTCTACTGGGTCGCTGCGTTCCGCTGGTGGCAACATCATGAGTCTACCCGAGCGCAAGTTTCAATATATGGTGCGTGAAGCCTGTATGCGACCTGGTCAGAGTTGGCAGCTGCTGGACGGCACCCTCGATGAAAATCAAAGTATGCGTATAGTCAGTGAGATGCGTACCGGAGAGGTATACATCGACGGGCCGCACATTATTCATACTCTTACTCTCGGCGATGAACTGTTGATTCGTCCGAGTGCGCATAACTTAAGGGCCTTTATTCACTCTAGTGTTAACGATGTTTTCTTAAAGGCCAAGCACTAAATTCTCAATTGCAGGTAGAAAAAATGGCCGATGACGGCAAACTAACAAGCTCAGATCATGCCGCTATTCTGGTTGCTCAACTGACCGCAGCTACGATTCGTAAACTTGGATTGGGACTCGGCTCGAATTTACCTGGTCGCTTGGCTCGCAAGGTCTCTCCTACGGTCTTAAGTCACCTATCGTCTCAGACTACTCGTGGTGTCATTGCTGTCACTGGTACTAATGGCAAGAGCACCACAAGCGGTATCTTATCTTCTATTTTGCGTACTGCTGGTTTTACTTTTGCCCACAACCGCCAGGGGGCAAATCTTGTCACCGGTATTACAGCATCTTTGATTGAGTCTTCCAATTGGAAAACAGGTATAGCAGCTGATCTGTGCTTGTTTGAAATTGATGAAGCGGCCCTGCCAGTAGTGGCTAAAGAAGTAAAAATAAATAGTGTTGTGGTTACTAATTTATTCCGTGATCAACTGGACCGCTTTGGTGAACTTGATACCACGGCTAAGTTGATTAACTCTGGTATCAACATCAATCAATCGCTGGCCATACTCAACAGCGATGACCCCAATGTTAGCCAGTTGGCGCCCGATGTTGAACATTTATTCTTCGGCCTCGAATCAGTGGTGCAGACGGCCTCTGAAATTGCTGCTGACGCGACTAAAGATATCTCTGCCAATATGGAGCTTTCGTACTGCGGTAAATGCGGTAAAGAAGTGAGCTACACCAAAGTCTTCTATGGCCAGATGGGACATTGGTTCTGTCAGGGCTGTGATTTTAAGCGGCCGACACCGGCCATTGTCGCTCGTGATGTCGAAGTTAGTGCCACCCAGAGTCGCTTCAAGCTCGTTATCGATGGTAAGGTCGAAGAGTGCGTTTTGCCGCTTCCTGGTTTGTTCAATGTCTACAATGCTCTAGCCGCGGCTGCTGCTGCCCATCATCTTGGTGCCAGTCGTGAAGCCATTCGCTATGGCATGAAAGAGTACTCAACACTTTTTGGTCGATCCGAAAGAATGACTATTGAAGGTAAGTCGGTGATTGTCCAGCTGATAAAAAATCCAGCCGGGGCAACGCAGGCATTAGCATCATGCGTTAAAGACAGCAAAGCCAAAGTTTTGATTGCTATCAATGATAATTTGGCCGACGGCCGCGACATATCATGGTTGTGGGACGCCGATTTTGAACAACTTGCTAGCCTTGATAACGCCACCATGATAGTCAGTGGGCAAAGGGCCGAAGACATGGCTGTGCGGCTTAAATACGCTGGTATAAGTTCTGAGCAAATTTCTACTGTGCCAAAATTATCGCAGGCCTTACGCCAAGGCATAGACAGTCTAAAAGAAGGCGAAACTCTTTGGCTGATGCCGACTTACACTAATTTGCTCGACCTGCAGAAAATTCTTAAAACCATGGGTTATGCCATGAACTGCACCTAGAGTTAGATTAAGAGTGTGAAAAATAGCATTTAGCATGTGCGCTTTATTCTGAAAACGGGCAAAACGATTATGGCCGCGGAATATCTGAGTCTGATAATATCGGCAACGAAAGCCTGTAGGCAAAAGTAGGCGTGAGGGATAATTTGGCATGAGCCCGGCAAAAAATCCGAAATCGAAAGACACGTCACTCTTTGGCGGCGGCGAGAGCCTTGTTGGCAAAACTATAGATCGATTCGACATACAAGAACAGCTCGGTGAAGGCAGTTTGAGCGTTGTCTATCGCGCGCACGATAAAGAATCGCGTGGTACTGTCGTTATTAAAATCATTCACAAACAACTTTTGGCTAGCATCAAAAATTTGAAAAAATTTGAGCAAAAGTTGCGCGCTCTAATGACTCTCGATGATCCACATATTTGCTCGTACCGAGATGTTGTCATCGTTGAAGGCCGGGTTATTTTGGTGATTCGTCCGATGGTCTTTGAGAGTCTCGAAGATTTGCTTTCGAAGACCGGCCACATTGGCCCAGATAGGGCTGTCAGTATTTTTAGTCAGGTTGCCGAAGCCCTAGAGACAGCTCTTAAGGCTGATGTCCTACACCGCGATATTAAGCCAAGCAATATCCTCATTTTGGATAATCAGAAGTTTGCCGACGATATTATGGTGATGGATTTTGGCATCGCAAAAATCATTCAAGACGAAAGTGCTGAGCACAAGTCAGACCAGTATATGACTCGCTCGAAAGAGACTTTCGGCAGCCCTTTGTATTTAAGCCCAGAGCAATGTGGCGGCAAAAAAGTTGATAACCGCTCAGATATTTATTCGCTCGGTTGTGTTATGTACGAGTCACTGACCGGTAAGCCACCATTTGTAGGCAAGAACGTTTTAGAAACTGCTTACAAGCACATGAACGACACTCCGCGCCCTCTCGGGCTTGACCCGACCATGGAACCTGTAGCCACTCGCTTTGAAGAAGTGGTGGCAAAGTGTTTGGCTAAGGATCCCGATAACCGCTATCAAAGTCCAGAACAGTTGCGCCAAGATTTAGAGCTTTTGTTGACTGCAACTGATACTGAGTGGGCTAATTCAGCTAATCTCTACAAAGAGATTGCACCACGCAAGAAACGCAATCAGGGTGGCGGATCTGCTGGTGGGAAGAGAAGAGGTTTCTCTGTCGAATCGGCTATTTGGATCGCTGGTATCGTATTGCTTATTGGTGTTGTAGCCTTTTGGTCTTGGATTATTCTCAAGCCGGAAAGCAAAAAGTATGCGACCTTCGACAACAATTTGCTGTGGAATGTCAAAGCTACTAGCAAGCCAACTCCAGTGGAAGATTTTGGCAACAAAGAAGAGGCTGCCAAAGTAAATCTGCAAAGTATTGAAAGAGACATAGGCACAAACTGCCGTGAGTATGCCGACGCATTGCTTGCGCTTGTTACTCTCTATCATGAGTCACAGCACTGGTCTGATGCCTTGAGCTATGGCCGCAAATTGACTCAAGCCACAGAACGCCTTGAGAAAGATGGTCAAGAAGGTCCGTGCCAACTAAGCGAGTGCTATCGATTGGTAGCTTATGCTGCTTTCCGCAATGGTACCTACGAAGAAGCCGTTCCAGCCGCAGAGAAAGAATTAGAGTTGGCTTCTGGTAAGCAAGCTCTCAATATCTCGAATATTCAATGTCTACGTATTCTCGGTGATATTTATTCGCGCCAGGGTAATCTTGCTAAGGCAACTGAGGTCTACAAGCGCTTCTTCAACTTGGCCGAGATAGAGAAAGAGCAACGTTCGCAAATGTACTGGGATGCTTGCGCCAAGCTCGCTGACATTTATAGACGGGATGGTCTTCTCAAAGAAGCTCAAACTACTTACAAGCTTGGTATCGACTGGTGGAAAGCACACGGAAATCCTGATACTCCTTGGGCACCAAGAGCGCTCTATGGTTACGCTTTGACCTTGTATGCCCAGGGAGACTATAAAGGTGCCGAAGAGGCCCTCAAAGAAGCCACTTTATTG
Organism: Candidatus Obscuribacterales bacterium; assembly: GCA_021732025.1. GTDB lineage: Bacteria > Cyanobacteriota > Vampirovibrionia > Obscuribacterales > Obscuribacteraceae. The sequence continues at coordinate 2,417 of JAKFVU010000023.1, read as the reverse complement.
TGTAAGAAAGTCGGACCTGTCGATCCGTCGCTGCAAGGCGCTATTCGCAAGGTCTATATAGATACTCTCTACCACACCAATCTTCTTCATGCCATATCGGTACAGTTGGGCGAAGGCGAAGACAAGCACTAAAGGTTTTTATTTGCGCTTGCGGTGGCCGGGGAAGCTGAAGTGATGTTCGTCGCCTTTAATTGGGCCGCGACTGTCTCCTTGTCTGAATCCTACGGCTTTTAAAGCTCTAGCAACATCAGGATCTTGATAATTGGCTATGTCTAATGCTCTTCCTCTAGTGTGATTCGATGACGTTGGCGCACCGGCGGCAAAAGATTTCCCACCGTTGCTGCGAGTGTATATTTCAGTTTGGGTATCAACAGTGCGACCCGCTGCATTTTTACCTTGCAGAATGATGCGCTTGCCCTTGGCTGCAAGCATTTCATTAGCTTCGGCAAAGGCATTTGCAGCATCTGCGGCAAGCCAGTAAGGCTTGATTTCACCGGCTCTGTTGTCCATTGATGTTATGCGACCTGATGGTCCTATATATTTGGCGTCTGGAACTCGTGCCAATATCTCTGGATCATTTACTCTCTGTAGTGGTGAGTATTTTTTGCTTCTGGCTTCAGGTTCTGATTCTTGGTTGTCTGCTTTATCAGCGGCTGCTTCTCGTTTAGGAGTTTTATCTTCGGCCTTCTCTTGCCTAGGCTTTTCGGCTTTAGAATCCTCTCTTTTGTCTTCGCGCTTCTCTTCTCTCTTCTCTTCTTGTTTCTCTTCTCGCTTATCTTTTGGCTTTTCCTCTTGTTTCTCTACTCGCTTGCTTGCTGGTGCCACTTCATTTGTAGTTTGCTCTTGTTGTTTAAACTCGATCTTGCTGGCCTTGATAGCGTTCAACTGGTCTGCTGCTCTGCCTTCAAAGTCTACGAATTCTCCTTTCTTGTTGCGCTCTTTGCCAACGGTTCCGTCGCTAGCCAAGATTCCTCGTAGTGCAGTTGATTCTTTGCCGTCTTCACTGCGTAGAAATGCATGAACCATTTCTCTTGTTGTACCGGCCTTAACAGCCTCTAGTCTGATGGTATAAGACTTGGCGTCAGCGCCCTCAATCTCTATTTTGTCAACTCCAGATTTTAGTAATTCTTTTGTTGCCTTAATCCGTGCTTCGGGGTTAGCTTGGGCATCTAACAGAATCTCTACATGGGCTTTTCGCTTAGCATCTTTGTCGTCAGTGGCTGGTTTGACTTTAGACTTTTCATCGGCGCTGTCTCCGACTATCATCAAGTCAGGAAGATTTACTTTTGCCTTTGTGTCTGCCTCTAGATTTGCAGGCTTGAGGTCTCCAGTAGTGCGCTTGGGAATGTCCTTGTTATCTTCTATTTGATTTTGATCGCCCTGTTTCTTACATTGGCTCGTGTCTGTATTGCTCCAGCAGGCCTGCGATTCAGCTTTCCAGGCGGCAAGACTACTAGATTGGTCTAGAGAAGCTAGAACGATTGGCGTGTCTAGTGTCTGCTTGAATGACCATGCGGATAATTGACCTGAGTTTTCCATCTTCCACCATTTCCTCGCGTGCTGGGAGATAATAGAGATCTAGTCGTGAAAAACACGTGAATAGGGTCTATGGAAGTGAAGCGAAGCACCTGTTTATGGTTGGTAGTCATAGTTTTCTGCTTTGGCTGGATTGTTTTTCAGTGCAGTTCCGCCTATGCCAGCGAACGAGCAATTGAGCTTGACCAAGTCCATACTTTTATGGGTCGAGGCCAACTAATTGTCAGTGCTAAAGGTATTCGCCTTGAGAATAAAGATAAGCTCAAATATACGTTGGTGGCGAAGGCACCCGATTGGCGAGTAACGATTTATCGTGACGATGATAAAACCTATTTTTCTGAGAGCCTGAGTGAGTTTGTCAGTACTGGGCTATTTTCTGGGTTTGTTTTATTGCAGAAAGAGCGCCTTCTTAAAGCCTCGAACTTTACTAAGTCGTCTATCAAGTTTCTCGGGCGTGATGCTGTGAGTTGGACTCGCCCCCATCAAACTCTAAAATGTCTGATGGTCACTAACTTAGCACCAGAAGCTGAAAAGATAATTTGGGCTGCCTATAAAACCCCTACTAATGGGGGATTGCCACTAGTTTTCATCAAGGCTCAAAGCGGTAAAGACTATACTAGTGGTGCCAATCAAGAAGGTCATATGGAGACCATTCTCAATACTACAAAAATTGAAAACATCGATAGTAATCCAAGGCTTTTCGAAGCGCCAAGCGGATATAAACTGGCCAAGTCACTGGGAGTAGTTTTTGCTGGCAGTGCAGTGCGACATGACAGCGTCGATTTTCAAAGCCTGTTTGATATGAAGCCGCTTGGTGGCAGAAAGTAAGATAACGCCTCAATGCTCTGTTTTCTGCCATAAAAAAACAGAAAGTTTTTTGC
>JAKFVU010000049.1 GCA_021732025.1 Candidatus Obscuribacterales bacterium | reverse complement strand
TTACGGAAAGTCCATGAATAGTCTGGTTTAGTCTTCTTCTTTTGTGTCATATCATTCTCCTTTTGACATTTTGTCACCAGGAGCGATTTCATTCAAACCAACTGTCCACTGAACGGGGGCCAACTCAATTGCAATCAAGCACTTAAACAACTATATGCATTAATAGCTCGGCAGTAAAAGAGAAAACAAAAAAATAGCGCAGCCTCAGGTTTCCCTGAGACTACGCTACCAGTTCAAACTCTATCGAGCTATTTACTCGATTTCGACTTCCACCCGCGAGCCGGGTTTGGCAATCACCAAGTCGGCGCTCTCCGTAACAACGTAAGAGCCCGATTCGGCAGTAACCAAGGCACCATCGTAGGCATCGACTCGCGAGCCCGCATAGGCGGTCACTGTCGAGCCATAGTCGGCAATAACAGTCGACCCCTCGCAGGCATCAACGTGTGAGCCCTTCTCGGCCCAAACGTACGAGCCTTTGACGGCCACAACATTCTCACCAGCCTTGGCCGATACTTGCGGCCCAGCACCAGCAACAATGCTTCCAGGTGCTCCCGTCGCCGCATTGGGCGCCACCAGGGGCACGCAATAGGCTGAGGGCAGCACCACTTTGGCCGGAGGCTGCTGCAGAGCAGTTTCCGTGGGCTGGGAGGCGGTGTCACTCGGTGAGCAAGCACTAAGGCCTACCACCAGAGGGCTCATCACGGCCATGAAGGAGGCCATGGCAATAGTTTTGAGCAGTTTCATAAAGTCCGTTTTTCTATCTCTTGCGTGCCCGCCAATCGGGTACGCCTTTTTTAGTGTCACACCCGCAGAATGCGCGAGAGAACACTGATAATTTTGCGCCGGATGCGACCGCTGCTGGCGGGCACAAGCAGGCGCTGCAGATCTGCGCTGGTACCGGCAAAGCGGTTCATGTCGCAGGCCTGTGAGGACACGCCGTCGACAACACCGTTTTCACTGTACTGCCAGAACGTCCAACCGGCCCAAGGGGCAGGAACACGCGGGGCAGGGCGATCGGTGTAGTGAGCGAGCCAGAGCTTGTAGTTGCCGAGTTCGGCAGCAGAAGCCAGCTCGTCGCGTGCCATCGGGTTGTTGATGTAGACCAGAGGCTTGACACCCAGCTTCTTCTCGACGGCGTTGAGCCAATCAAGAATCATCTGCACGCGCGCTTTGACAGCGATGTCTTTCCAGTCTTCCGGCACTTCGATGTCGAGTACCGGCGGAAGGTCGCCAGGCTGCAGCTTGCCCACAGTCTTGACGAAGTTGTTGATTTGGGCCGTGGTCGAGGCCTTGGGGCGGAAGAAGTGATAAGCACCACAGGGGATGCCTACGGCTTTAGCGCCGGCGCGATTGCTGGCGTATCGCTTGTCGACAAAGGTCTCGCCTTCAGTGGCCTTCAAGAAGACGAACTGAACGCCAGCGGCTTTGACTTTCTTCCAGTCGATGATGCCCTGGTGGTGAGAAACGTCGATACCGAAGAGGGTGTTGACGTTCTGTGCGGAAGTTGCCTTAAACGGCCGGGTTTGGCAAGGGAGGCAGACGGCACAGCCATCTACTTCGTCATCAAACCCGCGGTAATTGTCTTGTCTCATTATTTCGTACCTGCTTTGTTTGGCTCGCAGCCAATTTATTTCTTCGGAGGAGGTGGAACAGAAGGCAATTGCCGAGTGAAGAAGCGCTCAAAGAGCGGCAGCAGGAGGGTCGTCAGAATGAGAACAACTGTGCCGTAAAGCGGTCGATACCAGGAAAAAGTCAGCGCGAAAGGGCCGCCCAGGGCGAAGATGAAAACGACGAATGCCAGCGTCGATGCCATCCAGTGAAAAGTCTTGGTCGGACCAAAACCTGGAGGGTCGGTCTTCATGTAGACGACGTAGAGCGGCGTAAGCACGGTGAGAAAGGCAAAGACACTCCACACCAACCAGGGCGGATTGATTGTTTGGTCTTTGAGAATGCCGTCGATGGCGAGCCATGCAGCGACAATGTCAGCGGGAATGTACTTGATCAGTTTTTCGAAGTAAGAATCTGTGTCTTTGGCATCAGACGGCAGATCTTGCTTGACAAAGAATATTCGGAATGGATTCCACATGATGTGTCTCCTGTGGTTAGTGACTAGCTAGCGGAGCAGCCAGTAATCAGTTATCTCGAATAAACACAAACGAAAATCGAGCACACCGAAAGCAATCAACGACGACACAGATTCTGTGTAAGTTGGCTAAAGGTGAAAGCTATATATTTTTACTGTTTGCTTGATTCGAGTGTTTATTGAGAAGAAAAGAAATACAGCTATTTCTAACAACTCTAGACAGTGAAAATCAGCAATATATGGTGCGCTTCGCTGTTTCCTAGCTAAGCTTTCGATTATCTAGCTGTCAAGCGCTGACGCTAGCCTAGGTCAACCTAGAAGTTGAGCAAATCCCAAACGTCCGTGTTTATGAGCTATCAGAGCAATGCCATGGGTAAACCACCGTTGTAATGAGGCCGAGGGAGCAAGGTTTCCAAGGTGAGCCACCTATCTCAGCTGTAACCATGAAAGGTAGTGGACATTTTGCAGGCGATATACTTTCGCTATAGTATTTCTTTGAAAATTGATTTGATTTCTGGCATTTGATTTGTATTTTCTAGGCAGGTAAACCATTACTCTCTCCGCAAAATTTATCCCGAAACTAATTGTCGCTAGCTGCATTTTCAGCCTCAATCTGAAACCAGCAATGGCAAGGGCCTCATCAGTCTCATTGGCCATCGCCCAAGCCACTTCTGCTGAAAAAGGTTCAGAAGTAATCACGCCAAGCCCAACACCAGCCCTTGTGACGCCCATGGAAGCTGCGCTAAACAGTGCTCAGCAGGCCCTAGATAGCGAGAATTGGGTCAAGGCTACCGAACTATACGACCTCATCCTAGAAGAGACTCCAGCGAACTGGGAGGCCCTCAATAACAGAGGATACGCGACTCACCACTTTGGCCAGTTCAAACGAGCTATAAACGACTACACCCGAGCCATTGAACTTAACCCCAACTACGCTATCGCTTTCAACAACCGCGGCCGCTCGTGGAGCCAACTGGGCAATGAGCAGAAAGCAATCGATGATTTTAGCCAAGCATTGAAACTCAATCCAAAAAATGCCGCTGCCCTCAACAATAGGGGCTGCTCATTTACTAACATCGGCTCTATCAAGGAAGCAATTCGCGATTTTGATCGTGCCATCAAGCTTGATGACAAAAAAAGCAATTTCTACTGGAACAGGGCTCAAGCCTTTAAAAAGCTAGGCAACACTGGGGCCTACAACAGAGATATTGAGCGCTCAAAGCAACTGTCTCGGTAAGAAACTAGGCTGGTTATTGAGCGCCGCCACCTTGACGCTGCATTCTCTTTTGGCGCCGCTGTTCTCTAAAGGCTTGAAGCGAAGCTTTCTCTGTAGCGTCAAGCTGACCGTCTCCATTGGTATCGAAACGGGCCATCATCTTCTGCTTTCTAGCAGCCTTATCGGCGGGGTTAGCAGATTTACCACCATGCCTCTTGCCGCCGCCGGCTTTGCCTTGGCCCCGCATTGCTTTAGCAGCAGCGCGCTCAGTATCATCGAGCATGCCATCACCATTAGTATCAAAGCGAGCCATCATCTGTTGCCGCTTCTGCGGATTTGCCGCTTTGCCGCCACCTTTGCCCTTATGGCCTTTACCATGATGTCTCTTTTGACCGCCACTAGCAACTCCGGCACTCTCAGCTGCTGGCGGTGGCAGTGACCCAGGGGTTTCTAGTTGTGGTGCGCTACTAGGAGCATAGTCATTATTGCCTTGGGCTATGGCTGGCTGGCAAGATACCAAGCCTATTACAAGCAAACTAAGGGCAAGTAGTGTCTCTTGAAACTTCATTCGAATTCTCCATTACCCTTGAATAAAGGGGTTGCCTGTAAATTGATAACCGGGAAAAACGCTAGCCATCTGCTTGCTCGATAAGCCTAAACGGCTGCTAACTATAGAGCTCACCACTGCTCTAAAATCGGTAGAAGTGGGCAGGTCTCGAGCCTCATTTAACTGATTGTCAGCTAGGCCACCAAAACGGCCATAGACCTTACCGCCGGGCACAGTGCCACCCATCAACCACATGGCATTGCCATGGCCATGGTCAGTGCCACCATTGCCATTTTCTCTAGCTGTACGGCCGAATTCTGACATAACCACAATGGTCGTATTGTTATAGACCGGTCCTAAACCGCGCACGAGATCAGCCAGACCACCCGCTAGAGGCTGCAAGAGGTTTGCTAACTGACCCTGTTCAGCACCTTCGCGCACATGGGTATCCCAACCACCGAAGTCAACGAAAGCCACTTGCACAGTCGGATCTTTCGTGAATAGCGTAGCTAATTGTTTACCGAATTCAGGTGTCGACTTGGGCGTGAGAGCGCCGCGATTAGCAATTATTTGCTCTTTGGTCATGGCCTCCATGGTCTCTGGCGGTTGGGCAGCAGCCTCGCTCATAATCGCATTAACCTTGTTACGAGCCGATCTCCCTGAGGCAAAAGCTTTAGACATGTCGTCGTTGCGTCCACCATACATGGCCGTGAAGACACTTGGTACGTCACCGTTAGTGGGCTGATTTTGCAAGCGTCGCCCCATTCGCTTTGCCCCTTTTCCTGCTCCCTTATTGCCAGATTTTTCAATCGTGGCAATTGCACTAGGCCCTGCAAAAATGCGCGGAAGCACTGGCCCCAAGCTAATTGCCTGCAAAGCCGAATTCTTAGATGGAAGCTGTCCTACCAGTCGGTTCATCCAGCCTGTGCTTGTGGCTTTTTGCCCTGGTACACCAGACTCCATATAGTCTTGAGCATCAAAGTGACTGCGCGTTTTGTCTGGAGATCCACAAGCATGAACAAAGGCTAGCGAATGATTAGCCCAAAGTGGGCTGAGAGGGGCTAACGACGGATGCATCCCCCAATAGCCATCTAGGTCAAGCAGACCCGACGCACGGGACATGCCAATGGTTGGTCTAATCTGTTTATATCGATTGTCACCATATGGGGCCACAACATTGAGACCATCAATGCCGCCCCGCAAGAGCACAACAATCAACTTCTGCGCCCCAAAATCTTCATTGGCACTTTTATATGCCCAACCCTGCTGACCGATTAGCGGAAAAACTAGAGGCGAGAGCAATGCCGCTTTTAGAAAATCTCGACGATTCATTTCGTTTTCCTCAATAATTCATAAATTCAGGACTACCAATAAGTGCTGCGACCCGCTGATCAGGCGGAGCTTTATCAATGGCTTGTTTAGTTTGGGGCGACAACTTGCCACCGTTTACGGTGCCCAATACCGATTGATAATCGGCAGCGGAACCCGAGTCGGCTAAGCGCACAGCAAAATCCATGCGCTTAAGCAAGCCATCAGGGTTGAGCCAGGCCTCTTTGGTATTCTTGTATCCATCTGGAGTGAGACAAGCATAGAGTGGTTGTCCTTGTATTTTAAGAAAAGCGGATAGTTGCTTAGGCTGGCGAATAGAGGCACCTGTCGCTCGCAGAGAAGAAACCAGATAGTGAAATGGACTCTTGAATTTGTTGTTCTGATATTTTGTCTCCCAAAATTCTTGGCTAGCAAACAGCGTATTAAGCACTGCTTTTATATTGCCACCAGATTGTTTGTAGCTTGTCGCCAACTTGTCCACCAAAGCCGGCGGTGGATTATCATCGACGAAATACTGAGCCAACTTGAAGCTTAAGTGATGGGCTGTAGAGTTGTGGCGAGCGAGCATATCGAGCACTTGTTCGATTTCATTAGCACCAGTGCCTTTGAATGTTTGACCTAGAATGACTTTATCGCCAAAGTCGTGGCGCTGTTCGTCAAACGATGCCCAGTAGCCGCTGGCACCGGTGTTTCGGCGGAGCGTAGGAAGGCCCCAACCGGTGAGAACCCGCGCTAACTCCATCACATCTTTTTGCGAGTAGCCACCATCAACACCTAGGGTATGCAACTCAAGTAGCTCGCGGGCATAGTTCTCGTTCAATCCTTTTTTCTTGTTCTTCGGATTGGCTGCCTGATATCCAGCTTTAGTATTCTGAGCGTTATCTAGGTAGAACATCATGGCTGGGTGATGCATTGTAGCGCCCAGCATTTCGCGAAAGTTGCCCATCAAATAGGGTCGCAGTGCTTGTTCTTCATATGGACCAATTAAAACCCGGTCAACACCCTTGGCTATTGAAATATTGAAGTGGTTGAACCAAAAATCTGCCATCATCTCGTTAAGCTGCCTAGGGCTTTCAACAGCCCGCACAATTTTTGTTTCGATTACTCCTGACTCAACTTCATTGCGCATATTGGTCATGCCAGTACCAGCCTGACCCCGCCTTTTACCATACTCTTTAATTACGGCCCCGCCTTTGCGGCGCGCTAAGTTATTGTTTGCCCTCGGCCCATTAAAGTTATTAGGGTTATTTGGGTTATTTGGGTTATTAGGATTGGGTGTATTTCCCAAGTTTCCATCAGCAACTTTGCCCTTGCCCGTTTTTCCTTTAGCGGCCTTGCGCGCTTGTTTTTCCATCTGAAACTGCTGCAAGAGTTCGCTGGAAGGCACCGTTCTAACTGCGGCCGACCGCTCTAACTGGGCCAGTACCTTAGGAGACTCGGCGATACTGGTTGGGTTGAGCTGAGCTTGTATAAACTGTTGCACGCCTAAGCTGCGCACCTTCTCGAAATCACCCGGGCGAGGCCCATAAGTGAGGCGATTGAGTACATGACCAATTTGAGCAGTCTGTGAATCTTGCCCTATAGCTACCCTGTCGCTGGTCTCAGCCGCACTGGCTCCAGAGTCAACAAGGGCAAACTGCCAGCCGGTGGCAACACTGAGGGCTGTGATTACGCTGAGCAATGAATAAGCTTTCATCGAAACCTCAAAGGCAGCAAAAAACCTGATTGACTACTAATACGTTAGCTTGTTCAAAAAAGTTCAATTGCAAAAATTATTTTTTTAAAGACCAGCTTTTTTCAATAGCAGCTTTCTTCAATACCAGCTTTAATCATGCCCATCAGCGTTGCTATCAACCGTTACGGCGTGAGCTGCCGCAGAAGGTTCTGCGACCTTTGCCACCCGGGCCCGGCCAGAGACCTTGTCACGGATGGCCCCAACGGTAAGGTAAATCACCGGCACAAAGTAGAGGCTCAACACAGTTGAGAAAATCATGCCGCCACATACTGCCGTACCCAGCGAATGCCTACTAGCTGCACCGGCGCCGGTCGCGAACACCAAAGGCAAAATACCAGAAACGAAAGCCAATGAAGTCATAAGTATCGGTCTAAAGCGCGTTTCGCAAGCTCCTTTTACCGCCTCTTCTGGGCTCATGCCAGACAACTTCAAGTGATTGGCAAACTCAACAATCAAAATTGCGTTTTTACTAGCGAGGCCAACGAGCATTACCAGCCCGATCTGGCAAAATACGTCATTGTCTAAATGGCGCAGATATTGAGCCAAAAGCGCTCCCATCATAGCCAGCGGTACAGACAATAGAATAATCACCGGGTCGACAAAGCTCTCATACTGAGCCGCCAGAACCAAGAAGACCACAATGATTCCGAGCATAAACAAAATTGTGCCTTGGGGGCCGCTTTCTTTCTCTTCTAGCGAAATACCCGACCATTCATAGCTCATGCCTTGTGGCAGAACGCGCTTGGCCAGAGCTTCCATAGCAGCCAATGCCTGACCCGAGCTGACGCCAGGTGCAGTCGATCCGTTCACTTCAGCCGAGCGGAAAAGATTGTAGTGGTTAATTGTTTGCGCCGCAGTTGTACGCTCAATTTTTACCAGGTTGCTCATGCGCACCATTTGTCCCGTTTGGGAACGCACATAAAATTCGTCAATATTGCGCGGATTAGCCCTGAACATGGAATCGGCCTGAACATAGACGCGATAAATGCGGTTGCCCAAGTCAAAGTCGTTGACGTACTGCGAACCAAGAAATATTTGTAGCGTGCTGAAGATATCGCCAATCAAAATATTAAGTGCTCTAGCTTTATCGCGCAGCACCTCGGCTATTAGTTGCGGGCTGCTGGCCGTAAATGTCGAGAAGACACCGCGCAGCTGTTTGTCTTGATTGCCCTGCATCATTATTTGCATGGTGGTTTGCGCCAAGCGATTAATGTCTGTGCCATAGAGATCTTGCAGCTCGAAAGCGAAGCCGCCGAAGTTGCCCAAGCCTTGAATGGCAGGAGGGTTGACAGGAATGACCATGGCCTCGGTGATGGCCCCGAACGGTCCGCGCAAGCGGTTAATAATGCCACCCAAGCTGTGCTCTTCGCCATGGCGGTCGTGCCAAGGTTTGAGACTGCAGAAGACGATACCGTTATTAGGGTTAGTGCCTGAGAAGCTGAATCCGGCGATGCCGAACGAAGATACGATCTCAGGGCACTTGTCTAACTCTTTTTCTAGTTTCTTCAAGACGTTCAAGGTGTAGTTAACCGAAACGCCCTCGGGTGCTTGCAAAATAACAATGAAGTAGCCGACATCTTCATTAGGAATAAATGCTGTTGGTACTTCTTTTGAGAGCCAGTAGGTGCCACCGAGCAAGAGGGCAAAAACGATCAACACCAGGGGTTTGACCTTTAGCACTAAGCCCAATGTTGCAGTATAAAAATTGCGCGTTGAGTCTATCACCCAGTTGATGGGTTTGAAGAATTTACCGCCACCATGCTCTCCTTCTTTCAGCCACAGAGCCGACAAGGCCGGTGTCAGAGTGAGGGCGTTAAAGGTAGAAATAGCCACCGAGATAGCAATGGTCAAAGCAAACTGTTTGTAGAGTTGCCCGGTGGTACCAGGGAAGAAGGCCACCGGCACGAACACAGCCCCGAGTACTAGTGATATGGCAATTACAGCGCCAGTAACTTCGGCCATGGCTTCAGAAGCGGCTTGCCTGGGCGACATGTGTTTTTCGTTGATAAATCGCGTGATGTTTTCAATAACAACAATGGCATCGTCTACGACCAATCCAGTGGCCAGAGTGATACCAAATAAGGTGAGGGTGTTGATAGAAAAATCGAGTACCTTCATCACCGCAAAGGTGCCTATTAACGACACAGGAATGGTAATTACCGGTATTAGAGTAGAGCGCCAGCTTTGCAAGAAAACGAAGATAACGAGTACAACCAAGCCAATGGCTTGAGCCAAAGTAATCAATACTTCTTTAATTGATTCGCGTACTGACAAGGTGGTATCAAAAGCGAACTCATGTTTCATGCCAGGGGGAAAGCGCTTAGAAAGCCGTTCCATCTCGGCTCGCACGCCACTTGCAATCTCTAGAGCATTAGAGCCAGGTCGTTGAAAGACACCAATACCAACAGCTTCTTTGCCTCTAAAGCGCACCACGTTGCCATAGTCTTCGGCACCAAGTTCAGCGCGGCCGACATCTTTGAGGCGTACCAGCTGGCCATCAGAGCCATTGCGAATGATAATGTTCTCGAACTCTTCAGCGTTCTTAAGGCGTCCTTGAGCACGAATACTCATTTGGAAAAGCTGTCCAGGTGGCAGCGGTGCTTGACCAATCTGCCCGGCAGCAACCTGTACGTTCTGCTCGCCCACAGCGGCAACAACGTCTTGGGGAGTAACACCTTTGTTTACGAGCTTTGTAGGGTCTAACCAGAGACGCATCGAATATTTTCGTTCACCAAATATGCGCACATCACCCACACCCTTAACGCGCTTGAGAGCGTCTTTGATGTAGATATCGGCATAGTTACTGAGAAACTGACTAGAGTAGCGATCATCGGGAGTGAGAATACCGATAGCCAAGACAAATGAGTTTGATACTTTTGCCACGGTGACGCCGGTGCGCTTCACCTCTTCTGGCAAGCGCCCTTGAGCTGACGAAATTCTGCTTTGTACATCAACAGCGGCAAGGTCGACGTCGCGACCAAGATCGAAGTTGATATTAATTGTAGAAGTGCCGTCATTGCCGCTAGTAGAAGTAATGTACTTGATGCTTTGGGCGCCGTTAATGGCTTGCTCAAGTGGCGTTGTCACAGCCGATTCAACAACCGCTGCTGAAGCACCGGTATAAGCTGAGGTTACTGAGACTTTGGGTGGCGAAATATCAGGGTATTCGGCCAGTGGCAAAGTGGGAATGCTGACAGCGCCAGCTAGAATAATTATGAGAGCGCAGACCGTTGCAAAAATCGGCCGACGAATAAAGAAATCAACAAACATTACTTACCTGCAGCCAGGGCAGCACCTTCGTAGAGATTCTGCACATTAGAAACAACAATCTGCTCAGAGCCTTTGAGGCCACTCTGCACCACGTAATTGTTCTCGTAGATGTCACCGAGCTGAACTGGCCTTTGCTTAGCTACATAGAATCCGCTACCTGGTTTTTCTTCGGCAGCGACAAAGACAAAGTCTTGACCGCTTATGTGAGTAACCGAATTAGTTGGCACCATTAGTCTTTGTTTGGTTTCCCAGACAATTTTTGTTGTTACTTGTTGATTAGAGCGCAACTTTTCAGCCTCATTGCCGAACAGTGCTTTCACCAACACTGACTGATTGCGGTCATCTACTTGCGGAGAAATAAAGAAGATTGAGCAATCACCTAATGGTTTGCCATCACTATCGATCATGTTCATCGACATACCTTTGCGCAAACGTGATGCTTGCTCTGCCGGCACATAGACATAAACTTCTAACGGACGGCTCTGATCGATAGTGGTAAGGTCGCTTGAAGGCTCGACATATTGACCAAGCTTGACTGGGATATCGCCAACTACTCCTTCAAAAGGTGAAAGAACGCGGTGATAAGCAAGCTGCAAACGCTCTTGCTTGGTTTGCGAAGCACTCTGCTGCAAGAGCTTGCCTGATTTGTTGATGACAGCATCTTGCGAGCGAATCTGAGCGTCGATAGAATTTAGATCGGCCTCTGCTGCTTTCAATTGATTAGAGTACTGATCAACACTCTCTTGAGCAACAGCACCCTCTTTGCTCAAATCTGAATAGCGCTTGTGTTGGCTGCGAGCGAATTCTAAATTAGCAACTTTGGCAGTGCGATCAGCTTTAAGTGAACGCAGCTTTTCTTCAGCGCTGGTTTTCTCAGCTTTGTTCGATTCGAGTGAGGCTAGCTGCGTGTTAAGCGCTTCTTGTTCTTTAGCGGGATCAACTTCAAGCAAGATAGTTCCAGCCTTAACGATATCGCCCGAGCGCACATATATTTGAGTGAGATAGCCCGATACGCGAGGCCTAATGGTTACCGATTTGCGGCACTTAAGAGTGCCAACATAAGTTGATGTCTCGCTGATTGCTTTTGAGATCACCTCTGCGATCTTAACTGGCGTTGCTGGTGGAGGCGCAGCACCCTGCGACGCTTCACGGCTACAGCCAGTTAGCGAGAACGGCAACAAAAAGAAGCTAAGTGAAGTAGCTAAAGCAACCGAATATTGAACGATTTGAGAGGTTTGAATTCTCACAATGGGTTTCCTTTGAAACAACGGCTCAACGAGCAAAACCTAGTTTAGTTGATAACAACTGAATAGCTAACCAAACGGAAAGGTTATGTGAAAAACTTTACCACAGTAAACTATTGATAGCGGTTAAATTGGACAGCTATTAAGATCGCCAACCATATATTTGAACTGCAATTTAGTTGGTCTGCATTACATTTGAGCTTGGAAACATCTGGGAGATTCAAAGTGCCTGGTCTGCGTGAAAAGAAGAAAGCCAGTACAAAAGAAAGTCTGCTCAATGCCGCCGAAAAGCTGTTTCGCGAGCGCGGATATGGCGAAACCACTGTCGACCAAATAGCTGATTTAGCACAAATATCTAAGGTAACTTTCTATGGTTACTTTAAGGCTAAAGAAGACCTGTTAACGGGTTTGCACAACCGCGTACTTGAGTCTGCTTTAGAACGTATCAACCAACCCGAGCACAAAAATGCTGGCGCTATCAGCACCCTAAAACTCTTGGCCACTGACCTTGGCCGCTGGACAGAAGAGAACAGCGAACTGTTCAAAGTTCTCTTGTCCGAAAAGACTGTTCCACTAAATGCCTGTTCTCAGGCCGATAGTGAAAGCGACTGCCCAGCAGCCCAAGCGATGATTGACATATTAGAACGCGGCATTGTCTCAGGTGAATTGCGCAATGATATTGACGCCAATCGCATCGGGCGTTACTTAGCACTAATGAGCTTTAGCGAAAAAATTACCTGGTTACAGCTAGGCTGCAAAGATTCGCTGGTTGAACGATTGCAGACTTGCGTTGACATCTTAGTCAGCGGTATCAAAGCGAAAACAGTTTAAGAAGACGAATAAAAGAAATAAGCGGGCAATCTTTCGTATGAGTACATAAGCCCTTAACCAGAGCTTAACCTCGCGGCCCCATGCTGATATTGATCATAGTGACGATATCAACAGGTTTCAATAATGAGCGCTGCCACCGGAATTCTTTTCTTCGATATGTTGGTTCGACCATTCTTCAAAGTGGCAATGAAATTTCCTCTTATCGGATTTCTCATACTCTTTGCTATCTACGGCGTAGTGGCATACGTGGCGCTCAAAAGCGCATACCTGGCAGAAAACAACTAATAAAAAAAGAAAGCAGCAGCCTATACTTGCTAGAAATATTTAGCAAATATAGGAATTAGACTGTGCTGAAAAATACTAAGTGCCTGCGGCCAACGACTTCGAGCCGAAAACTCAACGGTCAACTTATTGTTTGCTTGGCTGCAGCACTTTGCAATTTCGCACTGTCACCAAGCCTTGCTAGCCAGTCAAAGAACAATGTTGATCAAGCCGATTTGATCATCAAAAACGCAAAAATCTATACAAGTGCTGAACCTCAGTGGCAAAGCGCCATAACAATTCGCAAGGGACGCATTGTCCAAATTGGCAGCGACCAAGAGGCTGTTAAGCTAGCAGGACCTTCCACCAAGATTTTTGATGCTGAGGCAAGGCTGATCATGCCTGGCTTTCACGACTGCCACGTTCACCTGGCAGAAGGCGGTGCTGAGCTATTGCAGTGTCGATTGAACTCAGCGAAAAATAGAGCAGAAGTGCTAGCACTACTGCAAAAATGGCGCGACGAAAAGAATTCAGGAGGCTGGATCTTAGCAGCAGGATTGCCACTGCCAGCTGTTATGAAAGAGCCGTTGACCCGTCAAATACTAGACCAAATCTCGAGCAGCCAACCCATACTTGTCTACGCCGAAGATGGTCACTCAGCTTGGTTGAATAGCAAGGCATTGCAACTAGCAAAGATAACCAGCACAAGCAAAACCACCTGCGGTGGCATAATCGAACTCGATGAGCAGGGACAACCTAACGGCTGTTTGCGAGAGGGTGCCTTGGCTTTAGCTCAGAAGGTATTGCCAGTACTGTCTTTAAAAGAGCGCAGTGCGGCCTTAGAAAAAGCCATCACCTTAGCCAATTCGTTCGGCATCACGTCGGCTCAAGAAGCACACGCCAACCCCGAAGTGATCACCGCATATTATGATCTGGCTCAACATAAAAAACTCAACTTGAAAGTTGTAGCAGCACTACACACTGGCACCATGTCCGCCAAAGCCTATCAACAAATTGAGGCAGATGCTAAAAAGTACTCTAAGTACGAACGTCTCTCAGCCCATAGCGCCAAAATTTTTGCAGATGGCGTTGTCGAATCACACACAGCAGCTTTGTTAGAGCCTTATAGCGACAGTTCGCGCGATAGGCTAAAAGATAATGAAAAGAATCAAGGACTGAACTTCACTCCCGAACAATTAAAAAACACAGTAAAAGAACTAGCCAATCGCGGCTTTCAATTACACATTCACGCCATCGGTGATCAAGCAGTGCGAGCCGCACTCGATGCTTTTGCCGCTCTGCCTAAAGGCGGTGATTTGCGCCACCAAATTGCTCACGTGCAATTAGTGGCGCCGCCAGATCTCGGTCGCTTTGCCGAGCTAAATGTTAGCGCCAACTGCCAAGCGGCCTGGGCCTATCAAGATGCTTACATCAAAGAGCTTACTGCCCCACTTCTAGGCAAAGAACGAATGAATAGAGTCTATCCATTTAAAAGCCTAAAGCAAGCGGGCGCGCGACTAGCGGCCGGATCAGACTGGACAGTATCGACACTTAACCCCCTTGAGGCAATGCAGACGGCAGTAACTAGGCAAGCACCCAAGCCAAAAAATAGCGCTCTAGAGCCAGCCTTAAACCCAAGCGAGGCCTTAGACCTTAACGATATAGCCAAAGCCTACACCACAGGCGGTGCCTACGTTAATCATTCGGAGAACCACACAGGCAGCCTCGAACTTGGCAAGTGTGCAGATTTAGTGATGCTCGACAAAAATATTTTCACCATCCCTAAAGATGAAATAGCTAGCGCCAAAGTAATCCTCACCTTGCTTGATGGAAAACCCGTGTACAAAGACAGCACTCTCTCTTTTTGAGCGGCTTGCGGCAGAAAATTTCCTCTTGGCTGGGAATAATAGGCGGGGGGAGATCTAGCAATCTTGGAAAACCAGGAAAACAATAAGACACTCACTGCCGGCCAGATTAATGCCGGTATATCTAGTGCTGGCCTAGTAAAGTCTCTGCCTGGCAATAGTAGCCTGGCCCCCGGGGACTTGCTGGGTGGCACATACAAGATAATTGATTTTCTCGGTCAAGGCGGAATGGGCTATGTTTACCGCGTTGAGCATCAGTTGCTGGCCAAAGAGTTAGCCTTAAAAGTCTTACGCGCAGATCAAATTTCTGAAATCATTTGGCGACGCTTTCAAACAGAAGCCCAAGCCATCGCTAGGCTCGATCACCCGAACATAGTCAAAATCTATGACATGAACCAAACCAAAGATGGCGTGCCCTACTACGCCATGGATCTCCTAATTGGAGAGTCACTGGCAGATTACTTAGATCGAGAAGACACTTTGGCCGTTGAGCAGGCCCTGCCCATCTTCCGCCAAATTTGTGCGGGCCTAGCCTACGCACACGATCGCGGCATCATTCATCGCGATATCAAACCTGCCAACATAATGCTATTAAAAGAGCCCAGCGGCGCCATCAAGATTGTCGACTTCGGCATCGCTAAACTAAGTTTTGACGGAGAAAGGCAAAGCCTGACGAGGCCGGGTGAAATATTTGGCAGCCCGCTCTATATGAGCCCAGAACAATGCATTGGCTCTCCTCTGGACCACCGCACCGATATCTACTCAACCGGCATTACTTTCTTCGAAGCCCTCACCGGCCGGGCCCCTTTCATTGGCCGCAGCGCTGTTGAAACCACGTCTATGCATCAGTTCGATACTGCGCCAACTTTAGAAGAAGTCAGTAAGGGCGAAATAGAGTATCCCCGAGAACTAGAGCGCATCATTGCCAAAATGCTAGAGAAATCGCCAGACCGGCGCTACCAATCTCTAGCCCAAACTGCTAAAGACTTGCTCTTGTTAGAACGGTCAAGCATGAGGCCGCTGACGCCGAATTCAACTAACCAATATATCGACGGCCCAGACGAACTAGACCAAAACGAACTAGACCCAGACGAACTTGACCAAGATCTCAGCCTGACAGAGAGAGCTAGAACCTTAATCAAACCCGCAGTTGCAGTAACTTTACTAATCGTTGCCGCAGGGCTAATCACCTGTTTAATGCTTTCACCCCAGCCAAAGAGCAAGGGCGGACGAACCGTCGCAGTGAACCAAAATGAAGCTAGCTCTATGGTGACTGACAGCTCATCTTCAGCAATAGTTGCTCAACCAGTTCCTGCTCGAAACTATGATGATGAGACTCTCACCTATGCCAAACAGCAAGACTCGGCTTGGGCACCTGAGATTGGACCTAACAAGCCACTCTTCAGTAAGGTAATTGGCAAAGGAGCAAATGCTCGCCGCCATTTCACACTGCCTAAAGACTTGGTATTGGGCACGATAAAATATGGCACTAGCAACAGACCAGTTCAAGTAGCCCAAGGCACTTTCGATTTACCAGAAAATGAGCCTCGAGAGCTAACTATTAGTCAAGAAGCGGCCACTCACAGCGCCATACTTAAGCGTTTTCAAGACGGTGATTTTCAAATGATTGTCTGTCAAGCCACTGATGGCTTACGTGATGACGCCATTAACAATATCGGTCAAATTACCTCTCTAAGCGAGCTCAGAATGGGCCACAACGAAGTCACGAACGCTTGCGTTCCCGCTTTAGAAAAATTGAAAAATCTAACATTCTTAAGTGCTGAAGAGACCAACATAACTGGCGAAGTCCTTGCTGTTACTGCCATACCTCAACGCCTAAGTCGTATCAATTTCGAAAACAATCAGAACGTCTCAGCTCTCGTCAAGGCCATGCGCAATTCACAAAACGCCCGCTATTTGACACTTTCAGGTAGCAACCTTAGCGGCTCCGATATTGAAGTTTTGAGCACACTGCCAAAATTGGGCAAACTAACCATTAACAAAAGCAACCTCAATGATAAAGATCTCAAGCCCCTAACCAAGCTGAACAACCTCAAGCTTTTGCAAATTCATGGTTGCAGAAAAATTACAGCTGCTGTCATTCCGACAATGGCAGCAATCAAAGGCCTGGACCATCTAAACTTAAGTCTCAATCATTGGAGCGATCAGGACAAAGAGCGCCTTTGCAGGGCACTTCCACACACAGTAATTTTTGACCACGATAAACGAAATTGGCTGCAAAACAGAAACAAAAAAATAGAAGCAACTGGCCAGTTCGATTAAAACCATCGTTTAAAGCAAAAGGACGTAGAATAAGAACACTTGGTGTGAAGACGGTAGTAAATTGCAGAACCAATTTCAGAGACCCAAAACCAATATCTCCATCAATGAAGGTGACACCTTCGCCGGTTCTTATCGTATCATCGCCCAAATTGGTCACGGTGGTATGGGAGCTGTTTACCGTGTTCATCACGCATTTCTCAATCGTGAATTCGCGCTCAAAACGATTCCCCCAGATGAAGTGACAAAAGAAAGTTGGGCCCGTTTCCAGATGGAAGCCAAGTCAGTGGCCAAGCTTGAGCACAAGAACATGGTCAAGATTTACGACCTTGGCATCGCCGAGGGAAAGTTTCCCTATTACGTCATGGATTTGCTTGAGGGTGAATCTCTTGCAGAAGTCTTGAAACGACAAGCCACACTGTCACTAGCAGAAGCTTTAGAAATATTTTGCCAAATCGCCGATGGTCTTAATTTCGCTCATGAACGCGGTTTTGTTCATCGTGACATCAAGCCGGGCAACATCATGCTGACCTTTGACAAAGGCGCCACCAAACCCACTGTCAAAATTCTCGACTTTGGTATCGCCAAATTAGCCACTCCCACCGGCCAAGATTGTGCAGCAACAACCAATACAGGCGCCATTTTTGGTAGCCCTTTGTATATGAGCCCAGAACAATGTCGTGGTGCCGAGGTTGACCCGCGCTCTGACATCTACTCTATTGGGTGCGCTCTCTACGAAACACTAACCGGTGCGCCACCTTTCATGGGTGATAGCGCCCTGATAACCATGGTCAAACACCAAAAAGAAATTCCACTGAAGTTGCGCGAAGCTTCGTTGGGCAAAGATTTTCCTGAAGGTATCGAAATAATAGTTGCTCGCTTATTGGCCAAAGAGAAAGCTGACCGCTATCAATCACTGACCGATCTGCACAACGATCTCTTAGCGGTAAAGAGCGGCAAGCCTCTGACAACGCCATATTTCAACAATAAGCGAGTACAAGAGGCTTATGATGATGATGATGACGATGACTACGAAGAAGATTACGAAGAAAGCTCGCAGTCTTCAGGTATGCCCAAAGTTGTGATTGTGGCAATCATCATCGCCACAGTTTTGCTTCTAGCGGCAACAATTTTACTAATCTATGTGCTAACAACCGGCCAGGGGCTTGGCGGTTAGACACAGCAAGAAATTATGACCGAGCACAAACGAAATTTCAAAGGTGTTTTTCTGGCCGCTGCCGCGGCAGCTTTATTTGGCGTTAGCACTCCCATAGCCAAACTGTTAGAAATTGAAATTGCACCGATCATGCTTGCTAGTTTATTTTATTTGGGTACTGGTGCAGGATTTACACTGCTATCGCTCTACTCGGCCCTAACAAAAAAACAAACAAAAAATTTGCAGCTGCGTCGCTCTGATTTGCCAGCACTCTTGGTAGTTGTATCGGCCGGAGGTATTTTTGCACCAGTTTGCCTTATGCTCGGCCTCAGCCAAAGTAGCGCTACAACGGCGTCTTTGCTCCTTAACCTTGAAGGTGTCTTAACGGCATTGATTGCTTGGTTCTATTTTCGTGAGAACTGCGACCGTAAAATTGTGCTCGGCATGCTAGCTATCACCGCGGGTGGTGCGATACTGAGCTTCAACCCGACCAATATCGCCGCGGCAGCAAACGCCAAAAACTTTGCCAATATCTCAGGCCATCTCCTGATTGCCTTAGCTTGCCTAGGCTGGGCAATCGATAACAACTTCACCAGACAAATTGCAGCGGCTGACGCCAAGCAAATCGCCATGATCAAAGGTTTGGTTGCTGGCTCAGTCAATCTTGCCTTGGCACTCCTGCTTGGTCAGTCATTGCCAAAGTTTGAGATTCTCGCCGCCGCCCTTTTCATCGGCTTTATCTGCTACGGCCTTAGCTTGGTGCTCTTTGTCGTTGCCTTACGCGAGCTGGGCAGTGCTCGCACTAGCGCTTACTTTGCCACAGCGCCATTTCTCGGCGCCCTGCTTGCCCTTGTCATTTTCCACGAGCCTGTCACTCTTCCTCTGGCATTGGCTGCACTGCTAATGAGCGTCGGTGTTTATCTGCATCTCACTGAAAGACATGAACACGTTCACTATCACGAGCCACTTAAGCACACTCATGAACATATCCACGATTTGCATCACTGCCACGAGCACGAAGCGGGGGATGAACCCTCAAGCAAGAAAGATGGCAGCGAGATACCCCATACCCACAAACACCAACATGAAGCCCTCAGTCACAGCCATATTCACTACCCCGACCTGCATCACCGGCACCTTCACTAGCATTCCTGCAAGACAATCTACAGAGTGATCACCCATAAGAGTGAGACGCCCCCCGTTATAAACGTGGAATAATGACAATGTAAGCTTACAAGTCAATTTCGCAATTTAGGAGACTAATGACACCAGTGGTGACCGAACTATCGCTCGGCCAGGTATTGCATTAATGTCTCTACAAAAGCCAATTACCGTATTGATTGCAGAAGATCAGGCGATTACACGCTTCGGTCTTAAATGCTCGCTAGAGGCTTATCCTGACTTAAAAGTGGTAGCCGACTGCAGCGATGGGGTCAGTGCCATTTTGCAAGCTTTAGCAGTCAAGCCCAACGTAATATTAATGGACATCGGTCTTCCCAAAATCGACGGCATCCGCGCTTCCAAAGAAATTAAACAGGCGCTACCCGGCACCCACATCATCATGTTTACAGCTAGTGCTGATAATGAGCACATTTATGAAGCCATAGAAGCTGGCGCAGATGGCTATTGCCTAAAAACCGTTGCTGGTGAGCACTTATATGCGGCCATCAAAGCTGTCTCTTCTGGCGCTACCTGGCTAGACCCGGGCATTGCTCACAAGTTATTGAAAGCCCAAGACAGCCGTCAAAAATCAGGCTCTGCCGGTCCAACCAGTCAGCTTATTCTGCCTGACTCACCACTATCAGAAAATCAAGTAGCCGTTCTGAAAATGCTGAGCTCTGGCTCCAGCTTAGAATCGATTGCTAGGCAAACTGGTTCTTCGCTAGACAATGTCGGCGATCTCGTGCAGGGAACACTCGATTTGCTTCTGCAGGCCGCCAAGCAAGAATTAAGCCATAAGGGAGAGACACCAATAAGCCCTGAAAGAGGGGGTGGTCGAGACCGAATAGGTATCAAAAATTATCAGGGCGGACGCACAATTATCGGCGACCGCTACGAAATAGAAGGGGTGCTCGGCCGCGGCGGCATGGGCATCGTCTATAAGGGCAAGCATGTTTTGATGAATCGACTTGTAGCGATCAAAATGCTAAATCCCGAACACGCTGAAGACAAGAACGTTGTCGCTCGTTTTCAAAGTGAGGCCCAGACCTTAAGTCAGCTAAATCATCCAAATCTTGTTTCTGTCTTTGATTTTGGTGTGACGCCGAATAAAGAACCATACATGATCATGGATTTTCATTCTGGGCAAAGTCTAGAAAGCTTTCTCCAAGCCCATGGCCCTCTTGATACAGAGCTTGGCTTAGGCATTTTCAAGCAAGTATTAGGCGGCCTGAGTGTTGTGCATCGAGCACACATCGTGCACAGAGACATAAAGCCCAGCAACATCATCATTTCAGAAGACGCAATACCTCTGGTAAAGATCGTCGACTTTGGCATCGCTAAAAATCCTAGTACAGAAAAGGAACGGCTGAAGCTGACCAATACGGGTGAAGTAGTGGGAACTCCTCGCTATATGAGCCCAGAACAATGCACCGGTAAAGAGCTGGACGCGCGCAGCGATATTTACGCCATCGGTTGCGTCATGTACGAATGCTTCACCGGAAAGGCAACTTTTGATGGCGATAGTTTCTATGACATGGTTCGACTTCATCTCAATGAAACACCATCAAGGCTGCCATTCTTCCAGCCCGGAGTCAGCCTTCCCGTAGAATTAGTAGACGTAATCTATAAAGCATTGAGCAAAAACCCTGACGACCGTTATCAAAGCGCTGAAGAAATGCTTGAGTCGCTGAACAAAGTATCGACAGTTGCAACAAACCTAAGAGTAGAGTAGTGGCCCGACCTAAATTTTAGCGGTATAAAGTTGATGGATGATTTCGAAGAAAAATTGCAGGGATTAGTCAGCGGGCCAATCTTGAAAGTATTGAGCAAGATAGAGAATCCGCAAACTCGCAATGAAGCAAAAGAAGCAATAGCAGAATTAATCAGAATTGCCGAAGATGAACACAGCCAGCGCCTTGATATTGATAGCGAAGCTGCATGCAACAACAGTGAAAGCCATCAACGTTTAATTGCCGAGCTGATACAAGCAAGAGACCAAGCTCAAGCAGTTTCGAAACTCAAATCAGAATTCGTGGCCAACATGAGCCACGAAATTCGCACTCCAATGAACGGCATTCTCGGCATGATAGAGATCCTTCTTCGCACAGAGCTTAGCTCGTCAGCCCGCGAATATGCACTACTAGTCAAAGAAGCTGGAAAATCACTTTTAAGTATCTTGAACGACATTCTAGATTTTTCCAAAATCGAAGCAGGTCGACTAGAAATTTCTAACTGCGAATTTGACCCCAAGAGCCTAATTGAAGGAGTGGGTGAAATACTATCGCCACAAGCAGATAGCAAGAATCTTTTGCTTTCTACATTTATAGACCCACGCATTCCGGCTCTCGTGACCGGAGACCCACTGCGCATTAGGCAAATTCTACTCAATCTTGGTGGCAACGCACTAAAATTCACCAATCATGGCAGCGTTACTATCCGCGCCGATCTGCGCAATCACTTCGAAGATAGAGCCTTGATTTGCTTCTCGGTGATAGACACCGGTATCGGTATTCCGGAAGCAAGCCTGGAGCGTCTCTTTGAGCCATTTGTCCAGGTTGATGGCTCAATAAGTCGCAGATACGGCGGTACTGGGCTTGGCCTCAGTATCTCAAAGCGTCTTATTGAACTTTTGGGTGGCACCATTGGTGTGGCCAGTACAGTTAATAAAGGCTCAACCTTTAGTTTCAGCGTCAACATGCTGGCTGCCGATCGCAAAACAGTTGGCCCTATCACCAATAGTTTTCAAATCGACGCTGCGCGCTCGACCGTCATTATTTTAGATAACGACCAGCAACTGAAGGAATGCATCGGCAGTTACTGCGAGACCTTTGGACTAAAAGCAGAACCTTGTAGCACGGTGGCAGAAGCGGTTGCCTCCATTGAAAGCGCGCGAAAGACTGCCGACACAATCACGCTGATTGTCGACGGTGCGCGCCATAGCCAGCTTGCACTAGATCTGTATGAGCGCGAATTTTACGGAAAAGAATCTTCTACCCAGAGGATGATTCTGTTAACTACTAAAGACCTCAGGCTCGAAACAGAAGCGCTGTTGCCCAAGAGCTTAGCCAAAACCCTCACTAGACCGGTGCGACGCAACGCTCTCAAATACTATCTAAGCTCACCAAACCCGCACCAGATAGACGGCGAAGAAGCGCAACAAAAGCGGTTACCCAATCAAAAGATATTCACGACCAGAAAGCTAAGAGCACTAGTTGCAGACGACAATAAGCTCAATCAACAAGTTGCTAAACTTTTACTACAGGGCCTGAATTTAGAAGTTGAAGTGGTTGAAAACGGCATGGAGGCTGTCGCCACTTTTGATACAGGAGAATTTGATATTGTTTTCTTAGATTGCCAAATGCCTGAACTTGATGGCTATGCCGCTGCCCGAATTATCAAAAAGCTTCAGGAGCAAAGAGAAACCCACGTACCCATAATTGCCATGACAGCCAATGCTCTAGAAGGTAGCCGTGAAGACTGTCTAGCGGCGGGCATGGATGACTATATAGCTAAGCCCATCGAACCAGCAGAACTCGAAAAAATATTACGAGCTTGGTCCAAAGACCTCGAAAAAATCAGCACCATATCCCAACGAATCGAATCAGGACAATATAAGGCCGTGGACAACGAATCATCTCTCGAACTGACGACAGAGCCATCTGTTAAAGCACCAAATAGTGCAACTAGCACTGCAACTAGCTCATCGACTAATTCTTCGGCTACCACTTCAAGCGATCTATTAGCAGAACCACTAATTGACATAGGCATTCTCGCATCGCGCTTCAGTGAAAAGAACTACAAACAATTACTATCTATGTTTGCAGACAGTGCCACTGGTGAAGTTGAATGCATGCAGAAACATTTGGACCAGACCGACTATGCGGCGGTGCGATCTGTTGCCCATTCATTTAAAGGTGCATGTGGCACCATCTGCGCGCCGAAGCTAGCTAGTACACTGCAAGAATTAGAAGCAGCAGCGGTTATGTCAGACGTATCGCAATGCAGTACAGTGCTTGCGCGCTTAGAAGCTGAAGTATCGAAAGCACTAGCGGAGACTCAAGGTCATTTACAAGAGAAGCCGTAACACATAGCTAGAGCCCGCCTCCTATGCCACCACAATTATTGATCATGAAAGTACCGATAAGGTGCACCACGATCGGTGCAGCAACAACAATACCGACAGCTTTAGCATAAACAATACGCGACTTCTCTTTCCTTCCGCGCACAAACAATATAGCAATAGCTATTGAAATCAGAAGAGAGATGAAAGTCAGCAAGCGAGACAGATCTCGGGCGGCATCATAACCATAGTCGGCCAATTGACCTACTTCATTCGACTGTCCATAACGAGGATCAACTGGAGCACCAACTAAGCCACCAGCCGGGGAGGCAACTAAAGCAGCAACCAACCTAGCAGAACGATCAGGAGCGTCTTTGTAGGCGCCTGGATTAATATGATTGGCTTTGTAGTCATCTCCAGTCTCTAATACCACAGCACCAGTCACTGGAGTAACCAGTCGATAATGCGCCGCAAGGACTTGAGCTTCATGCTGATGGCCACCTGCCAAAAGTTTATTCACTTCATCTTTAGCCCAAAGACTGGTCAATTGTGCCGAAACTAGCTTGTCTGCAACAATAGGACAAGTAGGACGCTCTGCCGACATCGTTCTCTGAACAGCTAGACTACTCTTGCTCGCCTGTTTGGTTCCTTCCCAAATAGGCAGAAGCGACTTCAGACCTCGCACCGTTGTACCATTGCCCACAGGCTCGTATGCAATCAGAGCTGAGGTATCTTCCATTCGCAGAGCTGGCACAATGGCGTTTACGCCTGGCTGTATTTGCACATCATATAAATTGACGCGATGAACCAGATCAAGCACTGAAGAATCAACAAGTTTAGGCACAATAGGCTGTGGACCATGAATCCAAAGCACTGCACTATTGGGTTGCTCGGCCGCTGTCTCAAGTGCGTCTCTCAAAGCTGGCCAGTTGTCTTGTCCTCCTTCAAAAGCATCAGAATTGACTAGAACTTGCGCCTGCTTTCCGGCAAAAGTGATCGTGGGATTTAGACGAGCGGGAATCTCATCCAATGCCTGTCTAATTTGAAAAGCACTTTTCTTCAGTGAGGCCGATGAATCAATTAACACCAATAAGCGCTTGGGGGCGGGTGTCGCTACCTGTTGGAGCCGTTCTACAATATAACGAGGCTTGGACGAATACCAGTCAAGAGAGGCAACCTCAGAGAACGGAATGGTCTTCTGCACAACTAACTTGCAGTCGCTAGCGCCCATATCATCACTTCTAACTATGCCACTGAGATCATAGCCGTCAGCGTTCTTTTTCACGACAATTCCTGGAAGGCTAGCTAGTGGCAGATCGGAAGAACTTAAATTTAGGCGATGGCGCTTCAGTTGCGCAAAATTACTGGCTAACATTTGCGGCAACTTCATTGAGCACATCTTGCCATCAACGGTTTGTAGAGGGAGTTTGAACCCAATTCTAATCTTTAACTCGCCACCACTAGCAGCCACGGGAAAGCACTGTACGAGAATCCGATCGGGAGCAGACATCGTCACCAGTAGCGGATCTCTTTGCTGGTTGACCACTCCTTGATAGGCGGCTCTAACTTTATCTGTCGGGGCGAAAGCACCTTCACGGGGCACACCATTGACCCACAGTGTCACCCGCGATACCACGGCTTGCCTTGGAATAGCTATTTCACAACGAGCTTCTTGTGCTACATCGGACGAGTTATGGAAGGCCAAGGTCCAGTCGATAGAGCTTGACAGAGTGGCCGCGTCGATACTTCCATTCATTTGTGACTTGGCCAAGGACAGGCCAGCAATGCGCTCTCCGATAAGGGGATTAGTTAGCGCTTGCAGTTCTTCGACTGTTTTTTTGCCTTTGCCATCAGGGGCAAAGTAAGACTTCCCTGTGACCTTAAAGTACAGATCTCTATCAGCCTCGGCCCCAGTCTCAAATCCGCGATTGGGAATGAGCATTTCGGCCAAAGCGAAGCCACCGAGCGGATACTTAGAAGGGCGCAGATCTTCATCTGTAGCAGCCGTACGCAAAGCCGTCAAAGTCTGGCTCTGGTCATCAGTCGACGCCTGGCGAGCACCACTAACCAAAGACTGTATGTAAAAGGCCCGCACCATAGGCGTAAACGCAAACAAGAATGACAACAAAATTCCTAATACTGAAAATGTTGTTGTTATTCGGCGTATGTTCGCTTCAGTCTTGTGCCACAAATCTAAACTAAGGCAAAAGGCGGCGAACAGCAAGAACGGGGCGGTGCAGAGCAAGAGCATCCAGCCAAACTTGCACGAGAGATTGTTATGGGCAAGCAAGACCGAACTTACCCAGATTGCCGACCAAGCAGCTGAGAGTCCAAAGGCAAAGCCGTTCATTAGACCAACTAAGCGCGGCCGCACCAGATAGCGCTTTCGCACAGCCGACCAGACAACAAAATTAAAGAAAGGAACAACTAGGAGGAGAGCCATTTTCGCTAACTCCTCAATAAGATTTGCTTGCTGGGTTGCTGATTCTGACGCTGATTTGGACAATGAATAAATACCGTAAGCTAAAAGACTGAGGCCGGGAAGAATTGCACCGAGAGTGACAACAAACACGCCATCGAGTGGTGCAGAAAATACCTGGTGCTCTTTCTTTGCTCTAAATAGAAATCTCTCGGCCATGATATGAAATATCACCGCCACAGCAGTCATCAGACCCACAGAGAGCCAGAACACCGTTGGCGTCTTGTTTAGACAGGCAAAGGCAGCAATGAAAACAACCGCGATGGACAGGTACAACGATGGCTCTTTAAAGATCGACCGATTGCCGCTATCAAAACCATTGATAATGGGGCCGGCAAAAGCTGATTCGGCCGCGCTCGATTCATCAGCAAGACCCTTATCTGGAGCCAGGTCTGGCGTTGGAGATTCTACTGTTTTCATGGTACATACCTCAACAAAAAAAGAAAAAAGCAGCAGCACAAAATGCCGCAGCAAATACGGAACTGATTAACAAAAAAACATGACAGCACGAAGGATGCTCATAGAGGTGCACGGATGGCAGATGAGCACTAAGATTTGAATTTTCGTTAACGCATTATCATACTCCCCGGAAGCCTTTGCAATAGCGCATTTTGGCTGCGGGGAGGGAGTTCCCCCATGGAACCGATTTGAGAGAGATACTTGCTTTAGAAATCGAAGCGCATAGTCGGCTTACCAATGTTTGCACTCCATGATGAGTCAAACACAGCCTCTATCTCTCGAAACACCGACGATGCAGGGGCAAATAATTTGATCTTTCGATCTTCATCTTCCAAATCAAAATGTGATTCCATATGATGGGGAAGAATGACCAAGGTTTTGTATTCGCGCATCATGGTTCCAGGAATATCTCGCTCTAGTCTCAACATGGGGTAAGTAGCTAGATTCATCGAGTCATATGGTGGACTGGCATAGAGCACAATCTCCACACCGTTCAAAGTAGCAGACTGTGCTACGGGTTTTACTGCCTTACGGCCAATCAAGCCACTATCGCGAAGAAGAAACACTAGACCAAGAAGGGCAATGACAACCACTAGAACGATTAGGAGCGGCGACCATCTTTTATACAAGCCATAGAAGAATGTCAAAATCGCACCAGCCGCAAACACCAGTGCTGCAGAAATTTCAAATAGCGCTTGCAAAGCCCAATCAGTAAAAACATAACCATGCTCTAGCCAAGCGTGCTGGTTAAGGCTATTAACGAGCGGAAGAACTATCAGCAAAACTGCAAAATATAGAATTGGCTTATTCTTATCAAATAACTTTCCGACTCTAAACATTATTTAGGTCCATAATCACGATCGAAACCGGTTTCAAGAGGCAAGACTTTCGTGGTGGGATGCTCTTTTACCCAAGTCGCCCAAGTAGATGATACCACAGGCAGTGCAGACAGAGATTTACTATCAAGGCTTTGATCATAGACCAAGGGTTTTCCTGCGCGAACAGACCAGAGAGAATGAGTAGTGGCCTCAGAAACTAGGTGTTCACCTTTATACAAGAAAGGGCTAACGGAGGCCTTGCGAAAAAATCTTTTCTCTGACATATCGTATGCCACCATAGATTTATTGTCATCGTCATACACAACCGTAAGAGGCAAATTGCCCAGTTCAGTTTCAACAATATTGTGCCACTTAACGATGCGCCGGGGAAGAGCCAGCGCTAATCCGTCCTTGGTGGCAATACCGAAGACGAAATCGTCAGGCTTTAGATAGTCAGCCTGATTGGCGCTCAGCAATAAAGGCTGGCGCAACGGAACAGACATAGCTCTAAGACCGGCCCAATAAATTTCATGAGGAGGCACACTACTAAGTTTATGCACAGCAAAGTGATGCACGAGCCTGGGGTCAATGCGATGATAGAGCAAAGCCTTAAAATCTAGATAAGAGGCCGACTCAGCTTTGTTTGACCCAATCTTCTGCTGAGCTATCCAGCTGTCCCAACTGGTTTGGTCACCAGCAAATTTTTGCCCAGTTTGCTCAGTCAGTAGAGCGATCAAACGCTCTTTTGTTTTTGCTGAGTCGCAACAAGCAAGTGCCTCCACAAGCTTAGCTGAATCAAGCACTTGCCAATCTTGCTTAAGCAAGAGTTGGGCGTTTTTCTGCGCTTTTGCATCGCCATAAATATAGTCAAGAATGGCTAGGTTATGGCTATCCAAATGAGTGTTGAGCCACTTTGCCACGGGAATGGCAGAGGCCACACCCAGTCTCATTTCTTCAATGCGCTCCATTGCCTCACTGTGTTTCAATGTATCGCGCTCTGCCTGCAAACGCCGCCAGTTTAGGGCTCCTGCCATGCCGACGAAAGCCACAATCATAAGCACCACTTCCCAGCGAGCCGGCTTTTTCATTTCGATTAAACGAGCCCAAATGAATCGGGCAAGGCCTCTAGCAAATCATCAACTACGGTCATTTTGAGAATTACACGAGGAATCTCATCCAAATATTTTTCAACATGCATTTGCTTTGATTCTTCTTCAATGATTATGTGTCCGTTTTGCCAGCTCTCTTGATCGGGCCACTGGGCATAAGCAATCCAAACTCCTTCAGCTGTTGAGTGCAGCCGCGCGCCCAAAGAGCCATATTCTTGCACCATGTTTTCTGTGACTGTACGCCAAGCAGCGCGAAACGGCTCTTCTTGACCAGCTTTTACTTTAAGTTCGTAGAGCACACAGTACATCGCTTTCCTCAATCAGATTTCCAACTAATAATTTTTTGGCACTTGCTAGCGCTGATAAACCTCTAACGGCAGGTTATCGGGATCGCGAAAGAAAGTAAACTGCTTGCCAGTAATTTCGTCCACCCGAATATCTTCGGCCTCCACTTCCAGACTGCGTAGATAAGTGAGCACTTGGGCCACATCCTCCACTTCAAAGGCCAGGTGCCGCAGGCCGCAAGCTTCAGGGTTACTCAACCGAGCAGGAGTGGCCGGAAAGGAAAATAATTCTATTTGATTGGGCCCTACACGCAAATCTAATTTGTAGGAGCCGCGCGCTTCTCTATAGGTTTCTTCGATAATTTCAAAACCCAAAATTTCAGTATAAAAGTGCTTCGACTTGGCATAGTCAGAGCAGATAATGGCCACATGATGAATTTTGCTAGCGCCGAACATCTATACCTCTTACCTGATAGACTTTGCCCACCGATTTTGCCGCCACACGAGTATTTAATATGACTTTGTCAAAATCAAGAAAGACTGTGGCGATTATAGCTGGTGCTATTGCCCTTTCAGGCAGTGCACTTGCTACTGACAATCACCAGCAATCTAGTGTGTATGCAATGACTAGAGAAGATAAAGACGAAGCTGCTGTAAATTTTGCCGTTCTCCTTAGCAAGGGAGAATTTTCCAAAGCTCACAATGCTATGGACGTGACAATGCAAGCAGCAGTACCTATGGCTCAATTGACCACACTTTGGCAAAACTTGAATACTCAGCTCGGCCCAATCAAGGGCCTTCATCCAAGGCAAACAGAAGCCAATGGCGACGTGAGAAAAACTATCGTTGAAGCAGAATTTGAAAAGGCGCGCATCGATCTGCAAATTGCCAGCAAAAACTCAAAAATTTGCGGCTTTCTCATTCAGGCCCATCAGGCAGAATCAATTGAGCCGCCCTACGGCGACAAAGAAAACTTTCAAGAGTATCCAATAAAAATTGGCACGGGCAAATATCAGCTAGACGGCACTCTCACTCTGCCAAAAGGGCAAGGCCCATTCCCCGCGGTAATCTTGGTGCACGGCTCTGGCCCCTGCGATCGAGATGAGACTATTGGGTCAGTCAAAGTTTTTCGCGATATCGCTTGGGGCCTGGCCTCAAAAGAAATTGCCGTATTGCGTTACGAGAAACGCACAAGGCAGCACGGCCGAGCGATGTTGGCAGATGTTGCCGATAAGATAACAGTCAAAGAAGAAACCATCGATGACGCACTGTTGGCAGTAGAGCTGCTAGCCAAAGACAAACGTATTGAAAGCAATCATATTTTTCTGTTAGGCCATAGCCACGGCGGCATGCTTGTTCCACGTATGGCGAAAGAAAGTGATACCGCAGCCGGTTTTATCATTATGGCTGGCGCCACTCGCCCTATTGAAGACATGCTCTTAGAGCAAGCTGAATATTTACTTTCTACCTCTGACAAAGTTGGAAAAAGACCAATCGATGCCGCTGGCGAAAGAAAACTGGCAGCACTGCGCGAACAAATTAAGACAGTAAAAGATCTGAAGTTAAGCCCGAATACTGCTTCGTCAAAATTGCCAATCGGCCTGCCAGCCTCATATTGGCTAGATTTACGCGGCTACAAGCCGGCCGAAGCCGCCAAAGAAATAAAGAAACCAATTTTAGTATTGCAAGGCGGCAAAGACTATCAAATAACAATGGTGGATTTCGAAAATTGGTGGAATGCGCTAAACGACAAAGGCAATACTACCTTTAAAGTCTACAACGGCCTCAATCATGGCTTTGTGACAGCTGGCAAATTTTCAACAGCCAGCGACTATGACAAACCGCAAAATGTTTCGGCTGAAGTGATAGCCGACATCAGCAAGTGGATCAAAAGCCAAGAGTGAAACAAAAATTTTGCAAAATTAAGCGACGAGTGGCAAGCGCATAAAGAATTTTGAGCCCACTCCTAACTCACTTTCGCACCAGAGAGTGCCTTTATGAGCTTCTACAATTTGCTTACAGACAAAAAGACCAAGACCAGAACCGATAGGCTGAGTGCGACCAGTGCGAGCGCGCCAATAGCGCTGAAAGACGTAGGCTATATCTTCATGAGCCAAGCCAATGCCTGAGTCTTCTACACAGATCAAAGCTTCTGTTGGTGTGCAAGTGAGTGAAATACCCACTTTATTGTCTGCCCTAGAATACTTTATAGCGTTAGACAATAAATTCTCAACTACCCTAACAAGACAATCGAAATTGCCATCGACAAAGCAAGGAGAGCAATAGTCTTCTTTAATGGCCGTCTCAGCACCAAGGGCTGATGGCCTAGAATTTCTGACGGCCGAGCTGATAAGACCCACTAATTCGGTTCTTTCTGTGCAAATAGCACCTGATGGTTCAGCAAATTGATAACCAATCAATATTGACTTAATGCGCTCGAGCAGTTGTTTGTGTGAATCTATCAAAAGCTCTAAAGTGTCTGAAAATTGAGGCAGCGTCTGGCCGAAGCGACCGTCGTGAATAAATTCCAGCATGCGCAATGCGCCACCAACCGGTAAGCGAAGATCGTGGGCAAGGGCGGCAACAAAGTCATCGCGCTCTTTCTGTAGCGCATCGGCTTTAGACTTAGCCAAATGGAGATTCGCTCTAGTCAGATCAAGAATCTGGGCGCGTAAATACTCAGCCATAGTAATCTGAGCATCACTCCAAGGCAGCGAGTGGTCTTTCACCTCTTCTCGCCACAAGGCAAAAGAACGTCGTGGTTGTAGCATTACCTCAGCAGCAGGCACCGCACCAGTAGCCACTGAATCAATGAAAGCATTTTTCAGCGGATTACCCGCCCAAGTAACTGATTGGACTTTTTTATCTCGTAACAACAGCAACCACTGATCGTCTACTAGACCGGTACGGATAGCAAGTAAGCCAGCAAACGTGTCACCGAGATCAAAGAATTGGTCATCGAGCCCGAGCTCTTCACTCAATCGATTGCACGAGTATAAATTAAGTTTCTGCCGTGATAGCCATGCCGCGCATTTAACCAACTGACTATCGCTAGGCGTGGAGCCAAAGCAGACTAACTCTGACTCGGTGACCAAAGCTGCACCGATACAGTTAAATTGTGCAATTAGCTCTTCGCCTCGCATTTGAAAAGCAACTTTGACATTACCATTTGCTGCTGCAACCGACTCGAGTATATGAGAAAAAGCTGGCAGGCAGAACTTCTCGACTTTGCTTTTCTCTGTGGCAATTTCTTCTAAAATACGCAGAGCGACTAATTTTCCGAAGATCTCACAGACTGAGCGCGATTTCAACGACAAATATTTGGGGCTGTAATTATGGCAGGCAATCAAGCCCCAAAGCTCCCCTTTTACTTTTAGAGAAATGGTAAGAGTGGCATGAACGCCCATATTTTGCAGGTACTCAACATGCATGGGTGAGACACTGCGCAAGACACTATCTGACATATCGAGAGATTCATTTGTGGTGGGGTTGGCGAGCGGCACCAAGGGCACTGAGTTATATGCAACATCAGCAATCATGCGGGTAACATTGCGCTTGTAGAGTTCTCGGGCCTGGGCGGGAATATCTGAAGCTGGATAATGCAGACCGAGATATGACTCTCGCTCGGGTTTCACAACCTCAGCCAAGACTTCACCGTGGCACTCTTGATCGAATTTGTAAATCATGACGCGATCAAAACCAGTAAGAGTCTCAATTTGTTCAACACAGACATTGAGCACTTCTTTTAGAGACTCGACTGCTTGCAGTGAAGACAACGCCGCCTGCAATAAAGCTGAAAGATTGAGTGCATCAGTCAATCCTAAAATCAAATTTTGTTGCTCGAGATCTGGTTCGAACTCGAGAATAAAAACCTCACCTTGCCTATGAACCAAGCAAGAGACGGCTATGGCTTCAGTGTTTTCTTGTCGAAGCCTTAAGGGCATCGGCACCAAAGATTTGTGAGATTCT
This sequence comes from Candidatus Obscuribacterales bacterium, assembly GCA_021732025.1. Lineage (GTDB taxonomy): Bacteria > Cyanobacteriota > Vampirovibrionia > Obscuribacterales > Obscuribacteraceae. Next base: position 356 of record JAKFVU010000049.1, on the reverse strand, counting down.
ATGTCGAGAAAAGCCTCTAGCAGAGGCATCATGTTAGGAGCCAAAATCTCCTCAACATTTTTGCCCAGGCACTGATCAATTGAACGCCCTAAAGTAGACTCAAAGTTTTTGCTTAACTGCAGAATTTTCAAATCAGATCGAGCCACCACGGCCATGAAGCCATGGGGCTGTATAGCACCTGGTGTAACAATTGCCTCGCGAGCACAATTATCGAGAGTAACTAAGCGATCGTGCTCTCTTTTTAGGTCAGAAACACTATTATTGGCAGTACCATTATTGGCAGTCGGCATAACAGAACATGGCTCCCTTTGTGAATACTACGGGATGCCTGTACTTGTATAACTGCGCTGGATTAC
>JAKFVU010000061.1 GCA_021732025.1 Candidatus Obscuribacterales bacterium | reverse complement strand
ATATTGTTTAGTTAGTTGGTTTTCTCTTCTATAGATCGCCATCCGTGATATAGTGGAGGCGCAGTTGAAAACCCTTTAATCAATCATCTAGGTTGTTTCGTGCCGTTTGTGACTGAGCAACTCAGAGAAAGTTTCTTTCTGTGAACAAATTAGTCTTAGGCTAAACTTCGAAATATTCTGGAACTTATTGCGGCATCTCCTGGTCACTGTTTCGCCAGGCTTTGTGTCTGTGGTGTATGAGGTTTAATTGCGTATCCTTTCTCACGATTTATCTGAACTTAAAGCGATTGGAGATGCGCCCCTTCGGGCTGAACTATTCAGTGCGGGCCAGATGGAGCAGCATGGTTATGTTCTTGCAAAACAACATGTTCTAGCTTCTGGCAGTGGCGGCGATCGACTGTTATCAAGGTTAGCTGAGAACGAAGCTATCTTATTAAATGCCGTAAGAATACTTACAGCGACGGTTAAGGCCAACAATAGAGTGAGCCCGGCCGGTGAATGGTTGCTCGATAACTTCTACTTAGTAGAAGAGCAAATTCGCATTGCCAAAAGCCACTTGCCTAAGGGCTACAGCAAGCAACTGCCACGGTTATTGGGCGGTGTCAATGCCAATTTCCCTCGTGTCTATGATATTGCTTTAGAAACTATTTCTCACGGTGACGGCCGCCTTGATAGTGAGAGCCTAAGCCGTTTAATCAGCGCCTATCAAACAGTTACCCATCTTACTTTGGGTGAGTTGTGGGCCATACCTATTATGTTGCGGATGGCTCTCATTGAAAATCTGAGAAGAGTGGCTGCCCGTATAGCCACTGATAGTGAAGAGCGTGATTTCGCTTATAGCTGGGCTCAGCAAATGATTGAAGTAGCTGAGAAAGACCCTAAAAACTTAGTAGTGACATTGGCCGATATGGCTCGTTCCAGCCCTCCGCGGGCCAGCGCCTTTGTCTCGGAGTTAACAAGGTTGTTGCGGGGCCAAGGTCCGGCTCTAGCGTTGCCCTTGTCATGGATAGAACAGTGGCTCTCCGAAGTTGGTTTGACAACAGAGCAACTTGTGCAATCTGAAAGTCAATTGCAAGCCCAAGATCAAGTTTCGATTAGTAATACCATCACAAGTTTAAGAGCTTTAGCCTCTTTCAATTGGCGCGACTTTGTTGAAGAGCACAGCAGTGTTGAACAAATTTTGCGTGATGACCCCAGTGCTGTCTATAAGCGTATGGACTTCGCCACTCGCGATCACTATAGGCATGTCGTCGAAAAACTGGCTAAAAATACGCACTTAACTGAAAGCGAAGTTGCCCGTCAGGCAGTGCGTTTAGCGGCTGTGGCTGCTCGCGAAGAGGGGCAGGAAGAGCGCAAGCACGTTGGTTATTTTCTCGTTGACAAAGGTTTCTCGCAACTCGAGAAAACGGTTGAAGTAGAACTTTCGTTGGTTGATCACATCAGACGGGCCGCTAAAAGCTATCCGCAGATAGTTTATTTTGGCACCATTGGCGCTATCACTGTTTGTCTCACTACTTTATCTATTAGCCGCTATTATGCCAAGAACGATCTGCCCATCTGGGCATGGATTGTCATTTCGGTGCTTCTTCTTTTTGTTGTCAGTCAGTTTGCCGTGACTATAATCAACTGGCTCTCTACCCTCTTTGCCAAAGCTTATCCTTTGCCAAAAATGGATTATTCGAAAGGCATACCAGAAGACGATTCGACCATGGTAGTAGTGCCGACAATGCTAACTAGTGTTAGTGCTGTTGAAGATATGGTTGAAGCCCTCGAAGTGCGTTATCTTGCTAATCAAGACGATAATGTCTACTTTGCTTTGCTGACAGACTTCACTGATTCACCTGTTGAAACGCAAAGTGACGATAGCCTTCTAGTATCGTCAGTGCGTAAACGCATCGAAGAGTTGAACCTTAAATATGGCGATGGCAAAGACGTCTTTTATCTTTTTCACCGACCTCGTCTATGGAATGCCAACGATAATATTTGGATGGGCCATGAGAGAAAGCGCGGCAAGCTTGGTGATCTCAACTGCTTGCTTAGTGGTGGCAAGAATAATTTCTCCGCCATCGAAGGCGATATTGCCAATTTGGCCAAAGTCCGCTTTATTATCACTCTTGATGCCGACACCAATTTACCGTTAGAAGCCGCCCGGCAATTTGTCGGTGCCATTGCCCATCCACTTAACCGCGCTCGCTATGATGAGAGTAAGCAGCGCGTTGTAGAAGGTTATGGTATTTTGCAGCCGCGAGTCGACGTCAGTTTATCACCGCTGACACATCGCTCACCTTATGCCAGGCTATACGGTTCAGGGGTAGGCATTGACCCATACACTCGCACTGTGTCAGATGTTTATCAAGATCTCTTCCATGAAGGATCATTTATCGGTAAAGGCATCTATGAGATTGCTGCCTTTGAAAAGTCTTTGCGGGATCGTTTTTGTGAGAATCAGATTCTCAGCCACGACCTTTTAGAAGGTTGTTATGTGCGCTCAGGTTTGCTTAGCGATGCTCAGTTATATGAAGAGTATCCGTCGAGCTACAGCTTTGATGTCGCTCGCCGCTCCCGCTGGATTCGGGGCGACTGGCAGCTCTTGCCTTGGCTTCTACCTTTTGCGAGCAACGCCGATCAGCGTCGTGGTGCTGCCCCTCTTAGTTTGCTATCTAAATGGAAGATTTTTGACAATTTACGACGCAGCTTGGTTTCAGCTTGTCAGTTAGTAATGTTTGTTTTGGCATTCACTGTGCTTCTGCCCCATTGGTTCTGGGTCACTTTTTTGATGGCGCTGATGTTTGTGCCGCCAATTCTGACGAGCTTGACAGAACTGGTGCGCAAGCCCGAAGAGTTAGAAATAGGACAGCATATTTCTACCGTGCTTGCATCTTTTCGTGTGCATTTGGCCCAAATACTTTATGGTCTGGCTTGTTTGCCCTATGAAGCCACTTATAGTCTTAGTGCTATAGGGCGCACGCTGTGGCGTATGTACTTTAGTCATAAGAAATTGCTTGAGTGGCGCACTGCCGGTGAAACCCGGTCAGACGATTCGCTCACATCATTTTTGAGATCGATGTGGACTACCGAGCTGCTGGCCATTTCTCTTGTTGTCTATTTGGCTTCCACTCCGTCTAAGTCAGCTCTGCCACTAGCTATGCCCATACTACTTTTGTGGATTGCTTCGCCGTTGATCGCCGCTCACTTTAGTAAATCAGTGGCACCTATGGTGTCACCACTAACGCAAGAGCATGAGCTTTTCTTACGGCAAATTGCTCGCAAGACCTGGCAATATTTCAAAGCTTTAGTTGGCCCTGAAGATAACTATTTGCCGCCAGATAACTATCAAGAAGAGCCAGTTGAGCGCATTGCCCACCGCACCTCTCCAACAAATATTGGTATGGCTCTGCTAGCTAATTTGGCCGCCTATGACTTTGGCTATATCCATGTCACCGAGTTAATTGAACGTACTCATTCTACGTTGTCTACCTTGCACCGCTTAGAGCGCTATAAAGGACACTTCTACAACTGGTATGACACTATCTCACTGGCTCCTTTGCCACCGCGCTATGTCTCTACCGTTGACAGTGGCAATCTGGCCGGTCACCTGTTGACATTGCGACCAGGTCTTATTGGTCTGGTCGACGATCCTGTCATCACCACACGCTTATTTGAAGCTATCTACGACACTTGTAGCCTGCTTAAACAAGCTCTAGGACCTGCTTCTGAGCAGATTAATGGCTTTGAGACACTACTTGAAGGGGCAAGAAGATCTGACACTAAAAGTTTGCTGGCAATTACAACGCATCTGGTCGGCCTAGAGGCCTCGGCGGCCAAACTACTCGCCAATTTGGTTCTTATGTGCGATCCCCGTGGTGGCAAAGATCCAAGTGAAGAAGTAGAGATTTATACAAGTGCATTGCACCAACAGTGTCAGGCCGCTTTGCTTGAAGTTAACATGCTTAGCCCTTGGGTCCAAACCGATGGCTTTGCCAAGATAGTCACAGTTGATCCGACCATAGATCAAGTTCCAAGTATTCGCCAATTGGCTAGTTACGACGATGTCGCTCTGCAGTTTAACTGGCAAGCATTGGCCGACCTCAGTGATGAAGAAAAAGAGAATATTGAAGCCTCATTGCTAACCATGACCCAAGCTAGTGAGCGCGCTCAAGAACTTGTGGTAACAATCGAAAATCTCGCTTCGTCATTGGGCAAGCTGGCCCAGATGCCTTTCGATTTCTTATACGATAACTCGCGCCACCTCCTCTCGATTGGCTACAACGTAGAAGATCACAGGCTCGATCAATCGTTCTACGATTTGCTTGCCTCAGAAGCAAGACTAGGTAATTTTGTCGCTATTGCCCAAGGTCAGCTGCCCAAAGAAAGTTGGTTCTCACTAGGCCGTCTGCTCACTCGTGCTGCCGGAGAAGCCGTATTGTTCTCCTGGAGCGGCTCAATGTTTGAATACTTGATGCCACTGCTGGTGATGCCTAATTATGAAGATACTTTGCTTGATCAAACCTATCGCATTTGCGTTGCCAGACAAATTGAATACGGCAAACAACGGGGCGTGCCATGGGGTATTTCGGAATCGGGCTACAACAATGTTGATGTCAATTTAAATTATCAGTACCGTGCCTTTGGCGTACCGGGTCTGGGTCTCAAACGCGGTCTGGTAGAAGATCTTGTTATTGCCCCCTATGCCTGTGTTATGGCGCTCATGGTGGCTCCTGAAGAAGCCGTCACTAATTTGCTCAAGATGCATGCTAGTGGATTTAGTGGCAAGTATGGATTCTATGAAGCTGTAGACTACACGGCTTCGCGTGTGCCCCGCGGACATACCAATGTGGTTGTGCGTTCGTTTATGGTGCACCACGAGGGTATGAGTCTTCTTTCTCTGGCCTATCGTTTGCTTGGCATGCCTATGCAAAAGCGCTTTATGGCCGACCCATCTTTTCAGGCAACCGATTTGTTGTTGCAAGAGCGGGTGCCGAAAGTTAAGCCGGTGCAGTCCATTACTTCAGAAATTGCTGATTTGCGCACCACCCCAGATAGTGCCGAATCCTCTGTGCGTGTTTTAACTAGCCCAGATAGCCCTGCTCCAGAGCTGCAGCTCCTTTCTAATGGTCGCTATCATGTTATGGTCAGTAATTCTGGCGGCGGCTATTCCCGCTGGAAAGATATGGCTGTCACCCGCTGGCGTGAAGATGCCACCACTGACAACTGGGGCAGTTTTTGTTATATAAGAGATCGCGAGAGTGGTGATTTCTTCTCCACGACATATCAGCCCACTCTAGAAGTACCTGATAGCTTTGAGGCTATATTCTCTGAGTCAAAGGTCGAGTTTCGCAGACGTGATGGCCACTTAGATACTCATACCGAAATTGTTGTCTCTCCTGAAGATGACATTGAAGTGCGTCGCATCCAACTGACCAACCGCTCACGTAATCGCCGAGTTATAGACGTCACTAGCTATGGTGAAGTTGTAATTACTAGTGCCAGTGCCGATACTGCTCATACAGCGTTCAGCAATCTCTTTGTGCAAACCGAAATTGATCAAGAACGACAAACTATTCTTTGCCATAGACGGCCGCGCGCGGCTGATGAGCAGACACCTTGGATGTTCCACCTCATGGCCGTGCACGGTGCTGAAGTAGCTGAAACTAGTTATGAAACCGACCGTGCTCGTTTTATTGGGCGTGGCAATACAGTAGCTGATCCCTTGGCGATGAAACGTCTTTCACCGCTTTCTGGTACTCAGGGTAGCGTGCTTGACCCCATTGTGTCTGTCCGTCACCGCATCACGATAGAAGCAGAAGACACAGTCACCATCAATATTGTCAGTGGTATGCACGAGACTAAAGAAGGGGCTCAGGCCTTAGCTGATAAGTATCGCGATCGCGGCTTGGCTGCTCGTGTCTTTGACTTAGCTTGGACCCACAGTCAGGTGGTGCTGCGCCAGCTCAATGCCACCGAAAGTGATGCCCAACTCTATAACAAACTTGCTGGCTCTGTTGTCTATGCTAACCGCGCTTTGCGAGCAGATTCAGATGTCTTGCTCAAGAACACCAGAGGTCAATCGGGTCTTTGGGGTTATTCGGTATCGGGCGATGTACCTGTAGTATTGCTGCAAATAAAAGAACAGGCTAATAGTAGTTTGGTACGCCAGCTTGTACAAGCTCATGCCTATTGGCGCCTGAAAGGTCTAGTCTGTGACCTGGTTATTTGGAACGAAGATCAAGCTGGTTATCGTCAAATTTTGCAAGAAGAAATACTGGGCATTATAGCTTCAGGTATTGAATCTCACATGGGCGAAGGTACTGGTGGTATTTTTGTACGGCCAGCAGAGCAAATTTCAGCTGAAGATCGCATTTTGTTTAAGGCCGTAGCCCGTGTCATCATCAGTGATAGCAATGGTACCCTGGCCGAGCAAATAGCTGGTCACGGACTGCGGGATAAACGTCCCGGACGACTTGTCGCCACTCGAATCTTTAAGCCTGAGATTGCCAAAGCCAGCCCTTCTTTGCGCTCTGATCTAATCTTGGTCAATGGCCTTGGTGGCTTTACTTCGGATGGACGTGAATATGTGATTGCCACTGATAGCAATCAGCTCACCCCTGCGCCTTGGTCTAACGTATTAGCTAACCGTTTCTTTGGCACTGTGGTGTCTGAAAGTGGTTCTGTCTATACCTGGGCTGAAAATGCTCACGAGTTTAGGTTGACACCCTGGAATAACGATCCTATTACCGATGCCAGTGGAGAGGCCTTCTATCTTAGAGATGAAGAGACCGCTAACTTCTGGTCTCCTACCCCACTGCCTGCTCGTGGTGCTACTCCTTATACCAGCCGTCATGGTTTTGGTTATAGTGCTTTTGAACATACAGAATCAGGCATTGAATCTGAGATGCTAATTTTCGTAGCTGCCGATGAGAATATAAAATTCTCGGTGCTGAAGGTGAAGAACCGCTCTGGTCGACCGAGAAAACTTTCGGCCACAGGCTATATCGAATGGATTTTAGGTGACCTGAAATCTAAGACCGGAATGCATGTCGCTACTGAGCTCGACGTTAAGACCGGGGCACTACTCGCTCGCAATGCTTACAATACAGAGTTTGCTGGCCGGGTCGCTTTCTTTGATGTTAGTGATACCACCCGCACCATCACTTGCGATCGCACCGAGTTCATCGGTCGCAACGGCAGCCTTTCTAGCCCTGCTGCCATGAAGCGCATTAGACTGTCGGGAAAATTTGGCGCCGGTCTTGACCCCTGTGCTGCCATTCAAGTACCTTTTGAATTACAAGATGGGGAAGAGCGCGAAATTGTCTTCCGCCTTGGTGTTGGAAATGACATTAACCATGCTCGCGGAATTATCAATCGTTTCCGCGGCTTGGCCGCTAAGAGAGATGCTTATGAAAACGTCTGCCATTATTGGAAGCACACCTTAGGCGCGGTCAACATTGAAACCCCTGATGCCTCTGTCAATATGTTGGTCAATGGCTGGCTCATGTATCAGACTATCGGTTGCCGCATCTGGGGCCGCACAGGCTACTATCAATCTGGTGGTGCTTTTGGCTTTAGAGATCAGCTGCAAGATTGCATGGCCCTAGTTCATTGTGAGCCTCTAATCTTGCGAGACCAATTGTTGAAGAATGCGGCCCATCAGTTTGTTGAAGGTGACGTACAGCACTGGTGGCATCCTCCCACTGGAAGAGGCGTGCGTACTCATTGCTCAGACGATTATCTCTGGCTACCCCTAGCGGCTTATCGATATGTTTCCACCACCGGCGATACCGGTATTCTTGACGAAACTGTCTCATTCTTGAGCGGTCGTCTTGTTAACGAAGATGAGGAGTCATACTATGACTTGCCTACGCAGTCTGATGAGAAGGGCAGTTTGTATGAACACTGTGTGCGGGCTATAAAGTTTGGTTTGCGTTTCGGTGTCCATGGTCTGCCTCTAATTGGAGCTGGCGACTGGAATGACGGCATGAACTTGGTAGGCGAGAAGGGTAAAGGCGAGAGCGTCTGGCTGGCTTTCTTCTTGTTTGAAGTACTTAATAGTTTCGCTAAGCTGGCAGAAAAACGTGGTGATATCGCCATGGTTGAACTCTGCCATGAACAGGCAAAACTCCTGAAAGAGAATATTTCCTCTAGTGCGTGGGATGGCGAGTGGTACCGTCGTGCTTACTTTGACGACGGCACACCTCTTGGTACTGCAGGCGGTGTTGAATGTCAAATCGATTCGATAGCGCAGAGCTGGTCTGTACTCTCTGGTGGCGGCGAACCTAGTCGTTGTAGCCAGGCCATGGGCTCGCTAAACAAGCGTCTGGTAAGGCGCGAACATGCATTGATACAGCTTTTAGACCCTCCCTTTGATAAGAGCGAACTCAATCCTGGTTATATCAAAGGCTACGTGCCTGGTGTGCGTGAAAATGGCGGGCAATACACACATAGTGCTATCTGGGCAGCAATGGCCTTTGCTAAGCTCGGTGACAACCGTCTGGCTTGGGAGCTAGCAAGTATGATTAATCCTGTTAATCACGCTAATTCACCCGAAAAAGTAGCTCTCTACAAAGTAGAACCATATGTGGTTTCTGCTGATGTCTATGCCGTCTCTCCCCATGTCGGGCGTGGTGGCTGGAGCTGGTATACAGGTTCGGCCGGATGGTTCTATCGCTTGTTGACTGAATCACTGCTTGGTATCCGCCTAGAAATTGACAAACTCTACTTTGCGCCTTGTTTACCTAGCGATTGGCAGTCTTTCAAGCTGCACTACCGCTTTAGAGAGACTGTTTTCCATATCACCTGTAAACAGGTTGATAGCGCTGACAAAGCTATTTCTATTACCCTCGACGGCAATGATTGTGGCGAGTATCTTCAGTTGCTTGAAGACCGCAAAGACCACTTTGTCGATGTAATTGTAAGAAGAAGTGCGGGTCATTGAGCTTTAAGGGAACCAACTTCACCTTCTCCAGTCGTAACTAAGCGTCAGGTTGATGCAATTTCTGGAGAGCAAAAATGATTTATACACTTATTTCGCTATTGATATTTTTCTGGATCGTCGGATTTGTATCACACATTGGCGGTGACTTCGTGCACACCTTATTGGTGTTGGCTGTTGCCGTCTTCATCTTCAACATCGTCACCGGTCGCGGTGCGCGAGTTTAGACCCAACAATATATAAGGATATGACAATGAAAAGTGTACGTGTTTTTCTAGCAGCTGCTCTGCTAGCTAGTTCTCTAGCCACTTATCAGGCGCCAAGAGTCAGTGCTGATGAGGTAACAACGGTAAGAACTACCACTGTCACAACTGACTCGCTGGCCGCACCTGCTGCTGTAGTCACTCTTTCTCCTGGTGGCAGCTACTTTGTAGTTGACCCAGTTACTGGAGTTATGAAAGGTGTCTATGACCCTGTGCGCGGTCTAGTTGGCGCCACTATTGCCCCGGGATTGGTCGTAGTAGACAACACCTCAAACCGTGTTGTCGCTACATTCGATGCTAGCGGGCGCGTTATTGCCATGACTAATCTACCTGCCTATGACAGTTTAGTTGTATCAATCGATGCTAGGCGCGCTGAATTAGAGCGGATGATTACTTCTGGCCGAGCCGCTAATAATTTCGGTGAAGTAACTGCCGTGGCTCTGCGCGAAGAGCTAGCTAGTATTGCCGCTCAAGAATCGGCATATAGAGCTTCCGGCCGACCACTTAACTATGAAGAAGCGCTATCTTTGGCTAATAGACTCAATGCTCTTAGTGATCGAGTGGTTCCCTATATGCGTGGTGTAACGTTTACACCTCTGATTAGCTCGCGCTTCGTCACAACATCTGGCAACCTGGTGATTGTTGATGAGTTGTCAGCTCGCAATTTGAGAATGCAGAGAAGAGTTGATGATGAGTATGCTGCAGGTCGCCTTTCTAACGACCATGTCGCTCGCTTGAAGTCTCAACTAAATGAAGTTTCTTCATTGCAGACCAAATATACAAAAGACGGAAAATTGAAGGATTCTAGATCCAAATTGATTGTCACTAAGCTGGACAAAGTTCAAACTGCAATGGACCGTGATATTGCCGATATCAATGCTAAACGTTCGAGAATTGGTATCAAAGTCAACTAATCTGAGTTGATAAAAGAATCGAAGAATAAAAGAAAAGGCGCTGGTGAAGCGCCTTTTCTTTGTTTATTTATCTATTTAGAGCTTCGGGTGCCACTGGAGGGGTGGGCTTGAGCTCAGGAATCTTAGGAATCGATGGTTTGTCATCGCCCTTTGGTACGTCAGGCAAATGACCGTGTGGATCGTTGCCTTTGGGGGCTGGACCAGGTGAAGGCTGCCCTGGCATGGGCTGCGGAGATGTCGGTGGGCTGGCAGCCGGTGGACTTGGAATTACATTTGGTCCCTGGCTCGGACTGGGAACCGGAATTGGCACTGGGACAGGAATGGGAGCACTCTTTGGCAAAATTTCAGCCCGATGAGCCGTTCCTGGAATAATGGCAGCAACCGGCTGTGGCATAGGGGCAGCAATAATTGCGACTTGGCTAGCCGGTGCAATTATGGATAGGGCTAAAGCTACCTTGATAAAGTGCTTAAACATAAAAACCTCTTTCTCTTCAGCTTTTGCTAAAGCTAATTTGACACGAGAACGGCTTTTTTGTTCCTTCTTAAAGCGATTTTAACTAAATTTGTAACTGCTCTTCGGCCTGCTCTAGAGTGGCTGCCGTAGTCTTTGGTACGAGCACATTGACTGCTCCAGGAATCACTGTAATTCTCATTGGAGTTGTACCGGCCTCCTCACCGTCAATCATTGCTGTCACTCTATCGCTGCGATGACCGCCGCTAGACTTGGTTAAGGTTCGCCGCACCCGTTGGGCAATACTCTGAAAGGCAGAACGTAGCCCGCGCCGCGGCACTACTTCTATGACAGCTTCTTTGACTTTCAAAACATAGTGGGGCTTATTGCTGTCGACGTGACCGCCGGCAAAACGAAAGCCGATTTGTACATAATCATTGAAATCAGCCGGATCAAGTACGTGCAGTTCCAGCATGCCATCTTGCAAGAGGCTTGAATCGGCGGTTTTTCCTAGGCCTAAATCTTCAACGTTGGCGACAAAGACTCCTGAGGCTTGCACACAAAATGAGCGACCACCTGTCGTAATTTTGAATACGATTGGTCTTTCAGCCATGGTGTTGACCATAGCCGTAGCATAAGCAAGCATCTTAAATTTAGTCTTGAGCTGTCTGGCTGGAAAGACAAAGGCATCTGATAGTGGCCCAGCGCCTGCCATTCCAGCGAAGTATTCGCCGTTCATCATGCCCATGTCGATGCGCATCGGGGTGCCGTTTGTGATCACGTCTAAGGCGTTCTCTAAAGGATTGGCAAAGAATTTTTCAGCAACAATACCCAAGTTGCGAGCCAGTACATTGCCTGTACCTAGCGGCATTAGTGCGGCTGGTATATCTGACTTAGCTTGAGCCAAGGCTGCTAAGGCAAAGCGAATAGTGCCGTCGCCACCGGCAGCAATTACTAAATCAAGTGGCGGCTTGAGCAAGGGCACAAGATGCTGAGCTGTAGTTTCTGCCGTAGTTGGATAGAGAGTGACCAGGTACTCTCCATCTTTTGTTAGTTCTGAGACAAAGTGTCCGAGCCATTCTTCGGCGTGGGTTTGGGAGCGAGCGGTGGGATTGTAAACCAGTAAAATTTGTTTTGGCATTGCTGTTTATATTCTGTTGAAGGGACTGAAAAACTCCATTTAATTCAACAGTCGCAACTTTTAAGATAAAGTTCCAAATAGTTTTTTTGCCAATCGCTGCACCAGTTTAACTTTGCTGGAACTCTTTGGCCTTGGCGGCGTCGCTACTTTCGCACATCAACATATTTCTTGCTATGAGAACCCAAAAATGAATAACAAGCCTGCGGCTAAGCGCAGTAAAATTGTCTTTGCTCTAGTTGCACTCTGTTTGGCCGGAATTCTAGCGTACCTTATATACGATGGCTTAAACGAGAACGCTGCCGACCGACGCATTTTAATTAGTGGTCGCATCGAGGCACCAGAAACCTATATATCGTCCGCTACGTCCAGTCGAGTACAATCGGTGGCCGTCAGTGAAGGTCAGACCGTGCACAAGGGTCAACTCTTGCTTACACTTGACGATTCGGCTCTGCAAAGCAAACTTGAGGCTTCGGGTTCTGCCATATCTGCTGCTAAGAACGCTCAGGCTATGGCTAGAGCACAAGTGGCAGCGGCGGAACAAAAAATTGCTACGGCCAAGGCCAAATCAAAGGGCTTTTTTGCCAAAATATTCACAGGCAAAAAGAAGAAAGAAGAAATGGCACAGAGTCTTCGTCGCGAGATGATGGAGGCCCAGTTTATGTCGCAACAAGCTCAAGCCGGATTGCTTAAGGCCAAGGCTTACCAGGCAGAAGCATCATCGAAAATTTCATATTTCCATATCAAAAGCCCAATTAATGGCATCGTCTCTTTGCGCAGTGTACAACCGGGCGAATTAGTAGGGGCTGGACAGGTGTTACTCACTCTCAGTGATCCCAAGGCCATCTTTATGAAGGGCTACATTCCTGAAGGAAAAATCAGTCGCATCAAAATTGGTCAGAAAGCCATTGTCACTCTCGATTCTGCTAGTCCTAAGTTGGCGGCTCATATTGTCGCCATCGATAGTACTCCCTCCTTTACTCCAGAAAATATCTACTTCAAAGACGATCGTGTTCGCCAAGTGTTTGGTTTGAAGTTGGCTATAGACAACGTTGATAGTCGAGCGAAGGCTGGCATGGCAGCTGAAGCAGAAGTTAAGCAAGAAGCGAAAGTTCATGAATAAGTCTGATACTACAAGTGGTGACACTGTCATTTCTGCTCGGCAACTGATCAAAACTTACAAGGGCAAAGTAAAAGCCCTCGATGGGCTTGATCTCGATGTCAGCAAAGGTGATTTATTTGGTCTTGTCGGCCCTGATGGTGCCGGTAAGTCTACGGCCCTGAAAATTTTGGCTGGCGTCTTGGCTGCCACTTCCGGAGAGGCTTTGCTTTTTGGCAAGCCCGTGGAACAAGCTCGCCACTTAATTGGTTATGTGCCGCAGAATTGTGCCTTGTATCCTGAGCTGACAGTAGATGAGAGCTTGGCCTATGAAGCGGGTCTACATAATGTCGCTGAAGATGTATTTCAAAAGTTGCGCCAAACCCATTTGGAGCGCATGGGCTTGGCTCGCTTTGGTAACCGACTTACCGCCAAGTTGTCTGGCGGCATGCGTCAGAATTTGGCCCTATGCTGTGCTCTGGTATCGCAGCCGAAGCTAATTTTGCTTGACGAGCCTACCACTGGCCTAGACCCAATTGCTCGGCGCGAACTTTGGCAGACCTTGATTGCCTTGACTGAGGAGGGGGTTACCACTGTTATTGCTACTCCTTTTCTTGATGAAGCAGAAAGGTGTAGTCGAGTGGCCTTGATGTACCAAGGCAAAGTACATCAGTGTGGCAGCCCCAAAGAGTTACAGGCCGACCTTGGTCTGAGACGATTGCAGGTCAATATTGAAAATATTGACGAGATAAGCAAGAAGATTGCTTTGTCAGACAATATTGTTGACGTCTTTCCTTTTGGTGACCATATTGAAGTGCTGGCTAAAGATTCAGCAGCTGCCCTTAGCCAAATTGAGAGCGCAGCGGGAGCCAATCAACTGACCAGCCACGAAAGTGCGCCGACAATGGAAAACGTTTTCGTTATGCGTTTGCGCCAGCTGGGCTTGAAAGAAATTGAGGCACCGCCCTTTAATGCTACTGACCACCGTCTTGACTCTGCTACTAGTAATTCGGCTATTCTTGCGGAAAAACTGGTGAAGCGCTATGACGACTTTACAGCAGTAGATAATCTTAGCCTTGATATCAAATATGGTGAAATTTATGGACTGCTCGGTGCCAACGGTGCCGGTAAGACTACTACTATCAAGATGCTCTGCGGCCTTCTCGCGCCGACTTCAGGACAAGTGAGCTTGGCTGGAGAAAGCAGCAATTTGCGCAGCCGCGACGTGCGCCGCAAGGTTGGCTATATGAGTCAGAAGTTCACCCTCTACGAAGGTCTCACGGTGCTTGAGAATTTAGAGTTTTATGCCTCTATCTACGAGTTACCCAGAGCTGCGCGTAAGCCGCAGATTGAGTGGGGTTTGGCTGCCTGTGGTTTGGCTCACATGGCTAATTCATTGGTCGGTATGCTGCCTCTGGGCTGGAAGCAGCGCGTAGCGTTTGCCGCAGCAGTTATGCACGATCCAAGAGTAATATTTTTAGATGAACCAACAGCAGGCGTCGATCCTTTAGCCCGCCGGCAAATTTGGCGCACCATTCGTGATTTTGCCAAACGTGGTGCCGCTATTCTTGTTACTACTCACTATCTTGACGAAGCTGAATACTGCAACCGCCTTAGTTTTGTTTCGGCTAGCAAGATGGTGGCAGAAGGCACACCAAGCGACATCAAGGCTGATCATGATGGCGAACTTTTTGAAGTTATTTGTAACCAACCAGACCAGTCTCAGCGGATTTTTCGAGCATTGTCACAGCAGTTGGAGCCCTGGCGTGTATCACTGTTTGGTACGGCCTTGCATGTATTGCTCGATTCTTCGCCCAATGGCTCTCATGTGGATATGTCTCAGCTCATCAGTGTGTTAGAGCGTGAAGGTTTGAAAGAACAAGAAATAAGGCCTATTAAATTCTCACTTGAAGATGCCTTTATCGAAAAAGTGCAGCAGCGTTCGACGTCTGTGCCAGGAGGCCGCTCATGACCGCTCAGAAGAGTCGCATACTAGTGCAAGCCCAGAAAGAATGGCAAGAGTTTCAGCGTGATCGCTTGAGTCTGGCCTTGGCCTTTCTCTTACCACTTTTTTCATTGCTACTCTTT
This sequence comes from Candidatus Obscuribacterales bacterium, assembly GCA_021732025.1. GTDB lineage: Bacteria > Cyanobacteriota > Vampirovibrionia > Obscuribacterales > Obscuribacteraceae. The sequence continues at coordinate 19,127 of JAKFVU010000061.1, read as the reverse complement.
GGCTATGGCATTCGCCTTGAAGCCAAGAATATCGCTATGGTAGTGCAGGACAACGACCAAACCTCATTTAGTCGTGAGTATATCGACAGGCTCTATGCCACTAATCTTTTAGTCCGTGCCGATGTGAAGGCGGCCAAGTCTCCCCGTGATGCCATAGATAGAGGGTTGGCCAAAGTCGCAATTATTGTACCGAATGGTTTTACCGAGAAAGTCTTTCGCAAAGAGAAAGCTGTTCTAGATGTATTAATCGACGGCACCGATATTGCAAATACACAGATTGTCTCTAATAGCATTAAGGCTGCCAACATTTACTTTGTTGCTGGTATGAAGGCTTCAAAAATTGCTGCTCCGGCGAGCAATATTAAGGTAGTTTCGCCACAGCTGCGAGTTTGGTTCAATCCTGGTAGGCTCGAACCGCTCTTTATTGTTCCTGGTGCTATTGGTATCATTCTCTGGATGTATCCGGCTCTATTAGCTGCTGTGGCTGCTTCTCGGGAGAAAGAACAAGGAACAATAATTCGGGTATACGCTTCAACCATTACGCCACTCGAATTTCTCTTGGGTAAAGCCTTAGTCTATTTTGCAGTGGGTATGGTGCTTTCGCTTTTGGTTATTGCCCTAGGTTGGGTTCTATTTGACGTCAAGATTACAAGCAACCCTTTTCCGTTGCTGGTGGCTCTGCCACTTTATGTGTTGGCCTCGGTTTTGTTTGGTCTATTGTTAGGCACCCTGGCCAATAGTCAGACAGTGGCTGTTCAAGCTACTTCTACGGCAGGTTTCTTCCCTTGCTTGCTTCTCTCTGGTTTTGTTTATCCTATCTACAACATTCCCTACCCCCTTAATCTATTTACCGTTTTGGTGCCAGCTCGCTTTTTTATCGAACTCTGTCGTGACACCTTTGTTCGAGGAGCTGGTTGGTATGCGGTGTGGACTGTGCCTCTGATTCTTATGCTCTTCTGCTTAGTTTATCTCTGTGGCAGTTGGCTTAGCTTGCGCGGCATGCGGCTTAAAGACTAAGGCAAAAATTAGGATCAAAAAAATGATGATGACTATATTGGAAAAAGTATTCGGCACTAGACTCTCAGCTCTTCTTGTAAAGGAGTTCAGAGAAATTCTGCGCAACAAGTATTTGCTCTTTTTGATGATCATGCCACCGGTGATTCAGCTGTTGATACTGGGAGGGTCACTAGATCCCCAAGTACGCAATCTCTCTTTGGGCACAGTAGACCGATCGAATTCGGTTGCTAGTCGAGAGCTAGTTGATAGTTTGCTCTCTGGCAAGGTCTTCAAAAAATCGCAGCCCTTTGCTGATGAGCAGAAGCTCAGCCGAGCTCTAGAGGGTGGAAAATTAGCGGTTGGATTGGTCATTCCGCAGCGCTTTGTCAGTGACTTGAATAATGGCATTCCCGCTCAAGTACAGGTACTTGTCGATGGCGCCGATGCCTATAGTGCAGGAGTTGCTAGCAGCTTTGTGCAACAGACCATGAGCCGGTTTGACCCTAAGGTTAATAGAAAAGACAGCAAAGTTATTCTCGGTAATGTCGATAGTGTTATCGAAGCAAAAATGAACATTCTCTACAATCCGGATCAACTCAGTAGTTGGTATTTTGTCCCGGGAATTTTAGGAGCTGCGTTAACGCTGACAGCTACACTGGTAGCGTCTGCCACAATCTTGAAAGAACGAGAGAATGGCACCATGGAGCAACTATTGATGACTCCGGCAGAACCATGGGAAATTCTCTTGGCGAAGATTATTCCTTTAGTTGTTTTCCTCTTGGGAGACGTCTGCTTGGCGATTGGGGCAGCTCATCTAATCTTTGCCTTGCCAGTGAGAGGGAGCTTCTTGCTTCTCTTGGTGGCCTCGGCTCTTTACGCCTTCGTTGGCATAGGCTTTGGTATGTTACTTGGCTCAGTATGTAATAGCCAAAGACAGGCGCAGCTGACGTCTTTCTTTATCAATATTCCGTTGATATTGTTGTCTGGTACGGTGGTGCCCTTTGACACCATGCCAGCAGCAATGCAGTTTGTGGCTATGTTTGACCCCTTGCGCTATTACACTTTGGTAGCCAGAGGAGTGATTCTTAAGGGTGCCACCTTAGAGATGCTTATTGGTGATATTGCCCTTCTGTTTGTTTTTGCATCTCTGCTATTGTGGGTTAGTGCCAATAGATTCCGTCGACAAATGACCTAGGTAAATTCTCTTTTTCAATGACTAGTAATCAGCCAGTGCCTATCAGTAATTTTCATCAAGTTTCATTTCGCCTTTATCGAGGTGGTCAACCCAACGAGAAAGGTTTCGAAGCCTTGAGTGAGATGGCTGTGAAAACAGTCGTTAGTCTGCGCTGGCGTAAACAGCGAGTTGAATCAGAGAAGCTAATCGTTGAAAAGCTCGGCATGCGCTTCATTAGCATTCCTCTTAATTATTGGACTTTGCCAAACGAGGCCAATGTCAAACAGCTTTTAGATATTATCGACGATCAAACCAACCACCCAATATTCATACATTGCTTTCACGGTGCTGACCGCACTGGAGTCATGGTGGCCATGTATCGCATTCTTCGTCATGATTGGAGCTTGCAAGAGGCATACAAAGAAATGCGCAGCTGTGGATTTCACCGCTTTGCTACAGCGCATTTCAAGCTAGCTTTGTGGCGGCTCGCTCGCCAAGCCGCCAAGACTAGCCAATAACTATAAATGGAACCTGCGGCCAAGAACTGCGTCGCTGTCCTCGTAATAAGTAGGCAGTACGCGGAGACCAGGAACCATGAGCATCAGAAATAGTAAGAACTGTAATTTGAGAGGCAAGTTTAAGCCATTAGCAACACTAGCATTCTGTCTAAGTGTTAGTCTTTCTCTGCTTCCTATTGCCTCAGAGGCCTTCTCTATTGCTGTGATTTCACCACCACCAGTGCAACAACCTGTGGATAAGGTGCAGTTAGAAAATTTGAAAAATCATGATGTGATTGTTTTTGTCGATGCCTCTCATTCAATGGCTATTAGCGATTGCGCTGGTCAGAGCCGCTGGCAGTGGTGTAAGGAGCAATCTGTGGCCTTGGGCGATACTCTTAAAGTACCGCTGGGGACTCACCTAAAATTGGTTGCTTTCAGTGAGAACTTCAAGGTCTATCCCGATATTAACTGGAACAGCGTTGCTGGTTTCTTCGAAAAGAACAAGCCAACCGGCAATACCGATGCCACTCGTGCCATTAAGTCACAACTAAATCAATATTTCGCTGCTCGCAAAGCGCTGCAACCGGGCCAGACTATGCGCCCTCTGCTTATCGCTATGATTACTGATGGCTCGCCCGATCGCCCTCTTAGCCTTAAAGAAACTATAATTGAAGCCACTAAACAGATGAATGACTCGAATGAGGTCGCCATTACCTTTTTGCAAGTTGGCAGCGATGTCAAAGCCACTAGATATCTGCAAGAGCTAGACGATTGTTTGGTTAGTCACAAAGCACGCTTTGACATAGTTAAAACAAAGACTTTTGCTCAGCTAAGCCAGACTGGTTTGGTCAATGCCTTGCTGCAGTCTGTTAGTCCAACTGAGCTCGCTTCAAAATAAGTTCTCTTAGTTCATGCTTAGAGACAATAAAAAAAGTAGTTTCCATGGAAACTACTTTTTTATAGATACTGGAGAAGCCCTAATCTTAGTTAGAGTTTGCTCTAACTATGTCCTTCAAGCCATCCTTAGCCACTTGGGCATTTCTGTCCACAATCTTTTTCGATTCGTCAGCTTGTTTGTCTAGATTCTTTTTGACAAAAGATGTGCTCTCTTTTACTTCTTTACTCTGAGCGTCGAGGTTAGCTTTCTCGATATCAAGTTGCTTCTTGTTCACTTCAATAGCTTGTAGATTCTGTTCTTTTTGACGCTCTACTGATTCTTTCAATTCGTCGGTGGTACGCTCGACTACTTTCATCTGTACTTCTTTTTGCTTGTCGATATCTTTTTCGCGCTCAGAAAGCTCTTGCGATTGTTGACTGCAAGCAGTTGTCGCCAACGAAATTAGAGTAAGTGCTAGAAACAGTTTCCCTAACTGTGATTGATTTAAACTGATGTGCATGAGTCATTCCCCTTTTGTATTCGTTTTAAAGTCCGTCAATGTTGACCGGATTGTCGCCGATTTGTTCCAGGTTTAACCGACTTCGGCAATCTCAGCTTGGTCGCTGCACATTAGCTTGCTGAAGGTACCACACCACATCTCCAGAGTATTTTGCTGCAGCAATTGCTTCAGTCTAAGATATCGTCTCAGTCTCATCGGTGTTGGCATCATAATGCAGCGCATGGTGGCATCAGCTATGGCGTCAATGTCATCAGGATTAAAGGTAATGGCATATCGGCCAATCTCTTCTGCTACACCAGCACTGTTTGAGAGTGCCACAATGCCTGGATTTTCTTTGGTCTGACAAGCAAGGTACTCTTTAGCCGTTAGATTGTGACCAGCCGAAGCAGTAACGAGCAAGACAGCAGCTTGTCTATATAGCTGTGCCATCTGGTCACTGTTCAACCCTTGGGTAATTGAAACCAGTGGCTGCCAGCTATCTGTGGCATACTTTTCTGTGAGTGAAGCTATTTCTTCTTGGCAGTCTTTCCAATATTTATCGAAGGCTTTGATACCGGGATTAGAGCGCGAAATGACCTGGACAAAAGTGATTTTCTCTTGCAGTTCGGGATGGCGAGCAAAGAATAAATCAATGGCTTTTAGTCTTTGCATGGTTCCTGCTGATAGATCAGCTTTTTCTATGGAGAGGACATAAGGGGTTGAAATCTCTCCTGCCACGTCATTTGCTGCAGTTAGCTCTCGTGTTGTCCAATGATCAAGATCTATTCCAAGTGGTGCCACTATTACATCTGCCACATGGCCAAAAGCGCGAGAACTATTTATAAAAGGTAGGTGGCAATCGACAAAATTGTTGAAATTGTCTGCATACTCTTGGGTCGTAAAAGCAAGTGCTTTCGCTTTGAGAAGCGATTGAGCAATTTCTATTACCGCTGGCAGATGCTCGCTGCAGATACTACTTGGCCATGGAATTTGCCAGAACATAGCGGATTCGCGACCATCGTTCTTAAGAAACTTGGGCAGCAGAGCTAGTTGATAATTTTGTACAAAGTAGGGAGCATGACTTTGCTGACGCTCAATCTGGGCGGCAAAAATTGCGTTATGCCGTTTAAATAAGAAAAAGTCTTCTTCTACATATGTAACTTGATCGGCAAGGCCGTGCATTACAGGCCAAATGAATTCATAGCAAAAGCGGTAGTGTGAATCACCTACCGGCGCAGGTATAGTCTCGCTGGCGATATGTCTGACGGCACTTTTGCTCAGGCATTTAATCTGATCTTGAGCGAGGTACCACCAGGTTTGATTGCGGCCGCCAGACTTGTGCATGCGCTCCAAGGCCGTTGTTATGGCGCCCTCTCTTCCTGGACCATCGTGCGAAACAATATTCATTTGCAGCACTCCTGTAGATCCGACCTGATCTGTGCTCCAGACTTACATTTGTTAGAGAAGTTCCATTTTCATTTGGGAACTTGTTGGAGGTGACTTCAGTCACATCACCAAACAAATGGATGGGCAAATTTTAGGTAGCAGGAGAATATAGTGTATAACGATTGCAATGTCAGAGCGATGATCCTCGCCGCCGGTGCCGGAAGTAGACTTGATCCATTGACTCAGCTTTTACCTAAACCACTAGTTCCGATTGGCAACAGGCCTGTAATGGAGCATGTACTGCGCCTTTTGCAAAAACACGGAATTAACGAAGTGGCTGCTAACCTTTTCCATCTGGCTGAGAAGGTCAAGCCTGCCTTAGAGTCTTATGATGTTCATTACGTGACGGAGCCGGTTTTAAGCGGCGATGCCGGTGGCTTGCGGGCGTGCAAGAGCTTTTTTGAAGAAGGCACCTTTGTTGTGCTCATGGGCGATATTGTCACAGACATCAATCTCACTCACTTGATCAAAGAGCACAAACGCAGTGGTGCAATTGCCACCATTGCCTTGCAAGAAGTTGAAAATGTAGAACAATTTGGCATAGTTGAGCTAAACCAAGATGGCTTCATTAGTGGCTTTAAGGAAAAGCCCAAAGCTAGTGAAACTACCTCCCGCTTGGCCTCTATCGGTATATATGTATTCGAGCCTGAAATTTTTGAGCATATACCAGAGAGCGGAATATATATGTTTGGCAAGCAACTCTTTCCCCAGCTCTTGCAAAAAGGTCTACCAATAAACGGTGTTCGGCTGGAAGGCTACTGGTCTGATATAGGCACGCTTGCTAGTTATAAGCGCACTACCTTTGATGCTCTTGATGGTTTAATTCATTCTGGATCAGGCACTAAGTTTGGCTCAGATCTTGATTTAGCTAGAGGAGTACAAAGAAGCGTTAGCGGCACCGTGCTTGTGGGCAAAAACGTCACTATTGGATCAAACGTGGAGTTCATTGGTCATGTAGTGATTGGTGATAATTGCACCATCGAATCAGGTGCTTGCCTAATAGATTCGATTGTCTGGTCTGATTCTAAAGTTGGCGCTGGTTCATATGTGTATGACTGTATTTTGACCACCGGTACCATCTTGGCGCCTAATACCGTACTAGAAGGTCAGGCGTTAATGCAAAGTAAGACATTGACTACAGTAGAAAGTCTGGCGGTGCGGCGACATTCACTGGCGAAAGTCAAAGCAGTGGCGAGTTAGCGAGGTGACTATGAATCAGGTAAGACATGAGCGGTTAGAAGGCAGTCAACTCGATAGAAGTGAATTTTCTGTTTTCAACAAGCTCTTTGCAGCAGACAAAGTGATCAACTTGTCGACATTTCTTGTTGCTGCAACAGGGCTCTTAGTTATATTGCTGCTTGGCGTATTGGCTTATTTCGTGGCACCAAGGCCATTCTTCTAGATATTAAGAAAAGTTCACAAATAACTTCAGGAAAATGGGAACTTTCGCACCCTTTCCTGGTCTTCGCTTTCCACTCAGGCTGGCGTAGTTTTATACTGGTGTCTTTTTGACTAAATACTTATTGATTAGTACACCATAAGAGTTCGCCAAAACCGAATACGAAGCATCAAGGAGATGTGTTAAATGGCCACAGTAGCTGACAGTGCCTTTCAGGTTGACGCTCGACCATTACTTAAGGCTCTTCGCGGAGTGAAGCGTGGTGATTTTTCGACAAGGATGCCCCTCGATTCAACTGGCGTGAGCGGTGAAGTTGCTGAGGCTTTCAACGATGTTGTGGAGCTGAACGAGCGCCTTTTAAATGAACTTCAACGTATCGGCAATATTGTCGGTCGCGAAGGAAAAATTACTCACAGGGCGCAACTTGGTGATGCCGGCGGTTGCTGGGCAAAAGCCATAACAGCTGTTAATACGCTTGTCGGTGACCTTGTTAGACCTACAACCGAAGTGGCACGGGTTATCGGCTCAGTGGCCAAAGGTGACCTGGGTCAGACCATGTCATTAGAAATTGAGGGTACTCCTCTTAAAGGCGAATTTTTACGCACTGCTAAAACCATCAATACTATGGTCGAACAGCTTGGCTCTTTCGCCTCAGAAGTGACACGGGTTGCTAAAGAAGTAGGTACTGAAGGAAAGCTCGGCGGCCAAGCCCAGGTAAAGGGCGTCTCGGGTACATGGAAAGATTTGACTGATTCAGTTAATTCGATGGCCAGCAACCTTACAGCTCAGGTGCGAAACATCGCAGAAGTGACAACGGCTGTGGCAACCGGTGACCTTTCCAAGAAAATTACAGTAGATGTTAAAGGCGAAATTTTAGAGCTAAAAAATACCATCAACACAATGGTTGACCAGCTTGGCTCCTTCGCTTCAGAAGTAACGCGGGTAGCAAGGGAAGTAGGTACCGACGGAAAGCTCGGCGGCCAAGCGCAAGTAAAAGGTGTATCTGGTACTTGGAAAGATTTGACCGATAACGTTAATTCAATGGCCAGTAACCTCACAGCCCAAGTGCGAAATATTGCTGACGTGACCACAGCGGTAGCTAACGGTGATCTGAGCAAGAAAATTACAGTAGATGTTAAAGGCGAAATCTTAGAGCTGAAAATTACGATCAACACCATGGTTGATCAACTCGGTTCGTTCGCTTCAGAAGTAACGCGGGTTGCTCGAGAAGTAGGTACCGACGGTAAACTAGGAGGTCAAGCCAAAGTAAAAGGGGTGGCCGGCACCTGGAAAGATTTGACCGACTCAGTAAATTACATGGCCTCAAACCTCACTTCGCAGGTAAGAAACATCGCCGAGGTGACAACTGCTGTTGCTAACGGAGACCTCAGTAAGAAGATTACAGTTGATGTTAAGGGCGAAATTTTAGAACTGAAAATTACAATCAACACCATGGTTGACCAGCTCAGTTCGTTTGCCTCAGAAGTAACCCGGGTGGCTCGTGAAGTAGGAACTGAAGGTAACCTCGGTGGTCAAGCTCAAGTTAAAGGAGTCTCTGGTACATGGAAAGACTTAACTGACAACGTCAACTCTATGGCTGGCAATTTGACTGACCAAGTGCGAAATATTGCCGACGTTACCACGGCGGTTGCTCGAGGCGATCTCAGTAAGAAAATTACAGTAGATGTTAAAGGCGAAATCTTAGAGCTGAAAAACACAATCAACACCATGGTTGACCAGCTCAGCTCATTTGCCGCAGAAGTAACTCGGGTAGCGCGTGAAGTAGGTACCGAAGGGAAACTCGGTGGCCAAGCCTATGTAAAAGGTGTTTCTGGTACCTGGAAAGACTTAACTGATAACGTCAACTCGATGGCCGGTAACCTTACAGGTCAGGTGCGAAACATTGCCGAAGTAACGACGGCTGTAGCAAACGGCGACCTCTCTAAGAAGATTACAGTAGATGTACAAGGCGAAATCTTAGAGCTGAAAAATACCATTAACACCATGGTTGACCAGCTCAGTTCATTTGCATCAGAAGTTACACGGGTGGCTCGTGAAGTAGGTACCGAAGGTAAGCTCGGTGGCCAAGCACAAGTAAGTGGTGTTGGCGGTATTTGGAAAGACCTTACCGATAACGTGAACTCGATGGCCGGTAACTTGACCGGGCAGGTGCGTGGTATCGCAGTAGTTGTGACCGCAGTTGCTAACGGTGATCTCAACCGCAAACTAGTGTTGAAGGCCAAAGGTGAAATTGCGGCCTTATCTGACACCATCAACGAGATGATTGATACTCTAGCCACCTTTGCCGATCAGGTAACATCAGTGGCAAGAGAAGTAGGAGTAGAAGGGAAATTGGGAGGCCAGGCGAAAGTGCCTGGTGCTGCCGGTACGTGGCGAGATTTGACTGACAACGTTAACCAGTTGGCTGCAAACTTAACGACACAGGTGCGAGCTATCGCCGACGTTGCTACAGCGGTGACCAAGGGTGACTTGACTCGATCGATTTCGGTGGAAGCGTTGGGAGAGGTTGCTGCACTCAAAGATAATATCAACGAGATGATCTTCAACCTCAAAGACACTACTCGTAAGAACACTGAGCAGGACTGGCTCAAGACCAACCTCACCAAATTTACTCGAATGTTGCAAGGGCAAAGAGATTTGCTTACAGTTGCCAGTTTGATTTTGTCTGAGGTGTCGCCCCTGGTATCAGCTCAACATGGTGTCTTCTACATTTGTGATCATGAAGGTGGCGAAGATAGTCTTAAATTGATTGGCAGCTATGCCTATCGCACTCGCAAAAATCTCGGTGATCGCTTCCGTATGGGCGAGAGTTTGATTGGCCAGTGCGCTCTTGAGAAGCAACGAATATTGCTTCAGCATGTGCCTGAAGACTATGTACACATAACCTCTGGCCTTGGTGAAAGTGCACCGCGCAATATTGTTGTTTTGCCGGTCTTGTTTGAAGGTCAGGTGCGTGCCGTAATAGAACTGGCCTCGCTGCAAGAGTTCAATGACACCCACTTGAATCTACTAGATCAATTGACCGAGTCAATTGGTATCGTTCTCAACACAATCGAAGCGAATACCCGTACTGAAGACTTGCTCAGACAATCACAATCATTAGCCCATGAATTGCAGAATCAACAGCAAGAATTGACTGAGACCAACAAACGTCTAGAGTCGCAAGCTCAGACACTGCGTCAGTCTGAGGTGTTGCTGACAGAACAGCAAGAAGAGCTGCGTCAAACTAACCAACAGTTGCAAGAAAAAGCAGAGTTGCTTGCTATTCAAAACAAAGAGGTTGAGCAAAATAATCGAGAGATTGAAACCGCTCGAATTACAGTAGAAGAGAAAGCTAAGCAGCTCGCTCTTACTTCTAAGTACAAATCAGAATTTCTGGCCAATATGTCACACGAATTGAGAACACCACTCAATAGCTTACTCATCCTTTCAAGGTTGTTGGCTGAAAACGATGAGGGCAATCTTACCCCTGACCAGGTTGAGTACGCTGAAACAGTTCATGCCGCTGGTTCTGAATTGCTCTTGCTAATTAACGATATTCTTGACCTCTCGAAGATTGAGTCAGGCAATATGACTCTTGATCTTGGTGAAGTGTTCTTGACTGACCTGCGCGACGATATGGAACGCGGCTTCAAGCACGTGGCCGAAAACAAAGACTTGAGCTTCACCATTGAGCTTGAGCCTGGTCTGCCACAGAGCCTCTACACTGATGGTAAGCGCCTCAATCAGATCCTCAAGAATCTCCTCTCGAATGCCTTCAAGTTTACGGCTACTGGTGGAGTGACCCTTGCGGTTCGTTCTGTTCCTGGTCTGGTGCCAGAATTGGCGTTCTCTGTTTCTGACACCGGCATTGGTATCAGTGAAGATAAGCAGCAAATCATCTTTGAAGCGTTCCAGCAGGCCGATGGTACCACCAGTCGTAAATATGGCGGCACTGGTCTAGGCTTAGCCATTAGTCGTGAAATAGCTAGCTTGTTGGGCGGACGTTTGATTGTTAATAGCGCGCCTGGACATGGTAGTACCTTCACCTTCTTCATCTCAGCCAACACCGCCATGGGAAGCAGTGAAGAACTTGCCCGTGATGATTACGAAAGGCGCAGAAAAACGGTTTTAGAGCGCTTGGTTAATCGAACCCCTGTGCAGACAGGGCCGGTTGAAGATGATCGCAATAACATTGTGGCCGGCGATAAAGTTGTATTGATTGTCGAAGACGATTTGCAGTTTGCTAAATTGCTCAGACAGTTGGCCGCCGTGCAAAATCTCAAGTCAATCGTTACTGCCAGCGGTGAGGAAGGAGTCTATCTAGCAGGTCAATTCAAGCCTCTGGCAATCACTCTAGACCTTCACCTCGTGGACGGATGGGGCTGGACAGTGCTTGATCAACTGAAGCACAATCTAACTACCAAAAATATACCAGTACACTTAATTTCAATTGATAGTGAGGACCGCAAGGCCCTTCGTCTTGGAGCTCACAGCTTTATTCAAAAACCTGTGACTAAAGAGACGCTTGAAGAAGTGCTAGCAAGTATTGCTGAGTTCAAACAGAATCCAGAAAAGCATGTATTAGTGGTTGACCCTAACCCAGAGCATCAGCGTGAACTAGCGGCGCTACTTGGCGGTGACCTCTCTATTCATACTGCAAAATCAGCCTCTGAAGCAATTGAAGCGATCGGAAAGCAGCCCATTGATTATGTAGTCACTGCCTTCGAACTGCCCGATATGAGCGGGTTCGATTTTATAAAAGAAACGCGTAAATTGAAATCTTTGCCCATCGTTGTGCACAGTCCAACTAAACTCAGCTCAGAACAAGAAGAAGAGCTAGTTAGCTTGCACAGCCAGGATGCTCTGGAAGCCGTTTTGACAATGGATCAGGTTTGTCAAACATTGCTGAAGAATATGAGAATTGATACAAGTACTCGCAGCAACGGCTCCGGCAATGGCAAGTCGGCTGCCAGAATTACAGCGAACAATTTGCCACAGGCATCCAGTGGCAAGAATGCAGTGGTTTACGACACCAGCCTAGCTAATCGCACCATCCTTATTGTTGATGACGATCCGCGCAACATCATGGCCATGAAATACATGCTGGCCAAGCAGAATCTCAAGATTTTGCAGGCTGAGGACGGTCGAAAAGGCATAGAAATGCTTGAAGCCAACCCGGACGTGGAGTGTATTTTGATGGATATCATGATGCCTAACATGAACGGTTATCAAGCCATTCGCGAAATTAGAAAGCAAATGAAGTACACCAAATTACCGATAATTGCCCTCACTGCCAAGGCTATGATTGGTGATCGTGAAAAATGCTTAGATGCTGGTGCCTCTGACTATATGGCTAAGCCGGTTGATTACGATCGGCTACTTTCTCTGCTCCGGGTATGGCTCTATAACTAATACGATTTTCAATATTTTCTGGAACCGATTGGGGTTGTACTCCGTCATATTTTTAGCATCAGAGTTACGGAGAGCCGAACAATGAATACTGAAGATCCTAGGTCCGATTTAGAAGATAGCCGTGAGTGCACGCTCAAGATTGTTAGTGACAACGTTGTTTCGCTATGTTCAGCAGTGAACACAGTGGAAGTGGAGCCGCCTCAATTGGTGGAGTCCGAATCTCGCTGCCAGAACGGTGTTTGCAGCTTAAACTGGAAGCCCCGGCGCGTAGCTTAGGAACTTGTCTCTCTTAAATCTCTGAAAGCGCACGCCAGTCGAACTGAAGCGTGCGCTTCTTACTATCTAGCTCTGCGACTAACTGCAATTGATCACGTTTGACACCCTTTCTGTGCCAATCTCTTGGCGTAATTTGCTAGTCTGTGATAAATTAATGATCCTTCAAGGTCGTACTCGCAGCCAGAGCTGCTGTTGCTCTATTGATTACTTCGATAATACATACAAAGGATCGCGGAAATGAACACAGCTGAAGAGATTCATCTTCCAGAAAGCCCTCTAGTCCTTTTGGTGGAAGATAATTTGCTGAACCAGAAGGTAGCGGCAATATTGTTGCAGCGCCTAGGTTTGACAGTGAAGATCGCTAATAATGGCCGCGAAGCTGTTGATGCCATTGCCGAAGATAGATTTTCGCTGATTTTGATGGACTGCCACATGCCCGAGATGGATGGCTTTGAAGCTGCTGTAGCTATTCGTAAGCTTGAGGCATTGTCTGGCTCTTATACACCAATCATTGCTGTCACCGCCTTAGCCATGGGTGGCGACCGTGAGCGCTGTATTGCTGCTGGTATGGACGACTACATTTCAAAGCCAATTGACAAAGATTTGCTCAAGCTCAAAATCAATCATTGGTTGCGCACAGATGTAGTTTACGAAAGCCATAAATTGCGCCGCAAGTATTTGCGGCCAAACTCGACCATGACCCTTGTTGATGGCAAGCCAATTGATTTAGAAGAGCTGGAAGAGTTCTACGGCGCTGAACAAATGAATCAGATGATGAGCATGTTTATTGCGGATACTCAAGACATGTTGCAGCGTATTCGTCCTCAGATGTTTGAACGCCATGCACGCGGCATAGCAGGCCTTGCACACGAAGTTAAAGCTTCTTGCGCATCAATTGGAGCAAAGCAACTTGCTCGCCTCTGTCTATACTTAGAACAAGCCGTGGGACAACAAGATTGGATCGAAGCAGAAGAGACCCTGAGCTCACTTGAGCGTTCTTTTGAAAGCCTCAAGAACTACGTCGAATCACAGATTCAAGAAGAGAGCTCCGTTTCTCAATAGAATCAATAGGCACTATTTATAGGCTGCATGACAATTCAAATTGTCTGCAGCCTTTGTTTTTGGGGCTAGATCTAATCCCTGTGACCGTTTGATGGCCTTTGGGAAAAGTTCCCGCTTCAAGCCCTCAAATCGTAAAGACTGTGGCTAACCCCTAAGGCTGCCCCGAAAATAGTAGCAATGTATTCTTTTGATTGAATACTGGCTTGCGTTTTAGGGTATTTATCGGCCGAAATGAAAAAGTTTGGCTTAGGGGTTTTCCCAATTGTCTTGGGCGTACCGCTCTGCCAGAATAGAAATATCGACGAATCGAATCGGTGTTCAACTAACAAAGAAAAAGCGAGATGTGGGAATCACATCTGGCTGAACAGTCGCGATTTTTCACACATTCCTAGGAGATTCTTATAATGAATTCGCTGTCTATTTTAAAAAATTCTGCTCCTGTTTTGAAGGTAGTAGAGCCAGCTAAAAAATATTCAGATATGACAGATGCTGAACTTGTAATCGCCTGTCAAGCCAACGACCAGCTGGCAATGAATCAACTTCTAGCTCGCCATGAGCGCACAGCTACCGCCATGTTCTACAGACTCGCTCCAGATTGGCGCGATAACTCTGATTTGGTACAAGAAGCCATGATTCGTATGTGGAGATCAGTACCTAAACTTAAGAACCCCTATGCTTTCAAGACTTGGTTAAACCAAATCGTCAACAACCTTTTCTATGACGAATTGCGCAAACGTCCTCGTGATACCCAATTTGTTTCGTTAGACGAAAGACTAACTTCTGATACTGGTTCTGATATGGGCACTCGCGAACTGGCAGCAACTGCACCTCAACCAGAAGACAGATTGTTGACCAATGAACTGTCTGATGTACTTGAAAAAGCAATGTCCAACATGTCACCACGTTTCAGAAAAGTAGCTATGCTTCGCGATGTTGAAGGCTATTCTTACGAACAGATTGCCCAAATTACTGATACCGAACTCGGTACTGTTAAGTCGCGCATCGCTCGTGCCAGAATGAAAATGCAACGTACAATCAATACCTACTTGCAAGACGCTGCTTAAGTCTTAGATAGATTTTCCAAAACGAAGAACCGTCGCTCCGAGTATGAGCGGCGGTTCTTTTTGTGTTTTTTGTTTGTTTGTTTGTTTGTAGCTTGTTTACCTTGATTGATGTGGGGTCGAAGAGAACGAAAAAGAGAAAGAGAAAGAGAGAGAGAGAGTTCGTCAAACAAAAAGGAAACCTGATTGTTCATCAGGTTTCCTTTTGTTCTTGCAGTAGAAATTGTATTTAGGCTGCTTGAGATTTGTCGGTAATTAGGGTTAAGTGACGTCTGGTTTTTTCGTTATTCGAATTAGCATTAGAGTTGGTGATAGACATATCGCTATTGGCTAGAATTCCATTGCGACCATATTCTTGAAACCATGCCAACTGTTGTTTAAGGTCAACTTTCAAGCGGTTTGCTTCTTGTCTCTTTTTTAGATCTTCTCTTTTTCTGGTTTCAGCCTCGAGGCCCTTGGTCATCGCCACTGGCAATGAAGGTGGAGCAAAACGTAGTGCATCTGGTTGTTCGATTAAGATGGCACTATATTGCAGTTGTTCGCTGGCGCCAGCTGTATTGTCTAAATTGCTCGGCAGAAACAAGAGAGCGGACATCTTGCTGGTAGCACTTTTGAGCTTTTGGCCAAGCTCAACCATGTCATCTCTAAACTCATTTGCCATGTTGTTTATGCATTCTGTCATTTGAAGGCTCATATTTTGTTTCTCGATCAAAGTATCTAAATTGAGAGCTGTAGCCAGGGCCAAATCATAATCTTGCTGTTCGGTTGTTTCAATCATGTTGTCTCACCTGGGAAATCTTGCGCTTCACAAATTAGTTGACCGCAATTATTTTGTTTTGTTCCCTATTTAAAATCCAAGAGGCCGCTGGTGACGGCCTCTTGGAAACTTTGTGCATTTGTATCTGGCAGAGCATTTTGCTTTTCTGCTACAGGTTTTCAGCCCACATTTAATTGAGTGCTTTGCAGAACTCGTCGAGTTCTTTTTCAGCAGCTTCTTTGGCCATGCCATAGCGTTCTTGAATTTTGCCGGCTAGCTCGTCTCTTTTTCCTTCAATGACAGTCATGTCATCGTCGGTGAGTTTGCCCCACTTAGCCTTCACTTTACCTTGGAGCTGTTTCCAGTCACCCTTAATTTGATCCATGTTCATGTGTTTTCTCCTAATTATCGATTGGTTGGTACTTTTTCTTCGTTGACGCAATTAATATCGGTAGCGCCATTGTTTTTGCAAACTTGCTCTGCTCGTTTGACTTTCTCTCGATCTTCAGTGTGGACTGAGATCAAAAGATTGCCATCTTTTAGTTTGCCTTCGTACTGAATCGCTTCGTACTCTGGCATACCTAAACCTATCAGGCCACCGGTGACACCACCGACAGCTCCACCAACTGCAGCCCCACTCAGGCCAGCCATAATCGGGCCGGCGGCGATGAACACTCCCAGACCGGGTATCGTCAAGGCACCAATACCGGCTAGCACTCCAATCGCGCCACCGAGTAGGGCGCCCGATGCGGCACCAGTAGAGGTGCCCTCTGGGGCTTTACTATGTTTTTCATAACTCATGTCTCTAAGGCCATTTTCATCAGGCATTAGTACAGAAATGTCGGTATTGGCGAAACCTTCGTTCTTAAGTTGGCCCACAAGGGTGTCAGCCTGACTGTATGTCTTGACTAGACAAATTACTGCTTGTTTCATAGTTCCTCACTTCGGTAATACTTGTAGTTCGTTTAGTATATTTTTTTCACCAACACAGTTTTCTGCCAATGCAAATAGCGTTTTGCTTTCTGCAGAATTGTCGACGGGCCCTCGAAGAATAACCTTGCCGTTGATGACAATGATTTTGGCATTCTTGGCGTTGCTGGATAGATTTTTGTCTCTGACAACGGCACGCCGAATGGCGCTGACGATGCGTAAATCGCTAGTCTTTAAAGATTGCACCTGAGGTGTCGGTGATTCTGGACGACCGTCACCGATATTTTGACCTGTATTGTCAGGCCTCATCTTGCTTAGCTTTTGTAAGCGTATTCTGAGGTTTATTACTGATTGATTGATTTTGGCTTGATCTATTGAAGTTATGGTGCCTTTGTGATCAGCTTTGAATTTTTGTTCATTCTGACAAATTGCCTTCTCTTCTGCCCTAATTTGTATAGCTTGTCCGCGGCTTATACTGCCCTGATTTTCAGCTTTATCAATAAGTGCTAGCAAATTTATTTCTTCACCGTCAACGGTGAAAGTCTTGGCATCAGATGATTGACACAGCATCATTAATAGGGTCGTCAGCAATATTTTCTGCCACATGGCTAAACCTCTAAAAATTGGCTAAACAGATTTAGCCGTGCGTGAAAACAGTGTGAGCATAAATATAAGAAGGCCAGAGCCGATAATGGCTGGGACAACCGCCACACTCTCAACCACAGGACCAAACGAACCCATGAGACTGCTGCCGATCCAGGCGCCGATTATGCCAAATATGGCTGCGGTAAAGAATCCACCAGGCACTCGTCCGGGCACAATAGCTGCGGCAATCCAGGCGCATGCTGCTGCTACTATCAAATAAAAGATAAAAGCTAATATAGACATTTTGTGACCTCCTTTTCCCTCAACAGTCGAGCAGACGGCAAAGGATGTACTTGGTTCCTTTTTGGGGCATATTCAGCAAATTTGTCTGCATTGCGTCCTTAAATAGATGGTGTTCCGAACAAGGAACTATCAGAGCTTTGTTGCGTCGGGCTAGCCGTAACGCATGGAGTAGAGAAATGGACGTATTTAAGTACCTAAATGATGATGGCGATGCCATTGCCCACCGCCTCAATGAAACTGTTGCTAATTTTGGTGAATGGCCACAAGAGCGTCTATTTGAAGAAACCAAAAAAGCTTTCGGTTCACTCGAAGGTCACTTTGACAAAGAAAAAATGATAGTCAAAAATATTGACAATAGCCCAGTGGTTGTACCGCTCAGCGAGAGAGCAGAAGCTGACATAAAGGTGATGAAAGAAGCGATTGATAGCATCGTTATGATTCACATCGATGAGCCTGGTTTCCGCAACGCACTAATTTCACTTGCTGACAAATTCAACGAACACAGAGCCTTCTGTAGAGATGAATATTACACAGCACTAAAGGAAGTTCTATCTGCGGCCGACAAAGAGCACGTGAATGCTCAGTTTGAACAGATGGTTCTAAGTTAGAGGAACACTATATATGAAAGCGAAAATGCCAAACAAGCCAAGCGAAGCGGCTACTTATCTGTGCAACAAGTGCAGCAAACAATTTAAGTTTGAGCAAGGCACTCTCATTTGTCCTAGTTGTCAAAACACGAATAAGTCTGACTTGGTTGTTATTTCTATGAAGGACAATCCGGAAGAGAACCAGATGTACACCGAGGATGATTTTCTTGGCGGATAGACTGACTTACAAATGGGAACTAAATAGCCTTAGCTTGGTCAACAAACTCGAAACTAAAGATAAGCAATTTTCCGGGAGGCTTAAATAAGCTATGGATGACACTAATAAGACTTGTGGAACAGAAGCCGGAAACAACGATGGTTGTTCTGCTGTGAAAATGCTTCAGGCTGATCAGGACGCACTTCGCGATCTATTCACAGCATACGGTAAGACAGAAGACTTCAAGAAGAAAGAAGAATTGGTTGGCGCCATTTCGGTAGCCTTAACTCAATATTCTAGCCTTGAAAATGAAGTAGTTTATCCAGCTTTGAAAGATAAAAACCAAGCTGAAGAGTCTTGCGACGAGCCGTGTGCAGGAGCAGAAAGTCATCATCAGGCTCGCCTTATTGTAGATCAACTGCAGCGCTTAACCGCTGACGTTGACGGCCCTGCCTATGATAAACACGTAGAAGAGCTGCGAGTCGCAGTTCAGAAGCATTTTGATGAAGAGTCTAAAACAGTCTTTCCTGCTATTGAAAAGTGCAGTGAAAAAGCAGCCACATTGAAAGAGAAAGTAGAGCAGTTTAAAGCTGAGCGAAATTCGCCGCAGCTATTGAACACCTAATCGATTATGTAGAGATTACTTAAGAAGGAGTGAATAATGCAATTTAGAAATGCTGGTTTAGTGGCAATTGCCGTATTGGCATCGAGCTTCGCTAGCTCTAGTGCTGTGTTTGCCGAAGATGCAGCAAAAGAACAGCAAAAGTTTGAGCAGTCACAAGAAAAGGCGCCAAACAATACAAGCAAAAACGCAAGAGATGAAAAGCTCGGCAAGGTTACCGCTGAGAACCAGTCGAACAAAAAGAAAGATGTAGACATCACTCGTGAGTTGCGCAAAGCAATTATGGATACTAAAGGTATGTCAGTTGACGGACAGAACGTCAAAATCATTACCCGTAAGGGTGTAGTTACTTTGCGTGGCCCGGTTTCTAGTGAAACTGAGAAAAATCTGATTGGTGATTTGGTGAAGAACTGTCCAAGCG
>JAKFVU010000058.1 GCA_021732025.1 Candidatus Obscuribacterales bacterium | reverse complement strand
TGGTGGCGGCTCCGGTGGTGGTTATGGCGGCGGCGGAACTGCTGACGTTGATCTCTTCCTCGATGGCCCATCAGCTAGCGCTGGCAGCATTAATCCAAATGCATTGCCATTGCCCAACAATCTTCCCACCATGCAAGGTGGACCAATTACGGTTAACTCTCGTATTCAACCACCTAGCAATCAAGGTGGTGGCAACCTCGGCAATATGGGCTCAGTCAAATTGCCTGGTGGCTCAGTTGGTTCTACTGCAGGTCAGATACAAATCGGTAGAGTTGATGGTGGCAATAGTGGTGGCGGCAGCAACATGTCGTCTGAAAATGTCTCTATTGATATCGAGCAGTCTGTATCTGGTCAAGTTGTTGATTACGGTGGCGCTCAGCAATCTGCTGTCGCTAGCGCAGTTAGCCAGTTTGGTGGCTCACAGAATTTGGTTAAACAGGTTGTTGCCGACCTGAGAGCCAGTGGTATGGACTGGAAGCAAATCTACGATCCAGGTAAAGATGATTCTGACCCAGGCAAGTATCAGATGCTAGAAACTGCTGTGCAAGCCTATTCTCAGAATCCTAGCTCGATGCCAGCGGTGGCAATGGCTGCTAATGCAGTTGGTGCTTCGAACGTATCGATGAGCGATGTACAAGTTGTGCAATCGATGTTCGACGCTGATCCTAGATGGCAAGCCAACAACATAGACTACGGCTCTGTCTACACAGCACGGGCAATTGTTGAAGCCCACAGACAAGATCCACAAACATATGGCGATCCTTATCTGACCAAGGACTACGTCGATTCTGTCCGTCAAGATCCGCGCTTTGTGCCTAGACCAGTGCCAGTTCGCAATGCGGGCGGACAAGTGGCACGCTACGATCAATCACCTGTGCCAAAAGACCGTCTGGTCAAGCGCATGATGGAGCGTATGTTGGGTCAAGATGGCTACAACAACGGCAACGGCTAAGCTAAACTAGACTAATGTAGATAGTCGACTAATATAGATAGGCTCCAATGCTTGGCTAAAGCCATGTATTTACTTTGCGAAAGGCTGATAATAAAAAGCCATGAAGTTCTTCAAATTACGCCACCTGACAGTGGTCTGTCCTGAATGCCAGACAATTTTCGCCACCTACGAAGTGGCGAGATTGCCGGCTATTGATTTGACAACACCAATCGAGAGCGATTTGCACCGCATTTTGCCCGACCCTGAATTGCGGTCGAGTCTTCTTGCCATGTGCCCCAACTGCATTTACACCTGGTGGTTGTCATCTTTCAAAGAGCACTTCTATCTGCCACAGGTCGTGCCAGATTCACCGCCCACTGAGCCTTCCAAGAAGTTTGCTCATGCGGTAGCATCGGGTCGCAAGCACAATGTTCATACTCTTGATCGCTCTGTACTGGCCCTAAACGGCTATTGGTGCGCCATGGAAGAGGGCGTTGACGGCAGTAAGTTTCTCTCTTTGGCCAAAAATGAGTTAGCCACAGCACTGGCAGATTCAAGCTGGGCGGGCAATCGCAGTCGCTATAATTATGTTATGGGCGAGATACTGCGCCTTTCTGGCGAGTACGACGGAGCCATTAAGTGCTATGAGAAGGTTGATTCTTCGGCGGGTTTACCCACTGAGCTCGTAGCCAAGATGAAGGAGTTTGCGCTTTATGGGAATAAAAGTACTGTGAGGCTTCCACCGCATATCGTAGGAATTATTTTCAACTGCGCGCAGCCAGTTAATCAAGTCTAGAGCCAACTCTACAAGTAGAATGTAAATATGGACGACATCACCCCTCTAAATTTAGAAGACTCACCCAAGCTGTTTGGGATGCGGTTTGACCAGCTGATCCCGATTTTGATCAGTTTTGTTATTTCCACTCAGCTCTGGTCATGGATGATGCCAATTAATCTTGCCGGGCAAGATATCAAAATGTGGATTTGTCTTTTCGTCGCCATGATTGGCCCTTTTTACGCCCTAGTGACTAATAATCATTCGGCCTCATATTGGGAGACTCTGCTTAATTTCTATACTGGTTCTAAAATATTGATACCAGGGCCAGATCCAAACAGCACTCGATTTTTGGTAGATGAAAAGCTTCCAGAATTTGTTGATTAAAGGAGTTCTTGTTCATTAATGGTCACTTCGGTAAATCGGTCCTACTCTAAAGAAAATAGTTTGCTGGGCTTTATGAAGCGTGGCAAAGAGAAGGAAGCGCCGATTTCTGCAGAGATTCTCGGGCGTATTCCTGGATTAGCAGTACCAAGACCCCATGGCTCTGCCGCGGGTATTTTGCCCTTGTGGGATCTTTTCCATGACGATGCTTCCGGTCAAGGCATTCTTGTTTTGAAAGATGGCACTTACCGATGTGTTTTCGAGTTAGACGGCGTGCACGTCTCTGGCTTCGATGAGATGCGTTTGGTATCACTGATGAATCACTTTACCGGTTTTCTCAACGGTATCGATACATCAGCACAGCTCACTGTGGTCTGTCATAACATCTCTAAGCGCGAATATTTTCAGCGCCATCCTGTTGAAGTTAACGAAGATCCTTTTCTGCGCTATGTCGCTAAAGTTGTTGAAAACGACCAGGCCTCACTCTTGTCTCGCAACTTTGTGCCCGAGCTAAAGTTCTATGTCACTTTCTGCTACCGACCTCCCAAAGAGAAACCACCAAAGCAGAGCATGATTGACACTGCTGTGAAGTCGGTGATGGATGCTCTCACTAGCCAAGCTGCTAGACAGTCAGTAGGAAGCCATTTTAAGAACGTCACCACCTTGGTGCAGCGCGCTAACGGTTATATCAGTCAGCTTGGTGCCTGCGGTATGTCTGGTCGACCAGTCTCGGCCGTAGAATACTTCCGCATGCTATATCGTGAGCTTAATCCAAAGCAAGCAGAAGTGGGTGAAGAAAATCTGCCTTCGCCAATTCGCCCCCAAACTCAATCACTGCCACCGGCTATTCGTCGTGTCTTCCCTGATATGGAACCAGCCACAGTTCGTCAACAACTGGTTGAATCTTGTTACGACTTCAGTGCTCCTGATTTCTGCAAGATATCAGACATGACTGATTACATTGAAGCGACCGATCCGAATTCTGAGGTCGTCGAAAAAGAAATCGCTGGCCGGTACATCCGCACCTTATACATGAACCGATTGCCTGAGCGCACGGGGCCTCTATGGCTACAACCATTGCTGCGGCTTAACTGCGAATGGCGCCTCAATCTATATGCGCACAAATTAGATAAAGAACTCTTCCGTAAAAACTTACAGAAGAAGCAAGCGCAAGCGTCTGCTAACACTTATCAGGGCATTATGGGGCAGCGCTCGGCGCCTAACCAAGAAGAAGCTGAAAAGGCTCAAGAAGCTGCCACCATCGGTTCTGAGTTGTACACAACCAACATGGAAGTGTTTAACTACGCTATTTATTTCACTCTCTTTGCCGATAGTCTTGAAGAGTTGAACCGCTCTACTGAGTTTGTTAGATCGGCTGCTTCTCAGTGTCGTGGTGCTCGTTTTGTTATTGGTCACCATGAGCAAAGATCGCTCTTTATTGGCAGCTTGCCTGGTTTAGGTATTGACGTGGCCCGCCGTGGTAAGGCCGTTAGAACGCCGACAGTTCGCAATTCCTTCCCCTTTGTCCATGCCAAGCTTGGCTCTGAATACGGCGACTGGTTAGGCTTCTCCAAAGAAACGCTAGAGCCGGTTTTCCTTAATCCGTACGATGAAAAACTACCAAACGCCCTCTGTATCGTCTTCGGTCAACCGGGTGAAGGTAAATCTATGGTCGCCCAGCAGATCATTCAGATGAAAACTTTGTCTGGCGCCAAGACCGTTATCATTGACCGATCTGGCTCATATCGCATGCTTACTGAAGTCTACGACGATTGCGCCTATATCAAGCTTGGCCCCGATGGTCAAGTTTGCATCAATCTCTATGACCTTCCCTATCAAGGTCCTGATGGTAAGCCAGTTGATCCAGCTAGCCCACCAGAGTCGCACATCATCAAAATTTTGAACTTCCACTCAGTCATGTTGGGAGAGCGCGGCGAGCAGGCTCTAAACAAAGATGAGAAGCCGATTTTGATGCAAGGCATTCAGGCTATTTATAAGAGTTGCGCTGAAATGGGTCGCATTCCTGTTGAATCTGACTTAGTCGCGTGGCTGCAAGAAGAGTCGGTTAAGCACACCAAGAGTAAGCGCGGTGATACTTGCGAAGACCTGGCTAATCGTCTCAGTCTTTACTGTAAAGGTGCGATTTTCGGTAAGCTCTTTGATGGTCCCACATCGATTCCACTCGATACTCAATTGATGGTATTCGATACTTCAGATTTGGCTCACGATAAGACTCTAGAAGCTGTCGTTACTCTCTTTGTCTCTGACTACGTTCTACGAAGAGCGGCTCAGCATAAAGCTGAACAGGTCGCTTTAGGTAAACCATCGCGCTTTGTATTTTGCATAGACGAATTGTGGAGACTGCTGCGCTATGAGGGTGGAAAAACTCTCGTAGAAGATGCCTCACGTACCAGCCGACACTTAGGTCTACTGTTTATCGGCATCTCCCAGGAGCTCGGTGACCTTTTGCGCGACGACCGCGCGCGAAATCTTGCCACCAACAGTGCTATCAAAATTATTCTCGGTAATGACCCTTCTAACTTCGAACTCATTCGCGAAGCTTGCGGTCTGACACCGCAAGAGATGGGAGCAATCGCTCACCTCACGAGAAAGAACAGAGAGTATTCAGACGCCTTTCTCATTTATCACAAACTCTCTCGCGGAGTGGTTAAGCTGGTTGTTCCAAGGTTTATGTATTGGGTCGCCACAACAGAGCCAAACACCGACCAACCAATGCGCTCTAAAATGATTGAACTGTGCGCCGGTGATGCCCGTTGGGCTTGCCACTTGCTTGGTCAGGGCTACACACCTGAGACTTTCACCCCAGATTTACTCAATGCGGGCTGATAGAAAAATATGTTTGACTATCAAGCCGGTGAAAAATACAAAATGACTTTGATAATGGTTGGTGTGGCTGGGGCCATGGCCGGCGTTTTCTTTACGTTGATTTTGTCTCCCACTCCGGTTCCGACCAAGCATAGACAGCGCTCTAAAGCAGATTCTCACCCTGATGTGACTGGTGTGGCCCGCCCCCATAGTGAGCGCTATCCTCAGTCGAGTGCCTCGCAAGGCCAACCACCGCCAGTTGATGCCGTGGATAATTTTAAGGCCACTGCTTTGGTTGAAGGTTTCTTGCCCCTGGCCTGGGATTTTAATGCAGCCTCTGCTGCCAATTCTCAGCAAAGCGCCATGAGTTTGATGACTCCAGATTGTGCCCAAAGTTACATTACCAATATCTGGACGCCAGAGATGGCTACCACCATTGCCAATTCGGGTATGAAAAGTAAATGGAATCAACGCCTGGTTTCGGCCCGCCCGAACCAAGCAGATGGTTCAATAGAGATAGTGGTTGAAGGGGAGCAAGAATTGCAGCTTCCCGGTGAGCCGCCTAAGCCCAGACCAGTGAAGTTCGTCTATTTAGTGAAGAAAGCCAGCGATGGCACCTTGAAGATAGCAGGCATTTCTGAGGGGTAGAAATACGAAGATTTTGCCCATAACTCACTGATTCTTCGTAGTCTTCCCAGAACTGGAGCCGGTTTTGTTGCGCAACTACTTGTTTAAAAGGTATAAATAAGTAAGTATGAAAGTAACTGTGAGAGTAAGTCGAGAGCAGGTGACTTAGATGTCCCGGAAGGCGCAAAAATGAGCTGGAAAGCGCAGATGAACGAGAAGGGGTTCATTTCGTCGTATCGGAATACCGATACTGGCGAACAAATCTCTGCCAAAGACTTTGAGCGTATGATGCAGATGCAGGGCTCTGTCGGGGCTCCCGATGGCAGCATGCCGATGCAGTCATCATATCCACAGACTTATGCACAACCAGCAACGCATCCTGCGATGCAACCCGGCATGCAACCTTATGCCGTAGACGCGAGCGGTGGTATGCAGCCTTATCAGGCTCAGCCGGCTCCACAAACTTATGCTACAGGCGCACCAGCACCCTATCAGCAGGCTCCTCCCGCTGGCTATCCGCAAACTATGCAACCTGGCTATGCACCTGTTGCTTCGCCTGGTTCCAGTCCGCTAGTTCAGGCGGGCGCTTCCCCAGTTGGTTCGCAAGCACCTGCTATTCCAATGCCAGCCACCGGTCGCGTTCCGACAATTGGCCAAGAAATCCAGAAGAAGAATTTTCGTTTAGAAGGTGTGCAAGGTCACGTTGACCACACGCGTCAGAACTTCCAGCCTAAAAAAGGCAAGGGCTTCTTAGACGCTACATCTATTGCTATTTTGATGCCGACTCTTGTACTGCTAGCTTTGATTATTGCTGCTGCTCACAAGAAGAGATTATTCCCGTGGCAGACAATTAGAACTTTCAACCCACCGTCTGGTTTGATGACACCGCGCGACTACGAGCGTTCATATGTCTGTCCACCGAATGGTAGACGGCATGGTCGCCTTGGCAAGAAAAATCCAAACTCCACATGGTCTGAAGTTGACGGTGTGGTTATTCCTTTTGGATTCCTCGCTCGCACTCACTTGCCGGTGACAATCCCGATGGGTCGTCTGCCAAACAAAAACATGTTCATCGTAGCTCCGTCAGGTTCAGGTAAAACAACCTTGATGCGGGCTGTAATCAAAGCTTTGCTGGCTAAGCCTTGCGTCATTATTGCTCTAGAAGCAAAAGCTAACGATCCTAACTTAGATGAACGCAGAGAAGGTTTCAAATACACAGTGTTGCCCGAAGCACAGCATGCTGGTTTCCGCACTTTGTACTTCAACCCATTAGATAGTGAGTCGATTTGCTGGAATCCGCTTGACCAAGATGCAGTTACTTTTGCTACATCTATTGTGCAAGATATTAACTCTCTTCCACCAGAAGAACAGCACTGGGCAGAGCGCGACTTAGGTTATATCGAAGGTTTAACTCAGCTGCTCAAGTGGGGCGGCGTGCAGGTTATGGGTGAAGATGAGAACGGCCAACCTTCTCAATTAGATCCACTGCCATGTAATCCATATGGCTTGATGAAACTCGTCAACAACCGTCGCAACATTGTTGAGTCGTTGCGTAAACTGAAAGCTGATCCAAATATCAATGCCGGTGAGCTTGGTGAATTGACTCAGCGTCTCTCGTCAATTATTCGTACTGATAGTGATTGGGATAAGAACATTCAGGGCGTGCGCGGTCGTCTGCGCATGTTCAAGAACGCTGCCATTCTCAAATGTACCGAGCGCTCTAACGTTGACCTTAAAACAAGTATGCACGAGCCTACAGTGCTGATTTTCGGTGCTCCAGCTTCGTTGGGTCCTGACGCAGAATCACTAGCGGCTTGCTTCGTGCACCAGTTACAACAAGCGTTGCACACTAGATACGGTACAAAATCGGTATTGCCATTGTTTGCATTCTTCGATGAATACCAAACATTGAATATAGATTTGGCCGGTAGATTGTCAGCTATTGTTCGCGGTGCCAACGGCGGTCTGACTATCATCTTGCAGAACATCTCGCAGATCACCAGTGGTGGTGGCCAAGGTGTTGCACCAGAACTGAAGACGATCTTCTCCAACAGCGCTGTGCGTGTATGTCTACACAACGCTGACGAAACGACAGCTAAGTTCTTCTCTGAAGAAATTGGTAAGCACGCTGTGGTTGTCCCCGGTATTGCTGACCACTTCCAAGCGAACGGATTCGGTATCTTCCCAACTAGTTGGAACAGAATTCACAGCCAACAGGTTGTAGCCCGGGTCGACACAGATTCAATTAAGCGTATGGAAAAACACCACGCGCTAGTTTATCTATCACCGGCTGGCGACCCAGAGTTCGGTGAAACTAAGCCGTTTATGTGCGACCTGCGTGGTATTGAAGAAATCGCCAAATTGCACCTATTGCACAACGTCAGTGCTAGAAATGCGAAGAGTCCCGATTATCCAGAAGGAGCGCCAGAACCTGGTGCACCCGCACCATCGTTTGCCACACCTGCTGGTAGCTTGCCCTTCCCTTCTAGGCCTGGTGGCAACATGGGTAATATGGGCAATGACATGGGTAATAATTACGGCGATATAGCTGCGATGACTGCTCAAGCTGCTGCCACTGGTTTCGATCAAACTGGTGTCGGTGCTGGTTATCCCACTGCAGACTCGGTTGGTTATCCAATGGGTTCACAGGGGGCTCCTGCAGCAGCCGCTAGTATTGGAAATGGCAATGGCAATGGAGCTAGCTCGGGCTCGAGCCCTAGCAGCACAAACAATGGTGCTTCAAGACTATGTCCCAACTGCACAAAGTTGGCTGGTAAAGGCAAGTTCTGCATTGAGTGTGGTCAATTTATCGGACTGCCTCAAGCTGTCGAACTGGCGACTTCGGCTCAGGTCGTGGCTTCTAGTAACGGAATTATTCCTAGCTATGCCGAGGCCAATCCAGTCGCTCCTACAGGCAATGTGGCTGTAGATTCATTTGGCAATCCTGTAGATGGCAATGCTGAAGTTATTGGTACTGGTCTATCGGCTGTACCTGGACAACAGAATACACCTAGATATGGTGGCCTGAGACCACAGACTAGAGACGCTATGCCTAGCAAACGCGGCCTTTTTGAAAGTGCTTCTGAAATAGCCAACACTGCTCAGCAGGTGTTGAACCCTAACCTGCCAACTGAGCCTAATCTCAATCAAACTAGACGGCCTATGACAAGCCTTAATCCTGATGTCTCTCATTTAGGCCTCGATAACGGCAAGAAGCCAGGGGTTGAGTTTTAGTTCTAAAGCAGCAGTCTTAAATTTGCTCTTGAGTTCTAAATTGCAGCTTGAGTTCTAAATTGCCTTCTGGCGTGTTCATATATTTGATTTACCGGGTAAATCTGATAGTGTCCCTTATTATCTTTGCTACGAAAGGCAATTGCATTATCAGTCTATGCAGACGACATTACTTCCCAGCGATAAAGACTACTGGAAGCACATAGTTACTTCCAATAATCAGTTTGGCCTTAACGTGCTCAAGACTTTGGCTATGGCTAGCCCGAGTTCTAATGTGGTGATCTCTCCCACAAGTATTTTCTTGACAGCTTGCATGCTCTACAACGGTGCTAGCGGCAATACTTATTCTGAATTTGCCAGTGCATTGCAGTTGCCAAAGCCCAGTGAGATCAATCCGTGGAATAGACAGCTACTCAATTATCTGGTTATGAGCAAGCCTGACCACGAAGTCTCTATTGCTTCGGCCTTGTGGTTTGGCCAGGGTGTGCGCTGCCACGAAGACTTCGTCAATAGTGCAGTTGAATCTTACTCAGCATCTTTATATGGCGTTGATTTTGCTTCACCTGAATCTGTTGAACAAATAAACTTTTGGGCGGAAAATGCTACCAATGGCCGAATCGTTAAGATTGTCGACCCCGGTGAGTTTCCGGCCGATTCACATTTTGCTATCACCAATGCTATTTATTTCTTTGCCCAGTGGCAAACAAAATTCAAAGCTGAACTTACCAAAGAAGAGCCTTTCTATCTTGTTGGGTCTGGCTCCAAAAATGTCATGATGATGCATGCCAGCGATAGTTTTGTCTATAAAGAAGACGACAACGCTCAAGTAATCAAATTGCCCTATAAGCAATCGCCTTACTACATGCAAATTGTTTTGCCTAAAGTAGGCCGCTCATTTGGCCATTGCATAGAGTACATAAAGAATCCAAATTTGGCTTTGACTGGTGCCACCACAAGTAAGGTCGACCTGCAATTGCCTCGTATGGAAATTGCCTTTGACTCTAGTCTCAGTTCAGTCTTTACCCAGCTTGGCATGCGCGATCTCTTTAGCCCGAGTTGTGACTTGTCTCTGATTACTCCCAATTTGCAGATTTCATTTATCAAGCACGCCGCCAAACTCACTGTCGATGAGAGCGGCACTGAAGTAGCTGCTGTGACAGTAGCTTCTGGCTGGGGTTCGGCGGCCGGAGCGCAGGCTCAACCTGTTTCGATGATAGTGAATAGACCATTTCTTATGGCCATTGCCGATAGTGGCACTGGGCAAGTCTTGTTCTCAGGCGCTATTCTCTCACCCTAAGGTTTTTGCGCTGTGAAATTGATTTGGGTAGAGCACCAGTGTACCGTGCGGTCTTCTTTGGCTAGCTCTTCTTCGTAAGGGTCAATAGTCAGAGATATGATATTCCATCCGGCAAAGGTGTCTTTGGCTTGGAGCATCTCTTGTACTTCTTCGCCATCTAGCGGAGTCTCTACAAAGGTGGGCACTGGCTGGTTTGTAGTGGTATCAGTAACCCGTCGATTGGTAGTCATTTCGATACGAACAAAGCCACCACTCTTGGTGCCATTTGCTATGGCTGCCATCAGTTGCGCCACTTTGTTTTTGCCTTGGCAGTGCTCTAAAGTAGAAATGCCAGCAATTAAATCGTAGGTGTTAGGCTCAATGACAA
This sequence comes from Candidatus Obscuribacterales bacterium, assembly GCA_021732025.1. Classification (GTDB taxonomy): domain Bacteria; phylum Cyanobacteriota; class Vampirovibrionia; order Obscuribacterales; family Obscuribacteraceae. Next base: position 24,997 of record JAKFVU010000058.1, on the reverse strand, counting down.
ACTGATCATTGTCCGAAAGCACTGGTTCAATGATCTCTTCTACCTTATAGGTGTTGGCATATTCTTTCAGTAGGTCGATTGATTCTGCCAAAACATCAACACATGTGATAGTGGCGTTCTTATTGCTTTTTTGCAGGGCCTGAGCCATAGGAATGGCATTGCGACCAACCCCGCAGCCGAGGTCTAAAATTTTGATTTGGCCATCAAGATAGTCAAGAAGGCGCATTAAAGGCTGGTCGGGATTTTCTAGCCACGAGTCTTTCTCAAATAGTTTGAAGCGACTGTAGTAGGCCTTGTGGTATTGCAAGGTCTCTTCTCTGGCACGTTGGAAATCGATTGACATCTTGAGTGATCTCTAATTTGCGTAATTCTGAGTTGTATAGAGGGCACCACGAGTGCGCAGCTGAATGTGATTGCCTTTGCGATAATGTTGAATGACATGCCTTAAGCGGGCTTTGTCTTTTTCGTTGAGTTCGGTTTCATACCAGTTGCTGAAAGCAAAAGTGAATGCCTCAGCAGTTACGCCGCAATCAGGAAAGACAAACGAGTAATCAGTTTCTTCGTAGGGTATTTCGTCTTTTTGATATTTTGCAAAAATACGCTCAAGAGGTCCTTCGTAAATTTCAGCGGCATCTAGCTCACGCTCTCTTGAAGGCACAAAGCGCCTAGCAATGCGGTCGTAGTCGCAATCACCATAGAGGCCAAAAATAAAGAGATGGCCATTAGGTTTCAATACCCGTTTGGCTTCCTTCAAGGCTGCTTCTTTGTCTTTTACTAGATGGAACATCCAAGGCATGATCACTACATCGAAACAGTGATCTTCAAAGGCTAGAGTCTCTGCCCCCATTTCCATGAAGGTTAAGTTGTCGATGGCATTGCGCGCGGCATAATCAGCGGCAAACTGCACCAGGCGACCGTCTGGGTCAACGCCAATTACTCTTTTTGCCAGGGGTGCAAGTTGATAGCAAAGGCGGCCATTGCCACAGCCCAATTCAAGAACATTTTTCCCGGCCAGAGTAACCTGTTTTTCTATAGCGGCAATCTCGGCGCCGGAAACAGCAAAGAAGTTACTCCACAGTCTCATCGACTGTAAGTAATCTGAGCTTTTCCGGCGTGATATTTTCGAGATTTGCGACATGTCCTTTTCTTGATTTCTAGACTAGGGCTGTTTCTTTAACGGTCAGACCTTTGTCTTTGAGAGCTTGCTCGTAGGTGAAGGATTTATCCATGCCACTAAGCAGGTCGGCTTTGTAATAGTCTGAGTACCAGCGTTCGCAGTCCCAGCTAAAGGCTTTTCTCAAACGCTCGAGGTATGTGGCCCAGTCACGCTTGCTTGCTTTTTCAGTCCAGAGGGCAAGAATGTTATCGAATGTAGCCTCTTGTTCTTTTTGGAAGTCGAGGATAGCTTCTTCTTCGCCCTGTTCAAAGCGCTTGAGGTTGCGGGAGAACGGTATTGAACCCAAATACTTGTCAGCGCCAACGCGTTCTTTGATGTATTCAGCGTCTTCTTCGCCATCAACTTTGTTGCCAACCACATAAGTACGATCAGCAAATTGTGGTGCGATTTCTTCGAAGTCGAGGAAAACTTGGGTAGATTTTTCAGTTGGCTCTAAGACAAAGACATTGATGTCGTAAGCGAATGAAAGTGAAGTGGCAACGTTGTCTGTACCAGCTGTAGTATCAGCCACAACCAAATCTGACTGAGTATCTAGCATGTGGTGGAAGATACCGGCCAAGCTCTTAAGCTTTTCGTGATAGCAAGAGCCACCAACGTCTTCTTGTTGATAGGTCCCGACTGTAAGCAAAGCAATGTTGCCGTCTTTAAGGGCATATTTTTCAATAAATGGGTCGTTAGCTTTGGCCGTAATGAAATTAGAACCAACACCTGGAGGGGTGGTGCCAATCATTGGTCTATCGCCCACATCTGTTCTGCTACCTTTGAGATAGTCAGTCACTTCGTCGAAGTGCAATCCTAATTGTTTTGTCTCACCTTTTAAATTGAGAGCACTCTGCAAGTGGGCGTTTAGATCTGCATCAACTGCCACTACAAAGGGAAAGCGCTTGGCTAAATATTGAATAAAACCTGACGAGGTGGTGGTTTTACCGGCTCCGCCTTTACCAAGAAATGCAATCCTCATCTTCTATCTCCTATCTGTATTGTTTATATTTTTTGCCAGCTGACAGGTTTGGCAGGTGCCAAATAGTTCAAGCAGGTGTTCTGAAACTGAAAATCCGTACTCTTGCAAAATTGTTTCTTCTAATCGCTCTAAAAGACACTCTTTCAGTTTGATGTTGTTGCCGCAGCTCTTGCAGACCAAGTGATGGTTGTGATGGCCGGGTTCTACAACTTCATAGCGTTTTTCTTGATCGCCAAAACTAACAGCTTGTACTAGGCCGTGGCGAGTCAATAATTCAAGCGAGCGATAAATTGTGGTCAGTCCAGGGCTCTTACCTTTATCGTCGTGAGCTTGATGTGATAGCTTCATTCTGAAACTCAAATCGCGAGCGCTGAGCATTTCTGGTGCTTGCTGCAGTGCCGAAAGAACGGCCTTGGCACCCTTGGGTAGGCTCTTCCTTGCTCCGACTAGTTTGCTTTCAAGTTTGCTTCTAATCATCATCATGGTGCCCATTTTTTCGCTCGTTTTTGTTTAGCTCAGAGGCAATAAGTCGAATTATTGAACCTGATAGATTTTCAGGATAGCCATATATTTTGACTACACTATCGGTCTCACCAGGAAGAGCATTGCCGGCGAGAATTGCCGGTGCGATCCACTGCAAGGTGAGGACGTCGTAAAGCTCTTCTCGTTTAGGCTCTTGCTCTTGGTGATATCCGTATAACGGCAAATAACTGTGGAAGACAAAACCTTTCTCTTGACGTAGATAGTCAGCTAAGGCAATGGCTTCAGGTTGGTTAGCTGGAATGCGCACTAAAATGTAGCGCTTCTCTAGCTTCTGTAAGGATACTAGAGCTTTGTCTATTGCTGCCTTCTGGTCGTCGTTGAAGCTAAAGCCTGGTTTGTAGATAATGTATGAGTGACCAAAGCCATCTTTTTCTTCGACGACTAGGTCTGCTGTTTCACTCGTTTCGCATGCTACATCGTCTACGCTAGACCCTACACTAGAGCCGACATTAGAAACCACTGAACGATCTAGAATTTCTTCGAACTGAAAAAGTATTGACTGCACGATAGAGCTGTAGGCGAGGGGCACATAGGCCGTTCTCTCTAATAGTAGCTCTGCTGCTAACTGCAGCTGCTGCTCTGAGAGGCGCTGGTTAAGACGCCCTTGTGCCTGAGCGGCCAAAACTGTATGAACCAAATCGCTTGAGATGGCACCAAGTTTTCGACCGAGGGCGCTTCTGATTTGTTTAACAGCACTTACCAGCTTGCCCTGAAACTTTGTTACCCAGAGCACTGATTCTGGATGATTGGCAAAAAAGACGCGGGGATAGTGGCAATAAGCAAAGCCTACTATTGAGCGATATCCGGCCTGAAAATGGGCTGCTTGACTGGCCAAACTATGAGTGACAAGTTCGGTTGTATTGATGGTCAACTCCGTTGCATCCATCATATCTTTGAGACCAGAGACAATTGCTGAGCCTATTCCTAAACCACGTTTGTCAAGGCGAACTGCCATGCTGTTAAATTCGACGTGATAGGGGCTGAGTTTGTCTGCCACCATTGCACCGCACACTTGCTCGTTATAGCGGGCCACGGCAATGAGGCGCTCTTCTGCTTGCAGGGTGCTTCTTACACCCTCTTCGCTGAACAAATCAGAATCTGGGTAGGCTTCGCAGCCCTCTCTGCCGATGCCGCCTTGGCCTAGGGCAGCGACATACATCTGGGCAATCTCTTTGCTTAGATTTTCAGCTTGGTCTTTGGTGGCGGCAGAGACTACAACTTTTTCAGTTGGTTCACTAGCTACGTACTCGGGTGCGCTCAGTGTCATCTTTACCTCCCTTTTGCTGCTGTTGTTAGAGTGCTTGAATTCGAATATTTTTTGATTAAATGCTTGGCCAAATTGTGACCATTGGCAGCGGTGACATTGCCACCAGGATAGGTACCAGCACCACAAACAAAAAGATTGTCGAATGGTGTTTCATAGTGGGCGCAACCAGGTAGCGTGCGTTTCTCGAAAAGATATTGCGGAGTCATTGGTAGATGCCAGCATGACAATGAGGCCAAATTGAAATCGTCGGCCAGGGCTCGTGGTGATACCACATAGCTATCTAATATTAGCGAGCGAATTTCAGGGCACTGGGCTTCGATGGCTTGAATAGTGCTATCAAGCAATGTCTGATCGTCTGCTTCACTCCAGGCCTGGCCATTGATGCGGGCTGGCACATAGTGCACGTCCACAGTGAGTACGTGCTGACTAGGCTTATCGCCGTCGCTCATTGATTGATCTTCAAGAGTGGGGAAAGCCATTGTCATCATCAGTCTGTCGGGCATGGCACCATTCGGTACCTGGGTTGAGGCGGCAACCACTGCCTCAAGCGGTGGAGCCATGACAATTACACCTTTGTGGTTGTGATCAATCTTGCGCAGTGTTTTTAGTGATGGAAGTTCTTTGAGCAGGAAGTGTAATTTAGCTGCAGATACTTTAGGACGATTATCTTTTAGATACTGCCGAATAGCCTCAGTGCTAGCAGTAGGTGCTAGCAGCTGTTCAAATAAGACGTATGAGTCGGCATTGACTGCGACTAAATCGAATTCTCTAGTGCTGCCATCGGCCAGCTCTATGGCCGAGACTTTTTCAACACCATCTATCTTGCTAACTACTAAGCGCTTGATTGCCTGACCAAGGTGAATTTTGGCGCCATTCGCTTGAGCGGCCTTAGCAAGAGCTTCGGTGATCGCACCCATGCCACCAAAAACTTGGCCCCAGGCACCAAACTCGCCTTTGGTTTCAGCGGTACCGTGGTGAATGCAGCCAAATACCGAACCGACTAAGTTAGCAAAACCAGGTGTGCAAGTGGCAGCTACTGCCATTAGATCAGCACTTTGTAGATACTGCTTGAGCAAATCTACAAGACTTCCAGCAAAAATATGGTCTGCAATTTTGTCTAAGCCGTTTTTCTTTAAAAGCTCGACTATTTCACTTTGAGTTAGATCTGGTGCTAGATAGCGAGGGTAAATAAGGGCGGCCGCTTTTTGAATATCGCCCCAAAATGCTTGCCAGCCGGCTTTATCTGCTGCTGTGGCTGAAGCTATTTTAGCTACTGCCTCGCCACCATCTCTAGGTGTAAATGAAAACTGCTCTTCACCAGCACTCGAGTCGAGGAGAACTATCTCGATTGGATCAGTCAAATATGGCTTCAATCCATGATCTTCAAGACTCAAGTCGGCCATAATCTCTTTGCGCATCATACCGAAGTAAGAGGCTACTGAAGAAACTTTGACCTTGCTACCGCATTTGCTAAAGGGTACTTCAGTGACACAAAGACCACCAATAATGTCGCGCTTTTCGAATACCTCAACGGCAAAGCCTTGAGCCGCAAGATAAGCAGCCGCAGTCAGGCCATTATGCCCGCCTCCGATTATTGCTATTGTCTTTGCTTGCGACTGAGCCATGGTTTTATCCTAAATTGCTCTCTAGTATTTCTACTAGCTGGTCAACTTCTTCTCTAGTGTTGTAAGCGTGCATACTTACTCTCAAATAGTCGTCTTCTTCATTGTTCTTTTGGCTGCAATGGTCGCCTGCCCGCACAAATATTTGTTCGGCATCGAGCATGAATGTCAAATCGAGTGAGCTTATTTGTTCAAAGCGGAAGGAGATGATGCCAAAGCCATTGTCGCAGCGGCAGATGCCGATGCCTGGGGCAAAGACAATACCCGGTAGTGCTGTCAGCTTTTGCCAGAGATAGACTGTCAAATCACTCAGTTGAGCTTCTATTGCATCAATACCAGTGGTAGAAATGAAGTCGACTGCTTTGCCCAACGACAATATGGCCGGAATATTGACTGTGCCGCACTCAATTAACTGGTGCACTGAAGATGAAGAGCTGGCTGAAAATTCAAGACTGTTGTCTTTGATTTCAAAAGGACTTTGACCGCCAAGGCGAATTGGCTTTATTTTGTCAGCTACTCGTGGATTGACATAGAGGCCACCAGTCCCTGGTGCAGCAAACATTTTGTGACCAGAAAATGAGATGAACTCGACATCGAGTGCTTTGGCATCGACTTTGGTGTGGCCCACACTTTGGCTGCAATCAAGAGAGATGACAACATCAGGGCCTACGATCGCTCTAATCTTGCTTACTTCCATGTCTAAGCCAAAGACATGGTGAATGTGAGCCATGGCCAATACTTTGGTGCGCGGCGAAACCAATTCTTTGATACTGCGCAGATCGTAGTCGCCTACTTCGTGAATGGCAAAATGTTTGATGGTTACATTTTTGCCTTGGGCCGCCAGCATTGATTGCACGTTGTACCAAGGCAAAACAGCTGACTTGTGGTCTTGCGGGCAAAGCAAAATCTCATCGCCGTCTTCAAGATTGCTCAGGCCGTAGGTAAGGGCGACGAGGTTGAGGCTGTCGGTGGCACCACTAGTGAAGACAAGATTCTTTTGCTCACCGTTGATAAATTGAGCCACTTTGGCTCTGGTCTCTTCGATGGCACGTGTCAACTGAGTCGACCAAGAGTATGAGGCGCGGCCAGCATTGGCACAGTTGTTGGTGAAGTAGTCGAGCAGGCTGTCGACTACTACCTGTGGCTTTTGCGTGGTGCTCGCGCTATCAAAATAGATCAAATCAGGATGATTAGAAAATATCGGAAAGTTGGCCCGAAAAGCGGCAACATCTAATAGGTTCTTTTTGTCTTGACTTGGCCCAGTGGGGCTCAGTTGGCATGAATCTGTCATTACTTACCTGCCGGTTCCCACTAAGCTCTTTCTAGCGCCTTCGTTCTTAGCGCGCTCTGTGGTTTTTCCAGCATCGCGCCAGCCCACAAAACCGCCTTCTAGACTGGTTATATCGACACCCTTGGTTTTGAAGTAAGCAGCAAAGCGCTTCGATACTTCACCAGTTGGGCAAACCAATACAACTTTTTGATCGTTGGCAAATGGCACGCCCATATCGGCGATATCTTCTAGGCCATCAGTTGGAATATTGAGCGAGCCTGGTATTCTCGAAGCCTTGAAGGCGAGACTGCCGCGCATGTCGACAATCAGTGGCTTGGCGTTTGTGTTTGAAAGCCACGTTTCAAGAGTGTCGCAGTCAACTTCTGGAGCTGAGTCGGCTTGTTCTTTTGTAATGGCCTTGAGCGAGTCTTTTTTGACTGCCAAGCCAAACAATTCAGGGCGATATTTTTGTAGGTATGAAAGATACCATTCCACTCTGTCGCAGCAGATGAAGACTGCGTTGTGCTTGCGGGTCAAAGTACCGTCAATATCTTTGAAATATTTGAGGGCTGCTGCCAAACTGCCGCCGCCGGTTGGTCCAGCGAGGATACCGCATTGGCGAATGAGCATGAGCATGGCGTCAATTGATTCGTCCATCGAGACTTCGATGATATCGTCGTAAAAATCTTTTCTAAACAAGCCCACTTCGTACATTTCATCAACGTTTCTGATGCCAGGAAGCAAGTGTCCTTTGCTAGCAATAACGCCGACATTTTTCAAAGCTTGATTCTTTTCTTTTAGGAAAGTACCAGAGCCACGAGTTGAACCTGTGGTACCGAGGCCGCCGATGAAGTAGTCCACTTCGCCTTGTTTGGCTGCTTGTAGGTCTTCCCAGATTTCGCGGCCGGTCGAGTTATAGTGAGCTTCGATGTTCTTTTCGTTGGTGTACTGTGATGTGTGGAAATATTTGCCAGGATTGGCTGACATTATTTGCTCAATAAAAGTAATTGGATCGTTAGGGTCAGTTGGATCTGGACATTCAGAGAGACCAGGAAGTTCGTCCACATCGGCACCAAGCAATTGCAGAATCTGTTTTACTTCACGCACTTTGATGCGGTTGGTGACGATTTTGAATGGCACGCCGTAGACCGAGCAAACAAGCTGCATTGCTTTAGCCATGTTGCCGCTAGAAGATTCGATTACGGTTTTGCCTTCTTTGGCAATTTGCTCGATATCGTCTTTGAGAACGTTCCAAGCACTTTTGTCTTTTACAGAGCCAAATGGATTTAGCAGCTCCAACTTGGCAAAGAGGTTGATATTTTTCAGACCATGTACTTGAGGCGGTATCTCGAACAATGGTGTATTGCCGATTAGCTCATTAACATGTTTGACTAGCATTTCTTTTCTCCGGGTGAATATTGAATCGTGGGATTGTCTGGGCGTGATTTAGTTACGGCAGCTCTTCCCAATAAGGTACGTACTCGCTATCGAGCATCCATGTAAATTTGTTGTCGCGCTCTACCACAGCAACTTTTTTAGCTACTGGGTGCATGATTGATGTAGAAGCAGAGAAGTCCATGAAATATCCGGCGCTGTTAACGAAGACAACCAAGTCGCCTGGTTTAGGTAGCTTTTTGACATAGGTCAAGTGACGATAAATCAAGTCTGATTCAAGGCAGAGATTGCCAGCGAAGTAGACGCCTATCGGTGCTGCCTCTGGATTGTCTGGAGTTTGGTCTTTTTCGACTACTACAGGGTCGACAAATATTTCTTGGTCTAAGAACGAAATATCCTGACGCTTCATGTTTAAGCAGATAATTGGTTCGTTGCGGCTTGAGGTGCGTACTGAGTTGACGCGGGCAACGGTGATACCAGTTTGTTCAACCAGTGAACGGCCTGGCTCAATCCATAGCTCAATCATGTTGTCGCGGATGATGCTGGCGGCTGTAGCGTCGCCCAAGTTGGCGAAGCGCTGGCTCAAGAGTTCGTCTAAGAAATCGCCACCGGTTTCAGTATCAAAGTAGCTATAGCTATTGAAGTTGCCTTTTAGTTTGCCTTTATCAGAAGACATGCCAAAGGCATTGTTGTGCCAGGTCATGGTTGGTCTAGTGCCCAGCACAGACTCTTTCAAAGCACTGACATAGGCGTTCCATTCGTCTTCGTTTTCTAGGTAGTTAACTTTGTAGCCACCACCGATGTTCAGTACTCTTGGTTCGAAGTCGCGACTGAGTGCTTCTTCGAATAGCTCAAGGCAATTCTCAATGGCAATAGCTCGCTCGAGCACACTTACCGTGTCTAAGTGGAATGAGAAACCGAGCAGCTCCACTTCTTTACGGTTGCCTTCCAACAGATCAAATGCAGTGTTTACTTCTTTGATTGGCACACCAAAACGGCTGCCCTTGTTGAGAAATTTGCTGTGATTGGCTTCAAATCCAGAGAGGCGCAACAAAATTTTTGTTGGCTTTTTCACTTTGAGCACTTTGCGCAGCTTCAAGATCATCTCCAGTTCTGAGATGCTGTCGACTGCAATGGTGATACCTTGCTGAATTCCTAGGCCTAAAAACTCGGCATTCTTAGGGCCCGTGGCCTCGATGCGGCTAGCATCGAAGCCAGACCCTAAAGCATGACGTAGTTCATTGGCTGAGCTCACATCTAGATTGGCATTTTCCACAGTGAGCCTGCGTACTAATGAATCAGATTGATTGCACTTGTGAGCGAAGAAGACTTTGCCGATGACATTGAGGTCGCGGAAGGTTTTGTGGAAGCCTTCAACATTCTCGCCTACTAGTTCAGGAAAGAGGATATTGAGAGGGCTTCCTAGTGCCCGGGCTAGTTCAAATAGTGTCTCTCTCTCAGCCAGAAACTTCTTTATGAGCGGATGAATCTTGGGCGTGAGCGTGAGATTCTCAACTGTTTTGGTTTCTGTTTTTACTTCGGGAGGATTTATTGTCGTCGACATTTTTTTACTTCTTCTAGTGATTCTTTATTGAACTTTTAATTGAATTCTTAAACGGTCGTCAGTGTTTTCTTGTTGGCCAGTACTTTTTCGTAGCTGAACTCTTGGTCTAAACCTTGGTCTAGTTTCTGACCGAAGTAGTCATCTAGCCAATCGCGACAAACTTTGGTGTGAGTCGTTCTTAGACGGGTTAGGTAGTCCTGCCAGTCGCGTTTTTTGCTTTCTAGAGTGGTCAGAACTTTTTCAAATACAACTTCTTGCTCTTTCATGAAGTCATCGAGTGCTTCGCGCTTACCTTGTTCAAAGCGCTTCAAGTGACGCGACTGTGGTACCGCTCCAAGTAAGCGATCTTGGCCGACGTGCTTGATGATGAATAGCTCGTCTTCCGGGGTGTCCACTTTGTTGGCGATAACATAAGTGCGGTCAGCGAGATGTGGTGCCACTGCCAAGTAGTCGAGATAGACTTGAACCGATTTTTTTGTTGGTTCGACTACAAAGACGTTCATGTCATAAGCAAATGATAGTGATGTGGCAACGTTATCTGTGCCAGCTGTGGTATCAGCTACGACAATGTCGCTATCTTTGTCGAGTAAGTGGTGGAAGAATGACTGCAAACCGGTCAATTTGACGTGGTAGCAAGCACCGCCGACATCGCTCTCTTTGTATGTGCCAACAGTTAGAAGCGAGATATTGCCGCTATTTTGAGCATACTTTTTGATGAGCGGGTCGTTAGCGCTGACATCGATGAAATTAGACTTGAGAGAAGGCGGTGTGGTGCCCACCATGGTAAGTTCGCCTAAATCTTCGCGCTCGCCTTTTAAATAGGTGATGATCTCTTCTTTGACGTCACCAAGTTCATGGGCTTCGCCTGTCAGATCAGACAGATGCAATGCACCGCGCAAATGGGCGTTGACATCGGCATCGATGGCCAAAACATATGGTTTTTTCTTTGCTACGTAGCGAATGAAACCAGCTGATGTGGTGGTTTTTCCCGCTCCGCCTTTTCCTAAAAATGCAATTCTCATCTACTTTTCTCCTGCAACTCTGTTTAGAGAGTGTTCTTTTTGTTCAAACTTTTTGCTCAATTTTTCTTGCTTGTATTCTTCTTTTGCTCTCGGCAAACCGTAGGAATGCTTCTTGCTCTCAGGCGATTGCGCTTGCCGTTGTGGCGGAAGCGTGCCTGATTTTTCTCTTCTTCTTGATTTTGCCTTAGCATTACCAGAACGGTAAACCAGGGCAATAGTGCTGAATCGGTAAAGTGGTACGACGCTCTGGGAGGCAGAACCAGTCTGTCGTTTAGAGCTAGGGTCTCGTAGACCGATGGGCATGCTCTTTCGATTTTGCTGCCTTCGTCGTAGTGCGATTTGACCACTGCCTGCGAAAGATATTCAGGCAAGAAGACAACGGGCAACTCTTTGATGTAATCGTAGTCGGCCAACAGTGGTCGAATGTAAGTATTGAGCTTGGAGCGATACTCTGGTCTTGAGAGGAAATATGCCAAGTGACTTAAGGCTTCATGGCGCGATACTGCACTCTCTTGACTCTGGGCAAAATAGCTTGCCGTAGCCTTTTGGAACTCTTCATCGTCCAATGACCAATCAAGATTTTGCTCGGCTGTATATTTAAGTATGTTCCAGATCCACGAAGCAGTGACGCGGTGATTGCCGTCGGCGATTAGGCCTAGCTCGTTGATGACTACAGGGGCAAAGCCACGACCAACTAAATTGATCACTTCGTCAAAGAGCCGCTCACGCACACAAAATTCGGTGGCGCCAAGTTTAACCAATGGGTAAAGTGCCACTTCCACAAAATTGCCGGCGAATACACCAGCAGCGAAGGTATGTAGACCGGCACTAATAGATTGATAGGCAATCATGGCATCTAGTTCAAAGAGAACATAAAGTAGATTGTCGCCAATTTTTTCTTGATTTTGCCTGAGCCATTGACTGGCTTGCTCAATAGCTTGCTCGCTTATGGTTTCAGCTTCGGGGTTAGTCGACAAAATTGATTGGTGCCAAGCTTGGCGCACCACGCTCAGCAGCGCCTTGACAGAGGCTAGCGAAAAGTCGTCTGCTTGTGCTTGCACATAAAGAGCTTGAGCTTTGCCTTGCAATGCAATAACGGCAGCTTCTTGCTCGTCGCTTGAAATACTATTCACGTCACTGACTGCTTGGTGCAAAAATTGCAATTGTGGTGCGTCAATCTGTGTCCAAGCCCAATCTTCTAAAGAGTGGGCGGGAGTAGCAAACAAGGCAGTAGGAATTACATCAGTGCTGGCATTCAGTAAGCGGCTATTGGCTCTAGAATCGAAGGAAAGTAAGTGCTTGAATTGGTCAAAGAGCAGGTTGCCGCGGTTTACTTCATGGCAGTGAGGACCTCCTGGGCCAGGAATAATGGCACCGGGAAAATAGGATGGTGCTTCTATTTTTACTTCTAGGTTATCTGCAGCTGCGCCGTGAGCAAGGGCTGCATCTAAACGCAGTTGATAAAAAACAGCTGAAGCATGGGTGTCTTTGCGGGTAGCTGAGAGATTTGCCGCTTGTGAAATTTCATTGCCAAAATTTAGTTGGCTAGTTGTGACAACCTGAATTTTCTTTTGCTCTTGATACATTCCCAAATTCGGTGCTGAGCAGGTCAGTGCCGAATGATTGATTGAAAACTTGAGATTGTCCATTGTCAGTACTCGATTACAAAGATGGGGTCTTAAACTGTGGCCAGCTGTTGGGCTTTGCGCTCTGGGTAAACTTCAACCAGGCGACCTTGCCAATAATCTTGTCTTTCCACAAGTTCTTTGGACGGTGTCTGGCGCTCAAAGAATTGAGTGAGCAGGTCGTAGGTTGTGAGGCCGTCAGCCAAGGCGAAGAGGTCATAGCGACAGAATGAAGCTAGAAGAATTTCTTCAGCAGCTTTGAGATTACCGGCGCTGTAAGCTGCTTGAGCTTCGCTCAACAATTGTTCGCGAATTTCTTCAGTTAGTGCAGGTAGCTTGTGCAAAACATCTTGATCGAGAAACTGTTGGTCTAAGAGCGCTTGTAGCTTTTCTTCAACATAGCAATCAAGCATCAAGTGAATACGTGGTGCCTTGCCAAAGTTACAAGCGCTGTGAATAGTTTGCTTGGGGTCAAGCTTCCATAGATAGCCTTTTTTGAAATGAACGTTTTGTCCTGGGCTGGTGATGAAAGCTTGATCGTTAGTGATTAGAGGCATGTGCAGGCGATAGCGCGGCACATTTTCTAGATAAACAAAATCGCGGTGCTCATGTAGAAAAGTTCCAGGATCAAGGCGCAGTAGGCGTGAGCCCATGATATTGAAGCCGGTCTCAGTTAGAAACTTGTGTAACTCTGTGAGTTTAAGCAGCAGCGGAGTAGCACTAGGTTTGGCACAATCGTGATAGTCAAAATTCTTTTGTTCACCAGTGTGATTGAGAAGAGTTGCTACTTTAAGGCCATCAGAACCATATTCTGGATAAGGCTCTTGCCAGATAGATTCAAGTTCCATCTCTGGTGCGCTGACTTGCTCAACAATTTTATTGAGCATTGTTGGGTCGACTTTTTTTAGTTGAGCAATATACGAAAGAATTTTCCCTACCTCTTTTTGTTCTATTTATGTAGCGAATTTTGGGGAATCATATCTGAAAACGGTTTCTATTTTCCCTTTATGAGATCGCTTAAATGCGAATCGTTACGGACTGCTTTGATGTCTTTACTTCTTGTCCTGTCAACTTGAGCACCGTTATTCGGGCAACTTGCAACAAGAATGAACGATGGGCTTATTGAGAACAATTGTCATCGCCTGAGGGCAGTGTAAATCTAAAGCCGCGATTGCACATCGATTTTTCGAATTATGTTACGGGCATGAGTAGGCTCTCATTGAAGCATCGCCGGTGGTGCTGATGCAGAACCCGTCTTCTTTTTGGCTGCCGCAACTACATTTAGGCTTCTCTTGATTAGTGCGAAATAAGCTGTGCTTCGTCATCGCTCAGATGATATGAAATTCAGAGAAGTACACTCTGCCTTTTCCTTTTCAGCTCTATTTCAGTAAGAGTGTCAGCCCTCGCTGCTCGCCGTAAATGACAAGGGCTTGTCTCTATACCCTTGGCAGTCGGGCCGTTCCAATCTTTCTGTTGTTAAGGCGTGCCGAACTGGTGAGAGTGATCTAGAATCTATTTAAGGGGTACTAAAAAGGAAGTTGTTGTGGAAGGCGACATGGGCGCTTTTTTGAGTGGCAAATTTGACAATAATCGACTTGATAAAGCCGGTTTAGAAAAGAACGCCTTAGATAAAGCTTCGTTAGACAAGAACGGCAAGTTAAAGGGCAAGAAGAAGAGCGTTGTCTTAATGGAACGCGACATCAATGCCTTGCTCGAGCTTTACCTGCACCGCACAATTTCGTCGAGTCAATTGGCGCGCCTTTGTTTCCCCGACATCAGCTATGAGACTGCTCGGAAGCGCTTGCGCCGCCTGCAGCAAGCCGGCTTTACTGGTGCATCTTCGTCTGGTCGTATGGAAGGTCGGGGCAGGCCTGAGCTGATTTACTTTCTGACCGCTTCTGGTGCTCGGGCCTTAGAACAAACTCGTGGCATCTCCTGGGAAACCATTCCCACTGGTCCGCCCCACACCTACCATAAAGAGCATTTCTTGCGCCTCGTTGATGTGCGCTTGGCCATGGAAGATGCAGAGTTGGCCGGTGTTATCACTAATTTAGAGTTCACTACCGGGCGCGAATTTTGGAAAGAGTTAGCTTCTGACCTTACTGAAGCTGAAGAGCAAGCTGATGCCACCATTTCTTTTGCCTATGCCGGAATGGAACCAGTTAGAGTTTTGCTGGAGATCGACACAGGTAACTTCCGTCAGACTCGCCACTGGGAGCCGAAAATCAGAGCGTTCTTGCGCACCGGCTATCCCATTTGGGTTGTTACCGGCAGCAGTCCGCGCATTCTCACTTTGCGCAAATGGACGCAGCCACTTTTAGAAGAAGCCGAAGTCGGCCCTGGTAAGTGTGTCTTTGCTGTCTACTCTGAGATTGTCGAAAAAGGAATTTACGGCGCTCAATGGCAGCGCACTGACGGCTCATTTACTGACTTACGTCCAACTAAGTTGTAGAAAAGTTCTCTAAGCTCTACATCAGGTCTGCATCGGTTCTACATCAGCTCTACATCAGCTCTTCGGCGAAGTGACAGGCTGACTTGTGTCCTGGTGTAATTTCGCGCAATGCAGGCGTATCTTGCTTGCAGATATCTCGCGCCATTGGACAGCGTGTGTGGAAGGCGCAACCAGAAGGCGGATTGGCAGGGCTTGGTAAGTCGCCTTGCAAGAGCACGCGGTGGCTTCTGTCATAAGCTGGGTCTGGTACTGGTGCGGCTGAAATCAATGCTTTGGCATAAGGATGCAGCGGCTTTTCGTAGACTTCGTGACAGGGGCCAATTTCTACTATGCGACCGAGATACATAACAGCAATGCGGTCTGAAATGTAGCGCACCACATCGAGGTTGTGGGCAATAAATAGATAGGTGAGGTTGAATTCTTTTTTGAGATCTAAAAGTAGATTGAGAATTTGTGCTTGAACGCTTACGTCTAGAGCTGAAACTGGCTCATCAGCGACAATTAGGCGAGGCTTTAAAGCTAGGGCTCGAGCGATACCAATACGTTGACGTTGTCCTCCCGAAAATTCGTGAGGATAGCGGCCCAGCATCTCTTTGGGCAGACCGACCAATTCTATAAGTCGAGTTACCTCGTTCTTTAAATTAGAGCCTTCTGCACTTGAGCCTTTTGACATGCCATGTACTTCTAATGGCTCGGCCAAAATTTGAGCAATTGTCATGCGTGGGTCAAGGCTGGCATAGGGGTTCTGAAAAACAATCTGCATTTGCTTACGCAGAGGTTTCATGGCTTTGGCGTCAAGCGCCATGATTTCTTTGCCGTCAAAGGTAACCGAGCCTTGGCTGGCCGGCATGAGCCGAAGCATGACGCGACCAAGTGTCGATTTACCACAGCCAGACTCGCCCACAAGGCCGAGAGTCTCGCCTTCGATAATATCTAAGTTGATACCATCAAGCGCCCTAACAGCCCCGACTTGTTTATTGAAGAAGCCCTTACGAATCGGGAAGTGCTTTGTGAGGTTCTTGATTTCGACGAGAGTTTTTGCGGTCATTTACTGCTTATGGGATCTTGACATTGATGCGGTTCAAACGGTCTCCCAATTTTGCCAGAAACTGACCAGCAAATGTGGAGGATTTAGCATCAATCTCAATTTGAGTGGTGTGCACGCCTTTGGTGCGTGAGCGCATCAGCTGACTAGTCGTCGCTGGAGCATCGAGATTCCACTCTTCATATATAGCTCTTTCATTAATAGCGCGGTCAGTCATAGCCCGCTCAGTTATAGCTTTTTCTGAAGGCTCAATAACTTGGGCTGCACGGGCAAAGCCGTTGAGCAGTCTTTGTTCTTGCTCGCCATGTTGGTATCCGCCCCAGGGATTGCCCTGAATGCGATAAGGCTGTGGCTCCCGCAAAAATACATACCAAAAGACTGTATATAAGATGAGGAGTTCAAAAGCGATGATTGCATAGGCGAACATAATCTACTCCCGGCCTGAGCAGGCCTTGAGCTGGGTACCCAAAAAGCGAATGTCTTTTTTGAAAAAGGTGATAGACCAAAAAGATATCTTCAGGATCGTCACTTTGCTCAAAGGAGACAGGTGGTTTGATAGCCACCGTATGTCGAGCAATAAAGTTCTTGTTAGCAAGCTTTATTGTTCAAATATTCTAACGAAAGTTTGAAGAAAAGCTACAGCTTTTTAAGAATTCTCCAGATGTCAAGTGATTAATTGTGATTCTGCATAACCTTTATACAAGCTCGTTTCACGGGAAAATGGTGGCAAAATCAAGCCCTTCTGCCAGTCGGCCTGCCAAGCGGCTACTGTAGCAATGTGAAAGAAAAAGTGGAGAAACAATGCAGTCGACAGAGCCAGCAGAAACAATGAAGTCGTCCATGATTGCAGTGGTTGGAGCCGGCACAATGGGCTCGTCAATTGTGGTGGCACTGCTTGCCGCTGGCTACAGCGTTTTATTGAAAGAGACAGACCAAGCCTTTCTTGATAAAGGTATGGCCAACATTGATAGACTTCTCAGCGGCCGCGTAAAAAAAGGATTATCCCCTGAAGAAGCGCAATTGCAGCGCAGTCGCATTGAATGTGTGCTTGATTTTGAGCGCTTCGCCGAAGTCGATTTTGTCATCGAAGCCGCTCCCGAAAACATTGAAATAAAGAAGAGCATCTTTGAGCAACTAGATCAGTGGTGCAATGTCGATGCCATTCTTGCCACCAATACATCTAGTTTATCGATTACTCAAATAGCCAATTTTGCCAGGCGCGCGGATAAAGTCGTCGGTCTGCACTTCTTCAACCCGGCTCATATCATGAAGCTGGTCGAGGTCATACCAGGTTTGGAAACATCCCACGATACGGTTGCCCGCGCCTTAGAGTTAGCGCAGTCTATGGGCAAGCTAGCCATTCGTGTAGAAGAGTGCGCTTCATTCTTGGTCAACCGTCTACTAGGCCGTTATATGAACGAGTCGCTCTTCACCCTCGAGGGGGGCGTGGTCGGAGTGGAAGAAATTGATAAAGCCGTTTGTGACTACGTCATGCCAATTGGTCCACTGGCTCTGCGCGATATGAATGGTGCTGATATCGGTTTGGCTGTAGCTAATTTCAATTATCAAGAGTACGGTGAACGCTTTGCGGTGCCAGCCTTGCTGTCTCGCATGGTAGAAGCCAATATGTTGGGTCAGAAGACGATGTCTGGCTTCTACGCCTATGACAAAGAGACTCGCAAGCGCTCGGGAGTAAATCCTGAGTTGCTCAAGCTTTTGGCAAGCCCCAAGAAGAAAGCAAAAACAGCATCGGCTGAGTTCAGTGCTGAGCGCTTGTTCTTACCCATGATCAACGAATCTTTTCTAGCGATGCAAGAGCGCATTTGTCAGCCCGAAGATTTGGATGCGGCCTTGATGGCTGGCCTGGGTATGCGACGTGGGCCACTCACTCTAGCTTCAGAAATCGGATTGAAAGACTGTCTCGCTATGCTTGAAGCCTCCTTCAAAACTAATTCTGGCGCTGTGGTTCATGAGCGTTTTAGGCCGGCTCCGTTACTTAAGCGTTTTGTTTGGGCTGGGCGATCGTCGGTACTCTAAAGTGAGTACACGCTAGGTTGTCAGTGGTCGCGTCTGCCTGACGACTACACGGTATACTCAGTGGCTGAAAGTTTGGTGAAGGCTAAGTGGCTTTTGCTGGTTTGAGAGCAAATAGGGCGCCCTTATGGTGATTGCACAGATCTTGAAGCGCCGAGCCTTAGTGGTTTGCCTAGCACTAGTGCTGGTGCTTGTCGGTGTCAATGCTTTTGAGAAGCTTCCTCTTGAAGCCTATCCCGACGTTGCTAATATGCAGGTTCGGGTTATTACTCAAGTGCCCGGTAAAGCAGCCGAAGAAGTTGAGCGTCTAGTTACTATTCCCATCGAAAAGGAACTTAACGGTGTGCCTCGCTCGGAGCCACCGCGTTCAATTTCAATTTTTGGTCTGTCAGTTATTACTGTGGTTTTTGAAGATGGTGTCGACCCCTATTCTGCCCGGCAGCAGGTGCTCGAGCGCTTGACTCTGGCCGAGGTTCCGCCCGATGTCAAACCAGAACTAGACCCCAATGCTAGCCCGGTAGGCGAGATATTTCGCTATACCGTAGAAGGCAAACGCTATAGCACTATGCGCCGCAAGGAAGAGCAAGACTGGCTCCTCAACCGCAAAATTAGAAGTGTTCCAGGCATTGTCGAATGCACCGGATTTGGTGGCCCGACCAAGACTTATCAAGTCGAACTTGATCCAGGGCGTTTGCAAGCTTTAGGTATTACCCAAGAGCAGGTGGCCAATGCTATTGCTCGCTCAAACGGCTCAACGGGCGGTTCTTTTATCATTCAGAACGACCAGAATTTTATGGTGCGTGGTCTCGGCTTGCTGAGAACTGTGGAAGATATTCGCGATGTTGTTGTTGCTGCTGGTCGCGACGGTGTGCCACTACATGTTCATGATGTGGCCGAGGTGGCGATTGGCCCGGCTGTGCGCAAGGGCCAGGTTGGTTGCGATGATCGCGACGATGTGGTTGAAGGAATTGTCTTGATGCGACGGGGTGAGAACCCTAGTACTGCCATTGCTAATTTGCGCGCAGTGTGGCCCGAGTTGCAGGCCGCTTTGCCTAGCGGCATGCACATTGTGCCCTTGTACGACCGCACTGCTTTAGTGACCAAGACGGTAAATACAATCAGCCACAACGTAGCTGAGGGTGTTTTTCTGGTAGTGGCCTTGTTGATGCTCTTTCTCTTTCAAGTGCGCAGTGCCATTATTTGTGCCTCTGTAATTCCTCTGGCACTTCTTACTGCTTTCATCTTGCTCAATTTCTTCAAGGTGCCTGCTAATTTGCTCTCGATTGGTGCCATCGACTTCGGCATCATTGTCGATGGTGCTGTAATTATGGTCGAGAATATTGTCAGTAAGCTCTCTGAAGTCAATCATAGGCGCATTGAAGCTGGCTTAACCGGTCGCCCAGATCTTGCCGAAGTTATCAAAACAGTGGCCGCTGGTGCCCAAGAAGTAGCCAAACCAATTTTGTTTTCTACTGCCATTATTTGCTTAACGTTTTTGCCAATACTTTGCTTTGAGCGAGTCGAAGGTAAGTTGTTCCGGCCACTAGCTATCACCATGAACTTCAATTTGATTGGCGCAGTTTTGGTGACCATGACGTTGGTGCCGGTGCTCTGTGCCATCATTTATGCCTGGAAATTACCAAGAGAGCGCACCTCTCCTTTGATGCGCTTTGCTAAATTTGTCTACTTGCCAACACTTAGGCGCTGCCTAAAGATGCGGCCTTTGGTGGCTGTTTTCTGCCTGCTTATATTCGCTGGCAGTTTACTTCTTACACCTCTAATGGGCACAGAATTTTTGCCAGAGCTGGAAGAGGGCAATATCTGGATTCGCACTACAATTTTGCCCACCAGTGTTTCACTTGATAAAGCTGTAGAGTTGGCTCACGAGCTTCGGCGCATCATCAAGTCTTACCCTGAAGTAACTACTGTGGTGACCCAAATCGGCTCACCCGACGATGGCACAGATCCTAACCCTTATTCGACTATTGAGGTGTTAGTAGATCTCAAAGGTCAAGAGGAATGGCGCAAAGAATTCTCAAATAAAGATGCTCTTGTTGAAAGCATGGAAAAGCAGTTAGTCACCCATCTGCCGGGGTTGCTCTTCAATTTTTCACAGTACATTAAAGACAATATGGATGAAACCATAGGTGGTGTCAAAGGCGAGCTTGGTGTGAAAATATACGGCTCTGATTTGGCCGTTTTGACAAAATTAGGTAGTGAGGTTAAACAAGTAGTTTCGGCGGTGCCAGGCATGGCCGATGTATCGGTTGACCAGCTCTTGGGCCAGCCGCAATTGCAAATTGATATTGATAGGCTCAAGGCCTCGCGCTATGGAATTAACACCAACGACATCTTAGATATTGTCGAAACTTCAATCGGTGGCAAATCAATCACTCATTTGATAGATGGTGAAAAACGCTTTGACGTTACTTTGCGCTATTCCACTGA
Organism: Candidatus Obscuribacterales bacterium; assembly: GCA_021732025.1. GTDB lineage: Bacteria > Cyanobacteriota > Vampirovibrionia > Obscuribacterales > Obscuribacteraceae. The sequence goes on along the minus strand of JAKFVU010000058.1, from coordinate 4,572 downwards.
TTACCGAAATGAAGAATCTGACTTAACTAACATACTGGTGCCTAGCCCATCAGGGCAGCGCATACCACTGGTGCAGCTGACAAAGATTTCGCAAGCCCATGGCGCGAGCACAATCTTGAGAGAACGCAATGAACGCCGCATAGCTGTTAAGGCCAATATTCGTGGGCGCGATCTAGGTTCGGCAGTAGAACAGGCGCAGCGCGATGTGGCGAGCAAAATAAAGTTGCCAGAAGGCTACCACATTGTTTGGGCTGGTCAATTCGAGCGAGCCAAACATGCCATGGGGCAACTATCGGTTGTGGTGCCCGTCACACTTGGTTTGGTATTTCTTTTGCTCTACAGTGCCTTTGGCTCTGCTAGTCTGGCAGCCCTGATCATGCTCACAGTACCTCTGGCCGCCTCCGGTGGAATATTAGCTTTAGTGCTCAGTCATACTCACTTTAGTATTTCGGCCGGTGTTGGTTTTATCGCCTTGTTTGGTGTGGCAATTCAAAACGGCGTCATTCTTACTTCTAAAATTCGCGACCTAGAACAAAGTGGCATGGACTCTGACCAAGCCGCTTTAGAAGGCGCCATAGTGCGCATGCCACCGGTAGCTATTGCTGCCATCGTTGCCTTTGCCGGCTTGCTACCCGCCGCTCTATCTGACGGCATCGGTTCGCAAAGCCAACGGCCATTTGCCATTGTTATTGTCGGTGGACTATTGCCAGCCACTGCTCTCACTCTACTGTTTCTACCAGCCTTGTATCGTTGGTTTTCAGGCAAGGTAAAACAGCATAGAGATTAGCTGACAGAGAAAGATTAGTCAGTCAGATCGCCGCCGACTTCAAAATGGTCATTGACCCAAATTGCTAAAAAGGCGCTTACTGCTGTGAATGTGAGTCCGATTGCGTATTCCATGATTTGAGACCTATAGTCTTTTTTGCTACGTGCTCCATGACTGCATACTGGCACTTTTGTGCCTATGAAGAAGTTAAGGAAAGTAGGCGAGAAAGATTAAGAACTGCAACCGCAAGCTTCAATCGGATTGTTTAAGTGATTCTGATCGCAATTCGAAACTGCCTTTGACGACCACGGGCTCGCCTTCTTTGAGGCCACCGATGACTTCTTCTAAGGCCCCAGATTCGCCACCTAATTTGATTGGTTGTTCGCGGTAGCGACCTTTGCCGATTGGTACATAGACAACTTTGCAGTCTTCAGCGTCTTGCACGGCAAGTTTTGGCAGAGTTAGTACTCGAGCTTTGCCAACTAATATCTTCATGCGGGCAAACATCTTTGGTTTAAGCTTACAGCCCGGATTGAGCACTTCAGCGCGCACCGTTAGGGTGCGTGTTTCTGGATTAATCGAATCGGCTACATAGTTGAGCTTGCCTAAGAACTTTTGACCAGGAAAGCTGTCAACTTCCAGTTCGATGGGCTGACCTACCTTTACCTTTGATATGTCTTTTTCGTAGACATCAGCCTTGAGCCAGACACTATCAAAGTCAGCAATCGTGAATAGAGCTTTACTGGGGTCAGCTAACTCACCTGTATTGACCAGCCTTTCAGTGACTACGCCAGTTTCAGGTGAGACTACTGGAATGACTGGATTCAATTGCCCTGTTCTGAAAACATCGGCAATCTGTTTTTCTGATACGCCTAAGAGGTGCAGCTTTTGCTTGAGGGGCTCAGTCATGAGAGTGAGGCGTTCATTAGATAGCGAGATGGTGGCTTGGCGCTTGCTATTTAAAGCATCAATTGTTATGCGATCTTTGTCATATTGAGTCTTGGCTGATTCAAAATCGGCCTTTGAGGCAATTTTTTCGTCGAGCAGGCCCTTTACCCGAGTAAAGGTACTTTGTGAAAGCCCCAACTGTGCACGGTTTTGGGTTATGTCCGAGTCGATTTGCAAGAGCTCGCGCTTGAGGTCAGAGCGCACTTGCGAGGCGTTTTGCAAGAGGTCAGCTTCGGTCTGCTCAATGTCTTGGCTGCGTATGCTGGCCAAGGTCTGTCCTTCTTTAACATGGTCGCCAATATTGACTAAAACAGCAATTATTCGCCCCGAAACAGGAGTGCTTACTTTAGTGGTCAAATTCGAGTTAGCCTGAACTTCACCGGTGCTTTTAACGGCAAAGTCGACATCTTTCATAGATACTTTTTCGCAGCCGAGATTGAGAGCCGCTTCTGTTTCAGGAGTAAGGCTGACGAGGTTGAGGCCGCTTGCGCTCAATTTGCTGACAGAGGGAAGTTCTATGGGCTTACCTTCAACTTTTTCGGACTGATTGCAACCGCTAAGAATTAACCCCGTGGTTAATGCTAAGGCAATAATGGGTAAAATTTTTCTGTAATCGGCCTGGCTAATGCGTCTTAGTAATGTCTGCATAACTCGTGCTCTTGATTTAATCTCGATCTTCACGCAATCTACATTTTTAGCACGGCCGAATTGCTGCATGAAATCACCGAGAGTAGCTTGTTTAGCTGGTCTTCACGTTACTACCCTAACATATTTTAGTCTCTTTGACTGTATAAAATGCGCTGAGAGTGTATGAAGTAGGGAACAACAAGAGAATGGGTGTCGTCGAAGTCTCCATGTTTATCAATTACAATAGTGGCTTGCGAATAGCTTGCGCAAGACGATTCAAAAAGTAGTTCAGGTGTTCATTGAGGTTCGGTCATGAAGTTAAAGACAATCAAAACGCTAGCCATCATTCAGGCTGTTTTGCTGGGCTCTTATGTACCGATGGCAATTGCTGCCTCCTCCAAGACCTCACCTGAAGTAGCCAAGCTCGATAATATAGAAGAAGTAATTTACGGTGCTCCTAAATCGAGTGTAAGTCTCGACACTCGTTTGAAAGATCTTGAATTAAAGCTCTTTGGCATCACGCGTAAAGGCACAACTACTGAGCGTTTGGCTGCAATTGAAAAGACTTTAGCTTATGGTAGCGGTGCTGCCACATCCGGTTCTCTCCTACCTCCGCTCGCTCCGACTCTTGATACACCTGCCACCGCTTCTAGTGCTCCAACTAGTGCTTCGAGTAGTTCTTCAAGCTCGCATTATGAAAGTGATGAGCCGTATCCTGTAGATTCTTCTGGTGCCTTGGCTGATGCTATGCAACTCTATCAAGATGGCAAAGTGGCTCAAGCGGAAGGTGCATTCCATGGCATCTTAGCTAAAGACCCAAGCAATGGTGATGCTTATTACAATTTAGCGGTTATTGCCGAAGGCAAGAATGACTTGAATGGTGCACTTTCTTACTACCGTAGTGCTCTTAATTTGAATCCACAAGATTCTGATTTGCAAAGTGCTGTTGTCAGCGTTCAGAACAAGCTTGCTCAAAGTGTTGGCCCTAGCCACGTAGCATCTAGTGCTTCGTCTTCATCCTCAAGTTACAACGCTCCGAAAGCAGCACCAGCACAGAACAAAGCCGCCGATGAGGCGCGCAAGATTCAGTTGAAGAGTGCTGTCGCTTCAGCCTCTAATGACTATAAAGCTGGCAATTATGAGTCGGCAGTGACAAAGCTAAACTCAGTTGCCTCCCAAGTGCCTGATGATGGCGATGTGCAATTTGCTCTAGCTCAGGCTTATCGGGCCAAAGGCGATTTGTCCAATGCTCGCAGCCACATGGCTCGTGCTTCTTCTCTCAATCCGGCCAGCAGTAGTTTCGGTAGTGCATTGGCTGATATTGATCGGGCCATTGCCGCGAAAAATACACTACCAGCTGACAGCTTCGCTTCTTCCAATCAGCCAGGTTCTATCCCACAAACTGCTAGTCAACCCGAAGGACAAATCACACCATTTTCGGGCAGCAAAGCTGCCAACTTAGATAGCGGCAATTTGAATGGTGTGGCCTATACATCACGCTCGAATAGCAGTCGCTTAAAGAGAGCAGCTACCTATGGTCTTGCTGGTGCCGCTGCTGGTGCTTTATCAGGTGCACTGTTTAGTTCATCGAATAACGGTTCTAGAATGAGTAGTGCTAAGAGTTCGGCTCTGCGAGGGGCAGTTCTTGGTGCTGTGTTTGGTTTTGCTAGCGGTAAGTAGAAAGAAAAGAATAAATCAAGAGATTAAGGCAATGATTAGTAATCTAGAAATGAATAGTAAATTTCAAATCAATGGCAAGCTTGTAAGAGCAGCTCTAATGTTGGCTCTGGCGATTTCTCTTGGCGGGCAACATCAGGCTCAAGCAGCAGGTTCTGGTGCCGTTTTGAAAGGTGGGGTGCGCCTAGAGAACGGCACAACTCGATTGACAAGACCTGGTGGCGATGCCGCTCCAGCTCTTTCTACAGCTGACGTCATACCTGTGGCTCCGCCGCGCAAGAGTACCCTCGCCGGTGGTGCCCAAGGTAGCGGTTTGATTGATCGCACGGCTTTTGCTGCTTTACCAGCTGGGCCACTTAGCGCCTCTGCTCAGGCTCAGAATAATCGCTTTGATATTGGCGCAGAGCGCAGCTCCAAGCAGATGACCTTGGCTTGGGAGGCTTGGCACAAACAACTTTCGTCAGAGATTTATGCTCGCTGGCAAGAAGTGGCCTTAATTAGAGGACGAGCCACCATGAGGGTGACAGTCACTCGCGACCATCATGTCATTGCGC
>JAKFVU010000040.1 GCA_021732025.1 Candidatus Obscuribacterales bacterium | reverse complement strand
TTACAACACAAAGAGGCTTCATTCTGCGTTAGGATATCTAACACCGGCGGAAGTAACCCTTAAAGGTAAGAAAGTGGCCTAGAGTGATTTTCTCTAAGCCACTGTCCAGTAAATTGGGGCCACCCCAAATCTCTCAAGGTGGAAAGTTGATGGTAAAAGTGTTGGTGTGATGTTTTCTTGAATGCAAAATGGTCAGATATTTTGCAAAATATCTGACCATCTAAGAATTCTAAAGTTAAGACTTGCCTGTAACGCCGATCAAAGTGTTCCAGAGTTCTAAAGGCTCTGACGTCTACGCTCTACTTCAGCGCGGCCAGTTTCTGTTAATACGCAAACACCATCGCTCGACTTTTCGATCCAGCTATTTGCCAGAAGAAGTTCTTCCGAACCATCCAAAAGAGTGCGTTCTGCTTGGCTCAGGCGGTTGGAAATGGCAGGGTGCACCACCGGCAGTAAACCATTGCGATCGTATGCTGTGCTCATCAAAGCTTGAGCCAGAGTTTCTAAAGTGACGCCTCTCATATTCATTGTCTCCCAAACCGTAGCCGAAAGAGGAGAATATCCGATCGGCTGCAATGTATATATTTTACGGCTCTAACCTTTCACTAAACTGGTTTGCGATGGAGTGCTTTTGTTTCTTTTCTGTGCGCTAAATATGGTATTGCCGGTGGTGTATTCGATAAGGCTTTGATTTGGTCTCAGCCTTTGAAAGACTTGTTCTCGCCGCATTTATGTCGTTCGATTCAAGCATATGAAGTTAATCACTGGATGCGGATTGTCTCAATGTTTTTGCCGGCAGTACTTGTAAATCATTGTTGCAGGCTTGAATATTTAGAACCTAGCTGGCATGATTGCCCCCAGGTTTTATTAGTCAGTAATAATGGAAAGGGCACCGTTAGAAAATGCGCTTACTGGCACTGACCATACTCGGTTCAGCTCTGCTCCTTAGTGTCGTCTATGGAGGCTTCATTGCCGGAATTGTATTTCGCGAACCTGATGTCTGCTTCCTCTTGGCCATGGGGCGTTGGATCGTAAACCACGGGCAAATTCCTCTAGTTGATCCTTTCTCCTACACCTACAGTGTCTTCCCAAATGGCAATGCCTATGTCGTCTATCAGTGGCTCTATGAAATTCTCATTTATTCAGTGCAAGCTGCTTTTGGCTCAATAGCACTGCTGGTTTTCACTGCTGTAGTTTTATCGATTACTTTTATCGTCATGCCCATGCGCCTTTTTGCCATAGGTGGCGGCAATCTTGTATTCGGCTTGTTCATAACTGTTCTAGTGATGTTAGGTACTCTCTCTCACCTTAGCGTTAGACCAGAGCTATTCTCATTTTTGTTCACCGCTGTTTTGCTAGAGTTACTGGCCCGGCTTTCACGGCGCCAATCGCTGAATTCAATTGACTGGCGGTTTGTTGGTGTTTTATTTCTACTAGTGGTTCTTTGGACCAACCTCCACTGTCTGTTTGTTTTTTACTTTGTTCTCGTAGGATTTTTTGCTCTGTGCCTAGGGGGTTATTCTTTAGCCACACGTGAGGCACTCGATGGCCGTTTTAAAAGCTCTAGTGCTGCCGTTGTTGCTGGTGCTCTTGCCACCATGATCAACCCCTATGGCATTGCTATCTGGCCTTTCACTTTTTGTATGTTGACTGATCCAATCAATAAGACGATTAACGAGCTGCGTCCTATATCTGCAGCTGTATTCAAAAATGTTCTTGACTATCCCTGGTTGTTGCTAGCCTTTGTAGCCCTTGTTGTTTTCATCTTTTCGCTACGTAAGAAGATAGAGTCTGGTAGTCAGCTCTATTTCTTACTGCTGATTCCAGCGGCTATTTCGATGTCACTCTTGGCGGTGCGCACTTTCCCTCTTGCTACGCTGCTAATGTGTTGTGGTTTAGCTTTCTCGCCGATTCTTAGAATGGCTGACGGGCGGCTTGATCGCCTCTCTAAACAATGCCTCATTGCTATTGCTCCATTAGGCCTGTGGTGGTTCCTGTCTATTTCTATCTTTGGCGGCTTTGGAGCTTACATATTGGCGGCCCATGTCGTTCCGCCTACAATTCCTGAAGGAAGCGCTGCTTTCCATCCACCATTTGATGCAATTGAGCACTTGGAAAAACTCAGTGCTGAAAGCCAACCCAAAGGAAACATGCTCAATGATTCGCACTATGGAGCAGTGATGATGTGGCAAATGAAGAACCCACCTAAGGTCTTCGTTGATCCACGCTATTTTCTCTACAACCTGCCCTTAATGAATGATTATTGGGATATGGTCCTTTATCGCAACAAGCCAGAAGCTCTGCTAGATAAATACAAGATTTCTTGGGTATTTGTGCCGGCCTCGACTGCCCTGGCGCGTGAATTATCGACCCAGCCCAGTTGGCATGTGCTTTACTCTGACAAGGATGCCGCCATAATTGCCCGTGAGAAGTGGCAGAAAGACGACAGATTGCTACCGTAATGCTGCTTGTCTGCCTTGTAGTGAACGAAGTTTTGCCCTAAGTTTTGCACAAAGCTTTGCACTAAGCTTTGAACTAACGTGTACACTAATGGCCGTTACTCGCTATATGCCATTGGACAATTTTGAAAGCAGCAGCTTATAAGTGCACGAATATGGCTAGAGGCTATGCCAGCCCGGGTGTTGGACAATCGTGCCTGCACTTATTGGTGGCCCTGTCGCTGTCGCTAGCTGCCGTGGTGGCTGCATTGCCAGCTTCGGCCGAGGGAGGGCAGCGGTTTGCTGCGGAACCATCTGGAGCTGCCGAGCAAAATGGTACAGAATTTGTTGACAAGCTCTTGCGTCATGCCACTACGCTTGGTGCATATAAAGTAACTGCCGATTTGTCGATGCTAAAGAAAGGCAAGCCGAGCAAGACTGTTGCAGAATTTACTTTTAAGGCCCCGAGCCTGTTGCGCATAGATGTCTTGAGTGGTGGTCTCAATACTGGCGCTGCGGTGGCCGTACGCGCCGATGGTGGCATATGCGCCAAAGGTGGTCCGGCCTTGTTTGGTCTTAAGATGAACCTTGAGAAAGGCTCTCGTCTTCTGCGTTTGCCTAATGGCCTGATGGTGACAGGATGCGACTTTGGTTCGTTAGTTAGATGGCTCAAACAGCAGTCTAAGTTAGGTGGAGATGTAACTGTCTCGGCGGCGCCAGTCAAGATTGACGAACTTACCAATGTTATAGTTGTCGAGTTGAAAGACACTGGCTCTTTCAGCTCTTCTGTGGCGCAGCGGGTATTGGTTGATCCCAGCCGTATGTTGCCGATTGAGTGGATACTTTTTAAAGAGGGCGCTTTGCTTTCAACAACCAAATTCAGAAATTTAGAACTTTCACCGCCAATTGATGAATCCATTTTTCAACTTTAGAAGCTTTAATTATTGAGAATTGCCCTTAGATAATCAGGAATAATCACCATGACAGTCCAATTCGATTTTTTGAAATTACTATCTAGGCCTCTCACCGTCAGCCTTTCAATGCTTTTGGTTTCAGTCGTTAACCTTGCCAATGTTGAGCCTGCTACAGCTATTGAAATTAAAGCTGATAGTGATGTCGCTCCAGCTGCGGTGGCAACTCTGAGCGACGAAGAACTCGAAAAAGAATTTGCCTTGCCCCTCGATAATCTTGAAGATATTGGTTACACCTTGCAACGAGTGCAACAACAAGCAATTGATTTGTATGTCGAAGCCACGAGAAAGAAACGAGAGACTAGAATACTATCCAAGTCTTTGGTTATACCTCATGAGAAGCTACAGCCAGAGGGCTTTTATCAGCCTCTGCGCAAGGCCTGGCTGGTGTTTTTCGTTGGCACTATGGAGCCTCTCGTTCAGCTTCTAGTGCACGACGTGCATGAAGTTGAAGAACATTTGTCAGAAGTGAAAGTGGTAGCCGGTAAGCAGAAGCAATTTGATCAAGTGTATTCTCAGTGGCGCTCTGCTATCACCAGTGTTAATCATCATATTGATGTTTTGGCCGAGCAGATTCAAGCGCCAAATCCGAGTAACATTATTGTCGCCAATGAAGCGAAAGAAATTGATTCTGATATTACTAAAGCAATGCAATTGCGATTGAAAGCTTACGACATCTTGACTGAAGCTGCGCCAGCGAGCAAAGCAAACTAAGAAGCGACGCTAATTTAAAAGGCCGACTAATTGGCGATCTTTTCGCCTGAGGCTAAGCTGAGAGCCCAAATTGCTTTGTTGAATAATCGCGGTGCGGACAAACCGGCATTGTACATACGACTTTCTTGTTCGGGAATCTGACCAATAGTCAGAAGTTCGCGATCGAGTCGCCAGAACGCTTCGTAATTGTCTGCTATGACAATCTCGTCTTGCTTCTTGTTCATGGCTGCAGCCTTGCTAAAAAGAATGACTGACAATAGCCCGGCAATTAAACAGTTGAAGCCTGACAATACAGAGAAGCCAGCTGCTGCTGGTCCGAAGTACGATTTAGAGAAGAGTTTGAGGTAAATCCAGCGGTGAAAGAGCTTGTTGCTTTCTGCGTCTAGGCTTTTAAATTTAGCAACGAGTGCTTTATCTAAATTGCTATCGCCGAGCATGGGCAGTTTGGTTTTGCCGAAGAATACGGTCTGGATGCCGCTGCCAGCATAGTTTTTAAACATTTTGGCGACAACCATGGCATTGTTGCCTTGCAAGGCTTTGCCCTTTTGCATTTGCCAGAGCCTTGAATCGCTAGTGCGCACCGTGGGATAGACAAAGAAGCGATAGAAGAGCATGCGCAATGTCATCAGCTCAACGCCACTAGGGGTAATATCGGTGGGCTGGCTAAGCTCAGGAGTGAAATTGCTAATTTCATTCATGTCGGCGTTAGCTAGTTTTAGTTTTCGCCCTTGGGTAAGAATTTCTGAACACTGCAATAGTGTTTTTAAAATGCTGTTGTCTTCTGGGTGCTCATCTGCCTGCCGCAGGCGATCGAGCACAAATTTGATCATGCGATCTTCTATCAACAAGTATTCTGCCCAGCTAATTTGGCACGCCGGAGTGAGCGAAACGGTTTCGAAAGGATTGGTGTAGGTTGCTGAGGCACCATCTGAAATTTCAGCTAAGGCTTTGTCGTGGGCAGCCTTCTCTGCTGGCCGCATTGAGGCATTTTTGTGTTGAATGGCGAGCTTGAAATAGTTCTCTAGTTTCTCTCGCTGTTCTGTTAGCGGGTCTCCAATATCGCGCACCGAAGCCATGCTGTTGAATACAACTCCGGTGTAAATTCCGGTAGGGGTTTCAGCAAAAGTATATGGGAAGATTCTGCAGGTGATTGGTTTCTCGTCTTCACCAAGATGCCCGTGGATAAAGCAAAGATTGTCGATTAAAAAAGGACAGCTGCCATCATCTTTAGGCGCTGTGTAGTGGGGGTAACCTGCTGTCCCTTCTGCAAATTCTTTCTCGCGGTGGAAGAATAACTCTTTTTTTGCTAGTTCTGGATGTAGCGATTTCCAGTCAGTGCCTTTGACTCGATCGTAATCTTCTTCGGTTAATCCGACTGACCAACCAGAACAACAGCGACCGCAACCCTGACAGCTGTAGCGAATCTCTTCGGGAATGTGTATATCTGGTAATTTGGAATTATCGCTCATCCACTTCTGTTCCTTACTCTATTGATACCAGTTGAAGCCCATGAAGTGCATTGTTGGCTTGGCTAAGACTATCCCTAAGATTGTGCCTACAGCGATGATTGGACCAAGTGGTATCATGCGCTTACCAGCGGCCCTGACATCGGTCATGTCGACTGTGGCTGAGAGATCCACGCCCGCGCCCATCGATGTAAAAGCTAGCCAAAATGCTTTGTATTGATCTGGTGGAATGGCTCTTACCATAAAGATTACTGCCACTAATCCGTAGAGCAAGCTGAAGTAAAACATTACAAGAAGCAACTTGATTGGTCCTAAGAAGGCGCCCACTGCCGCCATCATTTTTACATCGCCGAAATGCATACGCTTTCCGGGGTTTGGAAAAATCATCAAAAGAGTGGCTAAGGCCCAGCCTAAGCCCGCATCTTTAAAGCCTTCTATACCGCCCAGGTAGGCGTTAAGACCAACGCCAAGAAAGGCACTGGGGAAGGTTAACCAGTTATATATTTTGCGGGTTTTAAGATCTGTGGCCGCACCAATTGTGGTGGCCACAATAGCCGCTATTTCGGGTGGTGTTAAATTGAGCAAGTGTAAATATGTTTCTAGATTAGTAAGAAGCTACCAGTTCGATTTCAACTGCCACATCTTTAGGCAACCTAGCAACTTGTACGGTTGCACGTGCCGGCTTGTGACTACTGAAATATTCCCCGTAGACTTTATTCATCTCGTCAAAATCGTTCATGTCACGCAAAAATACAGTTGTTTTTAAAACATTGGCAAAGTTTGAACCAGCAGCTTCAAGAATAGCCTTGAGATTGTTCATAACCTGTTTAGTTTGATCGCCAGTGCTGCCTGCAACCAAGGTCATGGTGGCTGGATCTAGTGGAATTTGACCAGATACAAATACCAAGCCGTTGTGTTTTATGGCTTGCGAATAAGGGCCAATTGCCTGGGGGGCGTTAGTTGTAGCAACAACTTCAGGGCTGATAACCTCGGGCACGTGCCTCTCCTTTTTATAACCTGCTGAATATTTGCAATATTCTAGCTGGTTCGCCAGCATAAGCTGGCAAAAAGAGTACTACTTGCTTTGGAAGTTTGGTTAGCTAATCAACAGTGCCCGTTAAAACTGGCTAGAATCCGCTGTTGCTGCCGCCTGAGCCACCGGCTGCGCCGCCCAAGATGCTGCTGTTTACATTGACCTGCCCGTTGCTCACGGTGGTGCCAACGCCATTGCCATTGTCGATTTTGACAGACGCATTGCCGTTGCCGTCAAAGCCGATGCCAGTTCTGACGTTGCCAATACGGGAGTAAACTTGACCGGTTGAAGGTACTACAGAAAAGCTGCTATTGCTGCCGATCGTAGTGATGGCATCGTCGAGCGGGCTTGTGAAAGTGGGCGGCATAATCACCTGACGACCGAAGCCAAACACCGGTGACATGCCAGCCGAGGCTGCATAGGGTAGGGTTAAATGCCCTAGGCCCGTGGTCATGCTTCCTAAGCCTTTCTTTGTGAAACCAGTTTCGTGACCGTACAACCTTGACTCTCCGGGAGCTTGACCGGTCTTGAAACCGCGGCGACCGTAGTTGCCTGTTGCACCCATTGATTCCATACCGTTGCCTCCGCCTGAGCTGACAGTGCTCATGTCAAAGCTCTGTGCGTAGGCTGCTGGGGCCGAGTATGAAATAAAGCCGACAATAGCCAGTTGGCTAGCAAATTTTGCAAAATTACTTTTAGTCATGGTTAGCGACCGTGGTTGTTGTTGATGCTAATGTCGACAGACCCCTGAGACACCGTTGGTAGGCTCATTCGGCCGGAGGTGATGATGCCGCGACCATACTGATCAATTAGATTGTTGACGAAGCGATCGGTACCGTACATCCCTTGATAATAGCCACCACCGCTATTGGCGAAGCCAAAATTAAAGTGTCTGCCGTTAGTCGGAAGCTGTCTGTTGTCAACTGAACCATTGGAAAGCAGGCCAGTTTCGGTCTTGCTTAAACCAAAGTTTGAGCCCATGCCCCTAACCGGATTACTGCGGCTTGTTCTATTGCTGCTGTAATCGCCATCAGCGCGGATCGCTTGTGGGCCAGTGGTCTCACTGTCGTGATATTGCTCGCCAGTGGCGGCCATCGAACGTTCGGCCTGACTGCCGCCGACGATAGAAAAGCCCGGTCCGCCCCCTTGGGGAATATTGATTACCTGAGGCACATTAGGCATTGAAAGGAAGCCTTGCGGGCCGTTGGCGCCCATGGTCACCCCACCTACTTGACTCGTGTCAAAGCTCTGCGCTGATGCTGGTAGCATGCTAACCAAGCTCACGCTTAGCGCGGCCAAAGCAAGACCGGAGGCCTTTCGCGAAATCAAATTATAAATATTTGGCATATTGCCACCTGCTAGGGTAACGACGGTTTTATAAATACATAATTGGTAAGAAGAGAGGCTTGCAGATTGATTGCGACAAATAGTCGACATTTCAACCGTCTTGGCCCTTCTACCCGATCTACTTCATTTAAGTTATGCCCGCAAAGGCGAGCAATAAATCGGGCTTTGAGATAGAAAGATACTAAGCTTAGCCCGCCCTCTTGTCAATAGGGCAAAATAAGGCAGCAATAGGAGACCCATGCTTTATCTTGGTCTGGAATCAAGCTGTGATGAAACAGCTGTCGCAATAGTTGAGGATGGTCGCAAAATCATTGCCCATCGCCTGATCTCGCAAACTGAAGTGCACAGTAAGTTTGGAGGGGTTGTGCCAGAGGTGGCGGCGCGGCGGCATCTTGAAGTAATCAACGACTTAGTAGAAGAAGTTTTTGTTGAGTCAGCTGTTGACCCGCGGCAGCTCGCTGGAATTGCTTGTACTACTGGTCCCGGTTTGATTGGCACGCTCTTGGTGGGCTTGTCTTGCGCCAAAGCGCTGTCGTGGTCATATGACGTACCGCTTTTATCGGTCGACCACATTTTTGCCCATGTTTGCGCCAACTATATAGACACAAATCTTGAGCCACCGTTCGTGGCCCTAGTTGTCAGCGGTGGCCACACCCAGATTATGCATTTCGAGTCATATCGGCAGGCCACGATCGTCGGGCAAACCTTAGATGATGCATCTGGTGAGGCCTATGACAAGGTGGCCCGCCTACTGGGGTTAGGTTACCCTGGCGGTCCGGCTGTTGACAAGGCTGCGTCTAAGGGTAACCCCAGCGCTTTTCGTTTTCCCGAAGGTGTTGTTTCTGGTAGCGATTTCAGCTTTAGTGGTCTGAAAACCGCTGTGCTTCGTACTGTGGAAAACCTTAACGGGGCGGACCTGCCAGTAAACGATTTAGCAGCATCGTTTCAAGATGCCGTTAATCGCGTCTTGTTCCGTAAAACCGTTGCTGTGGCGCGTGCTAAGAATGTTTCCAAGATTGTTCTAGCTGGTGGCGTAGCTGCCAATAGCGACTTAAGAAAACGTTTCGAGAGCCTTGTTGATGTTGAAGTTTTTCGCCCAGCGCCTGCTCTTTGCACCGATAATGCTGTCATGGTAGCCGCTGCTGCTTACTACAGTGGAGAGCCGGTGCCCCTTTCGGTCAGTGCATACTCTCGCCAACGTTAGCTTTCGGGCTTCTTGTCTTGGTTTTGTTGATTTTCCTTACTAAGGGGGATTGCCATATTTCTATGGTGATTCCCATAGACTGGGCTATTGTGATATCCCTTGTCTCGTTACTCGTGATAGCATGGCTATATTGACCCCTAATGGGTCGTGCGCTGGATATCCGGCGCCCTTTTTTAGGCTCAGCTAAGGAAACCCCTATATCACAGGTGGCACGCTATGGTTTTCCAGGACAAAGACATTAACTGTCGGGACTGCAACAAGGCTTTTGTATTCTCCGCTGGAGAGCAAGAGTTCTTTAGTGCAAAAGGTTTGGTTAACGAGCCCAAACGATGTCCTAACTGTCGAATCTTGATGCGTGTTCAACGAAATGGCGATGATCCAGGTCGTACTGCCGAAGTTGCCTGTGCTGAATGTGGTTCGCCCACTCGTGTTCCTTTCCAGCCTAAGGGTTACAAGCCCGTTTATTGCACCTATTGCTTCCGCACGCGCAAAGCCGACGGCGAAGAAGGTCAAAAAGACGATACCGATGTAGCTCAAGCCGCTAGCGCTTAGCATTCCGATAGAATTAAAATTTGATTTTCAGCTCGACCCTGTAAAGAGTTGTAGCCAATTTCGCCGTGATTGGGGCTCCCGTCCCCCATCGTTGCCGTGTTTTAACAAAATGACTTGTTATTTGCCTGTTTAAGGTGGGCAAGTCAAGTAAACCCTGAAGCAAAGCTTCCATGAATCCATATGTTCTATGTGAAAGTGGGTGCGTATAATAATCGAGTGTTAGTGAAAGCGATTTTGATTGAGTAGCCAAGCGCTTTCAGAGCGAAATTAGGAGCCGCATGCCAGATAATACAGAGCCATGTCCCAGCTGCGGGCGTCCTACGCCAGTGGGGACTCGCTGCGTCTATTGCGCCACGGTCACAGACCTTGACTTGAAGAGTTTGCAGCTAGATTATCTCAAGCAAAGCGACCCTAAGCCGCCTGAAGAGCCAATGGGCCAATCGGTTGTGATAGTGGTGGTTAAGACTGGTCAAAAATATACCTTGCGCACAGCCAAGGTAAAGATCGGCCGCGATCCTTCCAATCAGGTAGTTATTCCTGATGACACATTCACGTCTAGGCATCATGCTTGGATAACTTTTGAAGAGAGCGATTTCTGGATTGAAGATCTTGGTTCTACCAATGGTACTTTGCTCAACGGACATCCTGTAGTCAAAAGACAAGTACTTTCTGCCGGCGATAAAGTTAGAGTCGGGCACACAGAGCTTACTTTCGAAGTTGAGAAGAACTGAATTTAAAGGTTAGGGCTTAGGGATGGCTGATACAGGTGGCGCCAACAGAATTGAGTTAGAGAGCCAGATTCTCTGCTCAGCTTTGCGTACGAGTTGGGCGGAAAATGATTTTACAGGCCAGGTTAAGTCGTGCAGCGAGCTTTACCAGCTTTTCCCTGACTTGGTTCCTGACTTGCGGCCTAACCAAACAGAGATGCCGCGCGATCTCTACACACTGCTCGACATCGATCGCGACGTCACCCCATCTGTGGTGGTCGCTGCTTACTTTAGAGTGGCAAAGAAATTTTTGCGCGAGTCGGCTCCTAAAGAGCAAAGACTTGAATACTATAGAATTTTAGACGCTGGTTTTATCCTGCGCAAACCGCGTCTGCGCCTCAGTCACGATTTGATTGTGGGCCGCGCCCAGTTAGTCGACAAAAAACACATTCCTGATGACGGCACCTTCGAGCTCATGGAGCTGACCGAAGAACGTCCGCCACAACCAATGATGGTGACGACACAGCCAATCGTTCATCAGCCTCTGCCAATGCTGATCGAGCTTCTTAAAGCCGCTCAGATAATTGGTTCAGCTGAAGTGCAGGCGCTCACCAATCAAATGCGCAGCTTCCCTGAAGTGCCAGTTTCTGACCTGGTTCTCAGTGCTGGTTATGTCAATGAAAACGAAATGAAGTCGTTGCACCTGGCTGAATTTTTACTCAGCCAAGGAAAAATCGACATTGGTCAATTCTGTGTGGCCATGTACGACGAGCGCATGTCGGGTATCCGCATGGCTGAGTCTTTGCAGGTTCGCGGCTGGCTCGATACCCAAGTGCCCCGTTACGACAAATAGGCCTATTTGGGCCTAAAGCGTGACTGACTGACGTTTTGTAACTTCTTTGCAGCTTGCGTATTTTACCCCTTGATTTGTGGCAAAAATGCTACAATTGCTGGCGCTTGAGCGATGGCCAGATATTTAATGGCTGATTCAGGCTTATAAAAATGCGTGTTAACGGCCATGCTAGAGAACAATCACCCCCGCCATACAGTTAGAGCCCAAGGCAAAGCGCGCTTTGCTTCGCCCTCTGATAGCGGTTCGATGATCACTCCCGGCAATGAGCATGCAGCCGGTAAGCAAGATTTATTCGCTAGCCAGAACCAAAAATATGGTCGGCTTCTCAATTACCTTTCAAAAAACGCTTCGCAAGGCGAAAGACAGTTGCTCGACCATTCTTCGATGGCGGCGGTTGGTTCTAGTTCTACCGGCGCCCAGATGCTTGAAGCCTGGCTCAATTCTGGCAATTTTTCTGACCAAGAAGATGTAGACGGGCTGGAGCAAACAGCCCTTGAAGGTTACTGGCCCAAGACCGATTTTGAAGTATCCGATGACAATCTCCACTTTGAACGGGGCCGCCGTGAGCTAGCCGGTCAACATGGTTCAGGTGGGCCTGGAGCCTTTTTGCGCGGCATTCGCAATAGTCGTTCCTTAGCTAATAATCGCACTGCCGATATTAGCGATTCTACTGGTATTACTGCTTCAATTAAGATGCGTCCTCGTGTTGAAATCAAAGAGAATGGCAGTGGTCGCGGTAGTATCGAAACTTTTCCTAGTGGTGCCAAAGTTGTAAAAGACGACATCGGTCGTGTGCAAGAAATCGTTTCTGATCGCGGCGTTTGTGTGGTTCTTCGCTACGACGAAAAGGGTCACCTTTGTTCTTTTGTACGTCATGATGCTAGCGGCGTTGTGCATTCGCAAGGCGAGGTAGATGGGCCCGGAGTGCTAGTGCGCGATGGTCGCGGGCGGGTAAAAGCCCAAGGTGAATCAATGCAAGTTGACGCCCGAGGCTGTGTCAGCATCGCTCGCGAAGACGGTCAGTTTTGGAGTATTGATTTAATTCGCTCGGTTCACACCGAGCGCAGGCTTCTTCCTGATGCCAATGGTGAGTGGGTTTCGATGACTGCTCTTTTTTGTTCAGACGGATTTCGCATGACCACCCGGTTTCGTAAGGTTCATGGCTCTGAGTCTGAAGCGCTTAATCGCGGTGGCGTAAAGAGTGCAAGTACAGGTACTTGTACAGAAACGGATGGAGCGAGAAACACAGTCGAGTCAGACTTTAGTCGCGCAGAAGACTCTGGTACTTACCGCTTCTATGGCCGAGACGGCTCAATCATAGATTTCAATTCTGACAGCGAACTAGAACAGCTCAAGCCCAATAATGTTCTTCCTCCTGGTAGTAAGCCTGTCCCTGCTGCCCATCGCGGCAAAAGGCAGGCCGGAACTGCATGGGAAGCTTTGCGTGAGTATGTTTTCAATTATCTCGCGGCTCTCTAATTGGCTTTTTGTATTTAGTGACTTGAGGAAACGATGACGGCAACCAGCGATATCAAATTTGGCACTGATGGTTGGCGGGCAATAATTGCAGAGAAGTTCACTTTTGCCAATGTAGAAAAGGTCAGTTTTGCCATTGGCAATTATTTGATTTCTACCTACATTGATGGTTCAACTAATAAAGACATTCCTGTCTTGATTGGCTTTGATACTCGCTTTATGGCTGATCAGTTTGCCGAGCGTGCCGCTCGAGTGTTGATGGCTATGGGCCTAAATGTCAAAGTGGCCAATCGCGATATACCTACGCCTTGTATAGCTTGGGCGACTCAAGCTGAAACCACCTGCGGTGCCTTGCAGTTTACTGCCAGCCATAACCCACCTGAATATTGTGGTGTCAAATATATTCCACCATACGCTGGCCCAGCTACTAACGACATTACCGCCAAGATCGTCGATAACCTTAAGCACTGTCCTGAGAAAATTGCTCTGTCGAGCGACAGTCTACAAATATTTGATGCTAGCGCACCATATATGGAGGCAGTGAAAAAGCTTGTAAACCTCAAGCTTATTTCTCAGTCGGGCTTGAAAGTAGCATTCGACGCGCTCTACAGCACCAGTCGTGGCTACATCGATAAAATTTTAGTAGAAGCTGGCATTGAGCTTGAGACCTTGCATGATTTCCGCGATCCACTCTTCGGTGGAGGCATGCCTGAGCCCACACCGCCCTATCTAAAAGAGCTGGTGGCAAAGATTAAAGCTGGTGATTTTAATCTAGGTATTGCCACTGATGGTGACGCCGATCGCTTCGCCATCATTGATGGCCAGGGCATTTTCTTCACCCCCAATCAATTGCTTTGCTTGCTCACGCGGCACTTGGTAAAGAATCACGGTATGAGTGGTGCCATCGTGCGCACAGTGGCCACCAGTCACATGCTCAATCATGTCGGTACTCACTTTAATTTGCCAGTCATTGAAACACCAGTTGGCTTTAAATATATTGGTGAAAAGATGCGCACCGAAGACGTTTTAATCGGAGGCGAAGAGTCTGGCGGGGTTTCTATCAAAGGTCACATACCTGAGAAAGACGGCATCTTAGCCAATTTGCTTGTGATTGAAATGTTAGCCTACGAGAAGAAACCGTTGGCTCAAATTTGGCAAGATTTAGAGAGCGAGATTGGCGTTAAGTTTTATCAGCGGCGCGGTGATCTGCATTTAACCAAAGAGACCCAGAAACTTTTACTGGCTCATTTAGCTGAGCACCCGATTTCCAATTTGCTTGGTGAGCCTTTGTTTAAAGTGGACAGGGCCGACGGTTTGAAGCTTTATCATGACCCCGATAATTGGCTTTTGATTCGCCCTAGTGGAACTGAGCCAGTCATTCGTGTATCTGGTGAGGGTAGATCTGAACAATTAATTGATTCATTAATGGTTGACTTCAAGAGCCAAATCGACGAAATTTTAAAGGGGTTGAAAGTTGACGCCATTCCAGCGGCAAATCAGAAGCTATCCAAGGCGGAAGTAATCTAGAACGTGATTGACACCAAACCTACTCTAAAGGCAGTTTCTACGCCTGCTAAGAAGCCTCCTTCTAAGCCTTCCCACAAACCAGTGGGCGAGCCAGGCTTTTTGTCGCGTTTCAATATTTCAGGGCAGCTTGGCCGCCAGTTGGTGATTATGCTGATTACATCAGTGGCAATCTATCAAGCGGGGCGCTCGATAGTTGGTTCGTGCCAGCGCCAGGTTTATCTGCATCAGCAATCTAATGCCCTAAAAGATGGGCGCAGACAGGCCGAAGAAATAAACAAAGAGCTTCGTGATGGGCTTTCGAGCTATCGTTCGTCAACAGGTATAGAAAGGCTGGCCCGCGAGCGGCTGAACCTAGCAGGGCCAGACGAGATCGTTATTCGGATTGGTAAATAAACGGCAACTTCTAGGAACGCAGCTGGCGTTGCCAAGAGGGGCGTCTGTGGATTTTCCAAAGAACTCTCTTGGTCTAGTAGTAGGCTTTATTCTTCGCCGTGACCTTCGCTTTTATTAGCCTCAAGCTGTGATAGCAACTTAGGGTGAACAATTGCTCCTGGCTTGATTTCTTCGCTTGCCTGTAAGACGACCTGATCGCCAGGCTCTAAATCGCCGACCACTTCTACTTCTTTGCCCATGGTCTGGCCACGAGAAATATTCACTTTTTCTGCTTTGTTGTTTTTTACTTTAACGACAAATGTTTTGTCGTTGGCGCTTACTACAGCTGTCGCGGGAACAAAGAGGGTGGTGTACGGCCTCCTCATTTGCCAGACAACTTCCGCATACATGCCTGGTTCTAATTCTTTAGAGGTATTGGGCACGTCTAGTTCGATTATCATCGTTCTAGTCTTTCGCTCTAGACCATGGCTTATCCGCGCAACAGTCCCGGTGAAAATTTTGCCAACGAAAGCAGGTACTGTAAATTTCATGGCTTCACCTTGTTTGATGCATGAAATATCTTCTTCGGGCACCGGTACGAGCAATCTGAGCTTGGAGGTTTCTTGAATTCGTAGCATCGGTGTACTAGAGGCGGTTGAGCTAACCAAGCTGCCTTCATGTACATTGCGCTCAGTAATAGTGCCATTAAAGGGCGCACGAACCGTCAAATAGGCCTTAGTTTCGCCAATTGAAATAAGGGCTTGCTTAGCCGATCGAATGCGACCTTTTTGCACTTGTAACTCTGACCTCGCACCGATCACGGCCTGTTCTGCCGCTCTTACGTGTGCTTTCGATCCTTGTAGTGTCTTTTCTGCAGCTTCTAGATCGACTGGCGCGATTGCACCTGCGGTTTTGGCGGCAAATTGTATGCGCTTGTAGTTGGCTTCTTCCGCTTCTACTTTAGCCTCTGCTTCTTCTTGCTGCGCTATAAAATTGGCGACATTTGACTGCGCTTGAGCTAGAGCAGAGCTAGCCGTTTCGAACTTGGCCCTGCTTTCCTGATAGTTGGCCTCTAGCTCAGGAGCCACAATTTCAATTAACACTTGGCCCGTTGTCACAGCTGATCCGCGGTCTACAGTCACGCTCTTGACGAAGCCTTGCACCTTGGGATGTATTCCTACGTCGCGAAAGGCGCTCAATTCGGCTGGTATACGAACTGTGTTTTCTAAATGCTTGGAAGCCACGAGTATAGTGTCTACGCTGCGGGGCTCGTTCTCGTTTGTACTTTGGCTGTGGCCCGCTTTCTTTTCTTCAGTCTCGTTACTGCCGGTGCTATTGCAGCCGCTGATTGTGACAGTGAGACTCAGCGCAACGAGCATGGGGGCGATATTTTTCATTCTGATGTTCCCTTTTGTATTGGCTCGTCGTCGAAGAGCATGCTTGGAACTTTTCTTGATGATGTGTTTTGCACCATCGAGAAAATCACCGGTAATAAGAAAAGTACAGCTACTAGTGAGAAGGAGAGGCCGCCTATGACAGCCACTCCAAGTGGGGCGGTGCGCTCGCCGCCTTCAGCTAAGCCCAGAGCCATTGGAGCCATACCAGCTATCATGGCGATGCTAGTCATAAGTACTGGTCGCAATCTACTTGCTGCGCCGCGAACCGCTGCAGAACCTGATGGTTGGCCGCTTTGTCTTCTCGACTCGGAGAATGAAACAATTAAGATGGCGTTAGCAATGCCGATACCTACAGCCATAATTGTGCCCATAAATGATTGAACGTTGAGGGTCACGGCTGTGATTTTTATGCTCAGCACAACGCCAAGTAAAATAGCCGGTATAACTGACATCACAACCAATGCTAATTTTACTCTCTGGAAATAGGCAACAAGCATTAGTAAAATTGCCACTACAGCCAGTGCTAATCCGTTGGCGAGGCCAGCCATAGTACTTTTGAGAATCGGCACCTGTCCCCTAACGTCAACGTTGAGACCGCGGGGTGGTTTGCCTGCTCTTTCGATGGCTTTATTTACTTCACGAGCAGCGCTGCCAAGGTCGTCGTTGGCAATGTTGGCGGTGATACTAAGCATGCGTCTTAAATTGTAGCGATCATATTCTCCCACCATTGTGCCGAAGTTTACGTCGGCGACATCGCCAAGACGAGGGCTATCAGTGTCACCACTTCTGATGGGAATCATTTCAACGTCTTTAATTGACTCCATGTTGGCAGCTGGATATTGCACTTGTACTTGGTATGAATGGCCATGGTGAGGGTCACGCCACCAGATTTGACGAAGAAATCTACTTGAATAGACTGCAGGTACAAGAGCTTTGCTAACATCGGCAGTGGTCAGACCTAGTTGACCGGCTCTGGTTCTATCGACCGTAACGTCTATGGTGGGATAAGCAAGCGGTTGTACGATCATAGCGTCGCGAATAACAGCCACATGCTTTAGCTCAGCTAGAATCTTGTGGGCATACTCTTGATCTTGACTCAGGCTTGAACCAGTTATGTCTATTTGAATTGGGGTTGGTGCCCCGAGATTCATGATTTTATTGACAATGTCGCCAGACTCAAATGAAAGTGCGATCTGAGGTATTTCTTTTGCGACCGCTTTCCGCAGCCGTTCTTTGAATTCACTTAGCTTAATCTTGGCACCATGCTTGAGCGAGACTAGCAGCAGCGCTTCTTGGGGGCCACAGGTCCAGATGTAGACGTTGCTTACGGCAAAGTTGGGCGGTTGGGTGCCGACGTAGCAGATAGAAATTTCGACATTGCCAGGACCGGCCTCTTTCTCTATGATATCGAGCACTCTCTTGGTGTAATCCTCAGTTCGTTCGATTCTTGTCCCTACGGGGCCAAGTAATCGGAGTTGGAAGCTTGAGGGGTTACCCACAGGGAAAACTTCTGTTTTGAGTTGTGGCCCCACGATCATCAGAATTATTGGTGTAGCAATCATGTAGGCTGCCACCATAACTACTCGCCATCTAAATAGTCGTACTAAGCTGTGAGCATATTGGCGGCGCATTTTTGTGATGAGGGTGGCAATGATATTTTTTTTGTGCTGGCCTCCTTTGTTTGTGTGCAGAAGCCAGCCCGAGAGTACGGGCACCAAGGTGTTAGAGAGAACATATGACGCAACCATAGCAAAGCCAACTGCTAAGGATAGGGGCACAAACAATGCTTTTGTTGTTCCTTCCATAAAGAACGATGGCAGGAATACTGCAATTACGGAGAGCACCGCCAGTAGTTGCGGTGTGATTACTTCGCAACTGGCATCTGCTATGCCTTTGAAAAGAGGTTCACCGCGGTCTAGGTGGGTATGGATGTTTTCTATGGCCACAGTGGCTTCGTCCACTAAAACACCGACAGCCAGCGAGAGGCCGCCAAGGGTCATAATATTGACCGTTTGACCAGCGCCGTAAAGTCCGACTATTGCCACCGCCAATGCGATGGGAATTGTCACTACGACAATAAGGGCACTGCGAATATCCTGAAGAAATAGCAGTACCACGCCACCGGTGAGAAGTGCACCAATTAAACTTTCATATACCAATCCGCTGATGGCTTCTGTGACATAAATTGATTGGTCAAAGTCGAAACTGACACTGATGTCTTTCGGAATCACAGCTCGCATTTGTGGTAGAGCCGCTTTTACTCTTTGCACCACGTCAAGGGTTGATGCGTCAGCCAGCTTTGAAATAGTCATAAAGACTGTTCTTCTGCCATCTACTAGAGCATAGCCAGTGGCGATATCCATATCGTCAACGACGGTTGCGATATCACCTAAGGTAAGGCTGGCTCCAGGTCCTAGCTTAAGCGGTATTTTTTCAAGTTGATGAATATCTAGCACTGTCGAGTTAAGATTGGCAATTCTTTGAGTATCACCCGACCTCACCAAACCCGATGGAGTAATCATGTTACCTGAGGTGACTGCATTGACTACATCTTCTGAGCTAAGGCGCAAGGCCCGCAAGCGTTGTGGATCGACTGTAATAACAATTGTTCGGACGTTACCGCCGAATGGGTGAGTAGTAGTCGCTCCTGGGATAGTTGAAATGATCGGCCTAATGCGCTCGTCGGCAATTGCTTCTATCTTGCTGACCGGCTCACTCTTACTGGACAGAACTACATAGCCAACCGGTACGTTGCCAGCATCAAAGCGCAGAATAAATGGTGTAACTGTTCCTGGTGGCATCTTGGCTCGCGAGCGTTCCACTTGTGCCACTATGTTCGACATTGCTTCTGCCATATCGGTGTCGGCTTTGAAAACTACCTTCAAAACAGCAGTATTTTGGATAGCTTTAGACTCGATATGATCTACGCCAGAGACATAGAGAAAGTGATTTTCATAGTGAGCGACAACGAAAGCTTCAAATTGGGCAGGATCCATTCCGCCGTAAGGCTGAATTACATAAATCACGGGCATATTTAAGTTGGGAAATATGTCAACTTTCATGCCTTTCACGGCAAGAACGGCAGCGAGTAGTGCTGTGATAACACAGACCATGATGGTGATCGGCCGACCCATGGCTAGTTTAATCAGCCACATTTATTCTGTACCTGTTTTATTTATAGTGCTGCTGCCTGTGGCCTGATTGGCAGCTCCTAGAAACGGCCGCAGATTGCCGTGAACAGCGGCATTTGCTAGCAGAGCTTTCCACACTCCGACATTAGTTACTGCTTCTTTCACTCTTGAATCTGCCAAAATTTGATTGGCTTCTGCAACTTGCGCTACTGTCGCCAACCCGGCCTCGTAGCGCGCTTGTGCTTGCTGTGCCGCTTGGCTTGCGGCCTGCACTTGAATAGGCATGTTTGCAGCTAGTTCAAGAGAAGCCCTTACTCTTGCTCGCGCTTGAACATCTTCTGTTTTGAGCTGTTGCACTGCCAGAGCGTAAGACTGTTGAGCAGAGTTTATTTGCTCGTCTACTACTTTCTTCTCAGCTTGAATTCTAATTATTTCGAAAAAAGGAAAATCAATAACCAGGCCAACGTTCCAGTTGGGAACGGTTGGAAATATCCCACTAACTCCTGGAGCTGGGACATCTCCGTTGTTGGTTTTAAAAGTGGTGCCTCTCAAGTTGATTCCACCTATCCAACGAAATTTTGGATAGTATTCTTTCTCTAAGATTTTGCGATTAGCCTGTCGTAGGTTAACTACCGATTGTTTGGCTATTGTCAGCGGGTGATTGGTAAATCTTGGCGAGTCTCTTTGCGGATCATCTGGTTGAGTAAGTTTGCTAATGCCACCAGGGTTGATCTCGACGTTGCTGCCACCTATGCCGACTCTAAATGCCAACTCTGCTAGGGCGAGTTCATAGTTTAGGCGAGCACGTATCAGATCATTTTTGGCGTTTGCCAGTTGGGAGTCTGCTAGCGAGGCATCAGCTCCAGCCTTCAATCCGGCGTCCACTTGCGCGTGCACTACTCTGCTAAAGTCCGCGAAGCGCTGCACGTTTGCGATAGCTACGGCAACCTGTTCTTTCATAATTAAGGCATCGAGAAAGCTTGCAGCAGCTTGCACTGTCACATCGAGGACCGTAAGATCGTAGTGTGCAGAGGCCAAATGCATTTCTGCTTTAGAGTAATTTATACGGGCTTTATGTAAGCCAAAGTCAATTGGTGCCCAGTCTATGATGAAACCGGCCGCGCTAAAAGCATCTGCTCCAAATCTAACATTCTCGGGTCCTGGACCTGGTGTTGTGGGTAAGACTGCTGTGCCGAACAAGGTTTGAGTCAGGCGGTTGTGAGTAGCGTCTACTTGCTGATATGAAAGAAGGGCTGCTGGATTGTATTCCTTTACTTTTTGCAGGGTGACGTTGCGCTTAGCTGCTCGCAGCTCGGCTTGTTGTTTGAGAATTTGCGGGT
Source organism: Candidatus Obscuribacterales bacterium (assembly GCA_021732025.1). GTDB lineage: Bacteria > Cyanobacteriota > Vampirovibrionia > Obscuribacterales > Obscuribacteraceae. Next base: position 16,134 of record JAKFVU010000040.1, on the reverse strand, counting down.
ATTTGCTCTCGGCAAGTTGCACTGCGCCACTAAGAGTGAGAGAAGTCTCGTTTAGCTGAATCTCTGGCCTAAGGCGGATGCTGCTTTCGGCGAAGGCTTGACCGGGAAAAGAAATTAGTAAGCTAATTGCACTCAAAAATATTATTGTTGACTTCAATTTCACTATTCTCACCGGCTCGACGGAGCATTGGAACCCAATGATGCAGAGCACTAACAGGCTTCGAATTTAGTGTATTGAAGGTGTCAAAATCTTGTGTGCAAGTTTTGTGCAACGAGTGTAGTTTTGTCGATTGGTAAAGTGACGATAAACTCACTTCCTTTGCCTAAAGTACTGCTAACAGCGACGGAACCGCCGTCTCGTTCGGCTATCGCCTTAACGATAGAAAGGCCGAGACCAGCCCCTCCTGATGAGCGGCTTCGTGATTTGTCTACGCGATAAAACCGGTCGTAAATTCTTGAAAGATCGTCAGCTGGAATGCCAATACCGCTGTCGCTTATTTTGATCTGAGCAGCTGTTGCCGAGAGTTGGCAGCTTACAGTTACCTTGCCCCCTGGTTCGGTGTACTTAAGGGCGTTCTCTAGCAAATTTGCCAAGATACATTGCAATGATTCGCGATCGGTAACGGCTAAGGCATCTTCAATCGTGGTCACTTCAAGGTTGATATTCTTTTCTGCAAAACGCTCACTAAACTCACTTACCGCGTTGGCAATCTGCTCTTGCAAACCAGTCTTGGCTTTGTTCTTTATGCTATCCCGTGCGCTTTTTCCGGCATTGCCGATGCTATCGATTTCAGCCAAGACCATCAAGTTTTTGACAATGTAGCCCATGCGCTCTGCCGAGTTAGCAATTATTTTTAAGTCGTTTTCATAGTGACCGTGCTTCGACAACTTTCTCTCTAACGACTGTGCTCGCGCCTGAACGATGCTTGCTGGGGTATTAAGTTCGTGACCAGCATCGGCAACTAGTCTTTGCAGAGTACTAACCAAAAGTTCTATCGGTTTAGCCGCCATGCCAGAGACAAAGTAGCCACAGAGACCAAAACCCAACAAGACGAAAGGCGCCATGTAGGCCATCGTCAAAAGAAATTCTTTGGTTAGTTCAGCCCGCTTTGCTGTGTTGAGCTGCAGTTGCAAATGACCAACAATTGAGCCTTTGTGCGTAAGTTTTGAGTGGAAAATGCGATAACTTTCGCTGCCAGTGGTAGCTTCGGTGCGATTGGTGATTAGTCTGGGTATTCCTGTGGGACCGTAGTGTTCTAATAATTTGCCGTTGGAATCGAAAAGCTGCATAGCCATTACTGAGCGAGCGGGTTCTGTTTCGACTTCTCTCAGCCAGTCACGAAAAGTAGGATTACTACCACTTAGATCAATTGCGTGTCCAATTTGAGAGCCGACGACTTTGAGTTCGTGGTCCATCGAATTTGATAAACTATTGTAGAAATAGGCACCGCCGGCAAGCGATAAGGTAATGTATACGACTGAAGAGAGCGCAAAAAACCAGATGGCAATTTGCCAACGAAAATTTCTGAACATGCTCAGTCTGCCTCAATCTTATAGCCCATGCCGTGAACTGTTTTGATGATTGATGGTAGCTCGGGAGAGTCAACTTTTTTTCGCAGTGACTTGACGTGGGATCGCACCGTATCTGGTGCGATGTCTGAGTGGCTGCCCCAGACATGGTCGATTAGCTCTTCTGTGCTTAGTACAACTCCACAGTGACGCATTAGCACCTCTAGAAGAATAAACTCTTTTGGTAAGAGCTTAATTGGCACGTCTCCTTTCATCACGCGCAGTGACTTTCTGTCGAGCCGTATGCCACCAGCTTCAATGATCATCTCTGGCCTGGTTTTAGGTCTGCGTAAAAGTGCTCTTACACGAGCCGACAATTCACGCATGCTGAATGGTTTTGTTAGATAGTCGTCAGCACCGCTATCCAAACCTTCTTCTTTAGCTGAGAGCGTGCTTTTTGCCGTGATCATTAGAATTGGTGTACTGCCACCGGCCGCTCTGAAGCTCTGGCAGATTTTCAGTCCGCTCAGGCTGGGCAACATCCAGTCTAACAACACTAATTCGAAAGCCCCATTTTCAAGCTTTTTAAGTGCTTCTTGACCGTCGCTCTCCACGGTGACTACGTAACACTCATCCTGAAGCCATTCCTGGATCGCTCCGGAAAGTCCTTCCTCATCTTCAACAACTAAAATACGCGACATGTTTTTGTTGACCATCAGGGAAGACCGATCACTATCTTAACCCAAGAGCAGGCTATGCGGACGACTTTCGGCCTGTGCTTGCTCTACATAGCGACTGCACGAAATTTGCACAATTGGTGCGGCCAGATATGTTACCGTTCAGCCAAATTAGCAGTGATTTATTGTATCGGATTGGCGGTATCACCGGCGGTGTGATGGGTAGCTCTAAAGTTATTCTTTGCCTTGTGTTGCTTTCGTTCATTGTCTGTTGGTCGCCGAGTGCCGTGTCTGCGACCGTGCACGGAGACGACATTGACGAGCATCTGAAGTTAGCGACAACAGCGCTTTCAGAGCATCGTTATGCGGAGGCCGAGCAAAGTTTCCGGTTGGCAATCGATAGCTCCCCCGAGGTTCAATCTGATTCTGCTAGGCTTGCCGATCTCTTTAATTTTCTTGGTGTCTCCTTGTACTGTCAGCAAAAACACTCAGAAGCTGTAGAGGCTTTTAGGCGTGCTCTCTCAGGTCTTCCCCAGGGTCTCACTGTAAACACGCGTGGAAAAATTCTCTCCAACCTCACCTTGGCTTACAGTGCTCAAGGCCGCAGAAAAGAAGCTCTGCAATCATGCAGGTTAGCTCTTGACCACTTTCGCCTTGGTAAAGTCGACCCTCTTAGCCACAGTGTGTTGCTTAACGCTTACGGTCAGCTGTTAATTGATGAGAAGAACTGGGATGCAGCTAAGTCTGTGCTGGCTAAATCTTTGCGACTGCGAAGTGGAATTAACGGAGACAGCCAAGAGCTGGCAGTGCCCCTTTTGAAGTTGGCGACAGTCTATCAGGGCATCGGTCGAGATGATTTGGCCGAAGAGCTGTTGATGCGGCGTAGTCAATTGATAGATGGCCCCGTTGTCGTCTGGTTCGGCCCTGTGGCAGGCCGACATAACGGAGGTTCGATTGAACTGGCTGGCAATATTCGTCATCGATTTCCATAGCTGTGGTTTGTCCTTCCTAAGCAAGAAAGCCGCCCCGAAGAGCGACTTTCTAAAGGTTTGAACTTGCCTACAGAAGCAGAGCTAAAGCGCTAGTTATCTAACTAGTGCTCTCGATAGCCAGAATGCTCTTACCTGTCTGTAAGTGCTGAGCACTTTAGCTTGAACAGGTACTGTGTTGACACTTGCATGGATACCTGGGGTGACAGGTACTGGTGCAGGGCCAATCATGAGCGGGCCATTAGCAAAGCTGGCCGTAGTTAAAAGTCCGAATCCTAGAGTGGTGGCCAGAACAGCCGCTGATAGTAGACGCTTCTTCATCTTAAGTGTTTATTCCTCCGAACTTCAAAACAGGCGAACTTTAAAACGGGCTTACAAGTTGTTATTGCACTTGTGTCTATTACTTATTGGACCACAGCTTTAGGAAAGCTGCTCAAAAAACTAACAATTAGATTTTGTAATGCCAGCCAGTAACCTACATCCTTAATATGATGTACCCAGATTGCAGGCTTATTAGGATATTTACCCCTATGATAGAAGATACCCACACTTTCGGACCTTGACAATATACTATCATGTCCTGGAAATATTAAAAGAGGCTAAAACGGGTTAGTGTCGGTTATATAGATGGCGGCAGATTATTTGACTTTCAAGAGGGTGTGGAGTTGTCGGATGTAATCACAATCTTCATGTGTTCAGTTCTCGGTCTTATGGCTCACGGGGCCAGAAACAAGAAGTGGCTTGAATGGTTACTGCGTATCTTTATAGGTTGCTTTTTCTTTTCGGCTGGTTTGATGTATCTCGGCGGCAGCATCGCCGATGCACCCGCTTGGGGCTACCAAGTCAGCGGTGCTATGGGTGTAGCCTGTTTGCTGCTTTTGTTTTTACCCGCCAGAAAGGTCTTGTCGCGCCTTCTCACTTTGTTAGACGGCATCGTTTCTCTAAGATTTATTACCGGGCCAGTTCGCCGCAAAATGACCATGATGGCTGCCATGGTCAACATTCAAGTTTTTCAGCCCACCTCTGTACCTCATATGGTCGGGGCATTTTGCTACATAGCTACTTTTGGCATGTATGCCGCTAATACCAATGTCGGCAGTGGATTTCAATTCCCTCAAATTCCCATTCCATTGGCTCCCGTGCCTCAAGATCAACTCTTTTGGTACAACTTTGTCGGCCTTGTGGTCGTTTCGATTTGCGGCACAGGCATCATGATCACCCGCAAATGGAAAGAAATGTTCGCTCGCATGGCCTGGGTTAAGCCCACCGGCGTTCAAGTTGGCATCGGCTTGAGTCTAATAGTCTTTAGCTTTCTCTACGATCTAGTCTGGGCCTTGTATACACACCAATCGGGCGACATGGCTACCAAGATTTCAGCCTACAACGCTAACACTTTCTCTACCGGTTCGGCCGTGGGCGGCGCTGCTGGCTTCGGTGCCTCAGTGTTTCTCGCTATGGCTACTGCAATTTGTGCTGGTATTGGTGAAGAAACCCTGATTAGAGGGGCACTTCAACCAGTCATTGGAATTTTGCCCGCAGCTTTTTTGCATGGCATACTGCACGCTCAATTTTCTAATGCACCGATGCTAATTTTGCAGGTCTCGCTCTGGTCTTGCTGCATGGGTATCGTCAGGCGCTTCACTAATACGACCACCACAATCATTGGCCACGCCGGCTTTAACTTCGTTACGACCTTCTTGTTTGCTTTTAATCCCTAGCGATTAATCTCGCATCTATATAGATTGTGGCTTCATGTCTGCCACCCAGGCATCGAGGGCCATAATTGATTCTGTCAGCGAGAATTTGAGCAGACCTTCTCGTCTTTCCCGGCAATTTAATATAAAGTCTCCTAGAGCCAGCGCTGCTTCGGCCTTGGTCGCGCCGAGGCCAAGTCTGTGGCAAATAATCATTGATAGGGTTTGAGCGACGGCAATAGGGCCGTTATCCATCGGATAAGTCTCAAAAATGGATGTCACTGTTGGCTCGTTGCAAAGCTCGTCGGCCACTTGGAAGGCCGTATATAGGTAGCTTTGGTACCATTCGGGCACTTTGGGGCCGCACTCTTCGCAAATCATCAGCCAGAGGCCAAAGGTGAGGATTTCTTTGGTCGTGCGGGTGTAGTCGGCATCGACTACGGCAAAGGGCTCGGCTACTGAATTTGCTTTGGCACCGTCTAGGCAATAGCGCACATACGAGGCCAAAATATTTGAAGAAAGCGCGGCCATAGCCGTTGAGAGAAAAACGGCACGTTCCCAACCATCGCGTTCGTCACTTGGTTGATACGGTTCGAGTTCGGTTAAAAGATTAGATTGAGATTTTGGGTCGTCCATCCACCCATTTTAATAAATTTCAGCGCTTAACTACGTATTTTTCCCCATGACACATTGCCTGTGGCCTGTCAGACTGATGTTGTCAATCTATGAAAGTCTCCGCTAGGGCGGTTCTAAACGCTCGATACCTGGGAATAAATAAGTTGACACCCCCCACGTACGATATTTAAGACCATCATTTATCAGTTACTGAGATTCTGAGGATCATTCAAATGGCCCAAAAAGGCGATGATACATTCAACAAAGATGTTGAAAAGGCAGTAAAAGCTGGCAGCGATTTCTCCCAAGGTGGAGAACACGCTTATAAAGCGCTGATGTCTGAGCTTGCTCAAGACCAGCAAAAATACGCCAACGACCCGGCCAAGTTTGATCAGCTGGGCAAAGCGGTAGCGGCAAACCTAGAAAAGACCGGCCATGCCGATGAAACTATGGTTCGCTGGATGCGTGACAACATGAATCGCTTCGACACATCGGGCAACCGTGAAGTCGACAGACAAGAGACCAATCCACGCAACCCCACAGCGGTTTCTGGATTCGAGAAAGCAATGTTGACTCGCTTCCAAGCAAAGTATGAGAGCCTCAACAACTCAGATGCCCTCAATACAATTTTTAGAAGTTCTGACGATTCGTTCTCGAAAAGAGATTTCGACAAAGTAATTGCTGCTTATGAGAAGCCAGTTACTGAAGGTCGCGAGAACGCTCAACGACAAGAATTGGCTCAACGCCAGCTTGATCAGAAGAACAATGTGATTAGCTCGTTGATGAAAAACGATGGCAATCCACAAAACTCGTTGGCTGCAGTGCTCGACATTCAACGCGGCGTCAATCCTGATGGTGAGATTTCCAGACGTGATATTCGCAAGTTTGTGGATAACTTTGAGCAAGGTAAGGCCCGTGGTGACTTTGGCTATACTCAAGCAAACTTAGATGCTGCCAAACTTTTAGATTCGCAGTGGAATGCTCCTCTTGGAGTTTCGCTTCGTGGTCAGTATGAGCGCAACAATGGCGGTGGTCATGGAGGCAGCCAAGACATGGTTACCCATGATCGCATTGACCTCAAGCGTATGGCCGAATTGCAAGGCACTTCGCTCGATCAACTATACGCAGCCAATGTCAGCAAAGATGCTCGCCCCGTTCGTCAAGCTAACGCTGATGACAGAAGTGTACGAGCTGTTTCTGCCGATGATCAGTCAGTGGCAGCAGCTCCTGGCGATGCTAGACCAGTTGCCCGTAGAGTTGAACAGACTGAAGATGAACAGCGTCAAGATCTGAATCAACGTCAAGGCGATCAGAAAGCTTATGTTATGGATGCCCTGTTGAAAAATAACGGCGATCCTCGCACCTCGCTTGCAGCTGTGCTCGATGTTCAGCGTGGCGTCAATCCTGATGGCGAGATTTCCCGTCGTGATATTCGCAAGTTCATAGATAACTATGCTGGCGGCAACTCGCGCGGCGACCTTGGTTATAACCAAGCCAATCTCGATGCTGCTAAGTTGCTCGACTCACAGTGGAATGCTCCTCTTGGAGTTTCACTGCGCGGTCAGTACGACGCTAATCGCGGTGGCCGTGGAGGCGGTACTGATAAAGTCACTCACGATCGCATTGACTTGAAACGGTTGGCTGAAATGAACGGCACTACTGTTGATAACATGTATGCAGCTCATGCCAGACCAGATGCTGGTCACAGACATGTAGCAGCAGCTCGACCTAAAGATACCGGTGTAAGAGCCGTTTCGGCTGAAGACCAGGCTGTAGAGTATCCAGTTGAGGATACTGTTGCTCGGCCAGAACCTCGTCCTGCGAAAAGTGATTCAGCTGATGGTGCAGTAGCAGTTACTGACCCTAGCGCTCTAGAGAACAAGAACGGTAATGCTCCTGAAGTTGCCACTGGCCCAGAATTCAAAGACGATGGAAGACCAACTACCCGCACCTTGAAAGAGAGTGCACGAGTAGATGCAGTTGTTCCACCTACTGAGCGTCAAGAGCGACCTGCGACCAAAGAAGTAGCACCGGCAGCGAAGCCGTTCGAAGCACCAAAACCGATTCCTGAACTGGTAATTCCTGAAATCAAGCTCGATGGTGACCTCGCTAAACAGAGAGAAGAACTATCTAAGAGTGCTGCTGAGCACTTCCAAGCCCGCGCCATCTACACCGTTAGACCTGGTCAAGGCTGGGATAGAATCGCCCGTGATGTCCTTCGTCAAGAAAAAGACGGCAGCCACACCAACGAAAGTTTGGTTGTAGCACTGTCTGACCATGTGGCTAAGGGCAATGGCTGGGAAGGTCGCTTAGACCCAACCAAGATGCTTCACCCTGGTGACCAAGTGCGAGTCATGACTGATGAAGCAGTGAAAGCTCGTACAGAAGAAATCCTCAAGCAGTTCGATGCCAAAGTAGCAGAAATGCAAAAAGCAGCCGCTGCTAAACCAGCTGACAATGGCGACCCAGCCTTGTTTGATGGAAAACGTAGTGGTGAAGGCGATATTGTCGACCCAGCAGCAGCTGCTAAGAAAGACCCAGCCGCTACTCCTGAACTATTCGATGGTAAACGCAGCGGTGAAGGCGATGTAAAACCAGCCGACACTACAGTAGTTCCAAATCCGGTAGACAGCACTAAGGCAGTTGTAGAGCCAGCAGTAGAACCAGCTAAAGATCCAGCTAAAGAAACTGCTAATCCACAACTGAAAGCCTCTACTGACACCACTGGTGGGGCCACGGTTGTTAAGACCGACGTAGCATCACCTGGCGAAGACTTCGCAGTAACAGCTGTATCAGCTGCTAATGCAGAAGCTGCAAAAGATGCTAAGGCTGCCGATGCATTCCGTCTTAAGCAAAAAGCTGACCGTGAGCGTCAACTAGCAAAAGACAATGCTATGGAATCATTTGAAGCACCAAAGATCGGCTAGTTTAGCTCCAAGCTATCTCTAGAACGAAAGCAGTAGAAATTAAAAGGGGCGCTTGTCGCCCTTTTTTTTGTGTCGCCATCGCCTCTTTTAAATTGGTGAGTTAAGATGTGAAGTATGATTCGACGATTATTTCAAGCTCCACTCGTCTTCGTCGCAGTGGCAACATGTTTCTATTTTGGCTCTAGCTCGTACCTTTTGCCGTCCGCGCAAGCCGCCTCTAGTCAATCGATAGAGCAGTTAGAGAAAATCGTACAAGATGAGCCTAATAATTTCGACGCACGCTACAAGTTGGGCCGCGCTATGTTAAATGCAGGCCGATTTCGCAAGGCTGAAGAAAACTTTCTTGCCTGCACACTTCTCAATCCGAAGAGCAACTCTGGCCGCTTTGGCATGGCCGACGTGTACGAACTTACCGGTAAATTTGCCGATGCAATGTTGGTGTACAAGCAAATTCTCAACCGCCAACCAGTGGCTGAAATTGACAATCTGCGGGTGCAATCAGCTTTTCGGCGGCTCAAGTATTATCGCTCGTTAGGTGACGCCAACTCGCCACAGTATGTATTTGCCGATCAGTTTTCTGATGCTCATGGATGGAAGAAATCAGCTTTTCCTTTGCGGGTAGCGATTTGGTCTGACCCAGAAATGAAAGAATTGAAAGAGCCGTTCTATCAAGACGTTGTGCGTGCTTTTGAGCGCTGGAAGATTGCCTCAGGTGGTAAGACGACATTTAGAGTTGTCTCGGATCAGAGATCGGCAGATATAGTCTGTAAATTAGTGCGAGTTATGCGCGGTAATAAACATGGTGGCCTTGGCGACAAGGCGGGCGAGACCGATTTGCAATGGGACGATAGTGGTGATGATATCGTCAAATGGTCGCGCATCGAAATCTTTTGGGACGAGCGCTATAACCTGGCGAAGCTTGAGGCTTGCGTATTGCACGAGGTTGGCCATGTTCTTGGCCTCAATCACTCAAGCAACCCCCACGATATTATGTTTCCGCTCGCCCAACCACCGTATGCCGCCATCTTGTCTTCGCGCGATAAGAATTCGCTCAAGGCTATTTATGAGAAGTAGGGCCTGCTAGCGAGACTTTTATTGACTGGGGAACGTATAACTGAGCATTGCTAGTTAGTTTGGCAAAATTGCTACTGTTGGTGCAGTAAGTCAAAATAATTTCGCCCTTGTTCTTTTTTGCATCTCTCAAATATTGAGGATGGGCTTTGGCACTGTAGTAAAACAGATCAGGTGTGCTCTTTATAGACGAAGTATTTTTTGAAAAGTCGTATACAACTGATCTTTCGCTCCACGGACCTTGCATGGCTGTTGCATGGCGCATCACTATGGCTTTTTTGTCTGGTGGTATGTAAAAAGCAAAGTATCCAGTCAGCCCCGGAACAGTGGTAACAGTCATTTCAGAAGCGCCATCATCAAAGAGCGTCTCTGGTAGTTCGTAGGTTGGCTCCCATTTCTGCGACCACCATTCAAGCTTGTTCAAGTTGAACGGGGCCACTTTATCGAGAGGCAAGCGCGCCACCACCGACGGATGCTTGAAGAGATCGAGGGCAACACTACCATTTGAGCAGAACAAGTAAAGGTACTTGCTATCAGCTCGACAGGCTACTCCGTACAAGGTGCGCTTAGCACTGGTGTTGAGGGCTTGAATTTTGTAGCGCCATTTGCCTGGATTGTCTTGCGGGTTATCGATCACTATCATGTGATCGGATCGCAGCTCAAACTGGAAGGGCACGGCCAACTTGTTATTTTCGCGCACCACATGCATGAATATGTAGAGCTTGCCATTGCTAAGAAAACCGTCTGCAGGCCAATAGTAATCGCCTTTGTCGGGACAGCGAAAGAAACCCGTGTCATGCGATTTTGCATTTGGCTGGGCCTTGCCACTGAAGTAGGTGAACTTACCCGGGCCACTCTGTCCTAAATCTTCAATAGCAATAGCATTGTGCACCATCGTGCAGTCGTGGCGTTGATTGTTTTTTACTCTGCCAATAAAGCTGTCACCAAACAGCCATAGGGTGCGTTTGGAGCCCAGTGGAATGCTGTAGGCTGCATCACCACCTACCCAGTCGGTTTTGCCCCCTGTATCGTTAACGAAGGCCTTCGTTAAGGAAGGGTAGGGGGCAGCTGAAATGACCTTGAATGGATTGGCCGGATACTTGCTGACATCGTTGAAGGTGAAGCTCTTTGCCCAGGCGGTATGCGGTTGCTGATAAGTGCCGGCGCTCTGAGAAAGGCCAGAATCTATGGGTAGTTGGCTAACAAGAAAGACAGCCACTAGGGCTGCCTTTCTTGCAATTTGTCTACTTAATTTTGCGGACAATTTGTTTCTCTCTAGTTTTCTGGTCTGAAGTTTTCGGGATCCTTGTTGTCGTCTTGGGTTAAGTCGGTCACCTTGTTGTTTCCAGCATTATTGGAGTTACCGCCTTGCCCGATTTGTGTTAACCCTGGTAGAAATTCAAGATTGACTATAGGGGCAGTACCAACAAGTTTGCGCTCAGAAAGAGTGGCAATTTCTGTATTGATTTCGGCATCTGATTTGGAAGGTTCGAGAATTTTGACTAGGTCTTTGTAGAAGAGGGTTTCTTTTTCAACAAGAGCATGCGCAATCAAGTCTAGTTCTTTGCGCTTCTCTTTCAACAAATTGCGAGTATTTTCGAGACACTCGTCGACAATTTTCTTGACTTCGAGCTCAATTTCTCTCTCTGTGTCTGGTGAGGCCATACCCCAACCACCCCGGCCTTCGTGTCCCCTTTCATCACCATGGCCGTAATTGGTGTTGTAAGGGAATGAGCCCATGCCCCAGTTTTTGATCATACGTCTTGCTGTGTTGCCAACATTGATCAAGTCTTGAGAGACCCCACTAGTGGTGGTGTCCATGTAGAGTGATTCGGCGACATAGCCGCCGAGAGAAACTTCGATATCAACTAGATAGTCTTGTTTGTTGGCACCAGATACGAAGCGATCCTCTTTATCTACTGACCACATGTAACCGAGTGCGCGTCCAGTGGGAACTATCGTTACGACTTGAATGCGTTCTTTCCTGTTTCTGAAGTAAGACACGATGGTGTGGCCTGCTTCGTGATAGGCCGTTTCGAAAAGCTCTTTGACGCCAATGTGCTGACTGCGGCTCATGCCAAAGCTCACTCGTTGGATAGCACGAATCATGTCAGAGTGCGTGATCTCAAGCCGACCTTCGCGAATGGCCATCAGTCCAGCTTCATTGACCACGTTGGCTAAATCAGCACCAGCTTGCAAGAAAGTCATGCGAGCGATTTCCATCACATGCACGTTCGGAGAAACTTTGAATTTCTCCAAATACTTGGTGAGAATTGCTTCGCGCCCTTCGAGATTTGGTAGTGGCACATCGATATGTCGATCAAAGCGACCTGGTCTTAATAGTGCCTTGTCGAGCATATTCATACTGTTGGTAGCGCCAATGGTCAAAATTTTGTGCTTACCAAATCCGTCTAACTCTACAAGGAGCGAGTTAAGAGTTTTATTTGAATCTTGAATAGCGCCGCCGCCCAAATCGAATCCGCGTCTGCCGCCAATCGCGTCGATTTCGTCAATAAAGACAATGGCTGGTTTACCGCTACGCCGGGCGCGTTCGTAGACAGCTTTCACTCTATTCGAACCGACTCCGGCCCACATAGACTGGAAGTCGCCACCTGATAGAGAATAGAACTGAACTCCAGCTTCGTTGGCAATCGCTTTGGCTAACATGGTCTTGCCTGTGCCCGGTGGACCAACAAGTAGCACGCCTCGTGTTGGTTTCAGGCCGAAAGCTTCAACTGCCTTCATGTTCTTAAGCATTGCCACGACTTCAGCCGCTTCAGCTTTGGCTTCTTCGACACCCTTCAGGTCGTTTAGAGTTATTTCCAGATCCGGCACACGCGATAGATTCATACCGGCTACATTGAGCTTGTGACCAGCTGTCACCATTACTTTGTCAATTGCTTCTTCTAATTCTTCTTCTGTAACTTGGCTTTTGCCCTTACGGACAGCAAGAATGGCGGCTTCGTTACATGCTGCAGCGATGTCAGCACCAGAGAAATTGAAGGAGAGTTTGCCTAACTTCTCAAGATCTGGAAGGGAGGCGAGAGATATCTGCTTTAGATACTTCTCGAAAATGAGACTTCTCGATTTCGTATCCGGCACTCCGATGAATACTTTTCGGTCAAATCTACCGGAGCGATAAAATGCAGCGTCCAAATCATCTTCCATGTTGGTAGCGCCAATGGTGATCACATTACTGCGGCCAAGACCATCAAGCTCCACAAGTAATTGATTGAGTGAATTGGTACGGATTGACCCTAGTGCACCACCCTTAGTGCCGCCAATGGCGTCGATTTCATCGATAAATACGATTGCCGCTGGGCTTTGTCTGGCTTGGGTATACAAGGCCTTAATTCGTTGCGCTCCAAAGCCCATGCCATTGAGATAACTAGCAGACAGACCATAGAAGGGCACGCCTGCTTCATTTGCTATGGCCTTTGCCATCATTGACTTGCCCACACCTGGTGGGCCGACCAAGAGTACACCCTTTGGTATTTTTGCGCCTATTTTGCGCAAGTCATCTCCACGTTTGAGAAAGTCGACGATTTCGACGACTTCTTGCTTGATGTCATCGATGCCAATGACGTCGGCGAATCTAACTGAGGGGTCGTGATTTACCAGTTCAACGCCAGAGTTAGTCAGAGATCGCTCAAGCCCAACAGATACTCTGTCTAGAGCCTGTAATATCATGTCTGTGGTGACTTTGTTGGGGTTGCCCGGACGACGAGAAATTAGGGCAGCTTCGTTAACCACATTGGCAATTTCTGCGGGTGAGTAGTTAGCGGTAAGCATGGTTACTTGGTCGTAGTCGATGCTTTCATCGCATGCAACTTTAGCTAAATAATATTTGAATAGCTCAGATCTTTCTTCAGGTGTGGGCATCTGGAAGTAGATGCGTCTATCCATGCGGCCTGCACGCATTAGTGCGGGGTCAAGCATGGCATCGTTGTTGGTGGCACCAATAACCATGATTTTAGAGCCCGAGAAGCCGTCCATTTCAGTGAGCAAGCAATTGAGAGTCATGTTCATGTCGGCGATGCCGCCAAAACCTTGATCTTGTGACCGTTTCGAACCCATTGATTCAATTTCGTCGATGAACAATATGGCGCGGTCGTGAGCTTTTAATTTGCGGAAGAGGGTCTTCAGTTTGAGCACACCAAGGCCCATGAAGATTCCGGCTACGCCACCACCATCAATGACGTAGAATGGCACACCGGCTTCATTGGCTATGGCTCTAGCGAAAAGGGTTTTACCAACGCCTGGTGGTCCAACAAATAGCATTCCTTTAGGCACCTGGGCACCAGAATCTTCGTAGTGCTTTGCCTTTTGAATGATGTCGAGTACTTCGCGAATTTCTTGCTTGGCTTTGTCATTGCCAGTCATTTCTTCGAGCGTTTTAGGGGCATTAGGGCTGATAGGCGATTCTTTATAGAGCCACTTAAACCAACGCTTGCCAATGCTCTGGGGCGCCTTGCTGTCAGCCCTTGGGGGGAGCGGGAAGATGACGGAGAGCATGATGTAGAACTGAATGATAATAAAGAAGGCACCGTAGAGAACGGCTACCACCAGTGTTATCACTGAGTATTTGAGGAAGGCCGGTAATGATGCAAACGGGTTCCAGTACTGCGCAGTCAGAATGAGACCGACAGTCCAGAGTATTAATAGTGTCCAACGAGCCCAGGTTTTCATTATTCTCAGCTTCTCCTAGTTGTTGCCCATGCCCGGTGCATCAGCGTCTCTGTTCTCATTTTTGCCATTTACGCCACCGATGTACCGCAATTTGCGATACGAATCGACGACTCTAATTTCTGGTATCAAGCCTTCTTTGCGCTTCCATACACCTAGGCTGGTGGCAATCACATCAGCTACTCCCGCTGGCATTCGGCCAGGTGGAAACTGAAAGTTGACGAAGCTAGAAGATAGAATCATCGCCACAAAAAAGGCGACTGCGTACTTGACCATAGTTGTTAATCCGTTGGCATATCTAATTCTTGCTTGACCCACTTGGTTAGTTCAGGCTGGGTCATTTCGCCTTTGATGCCGTTTATGGCTTTGCCTTCTTTGAACAAGACATAGCCTGGCACTCCTTGGACATCGTAACGCTCAGTGAGAGTTTGGTTGGTATCGACATCCACTTTCACTACTCGCACATAGCCCTGTGAGTCTGTCGCTAATTTGTTCACTATAGGGCTCATTGTCAGGCAATGCGGATCATTTTGCTTGTAAAACTCAACCAGCACTGGTACCTGTGAATCAAGTACTTCACCTTGAAAGGTGCCGGCATTGACGTCAGTAACCACATCGGCCGCTGGTGCATTAGCAAAGGTCCAACCTGTCGGTGAAATTGGATTGTCGAACCCTGCGAGCGTGCAGCTCACTAAAAGGGCGATGACAAATCCTATAACCGCTTCTTTCATCTCCAACCTCGTAGTTCCATTTTGAGCTTAGTAGGGCCCAGTACATATATATTGGCATAGCCTTAGAAGTTTTACACAATCCCATTACGGAATCACAATAAGTGATTACCCTGAACTTGCTCTTCTTGGCCATTCTCAGATTCTTCTCAAAGCAAAACAGGGTGAGCAATGCCCACCCTGTCCTATTATTTCTATCGATTTGATAGTTTGGCTCTTTTGGCTACTGCCTAAAGATCATTTACCGCGTTCTGGGATAGCCACAGCGTCGATGATGTGGATAACGCCGTTGTCGCAAGGTACGTCAGCTGTAGTGACGATACAACCGTCAACTACGACAGTGCCAGACTTGTTGTCAACCATCAAAGATTCACCTTGAACGGTCTTCAGTGAACGTTTGTCAGCCAAGTCAGCAGCGCTGTATTTGCCTTTGACTACGTGGTACTTGAGTACATCTTTCAAGCGCTTAGGATCATTCATTAGACCTTCGCGGTTCTCTTTGGTCATTTTTGCCCAACCAGCATTGGATGGAGCAAAGACAGTGATTGGTCCGTGAATGCGGAGCATGCCAACAGCGTCAGCTTTTTTCAAAGCAGTAACTGTGGTTGAACAATCAGGGGTCTTCATGGCAACGCTAGCTGCGTCGTGAGCGTAGTGATGATGATGTCTGTGACGATGTTTTGTTCTAGCTGAAGCTTCGGTTGTTGTGCCAACCAAGCCTATTCCGAGCAAAAGAGCTGCGGAAAGAGCCACGCTTGTCTTGCTGCGCTGACTCCATGAGTAAAATTGCATTAGCTTCTCCTTTCAAATCCGCCGACTAACTCCGGCTGATGTATGTTCAAAAAACGGGCAATAGTGCCCAACCAGCTCTCACGTGTTGGTCTATCGATGCTGCATCTATACGTGTTGTTCAATCGCCTTGGCAAGGGTAGATTTTGGCACTGCGCCAACAACCTCTTCACAAACCTGTCCAGCTTTGAACAGGAAAAGGCTTGGAATGCCACGAATCTTATATGCATGGGCAGTTTTGGGGTTTTCGTCTGTATTCAGTTTGACTACTTTGAGTCTTCCCTCGTACTCCTTAGAAAGGTCCTCAACTACGGGGGCAACAGCCTTGCATGGTCCACACCAAGGAGCCCAGAAGTCGACGAGAACTGGAATATCAGCTTTCAACACTTCCTGTTCGAAGGTGGAATCGGTAACGTTTGCAACGGACATTTCTAAACAGGACCTCCTCT
>JAKFVU010000030.1 GCA_021732025.1 Candidatus Obscuribacterales bacterium | reverse complement strand
GCCCCTAGAAGGTTTTCAATTTCTTTTTGAGTTGGACAAGTGTCGTGCTTAACCATATCGGTGACTTCTTTCTGAATTCGCACGATATTGTCTTTTGTCAGATTGTTAGCTGTTGAGGTTGTGTCTGAAGACTTATTTTTTGCTTTGTCAGCGGACGGAGCAACTGCAACCAAGTTGCTGGCAGGCCTGCTGCTACCGTTTAGTTTAGCTAAAGTGGCCGCGTAGACAGAGACATCACGGCTTGCACCGAGAGCCGCGTTGTAGGCAGTTTCGCAGCATCTAATGGCATCGTCTTTGCGGTCTAAGCCAATTAGCGCATCTATTTTTGGCAAGTAAAAATCAAGGGCATGCCAGCCCTTGAGGCCTTTGTCGCATTCAGTGATAGCCTTTTCATAGTAAGGTTGTGCTTTGATTTTATCGATACTGCCCGCGTAGGCAAGAAGTATATAAATCCGTAAGTGGTCTGGCTCACCGAGATTGATTTTGGGTTGATTCTCAATTGAGAGATTAATTACTTGAAGGGCTTTGTAATACTTCCTCTCGCTGTACAACTTTCTGGCGTAGCGGCAAAGTTCATCCGAGTAACGGCTCTTTATCCCCTCTTGATACTTGTCTGTTCCCTTCGCGTAGAATGTATTTTCAGTCAGCGGGGGATCGTCTAGCCCCGTGGGCATATAAGCTCGTGACTCTCGGTATTTTCTCGAAGGTGTTTTCGAGCTTGCCATAGCAAATTCGGTAGCTAGTCCCGATGTAAGCAATGCCACCATTAATAGCTTTTTTCTGTTTTTCATGATTCCAATGATTGAAGATTTTGTCTAGCTAACCAACATTTCCCGGTTTGATTTTTCGCACGATGCTCAGCATGCGCTCATAGTCTGAGCGGAATAATTGTGAAATAGCGCGACCTGCTTCAATCAGATATGCCGTTGAGACTTGTTCTGCTTCAGTAGTAGATTCATGATTCTGTGCTCTTGCCCGTGCTGCTTCCCGCACGCAAGCTGCCATAAGTTCATCAGCCGGAACACTAGTGACGCCATTGAGCAAACGCAGAAATTCAAATTCACTCGATAACTTCAATACTTCTTCTTGGCTGGCACTGTAGACAAAATCGTGCACTTCTGGCGGTTGTGGTGGCAAGTGCTGATAGATTGCTCTGTCACTCCAATCTAAATAACCAACAATTTGCGCATGCACTTCGGTTTTTAGCAGAGCAAAAATATGGGGTTGTTCAATTCGCAATTGATCTCGGGTTAGACCAAGGGCACTAGGTTTGTGCACGCTATCTGGTGGATTGGTTATGACGTTGAAGACAATCGCAAATATTGAAATATCATTCTCAGGCGAATCGACTCTGACAAAACTTCCGAAGCGCGGCTTCAGCACCTTGCCGTTTGAGGCGCTACTAGTGCCGCCTCTGGAAGAATTGCTTTTGATTGTTTCGGCAACTAGACCAGTAATCGAAGAAGTAAGCACCTCTGCAAGGGGGCTCTGAGGCACAACCGCAGTTTTGCTATCGCTCTTCTTAGTCAGTTGCAGGAACCTCTTTATTCGGCTTGAAGTTTTCTACAGCTTCATCATCAGGTATGGCACCAATAGAGGTGCTCTGATTGACAATAATTGAAGTCTTGCCAGAATCATCAGCAATATTTACTGCCACTTCAGCGTCTTTTAGTGTGCCGCTGATTGTGACCAAGTTGCCCATGGCCTCGTTCTTCTCTATATTCCAGCCTTCTGCTTTGAGTGCTGTTTCGTACCATGAGGCTACTTTTTCAATTGAGTCGCTACTCGATAAGTTTAAGTAGCGAGAATGGTCATTTGAGTCTTTATCAGTTTCGCTTGCTGACTGCGAACCGCTGGCAGTGGCGCCGGGATAAACAAGTTTTTTCAAGTCATCTGGTACCGAACCGGCTCCGGCTCTAGATGTTTGTCGCATTCCGCCTGAATTGAAACTTACTTCTTTGCCATCGCCACAGGCACTGAGAAGACCGATGCTGGCGATGGTGCACAAGCTCAATGCTAGCCCGGATGCTAGACCAGATGTGGTCATCTTCGATGAAGCTTTTGCGAATATTTGAGAAAGCAAAGTTTTCATAGGTTCCACTTGTGAGTAATGGTTTTGAGATGCGAATTGAAAGTCGGTTTTTAGATTCGACTTTGCGGTCTTGAACAATAACACCAATATTCTAGCCGATTCTCTAAGAAGGTATTTTTCCGCGTGCTCTCTTAGATGCGAAAAAGCCCTCGCCCAGCATGTGAACGCTTAAAACAGTGAAGCAAATGAGTAGTCCGGGTATGACTGCTGCCCACCAATTGCCAGCGGTGAGGCAAGACTGGGCGTCTTTGAGCATGCTGCCCCAGCTCGGGGTGCTCGGACCTAGACCGAGGCCGAGAAAGCTCAAGCCTGACTCCATAATTATGGCGTCACTCACTAGTAGTGTGCCTTCGACCACTGCTGTGGTGGCTAAGGCCGGTAGCAAATGCTTGCTCAAAAGCTCAATGAATGAACTGCCGAGGGCTTGGGCAGCCAAGAAAAAATCTTCCTCTTTGATGGCCAAAACCCGCGCACGGGCTACTCGGGCCGATTCAAGCCAAGTGGTAGCTGTGATTGCGAGAATGACAATAAAGTACGGCAAGAGGCCATCTGTGTAGTTCGTTACCCCTAGGGCTTTTAACAAAAAGGGTGGAAAGTGCTCGACCAGCTCAGGAGCAGACAGAATTGAACTGAGCGTCAGTAGCAGAATGATTGAAGGCACAGCCAACAGAGCATCAACAAGGCGCATCATGAGACTGTCAATTGCGCCTCCAGCTAAGGCCGCAGCAGCTCCCCAGATATTGCCGAGGGTGACAGCCACAAGGGCTGAGCAGAGACCCACTGAAAGCGAGCCAAGGGCGCCATAGGCAATCATTTTAACCAAGTCATGGCCGAGGGCATCGGTGCCAAGAATGTGAGGAAGATTGAGCGACGGTGCTAGGTTAACTGCACTGAGATTGGAAATTGGCGGCTCAATGGTAAGGCCGAAAATTGGCAAAATTAGGTTCGAAAATAAGGGTGAGAGCGCGATTAGCATCAGCAGGCCGAGGCAGACTGCTCCAGCAATTAGCTTAGTATTGACTTTGGGGCCGGTTTTTCTTGCGGCTATTGGGTTTTTCTTTATAGCTGTCATTTTCGCTGAGTTCATTGCTGCAGCCTCGGGTCAATGACATTGTTGAGCACATCAGCCAGTAGATTCGCCAAAATAACTATGGTGCCGTAGAGCATCACCAGCCCCATCAAAACCGGATAGTTGCGGCCGAACGTTGATTCGACCATCAGGCGGCCCATTCCGGGCACGCAGAAAATCGTCTCAATTAACACCGAGCCGCCAATAAGGGCCGGCAGAGATAAGCCCGCTAAATTGACGACGGGAATTAAACAGTTCTTGAGAACGTGGTTGGTAATTACACTTTTCAGCGAAAGCCCCTTGGCCAGAGCCGACACCACATATTCTTTGCTCAGTTCATCCAGGGCCAGAGCGCGCACATATAGAGCTACTTTAGCCATGCGGCGGGAAGAGAGAATGATGGCAGGCAGCAACAAATACTCTGCGGCGTAGGCGAGAGATGGCTCAGCTCCAGGTGGGTGCAGCCCCAATATGGGCAGGTGTATGAGCGCTGCACTATAGGGACTGGCGAGAAAAGCCAATGCGATGAATGCCAGCCAGAAATTGGGGGCGGAATACAATGCTAATAGCGCTGCGGTGACTGCAGAATCGGCCGTTTTGTTTTTGAGATTGAGAATCACCGAGAGAATGCCCAGTAGCAGACCTAGGGTGAACGATATGAGCAGAGCTACTCCCACCAATGTCAGGGTGGCTGGAATGCGTTCGATGATTACTTCTTTTACCGGGCGACCGTCACGGTATGAGCGGCCCAGAGCGTTCGCGGAAGCGACGTTGTCGCTCTTAACCCAGCCTGAGAGCCAGAGCATGTATTGCTTAGCAGGGCTTTGGTTCAAGCCGAATTCTTGACGCAAAAGCTTGAGATCTTCGGCCGGCATTTCTTTCTGCGACGACCCGAGCATGACGTCAACCGGGTCACCAGGAAGGGCGCGCATTAAAGCAAAGCTGACAAGAGATACCAGGAAGAGCATTGGAATGGCTGCCAGTACCCTTCTTAGAATCATTTGTAGGCTTACCTGGTGCTGAGACAAAACGTTAAGCTAATAATACCCGCATTAGCTGTCACTTCTTGCTCTAGATTGCGACGAAATGGCTCTGGTCGTCTGGTTCGAATTGACAAATAAGCCCCTGCCAAATAGCATGTACACTATATTTGAAGGAAGAAGTCTAATTACAGACAGCCTATTTGTAGTAAGGCCACTTTTCGACTTTTAAATTACACGGCGGCATAGCCAAGTGGTAAGGCAGAGGTCTGCAAAACCTCTATCCCCCAGTTCGAATCTGGGTGCCGCCTATCTTTTACTAATTACTGACGATTTCAATAAACTGGCGCTGCCGTTTATTAATGTTGCGAATTTACAACTTCGTTTCAGTAACTTATCTTCTCCGGGCCATTCAAGTTACAATAAGTACTTGTCTTGTGGGCAGTTGGCGCAGTTGGTAGCGCGTTTCCTTGACATGGAAGAGGTCACAGGTTCGAATCCTGTACTGCCCAAATCTTTTTATTCGCTCTTGTCCTGACTTTCTTTGTACTGACCAAGACTTTCAAGCACTATATGCCTTTGTTCCGGTTCTAGCGGTTCAAGGGCTTTTTTGATTTTAGACAAAACCTTGTTAGTTATCTTTGTATCTGAATTTTGTGTTGCCAGAATGGGAACGACAACTTTTGGCAAAAATAGTGTGGCGTTAACGCAGAAACGTTCGGCCAAAATAGCGATATGAGTTTTAGTCAAATCCCTATGCCCATTCCAAATTTCACTCGCTCGGCCCGATGGGAGGCTAAGTAATTTTCCAAAGTCTGACTGCTTTAGATTGTTCATTTCAAAAAGATATTTGACGTGTTCAATTGGCGTGAAGTTGCCTTCTCGTGTGTGGTGCACTTTTTCGTATTGTGTGATTAAGGTGCTGAGAACATCTAGGTAATCTTCTTCATCGTCATTTAACGAATTGAGGTTTAAGTAAAGTTCGCGAGCTACTTCAAGGGCTCCATCGAGTTCCTCTTCTGTCTTGATTGGTCGCAGAGGATGCCGGTCTGTAAGCGCTTTGTATTTGCTAGGCATGTCTCTACCACTCCTTCTGATCGTATTCAAAATGAGTCATAACTTTTAGAACAAAGACTCTCTGCTTTTTAAACCAAACAGTAGCTGCAAGACGGAAATTATTGCCACCAATATTGAAGATCCATCGGTCATTGCCCAAATTGTCTGCACTGTTGAATGTTCTCGCTACATCCGCAGGATTATTCCACTGTTGAGTCTTGATGGTATCGACCCAATGTTGCAATGGACTTTCTGCAGCGGGATGCTTTTTGGCGAACTGCCAAATTGCTTTTTCATTCAGCAATTCCATCCTTCACCTGCTCCGATCTCTCAATCTCAATTTCTCTCATTCTTTCAATCGTCCCGTTTTGGGAGTATGAAGTCAAGTTAAATAACCTCCCTCTTTGGGAGGGGTGCTAAGCGGTCATTCGGGTCGAAGCATCATAATCTAGTCATTAAATAGCTCATGTCAGAGGTTTCTGGAGTGAGCGGTTTTTTTGCTGTATACGATTGTGCAGCCATCTCGATTGGTAGAACGTTCTGGTATTGGTTCTTGGGAACAATGTAGTAGGCAGATCCGCTGTTTCTGAGAAGATTTTGCTACTTTGCTCTGGAGTAATGGACTTTGACTGGATCTTTCCGTGACTGGTTTGTGTCGCCGCCCAGAAGCGAGCAAGAGGCAGAAGTGATTTTACGAAAAGGAGATAGGCCGAATTTTGTATTGGCTTCAATTGTTTGGACCTATCCGACCTGGTTTGTTAGCCTGCATGTATTTTTGACAATCCTTAGCGCAATTTGCATTTCTATTTTAGAAATAAAGACTGACCCTGAAGTTGTGATTCAAGGCATCATCTTCGGATCGCTTCTATTTACCTATATATTTATCGCAATTTTTTTCATTCAGAGTCGCTGGTTTCGACTTAGGTTCGTATTCATTTTGTGCTCCTGGTATTTCATTTACAGTGTTGCCTTTATGACTCAGGGTGCTTACCTGAGAGCACTTACGCAAGCTTTTCATTCAATCGCGGCGAAAGTGAGGCCGCCCGACGCTAGCCGCGCAACACCGGTGCAGCAATGATTGAGCATCAAGAGCCAAGCACTGAATTATTGCAGCCGGCCTCCGCTCAATTATTTTTTGGTTTTGTGGATTCTATCTGTATCTACTTACCAGTAATGTGCGCCCTTGAGCCTGTTCAATTTTGCGATTTTGTTGAGTACTCAACAATTTTCCTCGGGAAGCCATAGCGAGCTTCTAATTTTGGGCAGGATGTTTTTATGAGTAAGTCGGCCAAATTACTAATCCTAATTGTTTGCTTTTCGACCTATTGCCAGGTAGAAGCATTTGCGAAATCTCGCAGCGTTAGCGCTCAAATTAATCAGGAGTCTAGTCCGCAGGTCAATCATCCTGCGAGCCCTTTTGCTGTCGGCAACTTTTTTAGCGCCAGTGCGGCGGCTGCGGTAAAACCGAGTGTAGAGAAGCGGCCTGGTCCGAAAGATGCTATTGGTATTGAGTTAGTTGATCCCAATCCAACTTTGGAGCAGGTCAAATTGATTCCCTCTCTTGATGGTGGTCAGCGTAAACAGATCAATGAATTATTCAATGTCTATCGCAGCGACTTGAAAGTTCTCAACGAGCAACTACGTCCCCTGCGCGCCGAATTCAAAACTCGCTTAAAATCAGAGAAAGAAAAGCTGGGCCAAACAAAAGCAGATTTGCCAAAGGAAGAGGAAGACCTGTCCATTCGCGAGGTTGTGGGCAAAATAAAAGTGCGGCAGATGGAGTTTACTCAGGCCTTAGGCAAAGTGGTGACTGCTGCTCAAATGCTCGAGCTAGAGCAGCTTAGGCGTGGCAAGGTGCCGACATATGCCCAGTGATTCTACTAAAAAGCGAGTTGGCAAGAAAAACGCCAGAAACGCCAGAGATGATCATCGCCAGATTAGACATTTGCTCAATCGCACGGGCTTTGGTTTCACACCAGAAGAGTTAGCGCCATATCTTGCGATGGGTTACAGCAGTGCTCTTAAGCAACTCACCAATCCATCATCTGTCGATAACAGCAAATTGGACGGCATGCTGGCCGAGCAGAATTTTGACTTTACTAATCCTGATGATATTAAGCGCTGGTGGCTGTTTCGCATGATGTTCACCGGTCGTCCTTTAGAAGAGAAAATGACACTCTTTTGGCACGGCCATTTCGCTACCTCTGACAACAAAGTGCGCAACCCTTACGCTATGTATGTGCAAAATTGCACAATGCGCAAGTACGCTTTTGGTAAATTCGATGATCTGTTGTTAGCTATGTCTAAAGATCCGGCCATGATCAATTGGCTTGATAATCAGCAGAATCGCAAGGGAAAACCCAACGAGAATTATGCTCGTGAAGTCATGGAACTCTTTACCATGGGCATTGGAAATTACTCTGAGCAAGACGTCAAAGAAGGTGCTCGAGCCTTCACCGGATGGCAGACTAAGCCTGATGGGTACTTCTTCAACAAAGGACAGCACGACAGTGGCAGCAAGACATTTTTGGGCCAAACGGGAAATTTTAATGGCGAAGATATTGTTTCTATTTTGGCTAACGAGAAGGCGACTGCTCATTATTTAGCTCGCAAGCTAATTCGCTACTTTGCATTGTATGAGCCATCAAACTCCTTTGTTGAAGAGATTGCCACTGTCTACAAGAAAAATGATCACAATATTGGTGCCATGGTTAGTGCCATATTCTCTTCTCGTTATTTCACCACAAGTGCTTGCTTCCATTCGCTCATTAAGAGTCCCTGTGAGTATGTTGTAGGAATGCTAAAGACCTTTCAGGTCAGTCAAGTCGATGCTGAGGTGCCTCGCTTGATGGCGGCTATGGGGCAAAATTTGTTTAATCCGCCTTCGGTCAAAGGTTGGGATGGCGGCGAAAATTGGATAGCATCAGATGTGATGATGGAGCGTTTTAATTTCGCTACCAGAATGATCTCGCAAAAATTTGACTATCTTGATAAGTATTCTTCGCCAGCTAAAATTGCCACTGAACAAGGGCTAACCGATGCTGGTGAAACAGTAGATTATTTTCTCAGCTTGCTAATTGAAAATGACGCCCCGCAGAGTGTGCGGGAGCGGCTAGTTAAGTACGTTTCGACCGACTTGAGTGGAAAGCCCTTAGATAAGCTTCCTAATGATAAAGTGCTTGATGCCCGCTTGCGCGGATTGGTACATTTGATTATGACTTTGCCGACTTATCAACTAACATAGAGATTGACCGGAGAAACCACTGATCCAACATCTGATGTAACTGGAACGAAACTGGAACGAAACTGGAACGAAAAGGTACAAACGAAATGACCAATCATGATTTCATCAATAACCCTATTAGTCGACGTGATTTTCTCGCTGGACTGGCGGCTTTGGGAATTCTTGGTCATGGACAGTTAGAGGCGCTGGCTGCACAGATTGATCCAGCGGCCAGTGCCGATCGCTCGATATTAGTTATTCAATTGAATGGTGGCAATGACGGTATCAACACTATCATTCCATATGGTAACGGTGCCTATTATGACGCTCGTCCTAAGATTGGCATCAAACAATCTGAAGTCTTGCATATTGACGATAAGGTTGGTTTTCATCCGGCATTGACACAGTTTCAAGAGTTTTACAAACAAGGCAAATTGGCGGTAATTCAGGGTGTCGGTTATCCCGAACCTAATCGCTCGCATTTTCGCTCTATTGAGATTTGGCAAACGGCTCAGCCTGATATTATCGGTGATACCGGTTGGCTCGGCCGTTACCTCGATTATTTGAGCATTTCTGCGGCCGCCTCTGTGCGTGACAAAGTTGTTAGGGCAAGCATCGAACCTGGCAAAGAGAAGATTGCCATGATGGCAGTCAACGTTGATCCGCTTTTGCCTAAGTCACTGTTGGCGCGCAAAGTAGCTGTGCCGTCTGTCTCTGATGTACAGGCTTTTCGCTTCAAAGTAGATCCACTCTACCAAACCGATAGGGCACTGCAGCTTGAAGCATTCAATGATATTTATAGAAACTTTGATGATGATCGAGCCGTGGTAAAAAAGTTGCGCACAAGCGGTGTTGAAGCTAATAGAGCTTCTGAGCGGCTGATTGATTTAGTTAAGGGTCACAAAACCACAGTCAAGTATCCTGATGGAAAGCTTGGTTCTAGTCTGAAGTTCATTGCTCAGATGATAAGCGGTGGAATTGGTGCCAAGGTTTATACAGTTGGCTATGATGGCTTCGACACTCACGCTGGTGAGTTGCGCACCCAGACTAATTTGTTGGCTGGCTTGGGCAAATCGCTAAATGCTTTCCAGGATGACCTCAAACAGAATGGCTGTGACGACAAAGTCATGGTGCTCATCTTCTCTGAATTTGGAAGACGGGTAGCGGAGAATGGCGGCGGCGGAACCGACCACGGCACAGCTGGACCCTGCCTAGTTCTTGGCGGTGGAGTGAAAGGCGGCCTCTATGGACAGTATCCATCACTAACTGACTTAGACCATGGTGATCTCAAATTCAATGTTGATTTCCGCACCGTATATGCCACTATTCTAGACCGTTGGCTTGGTGCCGATAGTGGTGAAGTTCTGGGCAAGAATTTCAATAATCTTGAGTTCTGCTAAGACTCTATTGAATTGTTTATGGGTCTGGCGGAGCGTCGCCTTCGAGCATGACAAAGAATTTGCGCTCGCAGTCCCACATGTTGTCGTCTTTCCAGTTTAGAAGAGAGACCTTGGCTGACCAGGCGCCCTCTTTGCTGAGGCTGACATCAGGCTGAAAAATGTAATGGCCTTTGAAAATGTCGCCTGGATCATTGGCGTTGAAGTCTTTAGTAAAGACTACTGTTCCGTCTGGATCTTCAATAGTGACGATGCCTTTGTATTGGCGGCGCTCGTAAGGTGTGCCGAAGCCGATGACGCAAGTGCAGTTCATCTTGGTCGGTAAGTCTTTGAGAACGAACAGATCAAAAAGGCCACGAGCATCAACGCGACCATCTTCTTCGTGGTCTGCCCCTTGGCAAAAAAGAATGTACCCGCTGTGCAGATACTTCATAGTATCGGTCTCCTTTCGACTGATACCTAGAATTTTACCGCTTTTCTTGAACGAGGCCCTATTGTCAGCCAAAGAAAACAATTGGCAACTAAGCCAGCTGTTCAAATGCCAAAGAAAAGCCCCCGCCAAACTTGTCGTTTAGCGGGGGCTCTTTAGCTCTTGAGAATCTATAGCTTAGTGGCGAGTATCTTTCTTGGTAGAAATAACTGCTTCAGCAATAGCATTCGGCACTTCTTCGTAGTGAGCGAATTCCATGGTGAATGTACCTTGTCCGCGGGTTTTGTTGCGGATGTCGGTGGCATAACCAAACATTTCAGACAATGGCACTGACGATTTCACTTTTGATAGTGAATCGATGGTGTCCATGCCTTCGATGCGACCACGTCTCGATGAAATGTCACCGATAACGTCGCCCATGAATTCTTCTGGAACTTCAACTTCTACTTTCATGATTGGCTCTTGAAGAATAGGGCTAGCTTTCATGAAGCCCTCTTTGAAGCCGATTGAAGCAGCAGTTTTGAAGGCCATTTCGTTCGAGTCAACTTCGTGGTACGAACCGAAGACCAATGTGCACTTAACGTCGATTACAGGATAACCGGCAAGTACGCCGCCCACTAGAGTGTCTCTTACGCCAGCTTCAATTGCAGGGATGTATTCTTTTGGAACGACACCACCAACGATTTTGTTGACGAATTCGAATCCGGTACCAGCAGCAAGTGGTTCTAGTTCGAAGACTACGTGACCGTATTGACCACGACCACCCGACTGACGGATGAACTTGCCTTCGCACTTGACGTTCTTCTTGATGGTTTCGCGGTAGGCAACTTGTGGCTTACCAACGTTGGCTTCTACTTTGAATTCACGAAGTAGACGGTCAACAATGATTTCTAAGTGAAGTTCGCCCATACCAGCAATGATTGTTTGGCCAGTTTCATGGTCAACACGCACTTTGAAGGTTGGATCTTCTTCTGCCAAGCGGCCCAGTGAGACGCCCAGTTTGTCGGAGTCGCCTTTGGTTTTTGGTTCGATGGCAACCGAGATAACTGGATCTGGGAAGTTCATTGATTCCAAAATTACTGGTGAATTTTCTGCTGAAAGAGTGTCACCGGTTGTGGTGTCTTTCAAGCCAACAGCAGCAATAATGTCGCCAGCGTAAGCTTCATCAACGTCTGTGCGGTTATCTGCTTGCAATTGAACTAGACGGCTGATGCGCTCTCTCTTTCCTTTGGTGGAGTTGAGAACGTATGAACCAGCTGCCAATTTACCTGAGTAGATGCGCAAGAAGGTGAGTTTACCGACGAATGGGTCGTTCATAACCTTGAAGGCAAGCGCCGAGAATGGTGCGTTGTCGTCAGGAGCTCTTTCGGTTTCAGTACCATCTGGCAACATGCCTTTGATAGCAGAAACGTCAGCTGGTGAAGGAAGCAAGTCGACAACTGCGTCGAGAAGCTGTTGAACGCCTTTGTTTTTGAAAGCTGAACCACAAAGAATCGGAATAACTTTGTTGGTGCAAACTGCTTTTCTCAAAGCTACTTTGAAAGCTTCGTTTTCAACAGTTTCAGTTTCCATGTAGATTTCCATCAAAGCGTCGTCTGTTTCAACAACTGACTCTTCAAGCTCTTTGCGATATTTTTGAGCATCTTCAAGCATGTCGGCAGGAATGTCGACGATGTTGAATTTTTGACCCATAGGATCTTTTTCGTCGTAGACGTGAGCTTTCATCTCAACTAGATCGATTAGACCTTTGAATTCGCCTTCAGCGCCGATTGGCAATTGAAGCGGGTGAGCATTGGCCCAAGTGGTAGACATACCAGGAAGCTGCTCTTTGATTTGCTTAACTACTTTGTAGAAGTCAGCGCCAGTGCGGTCCATTTTGTTGACCAGAATCATTCTGGGCACTTCATAACGGTTGGCTTGTTTCCAAACTGTGTTGGTTTGCGGTTGAACGCCACCAACTGCACAAAGCACGATAACAACGCCGTCGAGCACGCGCATCGAACGCTCAACTTCTACGGTGAAGTCAACGTGTCCGGGGGTGTCGATTAAGTTGATGCGCTTGCCTCTCCACTGAGAGGTGATAGCAGCTGCTGTAATGGTGATGCCGCGTTCTTTCTCTTGCTCCATCCAGTCGGTGAACGATGTGCCTTCGTGCACTTCACCCATTCTGTGGATCAAACCGGAATAGAAGAGAATCCGTTCTGTTGTGGTAGTTTTGCCAGCATCGATGTGAGCTGCAATACCCATGTTACGGACGTCTTGAAGCTGAATTTGTCTTCCTGCCACTGTCCCTGTTTTCCTCTCTTTAACGCTATCCATTTGAACCTTCCAAATATAACTAGCTGGGTACTATCTTGCTGTGCTCAACCACTGGTGTTGACGACCTTTCTCGCGAGCGCGCTAATGAACGCTCTTCTTGGAAAGACCAAACTTAGGTTACCACCTGGTATCGCACCATCTTTATATCCTTCATAAAGATATTCAGAATTGACTGAGCATTCTTTACAAACAGATATAACTGCTGTCGGGAAATTAGTTGCTTGCAAAGAACTTCCATAAGACGTTGTACAACAGTTTTCACAAAAACGCTTCGACCAATGGCCGAAGCGTTTTTAAATATTGAGTGAATCAGGCTAACTAATTCAGTTTAGTAGCGGTAGTGAGCGAAAGCTTTGTTGGCTTCAGCCATCTTGTGTGTTTCGTCGCGCTTCTTAACCGATGCGCCGGTGCCGTTGCTGGCATCAACTAGTTCGGCTGAAAGACGCTCGGCGAAAGTGCGACCTGGTCTCTTGCGGCTGTTGGCGATGAGCCATTGTGAGGCAAGAGCGAAACCGCGTGAAGACTTAACTTCAACTGGAACTTGGTAGGTAGAACCACCAACGCGGCGGGCTTTAACTTCTACAAGAGGAGTGACGTTCTTCAACGCTTTGTTGAAAACATCTAGAGGCTCTTGCTTGGTGCGATCTTTGAGAATTTGAAGAGCATCATAGAAAAGGCTCTGGGCGGTGCTGCGCTTGCCGCGCTGCATCATGCGGTTGACGAAGCGTGAGACCTGTTGGCTGTTGAATACAGGGTCAGCTACGGTAATTCTTTTATCTGCTTGCTTTCTGCGAGACATTCTTATCTATTCCTATTTAAATTACGATTGAGGCTTATTTCTTCTTGCCGGCTGCTGCAGCTGGAGCGCCTGGCTTAGGACGCTTAGCACCGTACTTAGAACGGCTTTGTTTGCGGTCTTTAACGCCAGCTGTATCGAGGGCGCCTCTGACGATGTGGTAGCGAACGCCTGGAAGATCCTTAACCCGACCGCCTCTTACTAGCACGACTGAGTGCTCTTGCAAGTTGTGGCCAACACCAGGAATGTAGGCTGTGATTTCAATACCGTTTGTAAGACGTACTCTGGCAATCTTGCGAAGTGCTGAGTTCGGCTTCTTAGGGGTTGTTGTCTTCACCTGGGTGCAAACGCCCCTTCTCTGAGGGCAAGATTTGAGAGCTGGAGACTTGGTCTTGTAAGTCACCTTGCTTCTTTCGCGTCTGATCAACTGATTGATGGTAGGCACCACTGCACTCCTAAGAACTACGACTATTTGAACGTAAACTGAAACGGACAGAACAAAAACTAGCTAATAACCCATAAAAGTTTGGACAGCTGCAAAGACAACTAACCAACATGGGTATCGGCAAGTTTTCAGATTATCAGATGAGCCCAGGGGATACAGCGGACTTTCCAAAATCCTTTACAAAGCAAAAGCCAAATGATCGAATTCTTAGGCTAAATGGCTCAAAAACGACCCATTCTTAACTGGTTATCACAAATAGCGTTAAGAGCGGTCGGCTTTCAAGAGGAACGGCTGATGAGCTTCTGGCGCTACAAAAGTCTTGGGAATATTGATAGCTGGTTTGCCCAGGGGGTTGAGCCCCACGGTGCGCTCGAGTGAGAGCTTCTTGGGCGGAGACTTAGCTCTCAGCCAGTGGTCTCGAGTCAGTAGTGAGAAGTCTCCGGCCCTCTCTAGGCCTGCTTCTTCAAGAGCTTCAATGACTGAATTTTGATAATCGTAGGCTTTGGCGATGACCATGCCTTTCATT
Source organism: Candidatus Obscuribacterales bacterium (assembly GCA_021732025.1). Lineage (GTDB taxonomy): Bacteria > Cyanobacteriota > Vampirovibrionia > Obscuribacterales > Obscuribacteraceae. Next base: position 23,182 of record JAKFVU010000030.1, on the reverse strand, counting down.
CCGGCCCGGCGCATTATAGATAGAACAAAATTGACGAGATCGCGTGAAGTATGCGCCCAACCGGGATGCACAGCGAATTCGAGGTGATAGTCGCCCTCGCGATGGGCGGTGACGCGGCAAGCTGAGGTAATCACTTTACGTTCAGAGTCGCTGGCTACCCAGAACCAACTTTTGCGTCGAATCAAGCGGCGAGCCAGCTTGTCGAGGCTTTCCACTTTGAGGGGAAAGACATAAAAGTCTTCTGGCAAATATTGAAATGTCAGCCGCAAGTCGGCCGGCAGCACGTCTTGATGCAACTGAAAAAGACTTGCTTGGTCTTCAGGAATGGCTAAGCGGAAATTTTCTTCTGCTTTGGCGTCGACTTTTGCGTCAATCTTTAAGTCAGCTGGCACTTGATAGTGAGTTATGCGAGCAGAGCGACGAAACCCGCAGTTGGCAAGAATGGCTAAAGCTGCCTGATTCTGGTCTGAGGCTTCAGCTACGAAATGGCTAATGCCCTGGCTGCCGAAAAGAGCAAAGGCAAAACGCAACAACTCTTGGGCTATGCCCCGGCCTCGGTGATTGGGATGCACCACTAGGTGATCGACTTGCCAGCAGTTTTTTGATTTGCCAATAGGATGAAGCGAAATCATGCCAATCACTAAGCCGTCTTCTTTCGCTACATATACTGATGGCGAAATATGCCAGTGACAGGGCAGCCAGTGTTGCCAAAAAGTAAGACCAGTAATCATGTATCGGTCTTCGGCACAGAAGCTTTCATAGGGCACCGGCTCGCCTTGGTGACGCAATAAGGCGCGAACCTGTGTCGATTCTGTGGCAAATAGTGGCTCGATTTTGATCATAATAAAGATGATACCACGCTTGCCAAGCGGGGCTGAGTCTTACCTCCGCAGCTCTGCAATAAGCTGTTTGAAGAAGCTGATGAAAGTGGCCATGAGAGTAGCTAACTAATAGCTACCCGGCTATACTGAGATGCCGACCGTACTATTTAGATGACTCAGCCGACTAAGCAACCAGTTAAGAAGACAGCAAAAGATGAGAAGCCATTCTTTAAGACAGTGGCTGACAATCGGCGCGCACGTCACGACTACGAAATTCTTGACACCTTAGAAGCTGGCATCGCTTTATTTGGTACTGAAGTTAAATCTATCCGAGCTGGCAAGGCTAATTTAGCCGACGCCTTCGTTAAGGTAGAGGGCGGAGAGCTTTGGCTATATAGCTGCCATATATCTCCGTACGACTTTGGTAATCGATTCAACCACGAGCCGCTGCGCAAGCGCCGCTTGCTAGTTCATAAGAAGCAAATTCTTAAGTTGAAATCGAACATGCAGGAAAAGGGTCTGGCACTAATTCCGCTTAAAATGTACTTCAAAGGCCATTTGGTAAAAGTTGATTTGGCCTTGGCAAAAGGTCGCAAGTTGTATGACAAACGCGAGAACATTGCCAAGAAAGAGACCAAACGCGATCTCGACAGATTGACCAAATCTCGCAATAACAGCCATTAGGTAGCCCTTCACACTGTCTACATCGTTCAATTTCATAATTGAGAACTATTTATTTCAGACCTGCCTTCATAGTCCACAACACACATTTTTAGTACAGCGATCAAAGTATCTCAGCGAGGGTCAATGGCAAAAGTTAAAAGCTCGGTCTTAAGTCTGCTCTTAATGACGGGGCTACTTCAAGGTTTAGTTCAATTGGCCCTTGTCGCACCCGCATGGGCAGCCTCGCCAGTGGCCATTTTGAAAAGCGGTCGAAATGGTGCGGTATACCAAGATCAGCATATCGGTGCTTTTGAAGATGACTACAAAGTCTTTCGCAAGTCTCTTGATGGTGCCAATGTTCGCTACGATGAATTAAGTGATAGCGACGTTGATGCTGGGGTCTCAAAACTTTCTGGCTACAAAGTAATCGTAGTGCCGCTGTTGGTAGATTTGCCAACGGCTGAAGTTGCTGCTCTAACTGATTTCGCTCGCGGTGGAGGAAAACTTCTCATCACTGATGGCGCTGGTGTTCCTGGAGCTGGTGCTCAAGCATTAGAGGCTCTCGCTGGTGTGGCCTCCGCTAAGCAAGCAACCATCAAAGAAGTAAACAAACTGGTCTGGAAAGCCAACTCACAGAGTGCACCGTCAGCTGAGTTTGCTATTGCTAGTGTAATATCGCAACTAGCCTTGAGTTCTACTGGTAGCAGCATAGCGACGTGGCAAGATGCTAGCGGTCAAGAGCTAGGTATCGGTATTGCCCGCGCCGGCAATGTAATTTTCATGGGCTGGGCTCCTGGTTTGCAGGGAGAAGTTTCAAGCAACGCCTTGATGATCTCGCAAGCACTAGATGCCCTTTCACCGGGTATTACTCAGGCCGCCGCAGTGCAAATTAGTTTTGCTGATTATCAAACGATATCGCAAGAGTTAGATTATCTATCTAAGCGTACAGATGAAGCAATGAAAACCGCTAAGCAAGCCGAGTTTTCAGTGCCTTTAAAAACTATTCAATCGGCTTATGATTCTGCTGTTGAGCATGTCAAATCATTCCAGCAAGCCTATAGCGATAGACGCTTCTTAGAAGCCGATGAGCATGTACAAAAAGCTCGTCAAGACTTCGCCATGGCTTTTGCTCAATCGATGCCTGTTCGTCCAGTTGAAGCCCGTTCTGTCTGGCTCGACAGAGGAACCATTGTCTCCACCCGTGGTGCCAAAGGAATGGCACAACTCTTCGATAAGTTGAAGACAGCCAATATCAATGTGGTCTATTTCGAAACCAACAACGCGGGCTTCGCTATGTTCCCCTCTAAAGTTGGCACACAGAATCCTGAAACACTTGGCTGGGATCCGCTTGGTTGCGCCATTTCTGAAGCAAAAAAACGAAACATGGAGTTTCATGCTTGGTTCTGGACCTTTAACGTTGGCAATGTGAAGCACAATCCAATCATCGGCAAAGAGGCTGATTATCCCGGTCCTGTGCTGACCAGTCATGATTTCGCTTGGGGCCTAGCTTCTCAAACAGGTGCTTTTGTGCCACCACGACAATTTGAGTACTGGTTAGACCCATCAAATCCTGAGTGTCGTGCCTACATAAAGAGCTTAATTTTCGAAGTAGTGAACCGCTACCCCGTTGACGGTATACAGCTCGATTACATCCGCTATCCGTTCAATAACAAAGGCTCTGAAATGGGCTTCAATTGGCTGGGTCGGCAGAAGTTTGAGCGTGAAACAGGGCTATCTCTCGATCGCCTTGATGAAGACACCAGAACGATGTGGATTCATTGGAAAGCAAACAACATCAGTAGTTTCGTCAAAGAAATGTCCGACTCGCTGCGTGCAGCTAAGCCTGGAATTCGTATTTCAGCAGCAGTTTATGGTATGCCTAAACGCATGCGCATGAACGCTATTCAACAGGAATGGGAAGTTTGGGTGGCTAACGGTTGGGTCGATACGCTTAATCCGATGACCTATGTCGGCACTCCGAAAGAACTCAATGATGCTGCCGGTTTTGTCCGAGAGTCTACTGCAGATAAAGCCCTATCTTATCCGGGCTTGTCTATCAGACAGCTTGATACCGCCGGTCTTGTCGAGCAACTTGATACTGCTCGCGTGATTGGTACATTAGGAACGACCATGTTTGCAGTAGCCCACCTTGATGATAAGAAGGTCAACATGCTCAAGGTCGGCCCTTATAGAAGGCCAACCACAATGACGCCTCAGTCAGACCCTATTAAGGCTAGCCGCCTCTTGTTTGACGATTTTTCCACCATGGTCAATCGCTACTTGCAAGACCCTAAGAAGCGCATCATGTCTGATACTGCAAGCACCAACGATGTGGTCAATCAGCTCGACTCAGTGCAGAAAGTTTTGCATAACTTGCCGAGCAATTCGAAGCCTGAAGAAATTGATGCAGTGCTCAAAGATGTCACTTCACTGCACGCCACAGTGCGTGAGTGGTTGAGACTAGAAGCGTTTATTCAACGCGGTTTCCGCGCTCAGTACATCGCTAACTATTTGAGTCAGGTGGAAGCTATTCTTTCTTATGCTGCTCAACATGCAAGAACTACTAGTGCTGGTTCGAGTGCAATCGCGACTCAGGCCGCTAATCCTGGCTAATAAATAGTTCAGTTTGGTAAGCGCATAGGTTTCTCTGCCGCAAAAATAGGTGTATATACACCTATTTTTGTTTTTTGATTGGCGCAGTTATCCATTTTCCCACTTCGACATCGCTGGTGGTGCCAGGTCGAGGATAGCCATAATGAGTGGAGAGGCGGACTTGTGAGACTCTTCCCTTTTTAAAGCGCAGCTCTAAGAGGGATGAGACGTCTGTGCCGTGCCATTTGATTTGCGAAAAGTCGGCTTTATGTTTGAAGTTAGGTGATGGAAAACGCTTCAATAGACCGTCTTTATTTAAGCCAAAAATATCATCAAATGTCGGCTCTGCGAAAAGTCTAGACTTTTTGTCGATAGGCTTGATAGGTGTTGTGGACGGGGGACTTTGATAGCTACTATCTACGGGTCCAAAGTAAGCGCTCGGTGTATAGGGCTTAAACTCCGTCGTGGAAAAATCGCCAACCTGACTAATCTGAAGGTGCTCAGACCAATCGCCACCGGCTTCTTTCGCCACTACCTCAATCGCCACTACCTCTTTTGCAACGGCCTTAAGGCCACAGAATATAGGCAGAAGCAAAAGCGCACAAAGAGCTAATGTGGAAGCAGCTAGTAATTTTGGATTGCTTTTCATCTGACTAATCGCCCATTCACTCATAGATCAAATCATAGTCTAAACGGCGCTGTGCACCATAATTCGCAAATGAGCTATTACTATTTGGTCGATTCTCGCATGTACTTCATGACAGTGGGGAAAAGCTCTCGCATGCGTCTGTTGGCATGTTTGTCGCTGCCTTGGCCGGTGGCAGTGGCGAAGGCTTCGGCAAAGAATTCTTCTTTGGATGGCGAACCCAGATAGTAGTTCAAGGGACCGCCCGGTTGTGCTTCTTTCACCAGTTGCTGCATTTTTGCTGGAGAAATGCTGTTGATGTCGTTGACGAAGGCGGCTTGGAAGTTCTTGTCTTGCACCGAAAGGAAGCCATGGGCGGCGCTGTAGGCATGGCCGGCTTCGTGCCTGGCTAGACCAGCGACGTCAGTATTTTTCAAAGAGCTTACTGCGGTGCCGTCGCCCAGTTGCTCGAATACTGCAATATTTGGCGGTTTGCCTTTGCCGTCAAATAACGAAGGAGCATCGAGAGCGACATTTTGACCGTTGACGACCATTTTTGCTTTATTGGTACCCATGGCCCGGTCGTATTCGAAGATATCTTTGAATACGTTGATCTGAACGCCCATATCTTTTAGTTCTTTGGCGACTTTCTCGGGAAGGGTAGCCACACCTTTGGCCACCTCCTGGGCAAACGCTTCACTCGTGCCGCGATTCTGAACTTCTAAAATAGGTCTGCCGGCTCGGTCGCCAATTAAAGCTTTATCATTTACGCTAGTCTTGTCACCGCTGCCGGTTCTATCTCCGCTGGCAGCTCTATCGCTGAGCTGAGCTGTTTGTAGATTTCTGAGCTGGTCGCCCATATTTGATAGACCATCTCTGGATTGGCCAGAGGCTGAGGCTATCTTTTGGTCGCTGGTAAGCGGCACTTTGTAGCCTTCGAACTTGAGCCCGGCATTGTCGTTAGACTCGACGGCGCCTTTGCTGGCGTCGGCTACTTTCGGTTGGTCTTTGGTGGGAGCGTCTGACATGCCCTTAATTTACCCAGGCTGCCATGAAAAACTCGTGAAACCATCTCGAGCCCGAGCTAGATCGAGAAATAGAGCCCGAACTAGATCAAGAACTAGATCAAGAACTAGATCAAGAACTAGAGCCTCAAGGCAAAACTGTACAACCAAAAATGGAACCTCTCCCTAAGGAGAGATTCCATCGAAAGGAGGACTAATAGCTAGTGCTAGATTAGCTGCCTGAGTTCCAATCAGTCACTGGTGTGATGACTGGTTGAGCGTAGGTAACTTCAACAACTGGCTGTTGCACAGGTTGTACAGGTTGCTGTACTTGCTGGATGGCAGGGGGGGCGAAGTTAACTTGAGTTGCAGGTGCTTGTACTGCTTGAACGACAGCAGGAGCGGCAGCGGCAGCTGCAGCAGCGGCTTGTTGTTGAGCGGCATAAGCTCTGAAGGTCTCTTCGATGAGACCGGCTTTTTCGCGCAGTAAGTACTCTATGTAATCACCACGGCTCATACGTGAAGCTGCGACTTGTTCGTCGAGCAAACGGTGGGCCATAGGGGTTACACATACGGCAGTAGTGGTTCCACGGTTCTTACCAAAGAAGAACGATTTGGCACCACCTTTAGGGCCGGTTTGTTTAGCTTGAGGGGGTAATCTCAAGGGGGCCAAGCCAGCGCGTTCACGAATAAGCATTTCTACGTAATCGCCATTCGAAACGCTGGCGGAAGCGGCTTGTTCTTTTAACAACTGACGACCTAGGGCTGTCAGGTTGAACGAAACCGAACCGGACTCTTTGCCAGGAAAGCGCGAGCGCCTGGGCGAAGTGGTCTTGGCAGGTGCTGGTGTTATCTGGACCGTTGTGTTCATCTAGCTTATGGCAGTGATTTTTCTATCAACCTTTATGGCCTTTAGTGAATCTCTACCTTTCCTCCTTTTCTGAAAGAACTAACCTTCTGGTACGAATATAAGACTGAGTCTTTTTTGAATTTGATGGCCAATGCCATCTGGATGCCAACGCTTTGTTTTGTCTCTTGATTTGCTCTCTGGCCCATGCCTTTAAGCTACCGACGGTTAAGTCGATTAGAAAGCTCTTGCCGTGCCCTCGCACTTGGACTCTTCAAAAAATGTCACTGGGTGGTTTTTCGATTTGTCCTGGCAACCCTTTCCAAGACCTTGATTATAGAGCAAAGTTACGAGAAAGATGCAGTAGTCATGTATTACTATCTTTTCATAACAAGTGGCTCCGGCAGCTCATGACAACCGCTTAAGGTATATGCCAATGTTGATGGATAGCCAAGTTGTTGAATACTAAAGCGATGACACAGCCAAGTGCAGCGCCAACAAAAACTTCTACAGGAGTGTGGCCGAGGAATTCTTTAATACGCTCACTCGATAGCTTTGGGTGCTCTGAAAATAGTTCAACCATCATCTGATTGAGCACCTTGGCTTGTAAGCCGACAGTTCGTCTTACTCCGGCAGCGTCATACATGACGATAAAAGCAAGACAAAGAGCGATGGCAAATGAGACGGAGTTAAACCCCTCGATCAAGCCAACAGACACTGCCATGCCCATGGTGCAGCAAGAGTGTGAGGAAGGCATGCCACCGGTGGTGGCAATCATGCGCAAATCGAGTTTGCCTTGAGTCACAAGTTTAGTGATGACCTTCAATACCTGGGCAAAGGTGCTGGAGAAAATCGTCACAGCAATTACCTGCCAGCCGCGACCCTGCATGTTCTGCAGTGCATCTTGAACATTGATGGTTGAGGCGTTTTGGGCGAAAGTAAGAAAGTCGGTTAGTAAAGAGAATTCCATTTATACGTGCTCTATTTCTGTCTGTGGATAGCATACTTTAGTAGAGCTTTCAGCACTGGGGCACCGCTGATGTCAAGTGCGCTTTTCTCAATCAAAGTAATTCCTTCGCTTTCCATTTCGCTCAATTTTTGGCGAGCACCGTCGATTCCAATGGCTCTAACCCATGTCGCTTTCTTGGTCGCTTCGTCTTTCCCCGGTGTCTTGCCCAAAGTCTTAGCGTCGCCAGTTACATCTAATAGATCGTCGGTAATCTGAAAAGCCAAGCCCAATATTTCGCCTAGTCGATACAAGCTCGCCAACTGCGTTTCGTTGGCCCCCATGAGTTTGCCGCCAGACCAGAGTGAAAAGCGAATCAGTGCGCCGGTTTTTCCAGAATGAATAGACTCTACTGTGGCGATATCAAATTTGGTGTCATCCGAACCAGTGAATTCCATGTCTTTCACTTGGCCGCCCACCATGCCCGAAGGTCCAGTGGCCCGGCAGAGCTCGCGTACCACGGCCAGTAGATCGGTAGCAGCTACATCTTTGCTATGTTCAATCAAGATTTCGTTTGCCAACATGAGAAGGCCATCACCTGCCAGAAGCGCTAGAGCTTCTCCATAGACTTTGTGATTGGTAGGCTTGCCGCGTCTGAGATCGTCATTATCTAGACAAGGCAAATCGTCGTGCACCAAACTCATGGCGTGAACCATCTCGATGGCGCAAGCACAAGGCAGGGCAATTTCGATTGGGTCTAGCTTTTGCTGGCCATCAATATTTTTGTTGGCGGCGATGGCTTCGGCTGCTGCAAGAGTGAGCATTGCTCTGAGCCTTTTGCCACCTGATAAAACTGAATAGCGCATTGATTGCCATAGACGAGCAGGCTCTTGCTCTACTAAATAGAGGGCAAGGCGATCTTCAACCAACTTGCGGCGGGCTAGTAAATAGCTTTCAAAATCGAATTCAGGTTTGGTTTGCAGTTGCATAAGTATTGGATGTGCTTCGAACAGTACTTATATAGGCTCTATTTGTTGAGCACTTTTTTGACTAGCTGGAAGAATTTTAGTCCTTCAACGCCGAGGGTGAGGATACTTCTTTCTTTCGCCATCAACAAAGAGAGCAGTGGTCCGATTTGTCGGGCCATCTCAATATACTCAAGTGGGCCAGCGGCCTGAGCTTCTTTGGGGAAGCGCAAGCGCTCAGTCAATTCTTCTAAGTTGTACCGAGCGGCCTGCATCTGAATGAGAGTTTGATCACGAATGCCGTCAATTAGTATTTCAGCTGTCTCCATCCCATCATTGATGCGCCAGTGATAGAGAAGAATGAGCCAAGCACCAATACCCAGTGCAAATGCCAATAGTGATATGAGCACACGAGCCGTCGACATCAATATAGGTGAGTGTTGATCAAGGAAGCTTATTGCTACTGGTGCCAAAAGGATAATTGACACCACCGAGAGCAGTGCCACTAGGCCAACATAGAAGTAGCCCACCAGCATCGTGACCAAGCGCACTTTATCGATGGCGTCAGCTAGCTCGGCGCTGATAGAGACAGCTTGCATCTGAGAATTTGTTAACGGGCCACTATTCAACGAAGCGTTGGCCGTCGGCTCAATGCGGATGTTTTGAATCTGGATCGGCTCATTGACCGAATTTCCTGATGCTTCTAAATCGTCGTTGTCTGTCATTTTTTAGTTACTTCAGCAGGTCACGGGCAATTAGCATGCGTTGTATTTGATTGGTGCCTTCATATATTTGACCAGCTTTAGCATCTCTAAAAATGCGCTCAATCAAAAGTTCTGGTTTCATTCCGTCTATTCCGAGAATGCTCATTACTTCAGTTGAAACCCGCATAGCTACATCGCTGGCCATGGTCTTTGCCATGGCTGCCACAGTGACGCTTTGCTCGTTGGCATCAATTAGGCGAGCGGCCTGGAAAGTGAGAACTCGGGCTGCCTCGATTTGCACAGCTAAGTCGCCGAGTTTACCGGCCATACCATTAGCATCAGCCGTAATGGCACCGTCGCGGTAATGTTTTTGTAGAGTATCAAGGCAGGCATCTAGTGCACCCTGAGCCCAACCAATAGATTGAGCAGCAATGGTCACTCTACCTTTAGCTAAACTAGAAAGGGCAACCTTGCGGCCTTCGCCGTGTTGGCCCAGTAAGTTAGCCTTTGGTACTTTGCAGTCGTTGAAAACAATTTCGCAAGTTGAATAGCCGCGCATTCCAAGCATGTCGAACTTTTGACCGATAGCAAAACCTTCAAAATTACGCTCGACAATGAAGGCCGTAATTTGACCAGGTCTCTTCGGCTTGCCGCCGGCAGCTGGCTCCGCCACAGGTGCATCAGCGCTGTCTAACAGGCGCGCCATTACTATGTAGTAATCGGCCGAGGCACCAGATGTGATGAATGTCTTCGTGCCATTCAATAGATAGTCGCCGTTGCTATCTATTTTGGCGGTGCTCTCGATAGCAGCTGTATCTGAGCCTGCATTGGGCTCGGTCAAGCCAAAGGCCGCCAGCATTTTGCCTGTTGAAGAAGGCACTAAATATTTTTGCTTTTGCTCTTCGTTGCCGAAGCGATAAATTGGTTCTTGGCTGAGAACATGCACTCCAAGCGAGCTCATGATCGGCACGCAGCGCCGGCCAAATTCTTCATTGACTAAACTGAAGCTGACATAGTCACCAGCAGAGCCACCGTAGGTGCTAGGAAATGGCAAGCCACCTAAACCCCATTCGGGCTGGCAGGCCTTCTCAAAGAGGTCGCGTCTAAAGACATTATCTTTGTCTGACGCAATTACTTCTTGCAGGCTAATTGCCTTAGCGAAGGCCTTTGCTTTGTCGAGCCAGGCCAGCTGTTCTTTGCTGAACTTGCCTTCTTGAGCGCTAGTGGAGCTTGGTGATATCTGTGTTTGAACCATATCAATCGTCTACCTGAAAATACATATACAAATATAGCAAGTTATGATGCCTTTTCTGTTTGCCAGCCTGAATTGGCTGCCGTTTTGTATTTTGGCTTTAGCAGCCAGGGTCAGAGTCTGCGCCTAGTGGCAAGCCGCAGAGGCTTCTGCACTGCAAGATGGTATACAATTAATGTCTCGCAAGCACTGCTTTTTCAAGTTATTTAGGCAATCTGCGCTTGGCAACCTGGGCTCAAAGAAATATCCAAGCTAGAAAAAACTAGCAAAATAAAAGTGCTGCACTGCAAAAACAACTATGAATACAGCGAACGAACTAGTAAAAATTCAAAAGCCTAAGGTTCTTAAAAAAGGCGATACGGTTGGATTGATTGCGCCCTCATCGCCTCAGTTTGAGCCAGGCAATCTTAAGTTTGCTACCGACTGGCTCACTAAAATGGGCCTGCATTTTAAGCTTGGTGCCAATAGCAGCAAGTCATACAGCAGCTATGCAGGCAGCGACAGTGCCAGAGCTGAAGACTTCCACACATTGTGGAGCGACGATAGTATTACCGCAGTGCTGCCCATGCGTGGTGGTGCCGGTGCAACTCGCATTTTGCCTAAGTTAGATTTTTCGCTATTCGAGCAGAAACCGAAAATTTTGGTGGGCTTTAGCGACATCACGGCTCTTCTAATTGCCATAAATCAGAAGTCTAATTTGGTGACTTTTCATGGTCCGACTGTAGGTTTGATGTTCGAAACTGCCTACACTCATAGTTACTATCAGAAGGCAATCATGGGCATTTCGCCTATTGGCCTTGTAGGCGATCCACCTGCTGATCCAGATGATCTTACTGATCCTACTGACTCTAATGATTCAACTGATTCAACTCTTCCTTGGGGTTCAAGTTATCCACCAACCCGCATGGTCATCGCCGAAGGTAAGGGGCGTGGGCGACTGACTGGTGGTTGTCTCACTCTAATACGTGGGTTAATGGGAACACCCTATGAAATAGATTGCGATGAGCGCATTGTTTTCCTCGAAGACGTTGATGAAGAGCCTCATAACATCGATCGCATTTTGACTCAGATGGTGCTAGCCGGAAAGTTTGATCGTGCCCGCGGTATCATCATTGGTGACTGCAGTGGTTGTAAACCCGGTGGTAGTAAGCGCAACGTATTGCCTTTGAATGCCTCTCTTGAAGTGATGCTGAGAGAACACTTTAGCAACTTGGGTATTCCAGTTATTTATGGCCTCAAATTAGGACATACTCCCGACAAGGTGACTCTGCCCTTAGGCATTATGGCGAGCCTTGAGGTAACTAGAAGTAGCACTGGCAGTAGCAGTAGTAGTTCTAGCACTGGCTACTCCGATAGCTTCAGCGTTAAGTTCAACATTGAGGAGGCTGCCTGCGTTGATAAAACCCAGAGCTTTAAAAAGTAAAGACCGGGTTGCACTAATTGCTCCTGCTAGTCGACCAACTAAGCCTTCGGCTCTAAAAAGAGCAGAGCGCATTGTTCACGATATGGGCTTCGTTCCTGTTGTTGGTGCCCATGCATTAGATACACACGGGGCGATGGCCGGCGACGATCAAGCAAGGCTGAGCGATATAGTCACCGCCCTAGAAGACGATTCTATTGCCGCCATTTGGTGCCTCAATGGTGGCTACGGTTCTATTCGCTTACTGAAAGATTTGCCTTACGACACCTTTGCCAAGAAACCTAAAATATTGATTGGCTGCGATGACAATAGTCACTTGTTATTGGCTCTCCATCAAAAGTCTAAAGTAGTCACTTTTCATGGCAGCAATCTTGACCGCATCGACAGCAAAGATGCTTTTGATCGCTTCAAGAAGCTTCTCACAAGCGTTGATCATTTTCCTGCTATGCAAGTCAAAGACAAATTTCTCTCTGATTTCTGCTACTCGCCAGTTAACGCCATTGGCAAAGGGCGTATCGTTGCTGGCAATTTGACCGCTCTTGTCTCGCTGTTTGGAACACCGTACGAACCCGATTTAAGCGGTTCGGTGTTGCTGTTAGAAGATAGATCAGAGCGCAATGACATTCTTGACCGCTGGTTTACCACTCTATATATTTCGAACAAACTCTCTACAGTTGCAGCACTAGGTCTTGGTCAGTTTGAAGACTGCAGTACGAAAGGCTCTTTCAATATGCTCTCGTTTGAAGAGTTAGTTGCCGATCGCGTCACTGAAATGAAACTAGCTACTTGTTTCAATTTACCCTTCGGCCAAGCTTGTGAGAATGCTGTGGTACCGTTGGGTCTGCAAGTTTCATTCAATACTGAAAAAGGGCATCTCGCGTATTTGGAGTCAGCTTTGGCATAAGTCTTCGCCAAGACTTAGCGAGAGATTAGTTTGCGATTAGCAAAGGACTAACACTGTGGATTATCCCCTTGTTAATGATAGTGAAAGAGATGGTGCCGTCTCGATTACATATTCACTGGTCAGTGATAGCACCAAGAAAAGCATTTTGATATTGAATGGCTTTATGACTTTGATGATAGTGTTTACCTATACATCAATCTTTTTTCGCCACCCAGCCCATTCCTTTTCAACGTCTACACTAGTGCTCGGCTTGCTGCCAATTTTGTTTTTGTTCTTTATGCAATGGCATATCTGTCGGCGCAAAGAAGGGACGGTGCACTTAAGTGCTGATGCCTTAGAATTCATAGATATTAGCCCGCTGACATTGCTTAAGAGAAGCAAGCGAGATTGGGCTGATGTTCATTCTATTCAAATTACCTATCCGCAGAGCATGGGTAAAAATTCGTTTCCTCATTTCAAAGGACAACCCCTAAGTTTTTGGAGTTCAGTTCGCTTCAATAACTATGGCCCTAACGTTACTTTTGATTTTAAGTCCGGTGGTTCCGCTACCATCGAATTGCCTTACCTAACAAAGCCACAAGCTGAGGAGCTTTTGGGCGCAATTGAGAAGTTTGGTGACCCCTCCAGATTTTCTAGTGACTTTGTCAAAATGCAAAGAGCAATAGTCTTGGACCGCCTTGACTCGCAGTCGTTTACTCAATTGTGGTCAGAGAGTCTCAGTCCACGGTATTGTGCAACTACCTACGTGCCTCTGGCCACCAACCAGGAGTTGCAGAATGGGCGCTATACAGTATTGATGGAGCTTGCAGCTGGTGGCATGTCGGCTGTTTATTTGGCTAAGGCCGATGGCGTAAAAGTGATTTTGAAAGAATCAGTTTTACCACCAGATATTAGTGAAGGACAGCAAGAAAAGGCCCGAGAACTTTTCGAACGCGAGGCCAAACTCTTGCTCAAACTTAGCCATCCTCAGATAGCAAAAGTTTTAGATCGCTTTGTGGAAGCTACTCGGGATTACCTAGTGATTGAGTATGTGCCTGGGCTAACTCTGGGGCAGCTTGTCAAAGCCAAAGGAAAGCAGAAAGAAAAAGACGTGCTCAAGTGGTGTCGTCAATTGCTTGAAATACTTGCATATTTGCATGGGCAAGAGCCTCCCCTTTTGCATCGAGACCTGACGCCCGACAACATTATTCTTAGGGCCGATAATTCTGTCTTTCTTATTGATTTTGGCGCTGCTAATGAATTTGTTGGCCAAGCAACAGGAACGATGATTGGCAAGCAGTGCTATATTGCCCCTGAACAATTGAGGGGTAAAGCTAGTCAAGCCAGCGATCTTTACGCCCTCGGTGGAACTTTGCACTATCTATTAACTGGTGACGATCCAGAGCCTTTGAGTGTTTCGAACCCAAAAGAGCAATGCTCCCAAATTAGCCAAGGTTGCAGTGATTTAGTTTCAAGCTTGACCGCCTATGAATATAGCGACAGGCCTTCTTCAGCCGCCGCAGTTTTGAAGTTCGTAGATACACTTGATACTGCTAGTGGTATCGCCAAATCAGGTAAGAAGTAATGGCTAAACCTTCTAAGATAAAGGCGCTGCCAGCACTGCCACCAGGCCCTAGCGAAGCGTACATTCCTTATAGCGCTTGGCGCGCCCAAGGACGTTTCCGTCATGCTCTTCTCCAAGAGAAGCACGGTGTTCGTCAAATCGCGAAAATTGCCGCCATGGTATTTGCCGGATATTTAGCAGTGCTTGCCGTTGTTCGCTGGCTGCCAAGTTACATTTTTGGCATTCCCGCTGGCATGTTTCTAAATCTTGCTATCTATGGTGTCTTGTTTATTATTTCCTATCCGCTTTTGACTTCACCAACCAATATTCAAATTGGTAAAGACGGCATAAGAATCCACTGGTTGACGTTTCTCGGTCTATTGTCTACGCCTTGGATTAAGCTTGAGTACATAGACTTTGTCAACGTATCTTCATTCCAGAGGGGCTACTATAAGTCTCGTGCTGTTGATATTCACATTAACAAAGACAATGTGCCATTAAATATAAGAAGGGTGCTGCGTCTAATCGCTCCGTCGTTATGGTGTGTAAGCTTGGGGTTCAAGCCAACACTAAAGTTGCGTTTGGATATTGCCGCAGTCAGTCATGATGCCGATGTGCAAGTGTTGCTGCGGTCTCTGCAAAATTTACTTCCGCCTGAAAAGCTTGGTGCTGAATTGCTTGAGCTTGGAGTGCATGGAGGTAGTTCATTTACCAAGCTTTGGCTAGACAGTTTAGATGGTGGCAATCGCAGCGATAGTAATTTGAGCCTACCTCAGGGCGCTCTTGAGCCAGGCGAAGTTCTCCAGGGTGGCCAGTTTGAGATTGTGCGGCGCTTAGCGGCTGGGGGCCAAGCAGTTACCTATTTAGCGTTGGCGCACAAAGTCGATCAAGAATCGCGTCAAGTTGTTCTCAAAGAGTTCGTATTACCTGTACGCGGTGGAATTGAGATTCGCAAACGGGCGCTCGAGAATGTTGAGCACGAAGCTAAACTTCTACAAAAATTGAACAATGAACGCATCGTCAAGCTTATTGATTGTTTTGTCGATAATCAAAAAGCCTATTTAGTACTTGAGTATATTGACGGCAAGTCGCTACGCAAGCTTGTCCAAGATGACGGCCCCGTCAGCGAAGCAGAGGCTATTCGCCTTGGCATTGAAATGTGCACCGTGCTTGAGTATCTCCATACTTTAGAGCTAGCTATTGTGCATCGCGATTTCACCCCTGAAAATCTTCTTCTGCGTGCAAGTGGCGAATTGGCGCTGATTGATTTCAATGTGGCCGAGCAACTCGAGTCTAATGAAACTAAGACCATGGTAGGCAAACACTGCTACGTTTCTCCAGAGCAGTTTCGCGGTAAATCGACAACTCAAAGTGATATTTACGCCTGTGGTTGCACTCTCTATTGGCTGCTTACTGGGGCTGATCCCGAGCCGATTTCTATGTCGCAGCCCATGTTAGTAAGACCACACCTAAACGGCGAGCTTGATGCCATAGTTGCCCGTGCCACCACTATTGATGTGAGCAAAAGATTTGCAAGTGCTGTTGATATGAGAAAAGAGCTTGAGGCAATCAAACCTATTCTTGAACAGAAGTTAGATTCTATCTAGTGGTTTCCATTCGCGCTTAGATTAGACCAAATTGCTCGAGCTTTAGAGTCAAGAGTAATGCTCTCTGCTTCTCTATTGGCCTGCTTTAGGAGCGCACTATAATTGTGTAGCGTACTCGCCACGGCACTGTTGTCGGGTCCTAATGCTTTTTTCTGAATCTCAAGTGCCCTTTTAAAAACCGCCTCTGCCTCTACTGTTTGACCTTCAAAACCATATATTTGGGCTAAAGTAGCAAGACTTTCAGCAAAATCTGGATGATCTTTACCCAATATTTTTTCTCGGATCGCCAATGAACGCTTGCACAAATTTTCTGCCTTAGAGTAATTACCTCGGGCCAATTCTAAGCAGGCTTGAGAGTCAAGGTTCTCTCCAACAAAAATGTTATGAGCTTCAGGCGTAATTTGCCATATTAACAGTGCTTTCTCAAGCAAAGTTAGTGCTTCTGCGTACTTCTCTTGTGCAAGGTATAACAGTCCTAGGTTATTTAGACTGCGTCCTAATTCAACGTCATCGGCACTCAACGTTTTTTCTCTTATTTGAAGAGCTTTTCTAAAAAGAGGTTCTGCTTCGTCGAGGCGGCCTTGTGTGTAATATAGAACGGCAAGATAGTTAATGCTAATAGCAGCTTCTGCAGACTCAGAGCCATGAAGCCTTTGATCGATGTCCAGTGCTCTTTTAATCAGTACCTCAGCTTCAGGATATTTGCATTGCTTTCGATATAGTAATCCAAGCGCATTTATTGGCGAGGTGATCTTTTCGCGCTCTTTCTCATCCAATCGATCAAATACCTCTATCGATCGCTTTAAGTAAACTTCGCAGTTTGCATATTTGCCTTGCGTATAACAATTTTGACCTAAATTATCCAAGTTCTCGGCCAGCTCAATACTCTCCTTTGGCAGACGCTCCCGAAGGGTCAATGCCCTTCTGTACATGGTGTCTGCCTCAATCAATCTCTCGGTTAAGGAATATAAGGACGCTAGAGTTTCTGCTGTTGTTGCTTCGTCCTCCGGGCAGTTTTTTGCGCTGGCTCTAATAGTTAAGGCTCGCTTTAAAAGGGGTTCTGCCAAACTGTATTTGTCTTGCCCGAAATAGACTAATCCGAGGTTATTCAGGCAGTCGTCTAAACCGACAGAGTTATTGACGTTGTTTTTATTTGTGCCCTTCTCGTAGATTGCTATAGCTCTTTGCAGCAATGGCGCAGCCTGCGAATAGTTGCCTTGGGCGTAGTAGAGCAAGCCTAGCGAGTTCAAGGCGTATGCTACTTCCTCTGACTTAGGGCCGGATAGCTTGGTTTGAATAGCCAATGCTTTTTTGTAAAGTGGCTCGGCTTTTGAGTACTGCTCTTGGTCGTAATACATGACGGCTAAGTTACTAAGGCTAGTCACTACGTCAGCATGGTTTCTGCCGTATTTTTTTTCGTCTAGCAGTAACGATCTCTGAAGCAAGCGTTCGGCTTCCTGAAACCTACTAGTGTGCGAGCAAAGCAGACCTAGGTTGTTCAGTGTGTTTGCTAGTTCGCTCTGGTTTGGACCGGGCTTTTCAGCTATTGATAGAGCCTTTCGGTAGCTCGATTCGGCTTCGACAATTTGATTATTCGATTCATAATAGTCACCAAGGTCATTAAGACATTTCGCCAAGAGTAATTTACTGCCGGGTCTTTGAGCGATTTTAACTGCATTGTTAAGGCGGTCAAACTGCCCAGTATTAGCCATGACTGGTGTTGACAGAAAACTTGTAATTAGGGCTAGCGAGGCTCCAGCTAACCGTTGAGACATATGGCGGTTCAATGAATTTCCCTCGCGCTGCTCAAGCCGCAAAATCAACTTGTAAGACTATTTTAGCGAATTATGATTGTGCCGCTCTATATAACGCAAATAAGTCGGCTTTTAGTTCGTGAGCATCGCTGTAGCGATCACTAGGCTTTTTGGCGAGTGCTTTCAAGATAATTCGCTCAATCTCAGAAGCAATTGGCGACGGTAACAGGCCCATTGCAGGGGGAGTTTCGTGCACATGTTTGGTCATCAAGGCAACTGGGCTATTAGCCGCAAATACCAATCTGCCCGTGAGCAGTTCGTACATGACACACCCGAACGAATAGATGTCGGTGCGATGATCTACGTCACCAGCCAGGCACTGCTCTGGGCTCATATAAACAGGAGTGCCGACGGCTTCTCCTGTGATTGTAAGAGCCATAGACGCATCGCTGTGCATTTGCTTGGCGATACCAAAATCTATGATTTTGACAAAGTCTTGCTGGCTATCTTGGTCAATGAGCATGATGTTCTGAGGTTTAATATCGCGGTGCATGATGCCAATATCATGAGCGTGGGCCAATCCTGCTGCTACCTGTATAAAAATAGGCAGGGCCCGGTCTAAGGACATGGGGCCGCTTTGTTCAATGATTGTGCCAGCGCAGGTTCCTTCAATGTAGTCCATGACCATAAATGGTCGGCCATCATTGAGGATGCCAAAATGTTTTACTGCCACTGTATTTGGAGAGGTTAGGCGACTGCTAAGCAATGCTTCCTTTTTGAAGCGATTCACCATTTCAAGGTTGTCTATGAGCGACTGATGTAAGACCTTTATGGCAACAATTTGCGTGCCTAATTCGGCCACAGCCTTATAAACTTTACCGCTGTTACCGGCACCAACTTCGCCTTGAATCTGATATCCAGGCACCTTATCAAATTTGCTTGGTGTGGGAGTGATGAAGACTAGCTGTGAGCCATCTTCAGGACAATTGAGCAGGTCTCTATCGAATCTGCCGTCGCAAATCAAGCATAGTCTTTTGGCATTGTCAGAATGGTCATACTTGTTCACTTTCTTACCTTAACACGGTAATCAATTATTGTCCGACAAAACCAAGTGCTTCGGCTCTGTCTTTATCTTTCTTGGCTTGAGCCGATAATGAAAGTTGGTCGTTAGCGTAGGAACGGTAAAAATAGGCTTCCCCATTGTCTGCATCAAGTTTTATAGCGTCTGTGCAGTCAATTATGGCTCTATGAAACTGTGCCATTTGGTTATGCAACTCGGCCCGCCTCAATAGTGCACTGGCATCTAATGGGCTCAGCTCGATATTTTTAGTGTAGTCTTTCATGGCTTGATCGTAGAGCTTTAGTTCTTCTTCTGCGTCGCCTTTATATGCGTAAGCCGCCTGGCATTGAGGGTCTAAGGCTATGGCGGTGTCGCAGTCGGCGATTGCTTTTTTGTATTTAAATGCCAGGTTATAGGCATAGGCGCGAGCGGTGTAACCATCTGGATGCTTTGGTGCTGCCTTGATAGCTCTATCAGCTGCTTCGAATGCTTCGTCTAGGTGGCCTCTATTGAGGTGAGCATCTGAGGCCAGAACGTAAGCTTCGAGATTGTTGCTATCGAGCTTGAGAATAGCGTCACAGCTCGCTAGGCACTGGCTGTAATCGCCAATTGAACTCTCTGTTTGGGCTTTCAGTGTAAGTGTTTGTATGTCGTTGCGCCCTGCGGCAACGGCTAAATTTAGGTCGGCTAGAGCTTTGAGCTTTTCGTCTACATGCAACCAGTGCTTTGCTCGTTCAAAATAGAGTTCGGCTGTTGGTTTGAATTCTATATCTGCAGTTAATTTATCTATGACTTTTTTGATTTCTTCTGGTTCGTCTTTAGATAAGTGATTGAAGACGTGGTGATCAAAAGTAAACTCAATCGGTATTGTATCTGGTGCGCCAGACGGCAGCGGTGGAAACGGTAGAGCGGCCTTAACTGTGGCCAGCATGGCGTCGTCAAAGGCCTTGGTTTTGCCATTGGTCAGGATCTTTAAATCAGTAATGCTACCGTCTTTATGGGCAGTGAATGAGACGCAGCCACTTTCGCCAGTGTCTGTCTTGGGTAACCAGTGGGCTTTGATGCGACGGTGCAGACGACCCATGTAGGTAACAAAGCTCACAGCCGAAATCTTTCGGACTTCTTTGGGGCGTTCTTTTCGCTCTTTCTTTTCAGGTAATTCTTCTGCTTGATTGCAGGCAGTGAGGTTAACACTGCAAAGCAATACTAGAGTGCAAGCTAATCTAAAAGTGTGTTTGTGGGTTTCCATTTAAGGGTTCTTGGCGGTTTATGACGATAATACTGATTGGGTCAGCTGTTCCTCTAATGTGCTAGCTTCACCAGCAGTAATGTTTAGTAGTGCCAGCGGAATTGCTGACCTAATATCACCAGCAAGAATTCCGGCTTCGCCAAAGTTTGCTGACACTAAATCGCCAGCACGACCGTGGATGTAAACTCCAGCGCATGCTGCATCAAATGGGCTCAGACCCTGCGCCATTAAACCGCCGATGATGCCCGAGAGTACGTCTCCAGATCCCGCGGTAGACATACCAGAATTGCCTGTGGGGTTGATGAATATTTCGCCGTCTGGATGAGCGACTAGGCTATAAGCGCCTTTGAATACCACAATGCAGTCAAACTGTTTCGCCGCAGCCAATACCGAGCCTACCCTGTCAGCGAGCAGCTCTTCCACAGTCTTGCCTGTGAGGCGGCTGAGCTCTTTGGGGTGAGGAGTGAGGACAAAATTGCGGGCTGATTTGGGCAGAGATTTGACGTTGGCCGAAAGGGCGTTGAGGCCATCGGCATCTATTACGCAAGGCTTGTTAATCAAATCAAGCAGGTCGAGGACAAAGCTTACTGTGTCCTGATTTTGTGATAGACCTGGACCAATTACAACACTCGAAATTTGGTCGAGCATTTCTATTACTTCTTTCAGTGCTTCTTTGCTAATAGACTGATCGGTTGTCTCTGGCAGCGGTTTTACTACAATTTCTTCGACAGGAACATGACCAGCTAATGAGCGTGGAGTGGCAAGATACGATAAGCCTGCACCTACTCTCAGAGCACTGCTGCTTGTTAGTGCTCCGGCGCCACCCATGCCGAGACTGCCGCCAATAGTGAGTACGCGGCCGAAGGTTCCTTTATTGGAGTTTGTCGGGCGGGAGGGCAATACTGATTGAACCGCACCGCAGGTAGTGACAAATATTTTGGGAATACTGTCGATGTGACTTAGAGCTTCTGGCAGATTGCTAAAATCAGGTAAGCCAATATCAACTAAATGCATGGCCCCCGAGTACTCTGCGCCAGGATGAGTAAGATGCCCAGGCTTCATAAAGCCAAAGGTGACAGTCTTATCAGCCCTGACTGCAGCACCCATGATCTGACCATTATCAGAGTTTATTCCTGACGGTAAATCTATTGCCAGCACTGGCTTGGTGCTTGAATTAATGGCTTCTATTACGTGTCTAGCTACGCCTTCAACATCTCTAGTGAGACCGGTGCCGAAGAGAGCGTCGACTAATACTGTAGAGTTTGAAGTAATGGCGCCCAGCACTTCGTGTAGTTCGTCAGTATCTTCTAGTACTATCAAGTCAACCCCAAGTGCTGCCAATATTTTGCGATTGGCTTCAGCCTCAGGCGTAGTCATTTGCACTTCGATTTCATCTAGACTGTCGGGATTATCACTTGGTCTAGGATTGGTCTGTAGTGCTTTAGTGCTCTCTTTGCCGCTTTCTTTACCAGCTTCTTTGCCACTAGTTTTTTCAGTTTCTTTTGCTGATGGTGGCACCACAAAACAGCTGGCCGGTACGCCCCACAGATTGAGGTAACGTGCCACCACTAGGCCGTCGCCACCATTGTTTCCGCTGCCACAAAAAATAGCTATGTGTCCTGGGTTTTCGTCCCAAAGCGAAAGGGCCGCTAGTGCCGCGCCGCGACCAGCCACTTCCATTAAGGTCTGGCTCCAATTGAGCCCGCCAGCTATTTCAGCTATTGACTCAATCCAGGCTGCCTCTAGGTTTCTTATTTGTTTGGTTGTGGGAACTCTTAAATTGCTCAGCATATCTTTCTTCTTTGAGTTTAACTGTTTGCCTTAGACTTCTTTTTCAACTAAAAAACACCGAGCATCATGGCCCGCTGATTTTTCTTCAAGTGGTGGAATGGACACTTCGCAGCTATCGATGCGTAGTGAGCAGCGGTTAGCAAAGCGGCATCCGTTGGGCAAGTTGACCAAGCTTGGCGGTTGTCCTTCAATAGGAATCAAGCGCTGCGAACCTGGTTTTGGTAGTGAGTTCATCAAGCCAATCGTATATGGATGCTTGGGATTTTTGAAAAGCTCTTCGACTGTGGCATATTCAACAACAGAGCCTGCATACATCACGGCAACGGTGTCGCACATCTCGGCTACGACGCCTAGATCGTGTGTAATGAGAACAATGGCTGTGCCTTGATCTTTTTGAATTTCCCGCAGCAAATCTAAAATTTGCGCCTGCACCGTGACGTCTAGAGCCGTTGTCGGCTCGTCGGCTATCAGCAGCTCCGGTTCGCACGCCAGAGCCATAGCAATCATCACCCGTTGGCGCATGCCGCCAGAAAATTGGTGGGGATAATCGTCAACTCGGTTGCGAGCCTCGGGAATGCGCACGCGATCTAATACATCAATAGCTTTCTTGCGAGCTTCGGCTTTCGATACTTTTTGGTGCAGTTCAACTGCTTCCATGATTTGGGCGCCGACTGTATAAACAGGATTGAGCGAAGTCATCGGATCTTGCGGGATTAGTGCAATGCGATTGCCCCTCACCCCGCGCATTTGCGCTTCTGTAAAATCGAGCAAGTTTTTGCCGTCGAGGCGAATTTGGCCGTTAACAATTTTGCCCGGAGGCGGAATTAATCGCAAAATCGAAAGAGAAGTGATTGATTTACCGCAGCCTGATTCGCCCACGATGCCAAGCACCTTGCCTTTGTCAACAGATAGTGTGACATCGTCAACAGCACGGGCCATGCCGGCTTCTGTAGGAAAGGCAGTAGCTAAATTTTGGATTTCAAGAAGGGCCATGGCACCGCTGACAGATAGAAAGTTATAGAAACTGTTGTGATTTTAGACTATCTGCTCGATCAGTCTGACTAATCTCGCTACAGAATGCTTAAATAGACATCTAAGTCCAGAGGATTTTATGTCAACTGATTCAACTAACAACACGCGAGACATCTCAGTTTTGCAGTTGCTCACCAAGCTGGTCAAAGAGACCGACAGATTGGTTCGTCTAGCTGATGACATCGATACTCATGCTTCAACGCCTCAAGCCAAGGCCGCTTTTAATCTGATTGGCTCAGAAGTCAGCAGCATTCTAACTATTATGAAATCTTCCCTCGACCCACTTTATCGTTTGTACGATTTAGACCCAGGCATGAAGAATCTCGACCGCAACCGTCGCAACGCCACAATTAAAGAGTTCACGATCGCCAACGATCCTGATGATAGCTACGACGAGCAAGCG
>JAKFVU010000060.1 GCA_021732025.1 Candidatus Obscuribacterales bacterium | reverse complement strand
GGATCCGTTCTTACTAAACCGATATCGCCATAATCCGGATCCGTTCTTACTAAACCGATATCGCCATAATCCGGATCCGTTCTTACTAAACCGATATCGCCATAATCCGGAACCGTTCTTACTAAACCGATATCGCCATAGTCCGGATCCGTTCTTACTAAACCGATATCGCCATAATCCGGATCCACCTCAAACGGTTTACAAATGACCGTAAGTCCTTCGCCAAGAAAAAAGGTTTGAGCGATAACGCTCAAACCTTTTTTCACTATCCAACGAAAACAGCCAAACTTTGCAGCAATCATTGCCTTCAAGCGAAGTCAACAAAATTAGTTCTTAAAGAACTTCTCCACTGAACTAAAGATTGACGACAGCTTGCTTGTCGACTTACCTTGCTCAATCTTGAACGCAACTTCGTCGCACTTTTCAGCACGCTTAGCGATCTTCTCCGCTTGCTTCTCAGGCAAACCTGGCTCCAAGCTTGCATATGCTCGATAGTGCAAAGCTGCCTCTCTCAACGGAGGCGCAGATTTGTTATAGAGTTTTTCCAAAGTCTCGGCTAGCCCCAAGTGAGCTGCAGATAGTCTTGGATTTAGGTACGCAGCATTTCTGAACTGATCAATAGCGCTGGTCAGTTGCTTTTTGCGAGAAAGATCTTGTCCCAAAGTCAGAGATTGACGGGCTTTATCACGGGCCGTAGCAACATTGTTTAAGCCACGTTTAGAACGAGCTGCTGCATCTTCGTCACTAAATGTGCCACCACGTTTGTAGGCACTATCGGCACTATCAAGATCCCGAATCATCAAAGCCATATCAGCAACAGCAAATGCCTGGGCCGACGTCGTACAGTTGGCAATAACAGTCTCGAATGCTTGAGTCGCCTCTTGATACTTGAACTGCGCTAAGCAGGCCTCTGCATACGCAATTCGTTGCGGATCATTGGTCGGTGTTCCCACTGTAGACAAATCAACTGGCTTACCTGAAATGGCTCGCAATTTAGCATCGGCTAAGCGCAATTCCATATCATTCGGATTCAACTGAATAGCACGCTGAATGAAATTCTCAGCCGATTCAAAGTTGTTGGCCAAGAAGAACGCACCATTCGCTTCTTTCTGAGCTTTGATCATCAAGGTTCTGGTCATGCCTTTAACAGCTGGAACATCACCAGGTGCAAATCCCAAAACGGTCGTGTATTCCTTCAAGGCATCATCGGTTTTCTCTAAACGCAAGTTGATGTCACCAGCGCGACGGTGCAGGTCAACACTATTAGGACTAAGCGCTAACCCCGAGCGTAAATCACCTAACGCCAATTCCAGATCGCCGCGAGACTCTCTGATATCCGCCATGCGCAGATAAGCCTCATCACTCTCCGCCTTGATCAAGATTGCGGCTTGATACTCCTTAACTGCAGCAACACGATTGTTCTGCAGACGATAGACATCACCAAGAGCAATGTGTGCAGGAGCGCTATTGTTGTTCAATGATATAGAAGTGTTCAATGATTTGTAAGCATCATCAAGCATTCCCTGAGCCAAATAGGCTTTACCAAGACCGTAGTGAGCAGCGGCATTATCGGAACGCAAGCTGATGGCAGAACCAAAATCAGTAAGCGCTGCTGCGGTATCGCCGAGTTTCAGGTCAATCAAACCGCGTTGAACAAATGCCGAGCTATATTGGGGATCAAGCTTGATCGCCATCGAGAGACTGTTTCTTGCGTCTTTCAAACGGCCTTGCTCTCGTTGCACCAAACCAAGCGCAATATATGCTTCTGCTGCTTTAGGATCCAATTTAAGAGCCTGACGGCACAAAGCCTCAGCCGATACCAGAGTTGCCTGTCTTTGTGATATTACGGTCATAGAAGATGACTGTAGGCGATAAAGCTTTGCCATGGATTGACCAACCAAAGCCAATGGTGTCTTGCTATTTACCTTTAATGCTTTTGCAAACTGCTCATCGGCAGCGTCAAGTTTGTACTGCTGAACAAGTGCAAATCCGAGTCCAGTGAGAGCTGCAGTATCTTTCGAATTCTTATTTACAGCAATGCGAAAGGCATCTTGTGCTTGTGCATATTTGCCATCAAGTAACAACTTTTCGGCGGCGACCACATCAGAAGACAATTTGCCTTTAAACAGACGGTCGCGAAAAGCGTGGGGCGAGGTACGAGAACTAAGTGAAAGAGTCTTCGCCGTGCTAGCTGTTGAAACTTTAGACTTCTGTGCCATGGCGCTTGGCACCACCACTGACACCAGCCCTAAACTTAGTGAAAGGTTTAAAACAAACCTTGCGGCACGATTAATCAAAAGGCGAACCTCCTTGGTACTAACGCATTGCCAACTAAATTAATTGACAACGCACCAGTTTGGCACAAAATAGCACCAGATTCATGGCAGGGAAATAATCAAAGGCCAGAACCTGGGCTATGGCCGCAATTGAAGAGATTTTACTGGTCAAGATTAAAGCAATTTGGAAACAAAAAAGGCTGTTCTGAGTCAAGACAAAATTTTACTGAAAAGTGCCATATAGCCTCTGCCAGCAGCTATCCGCCAAATTTCACACTCAAACTACTAATGAGAGCCAATACAGCGATCTACAAACGACCAAATTCGTAGATCACTGATTGGCCCTCGCGGGTGGCGCAGATACCTAGTGGAAAGGAGCTGGATTCTCCCTGCCAATAGATATCTACTTGCAAATTGCCAATCACAGCTTGCATCACGCCGAAGCAGACACATTGCAGTGGCTAAGAGCAGCCAACAAATAGAACCAGTCTATGTTGTTGAAAGCCTTATCTATTACAATAAAAGACTTGTTCTCAAGTCATTTAGCTGGATAGGCAACTATTTTTCGAGCATTGGAGTGCGATGCACTCTCTCAACACTCTAGCCAAGGTGCGCTCGGCGCGACAGGCAACGTAAGGGTTCTCGTCATCTGCCAACTTTTCTAACAAATGCGTGGGCAAGTGCGGGTTTTCCGCAAGCCCATAGCGCACATCAACGCTGACATCATCAATTGCACGTTCGATCAAGCAGAGTTGAGAGCTTGCATTCTCAGCCACCGCTAGTCGCACCGCCGGGCTGCTGTCATAGCTAAGGACTATGAGCAACTCGATTGGTGTGTGCCTATTCTCTGCTAGATGCAGTCTAACTTTTGTATCGGCATGCTTGCAAAGCCGATGGAGCAGACCGCTAGCCAGCTCAAATTTTGAAGTGTCAGGTTCCGTATACCGTTTCGCATCTGTTTTCATTGTCAGCCTCCCTTAGGCCCCCTGTGTTGGTGCCGAGCATTCAACACCACCCAATCTTCACGTTACGCTCACGTTGTGATCGAGAAGTGACCGTTCCTGTTAAACAGCGTAAGAAACAAGATCGACTCGCATTCAATCTCGACCACCGGGCAAGCCAAGACCGAACAAGCAGAACCAGTCACAGCAAGGCTTTACAGCCTCAAGCAGAAAGACGAAAAATGGGTTAACATGGGTGCGCAATTCGGAGTTCAGACTCTTAAAGCATGCACACACAAACTTCGAAGCAAATTACATCAACCATTAAAATGCACCAAATTTACTAATAATTTAGCGAATGTGCACGACAAGCAAGCAGAAGAACGTTAATAAGAAATGGCAGAGCGAGCAACAATTAGCAGTGAGCAGCTCGAAGTAGTCAAACGTCTCGTTACTCTATTAAACGAGCACAAGGTGCCATATCAGTTCACAGGCGGACTCGCGGGTAACATTCACGGCTCAAAATGGCCCCTTCACGACATAGATTTGGAGATGCCACGCGCTCATATCGAATTAGTTGCATATCTGCTTCGCCAGCACATCGTCACACCGCTGCGCTTTTATCAAGATGACGAATTCCAACTTGTGATGCTCGATCTAAAGATTGACGAGATAGAGGTTGATATTAATCAGATAGAGGCCCAACAAATTTGTCACAAAGGGCAATGGGTGCCGCATGTTGTAGACATAAAAAAAGCGCAGCTAATGCCGTTTCACGGACTCAAGGTGAGCGTTCAGCCCCTTGACCAACTGATTGCCTATAAGACTATTTTAGGCCGCGATAAAGACGTTGCCGACCTGAGCAAGTTACTTAGTCTATAGATCTAGCTCTTGAATGCCTTGATCGTCTACTTGACAGTCGAGTATGCGAGGAGGCTTTGTCTCAGTTGCAATCCAATAGTCTAATCGCTCCTTCACTTGTGCCTTACGCTTTTCATGCACTATTACCAGCACTGAAGAACCGGCACCAGAAAGGGTACAGCCCATAATTGGCTCGTTCATCAGCTCGCGGCGCAGTTTTGCCAACTCTGGCACTAACTGGGCTCTATATGGCTCATGCAAACGGTCATCGAGAGCATCTTTAAACGCTGATTCATCTCGCCTAGCAACAGCAGCCACTAGAGAGGCAACTTTTTGCACATTGAAAATTGCATCGGCCATTTTGACCTCAGCCGGAAGAACGGATCGGGCGTTGGTCGTAGTGAGACTATACTGGGGCGAAACAACCAGCATGTGCCACTCTTTAGGCCAATTTAAACGTTGAGTAACTATATTTTTACTTGATGTAAATGATGAAGGGCTAGATACCACCATATTTCCCAGTAAACAAGCGGCGAGGGTTTCAGGATGTCCTTCCAGTAAACTAGCTTCAGCTAGAAGACTTGGAGCGCTAGGAATACGATCTTTCAATACGCTAGCCGCCCAGAGTGCGCCGAGAATGGCTGTGGCACTAGACCCCAACCCCACGCCTAATGGAATCTCCGAGTCAACGAGAATGCGCACCCTTTGTAGCAAGTCATGATCCCGCTGCCAAAGCTTGCTCAATATGGTGTAGGTAAGTTTTCCTTGTTCCTGCGCCAGACTGCTCTTGGCAATACTTCCTTTAAAAGTAATCAAAGGTATGCCCGGATCGTTTTCGTCCAACACAAAAAACGACATGGTGCTATAGATGTTGAGAGCCAAGCCAATACAATCTAGGCCCGGTCCCAAATTACTTGTTGAGCCCGGGAGCCGCAGGGTAAATCTGCGACTTCTATCAAACACCTTGTTCAAATCGGCCATGGCAAAATAATGTCCAAATGTTCAACCCAAATTTATCCGAATTGCCGTCCGAGCTGCCAGAATAACCATGTAATAGTAGCAACAAAAATGCCATGAGACATCTAATAACGGGCGGATCTGGCTTTCTTGGCAATCTAATCGCCATACATCTACTTGCCAAAGGCGAAGAAGTCAGCATTCTCGACATCTGGGAAGACGAGCAGCGGCCAGCGAAAGCAAAATTCTTTAAGACCAGTGTGCTCAATCGAGACGGCGTTGCCGCTGCAATGCAAGGCGTCGATATTGTTCACCACACAGCAGCACTTGTACCCCTGACAAAGTCTGGCGATCTATTTCGCCAAGTCAATGTCGAGGGTACTAAAATCGTTGCTGAAGAGGCTGTGAAAGCCAAAGTAAAATGTTTCATTCATACCAGTTCGTCAGCGATTTTTGGCTGCGCTCCCTGCCCCATATCAAACAACACAGCCACCAAGCCTGTGGAAATATATGGAGTGAGCAAACTAGACGGTGAACTGGCCGCTCGCGCAATTGCGGAGCAAGCAGGCATGCCACTAATTGCGGTGCGTCCTCGCACAATAATTGGCGACGGCAGGCTTGGCATCTTCCAAATTCTATTCGACTGGATCAAAAGCGACATCAACATCTACGTGATTGGTTCAGGCAAGAACAAAATTCAATTTTTACACGCCCAAGACCTAATCGACTGCTATTTGATGCTCGTCGAATTGAACAAGCCAGGCCTCTACAACGTCGGCACCGACCGCTTTAACGAAATTGGTATTTGCCTCGAAAATCTCGTCAATCACGCAGGCAGTAGAGCCAAGGTAAAACGGCTCCCTAGCGCTCTAACTGTCGGCACACTGCAAGCGCTAGACTCAGTCAAACTCAGCCCCCTTGCCCCGTGGCACTACCTCACCTATGGTGAAGACTTCTATTTTGACGTAGAGCCGCTTAAGCAGCTCGGCTGGCAGCCAAAATATTCAAACGACGAAATGCTAGCAGAAAGCTACGATAGTTTTATCGCGAACTATGACGCACTAATGGCAACAAAGTCATCGTCAGCTCACCGCAGGCCCTTAAAAGAACAAATTCTGAAGGTTCTAAAAGTGGTATCACGCTTTACTTAATTTCCCTTACGCTATTCTAGAGATTCATTTGAGCGCAGAAGGGTATGAAGTATCAATGACAAGCCATAAAGGGTCCTCCGACCGCTCTAGCGATGATTCGAAGAATTCAGACTTCAGCCCATTAGCTGCCGACTCAGCGCGCTCTGCACTAGCTCTAGAAGCAATCGGAACACGAAATCCTAGTGTTTCTGATGGTATAGAACGAGAGCAGCTCGAACTTGCCAAAGATTCGTTTGCTCTTAAACACCAAGTACTTATTTCTCAAGATGCGGCCGGTAAGCAGCTCACTTATACAGTGCGCAGCGGCGACTCGAACATTGATGTTTTAACTTCTGAAAATAGCCGCGAAGGCCTAAGCCGAGCAGAAAAACAGATTGAGCACCTAACAGCAGCCAAAGAATTGCAGCTAAAGGCTGATTACAAGCTACGTTTCAGCAAAGAGCAAGAAGAAGTCGTTGGCCAAGTTGCCATTGCCCCTGATGGCACGGTTTCGCATGGCAAAATGATACACGCCCGAGCGCCATATCTCAGCGAGCTGTATAGCATCGAAGGTCTAATGGAGCGCGCTACACCATCTCAGCTCACCAAAGATGGCAAAGACGGGGTTAAGTTTTACTTTCTCAAAGATTCACTTTACCAAGATGATCATGGCGCAGTTGCCACCTATAGACATAGTGATAAAGAAGACAAGCCAGCCATTTACGTTGCTCCCGGAGGCATAGGAGCCACCCTAGTAAAAACAGGTGAAAACTTCGCATGGCAAGGCGGAATCGATGGCCATATGGTGCTTCATGAGCTTTCTCACAATTCACAATTTCGCCTTGGCATTGACGAAGAGAAACGACTTGTTCAATTTTCTCAGCGCTGCGGTTTCGATGCCTTCCTCAAACCGGGCACAGACGAAACAATTTGGGCCATCAGAAGCAAAGACGGTAAGCTCTATCGTCACGACAACGAGTTAGGCGGCTGGCAGCAAATTGACAAGAGCGGTAGCCCGATAAAGACGAAAGACTCAGGCAATGACAATGACGGCGTGTTGGACGACATTGAAATGGCGGCGAAAGCAGAGATTCGCCCACCTACATTCTATTTTGACAATCCAGTAGAAATGGCTGCAGAAGGTATGGCAATGCTAAAAGAGAGCGCCAGCAGCCGAAAGGAGCTACTGGTTAAAACGCCAGTATTCTACCAATTTATGAAAGAAAAAGATCAAGAAGATATAGACCTTGCCTATGGTCTCGACAAATCCGGCAAAGCAAAAATTATTAGGCGACCGGATGGAAAACTGACGACCAACAACGAAGCGGCCAGAAAATTGATTCTCGATTTCGAGCAGCAATAGCGTTGTAGCAGGCAAATTGATAATGGCCATCCGTAGGCGCATCATCAATTTGCCTGCTACAATCTTGGAGTTCCATGCGCTGAGAGAAACTATGTCTGCCAATTTTTACGGTCGGGTCAAATCCTATATTTCCGCCAACCCGTTTACATCTTCATTGATAGCGGTGCTATCTTTGGCAACAGTTTCGCTCTCAGCGTGCACGCCAGCTCAACCACCAGCACCGAAGGCGCCCGAAGGTTTCGTCAATGGCAAGAAAGTAGATCCAGAACTGGCTAAAGTTAAAGCCGATGCTCAAGCAAACTGGAAAGAATTTGTTGAGGCTTTCAACGTCAAACAAAAAGGCGAGAAGTTTGCCATTAATTCGTGCCTCTACGATGACAAGAAATCTGAATTTAAGTGGATCGAAGTCGATAAAGTATATGACGACAGGGTCGTCGGCCACTTAGAAAAAGACTCTGTTTATCTACCCAATGTAAAGGCCGGAATGGCTGTTACTGTGCCGGTCGCCGACATCGAAGACTGGGCATTCGTAGATGCTAAAGGCAATCAACACGGCGGCGCTTCTCAAGCAATTCTGCAAAAGCGTGCTCAGAAATAGTACTTAGCTAGTTCGGTTTTGATTTGCTTTGATATTTGCTTTGTTTTTTTGACTAGTTCTACTGCCAGGGCGGACCGACCGGACCGATTGGAGCGCTAGGCGGTGCGCTAGCAATGGGCTTTACCGGCTTCTTCAAAATGGCAGCAACAACAGTCTTATTGAAATTAGCGGCCTCGAGCATTGGCAAAAGATTCTGAGCCTTCTCAAAATCGAGAAAGGCCTGATCAAATTGACCTAAGCAATAATAAGCAAAACCGCGATTATAGAAAGCTTGAGCACAGCGGGCATTTATTTTGAGGCAGTTGTCATAGTTGGCAATTGCTTTTTGCAACTCCGCTGCAGAGTTTTGGCGCCAAGCAGAACCATGAAGCGACACCACCTGTGATGCTAAATTTTGATGAGCCAGGCCGCGATTGTAATATGCTTGAGCTAAATTTGGTTTAGCCTTAAGCACCTCTGAGTAACAAGCAATAGCCTCAGTTGTCTGCCCAGCAATAGCAAGTAGCGCAGCCTTATTGTACAAAGCTAGTACTAAATTAGGGCTCGCCTTATAAGCTTGCTCGAAGTTAGACATAGCTTTGGCTTTGTCACCAGAGATCGCTTCTTTAATGCCATCATGGTAGAGAGTTTGACCGTCCTCAGTGACATCATTGGCGCTACCACCAAGGCCGGCAGCACCAGCTGGAGCAATGAGACCTCCACCACTAGCGATTCTGGCATCCTCAATTGCCTCAACATGTTTGGTCACCTCTCGTTCGCAGGCCTCGGCGTCCGCGGCAGTGAGAGCAGCTGCTGCATTAGGTGAGTTACTGGCAAAGAAAGCTCCGGGGTCTCGATTGAGAGCAAAGTAAGCAGCGCCGAATACCAAAACCAGAATAAGCAGACTGAGACTTAGTGCCACCGAGCGATTAGCAGGTTGAGCCGGCTCATTGATAGCCACCTGTGCTTCTAGTTTGTCATAAGCTTTATGGGCAGCCATCTCAGACGTATCTGTAATCAGAGCATCAAGTTCACCAATACAGTGCTCGTCTAAATCGATCTTAGATTTGGCAGCAGCAGCCACTTCATCATCGCGCACCTGCTCACCGCTAGCTCTCGCTGCTGCAAAAACAGCATTGTAGAAATCGTCCGAATCAGGCACTGTATTCACTTGTAAGCGCTTCGATTCGGCCTCAACAGACTGTCGAATAGCACTCTCAATCAGTGTCTGGATACGCTGCATGCGCTCGTGCACCGCAGCCAAGCGCTTTTCGACAACGCGCTGTGGCGGGGGCTTGGGACTTGATTCGCCTAAACCAGCCAACAATTCCTCAAGCTCAGGCAGAGTCTCAACCCCTGCTTGCATGCGGGTGAAGTAAGCCTTGAAACGTACTGAATCACTTAGGGCGTCGTAAGCCATGTTCGTAATCGACAGTCGCTGCTCGCTCAATTGCTTCTGATCAGCTGGGGCTGCAAGCATCTTTTCACGCCACAAGGCCGCTCGCCGGTCACGCGCAGCTCTCAAAACTTTGCGAGAAGCACCCGGTGGCACAGCCAGCACACGACGGAAGTAGATTCGCAGAGTAGACTCGTCCATTTAAATCCTTGGAGTAAGATTCTTATTGCTAGATTTAATTCAGTAGTACCTTGTTCAGACATACTTTAATCTTGCCGAGTTAATTAGCTCGATTCTGGGAAGATTTTAGCTGGCAGGCTCTATGTTTACTAGTTGCTAGGTAATTATGACCACGGTTGCAATCTTTGATGAATGACCCTTCTTCGTCCGAAAGCTCAAGCCAGGGTGGCGAGGGCAGCTCGGTAAGTCTTACCAGAATGATCAAGTCGAAAGGAGCGATTGTCGCTGGCGGCTTTATTATCAGCCTCTTGCTGCTTGTCATGACCGCTCAGCAGATTAAATGGCCGCTAGTGAGAGATGCATTTTCATCAGCCACCTGGCTACCGTGGCTCCCTCTGGCAGTACTCACTTACTTAATTGGCATGCTGTTGCGAGGAGTGAGACTGAAACAACTCGTCAGCACAGAAGCGAGCTTGACGGTGAGCACCGCGAGTAACATCATCGCTGTGGGTTATGCCACCAACAACATCTTGCCAGCTCGACTAGGTGAATTTGCCAGAGCGGGGATGCTGGCAGAGAGGACAGGCCTTCCCTATGCCCTGTCACTGACAGTAACCTTCCTTGAGAGACTTCTAGATGGCTTAACCATCCTCTCGCTTTTTGTTCTAGCCATTTTTGTCACGCCGACAGACCAATGGTTGAAACCGGCTGCACTTGTCGCTGGTCTGCTATTTGGCTGCGCAATGCCTGCGGTATTGATGCTAGCGTTTGCACCGCAACTGTCTCTATCGCTCGCTTCTCAACTCAGCCTTCACCTCGGTCGCAAATGGCACAATAGAGCATTAGCCTTGGTTACCCAAGTCACGAGAGGTCTTAGTTGTTTACGCGACGCTCCTACCGCGCTTTCGGTTTTGATCACAAGCTTTTTTATTTGGATAATCGAAGGTCTGATGTTTGCCCTTATCATGCCTTGCTTCAATCTGCCCATCAGGCTGATTAAAGCCATAGCAGTGATGGCATTTACTAATCTCGGCATTCTAGTTCCATCTAGCCCCGGTTATATCGGCACTTATCATATCTGCTGCAAAACCGCACTACTGGCGGTGACTGGCAGCGAGCAACTGCCATTAAATATCCTACCAGGAAGTACTCCGCAAGCCGTTGCTCAGGCCTATCAACAAACTTACCAGTTCTCCAACATGCCATTTTTGAGCGACAGCATTGGTCAAGTATCTGATTCAACAGCACTGTCGTACGCAGTGGTTGTTCACCTAGTCTTCTACACGACAGTGACTGTCTGGGGCGTCATTGCCATGGCTCGTTACGGCCTAGAGTTGGGCACTACAGCCGCTCTCGCCTGGGAAGCTAAACCAATCACGAATTTGCCAGAGGCTAATGATGCTATGGCTGTCATAACCTCAGTTCCAACCCAGAAGCGCACCAATCACTGTTTCAAGATTACCCCATTTTGGCTTGCTGTAGTGGGCTCGTCAGTGCCAACCGGTTCCCTCGCCATAACAGCAGAAGAAAGAGCTGCCGCAATAAACTATTCCACCCAATTCGTCTGCTCAGAGCTAAGCGTTCTGCCATCTTTCTTGCGCTTTCTCCTCAAGATAGGCATTCTCGCCTTCCGTGCACTGACAATAGCCACAAATCTCTGTCCTTTTGAAAATCTATCAAGCGCCAGGCAAGCGAAAGTCATAAACGCCTGGTCATACGGTCCTATCGGCCTGGCACGAAAGCTCTTCAAGCCACTGAGAAGCCTGGCGCTACTTGCCTTTTTCGAACACCCGGCAGTGGTAGCAGCTTTGGACAAATCCAACGACTCTTCCGAAAAATTCAAATCAAGTACCAAAGCCTAAATAAAACAACTGCAAATCACGTCCATCAGGTTCAAAAATAAAGCAATGACCGCTCAAAAAGTAGATACCACCAAAGAGAAGCTAGAGAGCAACAAGCCCCTAAGGGTGCAAATTTTGATCATCGGTAGTGGCGCCGGTGGTTCTACTACCGCCAATGTCTTAGCCGAACAGGGCTTCGAGGTTGTTGTCCTAGAAGAAGGTGAACGGCACACTCTAGCCGACTATGGCCAACTTCCTACCAAAGCCATGAGCCTACTCTACCGCAACCGTGGCATCATGCCAATCATGGGAAGCGTGCCTATCGGTTATGTAGAAGGACGCACACTGGGCGGCAGTACTGAGATTAATAGCGGTTTCTGGCATCGTCTACCGCCAGAGTTCCTAATGCGCTGGCAAGCAAAATTCAATCTGGCCGACTTTACCCAAGATGCCCTTGCTGAGCACTTTGAGTGGGCAGAAAAAATTCTCTCCGTCGGCCTCCATCCGGGCCCATGGCCAAAATCAACAGAGGTTTTTCACCGCGGTGTTGAAGCCATGCAATGGTCTGGACAAGAAGTAAAACGTGCTGCCAGCGGTTGCGAAAATAACAATACCTGTTCAGCCGGATGCCCCAAAGGAGCGAGGCAAGGAGTAAGCCTCAATCTCATTCCCGATGCCCAAGCAAAAGGAGCAAGGTTTATCACCGGCTGCAAGGCCAAACTATTACTAAAATCAAGAGGAAAAATCACTGGTGTATTGGCTGAAATTCACAAGCCTGACAGCACCAGCGATCTGGTGCGCATAGACGCCGATCACATTTTCGTCTGTGCTGGGCCGACCCAAACACCAGGATTATTGCGCAAAAGCGGAATCAAAGAGCACATTGGTGATACTTTCCAAATTCATCCAATGCTCAAAGTTTCAGCTCTGTTCGACGAAGAAATAAATGCTCAACACAGTGTTATGCCGCTTCTTCAGGTGAAAGAATTTTGGCCTGATATATCACTGGGCGGCTCTTTCTTCTCGGTAGGGCATCTAGCGCTCAATCTTGGCGACAACTGGCTAGACAATCAAAATGTCATTCAAAACTATAAACGCATGGCTACTTATTATGTAGCAGTACGTGGCACCGGGCGTGGTACTGTTCGCACCTCTCCTTTAGGCGACGGTGACCCTGTGCTCAAGTACGAACTTTCTGATGTCGACATTCGCCACCTCAGCCAGGGGCTTGCAAGGCTCTCATCCCTATTGCTTTCGGCTGGAGCAAAGGAGGTCTATCCCTGCGTGCAGGGTCTACCTAAAATAAGCTCCGAGCTAGATGCCGTCCGTTGGCTTGATGAAAATCTACCTCGTTCACTCTTGAGCCTGACGACCGTCCACGCTTTCTCCACTTGCCCTATAGGCGAAAAAGCCGAACATTGCGCAGCCGATTCGTTTGGTAAAATTCACGGCTTTGAAAATCTCTACGTAAATGATGCCAGCATGCTGCCAGACTCACCAGGCATCAACCCACAAGGAACAATCATGGCCCTGGCACGCCGCAATGCCCTGCACTTTGCCGAACTACACAGAGGACACTAAATGCCAGATCTCGCAATTGTCACAGGAGTGCCAGGCTGGCTCGGTTCTAACCTTGTTGAAGCTCTGCTTAACTCACAGCGGCCCGTGCGGGCGCTTTGCCTCAAAAATAGCAAAAATAGCGAGAGCCAAGAACTTTCTGCACTGGGCGGAGCACTCACATTCGTGGAGGGCGATTTGGCTAGCGGCGAAGGGCTCGAAGCACTTTACGCCGACGCCCGAGGTGCCACAGTTTTTCATGTGGCTGGCGTCATACACCCCAGCCGCGGTCGCCAAGAATTCTACGATGTCAATGTCGAAGGCACCAAGCGCATGCTCACAGCGGCAATAAATGCAGGAGTCAGGCGCTTTATCTACGTATCATCGAACTCTCCCATTGGCTGTAACACCAGTAGTCAGGAATCTGCCCTCTTTGACGAAAAATCGCCATACAACCCCTATATGCACTATGGCCGTTCAAAAAAAATGGCAGAAGATCTGGTCAATGCGGCTGGCCGCAAAAGCAACCTTGAGACTGTCATAATCAGACCCCCGTGGTTCTATGGTCCGAGGCAGCCGCTGCGTCAAACTACCTTCTTTTCGATGATTAAAAGCGGCAAAATGCCA
Source organism: Candidatus Obscuribacterales bacterium (assembly GCA_021732025.1). GTDB lineage: Bacteria > Cyanobacteriota > Vampirovibrionia > Obscuribacterales > Obscuribacteraceae. The sequence goes on along the minus strand of JAKFVU010000060.1, from coordinate 26,188 downwards.
ATTGTTGGTAGCGGCGAGAACTTACGCTCAATGGCCTACGTTGACAATATTTGCCAGGGCCTCCTACTCTGTGAGCAAGTTGACCAGGCCAAGGGAAAAACCTACTGGATAGCCGACCAGCGGCCTTACACGATGAATGAGATCGTAGACACTGTCGAGCGAGTACTAGAAAACGACTTTCAAATCAAATGCAGCCATAAACGAATGCACTTGCCTGACTTGGCCAGCGACGTGGCATATATTGTTGACAGCACCTTACAGGGCTTTGGACTTTACCACCAAAAATTCCACGTCCTATCAGAAATGAACAAAAACATTGCCTGTAAAATCGATTTAGCTCAAACTGAACTGGGTTACAATCCACAAATAGCATTAGAAGAGGGAATGAGACGAAGTATCAAATGGATTATTGATCGAGGTCAAACGATTTAATCAACTGATAAATGAGCTTGAAAAAAGCTGGAGATAATTGAACTGATGGCCAGATCTAGCCCGAAGAAAGAAAGCAAATCGCCAAAGAAAACTGTTGAGCCTATGGCCATCGGCAGTGCCTCAAGGATGCTTGAGCTTTCTGACCATGGCAAATGGAAAGAACTCTATCCGCCCCTCGCCGACGAAAGCCGCTCTTTATCAGCTCTCCGCGCCGATCTTGCCGATGTGCCAGTGCTTTGCGCTGACGGCAAGGTAACTAATGTCTATCACAAAATCGAATCAGAATCGCTGCTGAAACGCCCAGACAAAGACATCATCTGGCGCTGTTTGACCCTCGTCCGCGAAGCTTATCTCAAACTTGAAACAGCTGAGACCGATGGTGCTCACCGCGGCTATCAGTGGAACATGAATTGGAAACACACTCGAGCAGAACTAGATCAAGTCTATGAAGCATCGAAAATTCTCCATTTAAGCTCTGATGAAATGCGCGATGCCATCATCGCCTCAATCTTCTCAGATGCAGTAAAGACTCGTGGCAATTTTATTATCCACAACATTCACGGCTCCCAAGCAGCAGCTCAGGCTCTTTCGTATTTGTGGGATGACAGTGACGAATGTATGAAATCGGTAGAACGCATTGTTCTTGCCATCAAGCAGCACCAGATAGCGCCCCCAAGTTTCATGGCCAATACTGTGGCCATAATGCTCAGCCGAAAACTCAACCTCGACTCATTTGAGCGCTTTAAGTTTAGCCCTGCTAGCCCAGATCCGCTGCGCAATCGCAATCAACATTTGATTTGCTCTATTCACAATAAAATCAAAAACCCCTTCGACAAACATCATCTCACCGAAGATCTTGGCTTAATCAACTTCTCACAAGAAGAACACGAAATTCTCAAACTCATTGCAATTGATGAATGGTACGTGCCCCACCCGGACGTGGAAGGCTCGAAAATAGCACATGCGCTTATTGCTGGTGACCATTCAATCAACTACAACAACCCGGACGGCTTCGCAAAAATTGCTTTGATTCGGGGTCCGGCAACAGAATCGATGTTTGAAGATGCCACCATATATGATTCACTTGAATCTGCCATGTCGAGCTTCGCTGATTCGTTCAATATCTTACTGCCAGAGGTTAAGAACCTCGCCCTATCAGGCATTCGCCGCACACAAATGGCAGTCATCCGCGTCCTGCGTATCATGACAGAGTTACTGAGCGGGGTGACAGTTGGTCCTAGAGACAGCCTTCATTTGATCACTGGCAGTGAGCGAGTTGAACTAGCCATGCAGCGCGCCCGGCAAAAACAACCCGATGTCTTTCATACTGATGCGGCTTTTAGCTCCGAAACCGGTCACAAATATCGCAACCGCTCAATGGAAAGAGTGGGCGCAATACTGCAAGAATGGCAAAACGAGTACGGCGATATTCCTTTCAGCCCCAGGCCAACAGGCTTGGTTGAGCCTGGCCCAGGGCGCCTACCTTTCTGGAATGTTCCGCTAAAATATCCCAAACGCGGTAGCAGTGGCGAGCAGCTAATTGAGACTCTAACTCATCACGAGCAAACACAGTTTGCCTTCGCTATTCGCATTAGAGAAATCGCTGTTGAACTTTTGAGGGCCGAGCAGTGGTTCTACAGCTAACCCTACAAAAATTCGCGCTTAGCCTTGCTTTCACAAATTTACTTTTTTACCCAATTGCCCTTGGCTTATGTTGGCCCGCTAATGCAATACCTAATGCAACACCAAATGCCGCGCCAAAAGCAGCAACAAAAGCCTTACTAGTCGTAAATTTCCCTAGAAGTTTTTCAATAGGAACACTAACAGTCAGGCAACCGCACCAAGGAGTTAACGAATTTACTCCATTAGGCCCGGCTCAAGGCACCATACGTTTTAACAGCCAATACCAATACGCCCTCGATGCCAATCATCTGTTCTTTCTCCACCCCGAAGTACTGAAAGATATTCCGCCAGACAGCTTAGACACTATTCGCATGCGCTTCTCGTCATTCGACGACGCTGAAGATGGGCTCTGCGACAAGGCTATGAAACATGTTGCTGGCCTAACTGGTTTGAAGAAGTTAAACCTTGACCGCTCAGAAGTAACCGATATTGGCCTCTCTCAAGCGAAAAACTTAGTCAATCTCGAAAGCCTAACTATGTTTTCAACACTGGCAAAGGGCAAAGCATTCAAAGATTTAGCTAACCTAAAGAAGCTGCGCGCAATCAACATTCCATTGAACGATCTAGTACCTGAAGCTTACGAATGTTTCTGCGGATATCCAAATCTAACAGAACTTGATGTCGGTCGCTGCCACCCGAACGATCAAGCAATGAAGAGCATAGCCAAGTGCACCAACCTAATCGATTTAGATATTTCGGGTAATCAAACCGTCAACGACCAAAATATCAAATACCTCGTAAATTTGAAGCATTTGAAGACGCTCAAACTATTTGGTACCAGTGTCTCACTTACTGGTCTGGCTCAGCTCAAAGACCTACCGCTAAAATTAGTGATGCTTCCCCAGAGGGTCTATGAACCAGCCAAGCTAGCAGCCATTAGCAAAGTCTTTCCTCACACAAAGCTGATTGCCAAAGGCAGAGAAAAAATCAACGGCAACGACCAAGCAATTTTTGCCCCGCTGCATTAGTTGGTCAACGCCAAATTCAGCGACTCAATCTAAAGCGCACTAAGCGGAAAAATAACTCATTCAAAGACGGCGTGTGATAAACCGGAGAAGCGCTGCTTGTTTTACCGTCATAATATTCAACGACCTTTATTCTCGCATCGCTCGGATCGTCGCAAAATGCATCGGTGGTACCACCCACAATTAAGGCGCCACTATCCCCAGTAGCACAAATATCAGGATTTTCTCTTGCATAGCGCAATTGGCCGACCAAAGTAGATCCGCCGGTGCGCGGATCGTACAGCTCAATAGTAGAGGTCAAATGTTCCGCAGCATCGCTATACGAGTCTGCTGTGCGGCCCCCAACGAACAGAACATTACCGTTGCCTAACTGAGCAGTTCCATAATTCTCTCGCGGCACGCCTAAATGCCCTGCTGGAGATATCAAATTTAAATTCGGATCAAACATCTCAACTTCAAGAATATTGGCAGAACCATTCGGCCATCCGCCGCCGGCAATAAGGACACGACCGTCTTTTAGCGTGATCATCGTATGCCCGGCACGAGGCAGCACAAGATTTGGACCATTAGAATAGGTGGCGGTCTTGGGGTCATAGAAAAAGGTTTGATTTGATTTAAAAGACTCAGGTGACCCGCCCGGGACAGGCCATGGAGAATGCTCATTGCGCACACCACCACTAATGAAAATACGCCCGTCTTTGAGCTGAGTGGTGGCATGACAGCGAAGACCCATCTGCTCACTGTCAAACTGAAATGGTGATTCTACTTTGGCAGCTTCCACGGTATCTGGCGGAAATCCAGTGACAAGCTCATTGTCTAGGTAAATCTTTCTTACTTCACGCCAGCCATAATCAATTTCACGTTCTTGACCATTCTTATCGGCAAAGCGCAGACGCTTAGTATCAACAATATCAGTGGCATACTCGATTAGTTGCGGAGTACCCCGATCAAAACCGATGGCCAGTCCACCCAAGAAATAACACGCAAGTCCGGTAGTAACCAGAGCCAAGGCCCAAAGGACCATAGTTATAGGCTTCATTGGTCGTGCTTTCAAATTTTTACCATGTAACGCAAAGATTGCGTGTTGCGGGTCGAGAGCCGCTCGCAGCTCAGCAAAATTTCGCACTACCTGAGCCGCACCGGCCTGACGCAAGTTAGCCACTAGAGCTGCGGCAGAGGGCAGCTCAAGCTGGCTAGCGTCTAGGGTGAAACTCGGCTGAGGTGAAGCAACATCTACTTTACCTGATGCAATTAGCTTCTCTAGACTCTTCTGAACCAAGTCAGCTGCGGCTTGAATTTGCCCGCTATCTATGTGATTGGCAAAACCAATTGGCACAATTGAGAATTCATCCGAGAACTCACGGCCCTGCCTGATTTCACTAACGGCATCGGCGATATAGTAAATAGTTTTGACTGTTTCAGGCTCGGGGAATGATTCAGTAAGCCAGTCACTGACATACTGAAAGTGATCTCTTCCTTTGCAAAAATTGGGGCGGCGCCCAAGAATCTCTGTAATCAAGCCAGGCTTACCAGAAACCTTACGTCCCTGAGCGCTTCGGGCCCAGTCATCTAGTACCTCTTGTTCCACAGCAGAAGTGATGAAGCTGCTTGCTTTGCAAGTTCTAAGCCATCTTAGTAGATCCAAAGCTCCATCAAAATAGCTAGCAGAATGAGCAGCCTCGCTGGCTAACTGATTGTAGAGCCGCGAGGCGGCCTCAATATCGATGCCAGAACCAACCCCAGAGCCACTTTGAGAGCGGAGTAATGCCATTTTCTCAAGACATGAGCTGCCTGACTGCTCAAAAGCAAAATTGACCAGGCTTGAGACTGTGAGCGAATCCTCAGCCTGCGGACAACTAAGAATGTAAGCGTAAGCAAAGGCCACAGCATTTATGGGCATGCGATTGATTAGCACGCCGTCGCGAATCCACATCACGGCGGCCTGTCTTGACTTTCTCATCCTACTTTGATCTCTCACTCTTTCATTATCCACCCAGCGGCTTAAGGGGGCTCTTTCAGCTAGCCTAGAAATAGCCCACAAGTACTAAATTAGATACACCGACTTGCAAAGTGACCGGTTTCTTGCCTAAAATATGGCAGCGTTCATGGAGAATTATAATGAAGTTTCACAGCGATCTCTTCGGCTGGGAGTATGTTTGGAGAAATTTCGCCGACGAAAAAGGCGGACGAGCTGTTACCGATTCGGGTGAAGACGAAGGCAAACTGACCATGCTTTCCATCCCTGTCGAAGGCACCGGCGTCAGAGTTATGTTCTTGCCTGAAGCCCGCCACGGCAAAAAAGCCACTAGCAACAGCGTCTTGGTTTGCTATCCCCCTGCTTGCGATTTTGCCTTTTCAATTTTCCAAGAAAAAGTTCATCACCAACTAGGCAAAGCTCTGGGCATGCAAGATTTGCAGGTGCAAGACGAGCTGTTCGATGGCAAGTTCATGATTCAAGGTACTTCACCGGCTAAAGTAAAAGAGCTATTTCTTGATGTGCAGTTGCGCGAATTGATCTTGTTGCAAGCTCCTACACTGCTTCACATCGATACTAAGGCCGCTAAAAGTTATCCTAAATTAGGCATTCCGGCCGATGTTCATGCTGTTGTCTATCAGTATGACGAAGTTATGGACAAGCTTCACCAGCTGCAAACAGCTTATGATGTTGTGGTTGCAGTCTTACAGCAACTAGGTGCCATCGGTGCCATAAGCGGTGTTGAAGCTGTGGCCATCGACGAGGAAGCGACCGAACTTCAGACTGAATCTCATCCAAAGCGTCTGCGCAGCCCCCTTCTAGATCGCTAACCGGCAAGGGCTGAATCGCCAACTATCGCTTCAGCCATGTGGCGGCCGCTTAGGTAGGCGGCTTCGATGTTATTGCCTTGACACCAGTCGCCGCAGTAACCAATTTTGTTGGCGCTGTCAAACAATGCTCCCAGCGCCAGCGGGTTTTGGGGCAAGGCGTAGCGCCAGCGGTGACATTTGGCGAATAGCACCACTGGAAGCACTTGCCTATTTAGCACTGCAAACTCAGCCAGCAGTGCTGCGGTTACATCGCTCAGCGAATCCTCTATATGAGAATTAGACCACTGAGGGCTAGCGTGCAAGACCCAATTTTCGCCTGCGCGTTGCGGCTTGGAGCTATCGCGCGCCACCCAAGCTAAGGGCGAATTGGCTACTTTGATACCGTCATATTCAAGAGCCGGAGCCGAGGCAAGCTGCACAATCAGTGCAAAACAAGGCGACAGCTCAACTTGTTTAATTAGATCAAACGACTCGCTGGTCACTAGTCGGCCGGTCAGGGCACCGCCAGCAGTATCAATCGCGCTAATTAATGCCACAATCTGAGGCGGTGGCATATTGAGAACAGCATAGTCAAAGCCAGTCAAAATAAAGGTTTCAGTGACGGTCTCGTTAGCTGGCTCGATCTTCTCGCCCAATACTGAAAAGCAGTTGCTAGAGTTGGTCTGTAAAGAAATAACGCGGTGCTGGCTTAGCAAAGTTGCCGATTTAGTTAGTTCAGCCGCCAGGGCGACGACAAAAGAATTCATCTTTGGCACCCCTACATAACGCTCTTTGTGAGGCACAGAACGGACAAGAGAGAAGCCCGCACGTGCTTTCTCAGCCTGGGCGAAACGGCCGTTCCAAGGGAGAACGAGACCCTGCGCAGACCAGTTAGCAACGACGTCTTTAAAAGAAGAATCGCTAGCAGTTAAATACTGAGCACCGTAGTCAAAACTTGGTTGGCGCTCTCGACTGGCTAAACGACCACCTGCTTGCCGGCCTTTGTCTACAACAGTTACCTCAAAGCCCTTGTCTGCCAACGCCTGAGCGCACACAATGCCGCTCAGCCCAGCACCAACGATGACAACCTTAATTCCATTTTTTGCATATTCCATGTTGTTAAGCTTAGAGACCAAACGTGAATATCGTATAAACGAAAACAAAGCCAATGATAAAGGTTGCAAAAACTCTTGCTCTCGCGCATCGAAAGCCTGAAGCAGAAAGGTACTAATGTCAAAGCCTATTTGCGCTGACCTAGAACAAAATTGATTCTAGCCTAGCTCGCCTTTGTTCTCTTCTTATTAATTGGCGTTGCTGTTTTCTTGCCGACAGCATTAGGGGTAGTTTTAGCTTCTGTTTTACTTGTCCCTTTTGCAGCAATTTTAGAAGGAGCTTTAGCTTCAGTTTTTGCGCTGCTCTTTTTCGTTGCAGGCTTAGCTGTAGACTTCTTAGAAGAACCGTCTTTTTGCGCAGACAAAACACTTTGCCTTAGCGCTTCCATCAAGTCGACAACTTTGCCAGTCTGCTTGGCCGCTTTACTCTTCAGGGCCTTGCCACTAACCTTGGCCTCCACCAGCGATTCAAGTGCTTCTCTATAATTGTCTTTATACTCGCTGGGGTCGAATGGCTTAGTCATCAAGTCAACAAGGTGTTCGGCGATAGTCAGTTCTTGCTTGGAAGAGGTCACTTTGGCAATCGGAGATTCGTTGGCATCAAAAATTTCATCAGGATAAAGTAAAGTCTCCACAAGTAAGAATGACTCATAGACTCGAACAATACACAACCGTTCTTTGGTTCGGAGTGTAATTTTTCCCACCGCCACCAGTTTCTTTTTCTCTAGAGTCGTACGTAACAAGCTATATGAATTTTGTCCTTTCTTATCAGGCTCAAGGTAGTAGCTGCTTTCAAACTGTATTGGGTCAATCTCACCAATCTCTACAAATGATTCAACTTCCAGTACATTCTTACTGGCCAAGGGTAAAGACTCAAAGTCTTCGGCACTAAATGAGACATACTCGTCTTTAGCCACCTCAAAACCTTTCTCCACTTCTTCCCAGCTCACTTCCATGTCACACTCTGGGCACCAGCGCTTCTCTTGAATGCGTGTATGGCACTTGTTGTGAAGCTGGTTAAATGAAACACCTTTGCGACTAGTCGCAGCTCGCATTTTTACTGGTATTGATACCAAGCCAAAGCTAATAGTGCCAGTCCACATTGCATGAGCCATTGAATTTCTCCAGGTTTAAAATCGGCTAGAAATATGATGGACGGCTCGACGGTAAAACGAAATCAAAGTTCCAAGCTAGGCCCAAGAAGGCCCGGAGCGGGAACTAATATGGCCATGCCCAGTCGCATTTCTCCAAAGAGGAGAAGTCATGTCAACTGGCCTGAAGACATATCAACAAAAGCGCAATTTTAAGAAAACCAGCGAACCTTCTGGCAGCGAAGCGCAAAAGTCGGGTGCCAAACAGAGCAATACATTGACGTTCGTGATTCAGAAGCACGATGCCAGTCGGCTACACTACGACTTTCGCTTAGAGGCAGAAGGCCGTCTAATTTCGTGGGCAGTTCCAAAAGGTCCTTCGCTGTCGCCGAGTCAAAAGCGTCTAGCCGTGCACGTCGAAGACCATCCCCTCGACTATGCATCTTTCGAAGGCACTATTCCTAAAGGGGAATACGGGGGCGGTGAGGTAGCAATTTGGGACAAGGGTACCTACTTTGTAGAAGGCCTCAAAGGGCAAACAAAAGCGGCTATGAGCAAAGCGGTGCTCAGAGGTGTTGCCAGCGGTAAGCTCAAGATAATTATCAGCGGCGATAAGATACAAGGTAGCTATAGTTTAGTTCAGCTACGCAATTCAGAAACCGATAAGAATTGGCTTCTTATTAAAGGTGATGATGACTACGCCAATGACGACGTGGATGTAACGGCCGATGCGCCTAAGAAGTCTGCTCGAACGAGTGCTACTAAAAAAAGCTCTGCAAAAATTATTCCACACCCTGAAAAAATTCCAAAAAAAGTCTCCCCTAAGCAAGCAGCAAGCAAGCAAATTCAACCAATGCTGGCCTCTCTTGCCACAGAAGCATTTTCAAAAGAGGGTTGGGTCTTCGAACCCAAATTTGACGGAATTCGAGCCATTGCCTACATATTTGAAAAGCAAGTAATGCTTTTATCGCGCAACGGCATGAACATAACAGTCAAATTTCCATCCATCGTCGAAGAGTTGCAAAAGCTAAAATCGAACATGATTATTGACGGCGAAATTGTCGCCCTCAATGATCAAGGCGTGCTTTCATTTGAGGCCTTACAAGCCCGCTCCCTACTCAAATCGAAGGGAACCAATGCTAGCGGCCCAACCATTAAATACTATGTTTTTGACATCATGCAAATTGGCAGCGATAGCCTCCTTCAAACACCGCTAAAAGACAGACTTCTGCAGCTAAAAAAGAATGTCTTTGTCAAAACAAACAAGAATGTACTAGTAGTTGAGGCTTACAAAGGTGATGGCAAGAAGGCCTACGCTACAGCCATTAAAGAGGGAATGGAAGGCATAGTCGCCAAAGCATTAGATAGCACTTACAGTCAAGGCAAGCGCTCGCCCAATTGGCTCAAGATCAAAAACAATCACAGTAGCGAATTTGTGATTTGCGGCTATTCAGCTGGGGCGGGTGCTAGAGAAGGAGCACTTGGGGCCTTGATTATTGCCGAACGTCAAAAAAATGGAACACTAAAATACGCAGGCAAGGTTGGCACCGGCTTTAATACCACATTACTAAAGAGCCTAACTAAGCAATTGAATAGCTTAAAGGTGAGCAAAGCGCCTGTGGTTGTGGCTAAAGAATATACAGATAAAACGGCGACTTGGGTCAAGCCAGAACTAGTAGCTGAAATAAAATATTCAGAGAAGACAAAACAAGGTCTTCTGAGAGCGCCCGTCTTCATGCATCTACGTGAAGATATCGATGCTGACCAAATCGTAGAAGAAGCCCTAATATCTGCAAACAAGATAGCGGTGAAAAAGATGCCAGCCGCTAAGGCGACGAAATCTGTAAAAATCGAAACCGCACACACAGCGAAACCCAAAAAGGGATTGCCTAAGGCAAATCTCGATAACAGTACAACAGACAATCTTATCGCTGAATTAGACGCCGCAGGAGAATCACTAATACTGAGCGTAGGCGATTTCCAAGTAAAATTCAGTCATCTAAATAAAGTACTTTGGCCTAAGGTCGGTAAGCAAACAATCACAAAGCGTGACTATGTACGCTATTTGCTGAGGGTCTCACCCTATTTGCTCGATCACTTGCACGACAGGCCCTTCACTCTCATACGCATGCCCGATGGCATAACCGGACAGAGGTTCTTCCAGAAACACCAGCCGGCAAACAGCACCCCCGATTTTCTTGAAACAATAGAATACTATTCAGACCATGCTCAAAGCGATGGTGAATTCTTATTGTGCAACAACCTTGCTACTCTTATATGGTGCGGCCAAATGGCGGGGCTAGAACTGCACGCTTCACACACACGAATCACACCAGACAAAAAACTTACTGGTAAAACCACAGGCTCGCTTAAAAATGTCAAAAACAGCGTTGCCAATTATCCCGATTATCTCGTCTTAGATTTAGACCCTTACTTATATAGCGGCAAGGAAAAGGAAAAAGAAGAACCACAGCTTCACAAGAAAGGATTTGAGAAAACTTGCCAGAGTGCTCTCTGGCTCAAAGAAATTCTAGATGAACTCAAGCTCAATGCCTTCGTAAAAACCTCCGGTCGCACAGGTTTGCACATTTACGTTCCTATAGAAAGAAACATGCCCTATGACGCCGTGCGCAGTTGTTGTGAGACTATCGGTCGTCATTTGCTAGCAGTACATCCCAAAGAAATAACAATGGAGTGGAGCATCAGCAAACGTCCCGGCAAAATCTTCTACGATCACAATATGAATGGCCGAGGCAAGACTCTCCCGGCACCCTATTCCCTCAGAGCAACGGCAGAAGCCACGGCCTCGATGCCAATCAGCTGGGAAGAAATCGAAAAAGTTTACCCGCCCGATTTCACAATTCTAACTGTTCCAGAAATACTGATTGCGAAAGGTGATATTTGGCACGACATTTTGCAAAACCGCAATGACCTCAAGAAAAAACTAAATCTGTGAGTAATAAAAGCAAGCAACTTATCTATTAATTCTCTGTACCTAAGTGCCAATTTCCATGCCTATAATTTCTTAGTGTCTGCAATGAGGAAATATAAGTGGCAACATGCGTGATTATAGGAGCCGGTAAAGGTATTGGCCAATCTGTTGCTAAAGAGTTTAAGAGCCGAGGCTATCATGTTGCTCTATGCGCCCGCAACACAGACAAATTGACTGAGTTAGTAGAACAGCTGGGCGAAGGTTCATCGGCATGGGCAGTGGATGTTGCGGACAGTGAAAAGCTAAAGCAAGTATTAGGCGAGATCGCAAGCGCCCAAGGCGAAATAGAAGTACTCGTCTACAATGCCTACAGTGCAGAACCTGGCAAAGGATCAACTCTAGACATAGACAAATTCAACAAATCTTTGATGGTCAACTTTGCTAGCGCTCTGGTGGCCGCCCAAGCGGTAGCACCAGCCATGATTGCTAAAGAGAAAGGCACTATCCTTTTCACCGGAGGAGGATTTGCCATCCAACCCTTCCACAATCAGACAGCCCTCTCTGTTGGCAAAGCCGGGCTTAGAGCCCTTTCCCATTGCCTCCATCAAGAGTTAGCGCGCAAAGGGGTGCACGCCGCTACTGTCACCATATGCGGTATCGTCAAAGAAGGTACGGCCTTTGCGCCAGATACTATTGCCAAAAGCTTTATCGAACTGCACGATCAAACTAGAGACAAATTTGAAGCAGAGATCACTTTCACTGGCAAATAGTAATTTAGCGCCCCTTCTTGGTGATGGGCTCGAATACTTCTAAGGGAACACGACCAGCGCGACTATTAGTGATTTGGCAATGGGGCATGAGCTTACGCAATTCGGCCAGCTGCTTAACGCTGATGCTATTAAAATCGATACCGAGGTGCCCCAATTTTGGCAGTTTGACTAATTGTCTCAAACCCACAATGGTCACTGAGGTATCGGTCAAATCGAGGTGGAAGAGATTCTTAAAGGAAAGCAAGGTCGGTAAACAATTGTCGGTAATATTTTTGTTCTGGCCGATGTCGATGTGAGTTAGCTGCTCACACTTTCTCAGATGAGCAAGGCCAGAATCTCCAATCTTACAAGCTTGCAAGCGCACCGCCAGAAGATTCTTCAAACCTTTGAGCCAAACCAGCGAGTTGTCATCAAGGTCGTTGTGGTCTACTACTAGACGCTTTAAGGTGGTGACATCTTTTAGATTCTCCAAGGCTGGCCCAGTTATTAGACAGCTATTCACAACCAGCTCTAATAGACTAGAACACCTCTTTAGACGAGCGAAACCACGATTGCCAATATCTGTCGAACTAAACTCTAATACTTTCATCTGATCGAGATGATTAAGGGCAAGTAACTGCTCATCACTTATTTCGAAGTTATTGCACTGCAAAACAACAAGCGCACCGGGCGGCAGTTTGTTCAAAAAGCTCAAATCTTGAGCGCCATCATAATTGACTACTAGCCCGCAGTCGGCCCCGGCTGGAACAGCAACTTTACCGCAAGCTTTGGCCAGATAGTGGGCGCCAAAGTCGACGGTGTCAGGCGAAAACTGGTAAATTTGCAGCATACCCACTGAACGGTCAGGAAATTTAAGCAGGTTAAATTTGGGCTTGCCGAGAGCCGACTGAGTGGGGCTCTGCGGCTTTGCAGTGGCGCCAGGCTTGCTGGCCCATGCAGGGGATGGCAACAAAAATGCAGCTGCCAAGCCGCCTAGCAATAGCCTTTTTAGGTGCATACTCTTCGCCACAAATACCTGCATTGAGAACAGCCGTGCTTGCTTTCATTATAACGAAGGCAAACTGCGCTAAGATTCTCGAAGCAATACTATTGGTCGTGGAGGACTATTTAATGAACCGCACTTTGGCAAATCTTTTCCTGGGCTTGGTCGTAAGCGCTAGCCTCGGTGCAGCTATTACTTTCACTGCTCCAGCAGCAGACTCTAAGCCTAAAGTTACAATTACAGATCGCATCGAGATCTTGAGCAAGAAAATTGAAAAGGGCCAAAAAGCTAACGAGCTGACCCTGAAGGAAGCAGACAAACTACGCAGTGACATCACCAAGATCAATGAAAAAATCGAAAAAGCCAAGTCTAAAAATGCTGGCAAACTCAGCTACGAAGATGAGACCAAAATTGAGAAAGACCTCAACAAAGTCAGCGTCAAACTGACAGCCAAAGAGCTAGATAAGCGGACTACTAGCCCTAACTAGACCTAACTAGTTCTAATAGCGCTAAATAACGCTCTGAAAACCATAATAAAAGCTCCTCGACCCTTAGGGACGAGGAGCTTTTTTTAGTTTTCTCTAGTCCGAGAGCTGGTCTACGAAACCAACGACTTCACTGTAGCGACAATGTGACTAGCTGTAATGCCAGCTGCATCCATTAGCTCTTCGGGAGTACCAGAACCTGGCATGTCACGAACAGCTATCTTCACAACCTTAGGGAAGGTATCTAGACCAACCACTTTGCCACCACGGGTCACAGGACCTTTCGGCGTGAAGGCATCAAGCACAGCGTCACCAATACCACCTTCTGGCCAGTGGTCTTCAACCACAATCAAAGTGCCAGTTTCACGAGCCGCAGTAGCAAGAGTCTTAGCGTCGATTGGCTTAATAGAATAAAGGTCAATTACGCGAACGTGAATACCTTGAGCGTTGAGTTCGTCATGAGCCTTCAAGCATTCATGCAGGGTGATGCCAGCTCCAATAAGAGTGAGCATGTCGCCAGCAGAGCTGCGTAGCACCTTGCTGCCGCCAATTTCAAAGGTTTCATCGTCTTTATAGAGCACTCGTGTTTTTTCACGGGTTGTGCGCATATAAGAAACGCCTTCCACACCGTACATTTTATCGACCAGCTTCACTGTAGAAACAGGATCTGATGGATAAAGCACTGTGCTGCCGTGAATAGCACGCATCATGGCTAGGTCTTCTAGAGCCATTTGCGAAGGGCCATCGGCACCAATGGAGCAACCAGCATGTGAACCGCAAAGCTTGATGGTGGCACGTGAAATAGCAGCCATGCGAATGAAATCGTAAGCGCGGCACAAGAAAGCTGCAAAGGTAGAAGAAAATACTTTCTTACCACGAGTAGCTAAGCCAATTGCCACACCAACCATCAACTGTTCGGCAATGTACATTTCAAAGAAGCGATCGAGATAAGCCTTAGCGAACTTATCAGAATAAGTGGAGTTACCAACTTCAGCATCTAAAACAACCATGTCACCATGGGCGCCACCGAGTGCTTTAAGTGCATCACCGTAGGCCTCTCTAGTAGCTGCTGGTCCAGAATACGTAGGGGCAATATATTTGCCTGTAGTGCTTATTTCAGAAGTGCCGGTTTTCTTGGCAGGAGCGTCTGCTGGTTTTTGCACCACTACTGAATGATTGGTGACACCACCCAAAAGCTTGACCGCTTCTTCAGCTTGTTCTTTTGAGAGTGGCTTACCGTGCCAGTTATCTTGATTGGCTGTAAGCGGAATACCGTGACCTTTTTCAGTCTTGGCAATGATCAATGTTGGTTTACCACTGACGCCCACTGCTTCAGTGAAGGCTTTATCAATCTGACCAAGATCGTGACCATTGATTTCGATTACGTGGTAGCCGAAAGCTTTGGCGCGCTCTGCGTATAAAGCCGAATTCCAACCAAAAGCTGTTTCGCCTCTTTGACCAAGACGGTTCATGTCAAGGATGGCAACCATATTATCGAGTTTGTAGTGCGAAGCACATGACATGGCTTCCCAGACAGAACCTTCGGCCATTTCGCTGTCACCCAGCAAAACCCAAACCTTATAAGGAAGCTTATCTAGATATTTACCAGCTAGGGCCATACCCACGCCCATAGCAAGACCTTGACCCAGTGAGCCTGTAGCAACATCAACCCAAGGCAAGAGCTTAGGAATCGGGTGGCCTTCAAGCCTAGAGCCAAACTTTCGCAAAGTCATTAGCTCATTGTCTGTGATAGCGCCTGCGGCCTTATACATAGAGTATAGAAGGGGGCAAGCATGACCTTTCGAGAAAACTAGACGATCATTGGTAGCTAGTTCAGGCTTACTGAAGTCATACTTCAAAAACTTAGTCATGAGCACAGCCATAATATCGGCGGCTGACATTGACGATGTGGGGTGACCCGAGCCCGCTTCGGTAGTACACCGAATGCTGTCAGCTCTAAGCTGGCTGGCCAATTCCTTAATGGTTGCAACGGCGTTAGCCTGCACTTCTACCATAGCTTTTCCTTTCCTCACTTATAAAACCAAGATTAAATCAGCATACGCGGTCTATATGCTAACGCTTCAAGGCCGTTCTTGCTTTAAGCAATCTATAGATTGGAGACTTTTACAAGCCTTATGCTGACAACTAAAATTTTGGAACCATCAGCCAAGGTCGTCGTCTTGAAAAACATCGAACAGAAAAATCCCCACTCTTTCTGTAGTAAATTCAACGCTCCAAATACTGTCCCTGGAGGACTTATGGCTAATTTATCAATGCTAAAAATGATTGCTAGCGTAATCGTGCTGAGTACCACGATTGCACCAGCCTTCGCCGATCGTGATGACCACAGATATGGCTATAACAATGGCCGAGGCAATGCTTATGGCCACAGCAAAGACCGCAATCGCAACGGTGTTAGTGATCGTGTAGAAAGACAATGGGCCAAACAAGACCTTCGTCGCGCTCAGAATTTCCGCACCTATCCAAGCAGCTGGAACGATCAGCGCGTTTATGTGGCCAATAACTGGAATCATCGCAACAACCGCTATGACCGGGCGCAACGCGCTGCTCTGGAAGCACAAATGCGCACTCAGTGGCAAGCTTACAACCCAAATTACAATGGTCAAACTAACTGGAATACCTACAACAACCCAGGGTTCCTTGACTATGTACACAACCGCAACCCCGGACTATTCACCCAAATTCGCAGCGCCATAGGCATCTAAGCCTCGGCTCACTGAAAAATTGCTCTCCCTCATTTGCCAGGACGTGCGTGATATCATGCCTTGCGCCAATGAGGGAGATGCTTTAAATGTCAGATCAAAAAACCAGTCAGGTGACGCTGTCTAAAGAAACAGACTACCGATTACCAGAGACAGTCACACCGATTAGCTATGACATTAAATTGAAACCAGATCTTGCCAGCTTTAAATTTACTGGTAGCGAGAATATTGTCGTTGAAATACATAGTGCCACCAACGAAATATTGTTCAATGCTGTAGATCTGCAAATCGACAAGGCGCACATTGAAAAAGATGGCGGTGGCAACAGCGAAAAGGCACAAGTTAAAATTGAAAAGGAAAAAGAGCGTGTTCGCTTAGTTTTCCCGACCAAACTAGAAGCCGGAATCTGGCATCTGCAGCTAGATTTTGCTGGCGAAATCACAGACAAATTACGCGGATTTTATCGCAGTGCTCAGGCTCTAAAAGACGGCGAGAAGAGCTGGATTGCCCTTACTCAGTTTGAAGCAACCGATGCCCGCCGCGCCTTTCCATGCTTTGATGAACCGTCTTTCAAGGCCACTTTTCAGCTCACCCTCTGCGTTGACAAAAATCTCACTGCCCTTTCAAACACATCAGTTGTAAGCGAAACTGTCGACGGCGACAAGAAAACAATTACTTTTGCTAAAACAATGAAGATGTCTACCTACATCGTAGCCTTCGTTGTAGGCCAGTTAGAAATGAGTGAAGCTGTCATGGTAGATGGCATTCCTATGCGAATTTATGCACCTTTAGGCAAACTACATCTTACGAAATTTGCCTTAGAAATTGGTGCAGCAGCACTCTCATTCTTCAACAAATACTACGGCATACCTTATCCGGGCGATAAAATGGATATGATTGCTGTGCCTGACTTTGCCTTCGGTGCCATGGAGAATGTCGGGGCCATTATTTATCGCGAAAGCGCCCTCCTCGTCGACACAGAGCAAGCTTCTCATGCAGAACTGGAACGCATCGCTGACGTAGTCGCTCACGAATTAGCACACATGTGGTTTGGCAATCTCACCACTATGAAATGGTGGAATGGTATCTGGCTAAATGAGGCCTTCGCTACATTCATGGAACTAGTAGCAGTTGATCATTTGAAACCAAACTGGAAGCGCTGGGAATCTTTCGGAGTATCAAGGGCTATGGCCTTTGCTACAGATGGTCTGCGTGCCACTCGACCAATTGAGTTTCCCGTCAATGCACCCGAAGAAGCCAACGGCATGTTCGATGTATTGACGTATGAGAAAGGGGCATCAGTTCTACGAATGCTAGAACAATTTATTGGCCCAGATAAATTCAAAAGTGGTGTCAATAGCTATTTGCTGAAGCACCAATTTGCCAACACCGAAACTAACGACTTGTGGCAATCTCTGGCGGCAGCCTCAGGAGCACCGGTGCAAGAAATCATGAACTCTTGGATTTTCCAAGAAGGTTATCCAATGATTTCAGCAGACCTAGACTCTAACAAAAAATTAGTTTCTCTCAGTCAAAGACGCTTCTACTATCTCGATGATAAAGCTAAAGACAGGGGTCAAGAGATCTACCAGGTGCCAATTTTGCTGAGGGCCAAAGTAAAAGGCGAAGACAAGCTTATTGAAAAAACGCTTTTACTGAAAGACAAGTCTACTGAAATTGCCTTCGATAAAGACATTGAATGGCTCGTCATTAATGCTGGTGGCAGCGGCTTTTACCGAGTCAACTATAGTGCCGAGCTAAGAGAAAAGCTACAAGCAATCTTGCCTCTATTGAGTGCCCTAGAGCGTTTCAACCTAGCTAGTGACTTTTGGGCTCTGACCATGAACGGCACTGTCAAACTTGATGACTTCCTGCAATTTACAAAACTGTTCAAAGACGACGAAGATAAGAACGTCTGGTCAGTTCTAGTTGGGGCCTTGCAATACTGCGAAAGAGCATTTAGCAGCGATCAAAAAGCGGGCAATAAACTCAAGGCACTAACTCTAGAAATACTATCTCCGACCTATAAGCGCCTCGGTTGGGAGGCAGAAGCAGGAGAAAGCGAGCTGACCAAGCAGCTCAGAGGTCTCGCGATTGCCGCCCTCGGCACTACCGGTGGTGACAATAGCATCATCAGCGAAGCGGCCGCGCGCTACGACAGACACATTGGCGGCACAGCCATTCTAGCGCCCGATGTACTATCTGCCGTTGTCACAGTTCTGGCCTCTAACGGCGACAAGAAACGCTTTGAACAATTTGAAAATTTGTTCAAAAACGGCACCTCCCCTCAAGAGCAAGAGCGCTACATGCACTCCCTGGCGATGTTTCAAGACTCAGCACTTTTAGGGCAAACTTTAGCAAAAACACTCAATGGTGAGGTCAAAGGACAGAACGCACCTTATCTGGTGCGCAACATTATGCTCAATCCTCATGGACGTAAAGTTGGTTGGACTTTTGTCAGAGACAATTGGGAGCAGATCAATAAAACCTTCCCCAGCCTGATCATGACCAGGCTGGTTGAAGGGGTTACTGGCTTGCTAGACGCAGAGCTGGCCAAGGAAGTATTTGCCTTCTTTGAGAACTATGAATTTGCCGGAGGGCAAAAAACAGTCAATCAACATTTGGAAAAACTTCAAGTTGGACTAGCATTCATCTCCAAACAAAAGATCAATTAAAACCAGAGTTAGACACTCTTGGGCGCGCCCATAGGCCCGCTTGGCCCCGGTCCATCACTGCCGCGTCCCATTGGACGCCCCATAGGACCACCGCCAGGCCCACCCATCGGACCACCAGGTCCCATCGGCGGTCCCATTACAGGCCCTGGAGGAGGGCCCATAAACAGTTCATGCTCAAGCATGTGACGACGCAGTTGCTTATGCTGCTCATCAGTAAACACTGCCTTAGCCTCAAGCATCGAAGCGACACGATCTAACTGATTGGCATTCTCCAGGCTATTGATCTGGCGCTGAATAGCTAGAGCATCGTTACTGTCAGATTTGGCTGCACCAGTAAGCGACTCCATTAGTTGATGGCGCAACTTAACTAACTCAGAAATACGAGATGCCGCGGCCAAATGCTCCTTTTCGCGAATAGCATGAAGTTTTTCTCGCTGGTCATCGCTCAGCCCAAGTGTCTTTATAAATTCGGGGTCAGGTCCCGGTGGGTGACCAGGGAAGTGGCCTCTCGGACCACCATGTCCAGGGCGCCCTGGACCACCTGGTCCGCCACATGCGGGGCCACCATCTGGCCCACCGGGTCCGCAAGCTGGACCCTTACTCGAAATATCGACTTTGGTTCTGTTGGGAAGCGAACCATCGCTCAAATGATGCATCGCTTGTGGTGCCTTGCCCAGCTGTGTCTTGATCAAAAAATCTTCGCTAGAACTATCACCCTGTGCTGCTACCGGTATTCCCATAGTTCCTCCCAATGCAGCACAGACTATAGCTACTAAGTAAGAAGCGTGAATCGCTTTCATGGCACCTCCTCCAACTGACAATCGGGGCAAAGGCCTCAAATTTGCCTTGCCGTCACTCTTTCATTGAAGACCAATCTGGTAAAGGATTTATGTTGCCAAAACCCCGACTTTAAAGGTTTTGTAAAGGCGCCTTAATAGCGATAGGCTAACATTGGAATACAGTAGAGTCAGAACCATGACAGTAACAAAGCCAATGACCAATCTCGAAACTATCTCTAGCGAAACTCAAGTAGGGCAGCGCAGCCGTCTGCTGCTAGTAGACGACGATCAGAAATATTGCCGCCTGATTTCAGACTATCTAAACCGCTATGGTTACGAGGTGACAGCCGTGCACGACGGCAATGCTGGCCTGCAAATGTCAGTGGGTCATGGTTTTGATGCAATCATATTAGATGTAATGCTACCCGGTCTGGACGGCTACGCCGTATTAAGAAAGCTGCGAGAGCAGACACAGATACCGGTTCTCATGCTGACAGCCCTTGGCGATGAAACAGATCGGATTGTCGGACTTGAAATTGGTGCAGACGACTACCTACCCAAAACATTCTCTCCCCGAGAGCTATTAGCACGCCTCAGAGCAGTTTTACGTCGCACTAAAGCCGGTGAGCAAAGCAGCAAAACTGAAATCATCATGGGCCCTTTAACCATTGATTTGTTAGCTCGCAGAGCCACGCTTGGCGAAGAACTTCTGGCTCTCACACCAGTCGAATTTGATCTTCTGGTGGTCCTGGCCCAAGCAAAAGGGCGAGTACAAACACGCGAACATCTATTAAACGAAATCAGAGAACGCAACTACGACATCTTCGATCGCACTATCGATGTGCACATTTCAGCACTGCGGCGCAAACTGCAAGACGATCCTAAAAACCCCAGGTTCATTCGCACTGTGCGCGCGGCCGGCTACATGCTAATAGACCAGTCTGAACGCCAATGAAAATAAGAGATTTTCTGCCTAGCAGACAAAGTCTGGCTTTGAAATTTCTCTATCTTCTGATCGTCTACATCGCCCTTTTGGTAGCCGTACCTTTTGTCAGCTTCAATGCCCAATTTGGTCTGGGTTGGGAGGCCCTTCTACAGAGCCCGGCCGGCAACCACATTGACTCGGTAGCCGACGCCATCAGCGAACAACTGCGTTCATCACCAAGTTCTAACTGGAATGGCATACTGAAAAACTTCGGTGGCATTTATCAGGTCAAATACTTTCTCTTTGACGATGATGGCAAACAATTAGGCGGAGAGCCAATTGAGCTACCATCAGCCTTGACTCAAAAGGTGCGCAGACATCCTCCGTTTCGCCGACATATTTTTGGACCTCCCGATTTTGGGCCACCCAATGACCGAGAACTGCCACCCGATTGGCGGCCAAACGGCCTCGGTGTAGAGCCAAATTTTGCTCCCGGCCCGCCGCCACCTAGATTTAGCCCTGGATTCAAGCCTGAGCCTGGTCTTGCACCGGACGAGTTCCTAAAAGCACACGGCCGCTTCTTAGTCCATACCACCAACCCAGACAAATTCTGGATTGGCACAAGGTTTATGCTATTTTCGCCTGAGCGCGGCCATCCCGTGCCAGGCACTCTGCTAGCCGAATCAGATAACATTTGGCAAAGCAGTTTACTGATAGACCTTAAAGCCGCACTCCTTGTACCTTTGGTGATACTTCTGTTGTCACTCTGTTTTTGGCTGCCATTTATTTACCAGATCACCAAGGCCATAAGAGAGTTGACTAGAGCGACAGAAAGCATTGCTGAAGGACACTTTGACACGAAGATCAATAGCCTTCGCCACGATGAAATTGGCAGATTGGCTGAGGCTGTCAATTCGATGGCTGAGCGGATTAACATCTTTCTCACAGGTCAAAAACGTTTGATGGGAGACATTTCTCACGAACTTTGCTCTCCCATTGCTCGCCTACAAATGGCACTGGAACTCTTAGAGAGCAGCTCCACACCCGATCAGCAAGGCCTACTCAAAGATATTCGCGAAGAAGTGGTGGAGATGAACAATCTTGTCAATGAGCTGCTAGCTTTCTCTAAAGCCGAACTGAAGGGGCCAATTAAGAACCTAGTGGCAGTGCCGCTTAAGCCGCTAGTAGATAACTTAGTTGTGCGTTTAAGCCTGACTGAAATAGTGACAGTGCAAGTAGCAGAGACAATAGCGCCACTAGCTGATCACATGCTTTTAGAGAGAGCTATAGGCAACATGCTGCGAAATAGTGTGCGTTATGGTGGCGGAGAGAAGATCTCACTAACGGCTGTGCGCCAAGGTGAAGAAGTAGTAATAACTATTGCTGACCAAGGTCCAGGTGTGCCAGCTGAATCACTCAAGCACCTAGGCGAGCCATTCTTTAGGCCAGAAGCCTCGCGCAGCCGCAGCTTCGGTGGCGCTGGTTTAGGCTTGGCCATAGTCAAATCATGTGTCACTGCTTGCCAAGGCACCATGGTTATTCGCAACCGCGCGCCGCATGGTTTGGAAATTGAGATTCGCCTGAAAACTTGATCACTCGCTAGGTGGAAATGTTTGCTCTTGGGCAAAGAAACGATCAGCGGCACTATCGGCTTGTTCGCTTATACCAAAGAACGATCGTGGTGCAGCAGGCCCCGGCAAGAGGGGAGAAACCGTTTGCCAAAACAACACGCGATCAAAGATCTTGCCATTCTCACCAATTAAAACAGCGCTGGCACCCATCGCTTTTGCAGCAGATGAAATTGTTCTGCTCATGCCACTAGTGAAGGGTGATGGCATCGAGCAATACAACAGAATCTTTGTTTGTTTAAGATGAAAATCGCTGCGCACAAATCGTAATAAGTCGAAGACGTCATCATCAACTAGGTGCACAGGCGCAACAATCAATACTGGGTCGTTGACCCGCAACCAAGCCACCGCCACCCAAAGGGACGGTACCGTCACAACCTTGTAGCCTGCACGCTCTAGCTCGGTAGCGGCGTAGTCTAGCTCAGATTGGTTTTCTTGCAGTATCAAGACAGATTTTGACATTAAGATCTTATGCCGCCCGGCGAAGTCGCAGTAACGGTTTTATTGAAATTCCGTAGATTTAATATACTTTGACGTCAAACTATTTTGCCGGGAGCTATAATAGTTTGATATCAAAGTACTTTTAGTTCAACAAAAGGGGTCCATCATGAGAGCCATCAAGGAGATAGTCACAGCCGAAGCCGTCAGAGAAGGCGCTGGAGTCATCGTCCATAGACCTTTTCCCACCCGCGAAATAGACAATATCGATCCGTTTCTATTGTTAGATCATATGGGTCCAAATGACTACGCACCGGGCACAGCCAAGGGCTTTCCAGATCATCCACACCGAGGCTTTGAGACAGTTTCGTACATGCTAGAAGGTGCGCTTGAGCACCGCGATTCGGCCGGCAATAAAGGCATCATTGCTGCCGGAGACGTGCAGTGGATGACAGCAGGAGCCGGTGTTGTGCACTCCGAAATGCCAGCAGAAAGTTTTCGCGAATCAGGAGGAAGACTAAACGGCTTTCAACTCTGGGTAAACTTGCCGAAGAGCGACAAAATGACAGCACCGCGCTATCAAGACACCCTGGCAGCCAATATTCCAATCTATGAAAGTGAAGACAAATCGGTCTGGGTAAAAGTAATCGCCGGCTCTTCAATGGGCAAGCAAGCAGTAATCAGTACGCATATTCCAATTCTCTATCTACATGTCATTCTTCAACCAGGCGCAAGCTTCAGTCAGGCCGTACCGCTAGCCCATACCGCACTGGCTTACGTCATTTCGGGCCAGGGAAAATTCGCTGAGAAAAAAGTAGAAGCTGACCAACTCGTGATTTTCTCAAATCACGATAACGGTGCAGATAGCGATGTTGTAACGTTCACAGCAGAAGGCAACCAAGCGCTAAGCGTACTTCTCATTGCCGGTGAGCCTATAAATGAACCGATTGCCCG
Source organism: Candidatus Obscuribacterales bacterium (assembly GCA_021732025.1). Lineage (GTDB taxonomy): Bacteria > Cyanobacteriota > Vampirovibrionia > Obscuribacterales > Obscuribacteraceae. The sequence goes on along the minus strand of JAKFVU010000060.1, from coordinate 2,830 downwards.
TTACGGACCGTTCGTCATGAACTATCCCGCTGAGATCAAACAAGCCCTAGTCGACTATCAAGAAGGGCGCATGGGGCAAATCAACGTGTTTTAGAGGCTCTCAATTATGTTGGCGAAACGTGGGCCCATTGGGGCGCCTTCGCCGCGCCGCAGAACCGTTCCTGATGCATCTAAGAAAATCAAAGTTGGATAGGCCTTGACGTTATATTTAGCCTTTAATTCACTGTTTTCAGGATCTTCAGCGTTGAGTTGCTCGAATTGAATACGACCACTGTACTTAGCCTTTGTACTTTCAAAAGTATCGGCAAACTCTGTACAGACATGACACCAAGTGGTGTAAAACTCAATCACCTTCTTCACCCTGCTTACCCTCGGAGCGGCAGCAAGTGAAGAAGGTGATGCCAGTGAAGAAGTTAATGCAGAAACAGAAGGTTGGCTAGACGAAGCGTGCAACTTTGCCAAACTGTCATAACCCTTTTGAGCCATAAAGCGCAGTTGGGGGTCGCTCGCTGACGACGCAACATAGCGAAACTCTTGTGCCGCTCGGCTGTTCTGATGAAGGCTCTGACAACACAAACCAATGTAATAGTGAGCCGTACCATCAGTTGGTGTTTTTCTGGCAATCGCCTCAAAGGCCGTCAGGGCTTGAGCATAACGACCGCCATTGAACAAGCCAATAGCTCCTTGATACTGTGGTGCTATTTGCTTGGGCGAAGAAGCAGAAGGCCCAGCTGCAGCAGGACTTACTGCTGCCGACAATGAACTTAGCAGGCACACAACAAACAAAGAAGAGAACTTATTTCGCATCAGCTCAGGCATTCTCCACAGTGGCGCCTGGTTTGTAAGCAAGGCCAACACCCTGCTCGGTCAGAGCTTTATGGATAGCAAAGTTTAACTCAGAACGCAACGACCCTGGTTTAGTCAAAAAATCTTCTGTATAAACGCGCAGTGAAAAGTTCATGGCATTCTGACCGAACTCGACAAAGAGCACATCTGGAGCAGGGTCACTCAAAACTCCAGGGTGACCAACAGCGGCCGAAAGAATAACGGCCGCAGCTTTAACTGGATCGGCGTCAAGTGCTACCGGGATTGCATACGTAAACCTAATGCGATCGCTGGTGTAACTCCAGTTAGTGACTTTGCCTTTGATAAACTCCGAATTCGGAACAATAATGGCGATATTGTCGTTAGTAACAATTGTTGTGGCACGAAGCGAAATGCGAATCACATCACCGGTGATACCATCAACTTCGATGCGATCACCAATTTTAATTGGGCGCTCAAACAGTATAATCAGGCCACTGACTAAGTTTGTTGTGATTGTCTGCAAGCCGAAACTTATACCGAGACCTAGGGCACCAGCAAGTACGGTAAATGAACTTAAGTCAACTCCGGCAGTCTGGAGAATTATCAGCGAGCCGAAGAAAATTACAACGTATCTGGCAATACCTGCGATACCTTGGCGCAAGCCGATATCGACTGAAGTATGGGCGAGCAGCGCCTTCTCAGTCCAATCGCGAAGACGACTGGTAACGACAATTAGTGATGTCACTAAAACGCCAATATAGATAATCATCCATAGCGAAACTTTAGTTTTGCCGATGGGTAAAAATTGCAACTGAAAAACTGTGTCTATATGCTTGAAAAGATCTTGGAAATCCAAGCTAGCTCTCCTTCTCTTCGCGCTTAGACTTTTTCACTGAAGCTTTTTCTTCGCCCGCACCAATAGTCTCATCTAAATCGTCAACTTCATCGACAGCTTTCTCACAATCTATTTTGAACTCGCCATCTTGCACATCGACAAAGACTTTGCCACCATGCTCAAGCACACCAAAGATAAGTTCATCAGCTAAACGCTCACGAATCTTTTGCTTGATCAAGCGAGCCATCGGACGAGCACCGTACTGCTTATCAAAACCTTTATCAGCAAACCAGGTGCGAGCATCTTCGCTCAGCTTCATGGTTACTTTCTTTTCGATCAACTGCTCTTTAACTTCGTTGATGAACTTATCGACAACCCGCAAGATGTCTTTGTAAGTAAGTGGGTTGAAAGCAATCCAGGCGTCAAGACGATTACGAAACTCAGGTGAGAAGGTGCGCTCAATAGCGCCACGGCCCATGCCCATACCAAAGCCTTGATTGTTAGACTCGCCACGAGCAATGGATTTTTCCCGCTCGCTATCGCTTATCTGCTTATGCCCTTCATCTTTGACTGTGGCTCGCTGGAAGCCAATGTTATCACCCATCATATCGCGTGCGCCAGCGTTGGTGGTCATAATCAAAATGACATTTCTAAAGTCGGCTTTCTTGCCAGTGTTGTCTGTCAGCGTGGCATGATCCATCACTTGCAACAAAATATTGAAAAGGTCTGGGTGAGCTTTCTCTATCTCATCCAGCACTACTACAGCGTGGGGAGTTTTGTTTATAGCATCAGTGAGAATGCCACCTTGATCAAAGCCAACATAGCCGGGTGGTGCACCAATCAAGCGGGAGACAGTGTGCTTCTCCATATATTCGCTCATATCGAAGCGCAAGAAATTGACACCCAAAACTTTGGCCAACTGTTTCGACAACTCTGTTTTACCAACACCAGTTGGTCCAGAAAAGAGAAAAGATCCAATTGGCTTCGTCGGCGAACCAAGACCAGAACGAGATACTTTAATAGCATTGACCAACTGCTCAACAGCATGGTCTTGGCCATAAATAAATTTCTTCAGTTCACTCTCTAAATTGCGCAGTCTGTCTTTATCAGAGCCCGTGACAGTTTTTGGTGGAATTTTGGCCATGCGGGCCACAGTAGCTTCAATGTCTTCACTGCCGACAATACGGT
>JAKFVU010000020.1 GCA_021732025.1 Candidatus Obscuribacterales bacterium | reverse complement strand
TCGAGCTAAACGGTACAGTCGTCGTCCTTTTGATCAGTTTTTTAGCCTTTATTTGGGCTTTAGACTTGGTCTTTGTCAAGCCCGTGTCCAAGGTTCTGGAGGCGCGGGCTGCCAAAATTGAGAAAGACTTGGAAGCATCCAAGGCCTCTCGTGCAGAAGCTGATTTGGTTCTGGTTGATTACCAGAAGCGCTTAGCTGAAGTACGCAGCAAGGCTCAGTCGATTATCAATGAGGGTGTCACCGCCTCCCAGAAAGTACGTAATGAAGAAATCTCGAAAGTGCAAGCTAGTGGTCGTCAAAAACTCGAAGCTGCACGTATCGAACTGGCTGAAGAGAAAAAGGGTCTAGTTGACCAGCTTGTTGACCGCGAAATTGAGCTGGTCAACATCATCATGGGCAAACTAATTGGTAGCAACCATGTGGCCGCTGGACTCGATAGAAGCCAGGTGAAGAAAGCGCTTGAGGAGGCCTGCTAATGTTTTTGTTTGCTGAAGTCGAGCATAACCAGCTTTTTGCTATGTTCGAAAACAATGTCATTAACTGGGTTCTGCTAGTTGTTTTCTTCTGGTGGGTGATGGCCAAAAACCTACCCCCAGTCTTCAAAGCTCGCGATGAGAGCATCAATGCCACATTGGCAGCTGCGCAAAAAGCTCGCACTGAAGCCGAAGCGCTTTTAGAGAAGCAAAAAGCAGCTGTTGCCAATGCTGAGAAAGAAGCTGAACAAATACTTGTTGAAGCTAAAACAATTGCTGCAGAAATGCAGGCCAATCTCCAAGCCCAAACTCAACGAGACATTGCTGAAATGCTAGTTAAGTTTGAGTCTGCGGTAGCTAGTGAACGCCAATTGTTGGTCAACGAGTTAAGACAAGCTTCTGTCAAAGCGGCAATAGAACTGACTCGCGGTCAGCTTGCATCTCAGACAAGTACTGAAGTGAAAGCTAATTTGCTCAATCAGTTTATGGAGCAACTTGAAACTCTCAATACTAAGTCGCTAGTTTCTTCTGGCGCTCTAGAGTCAATTTCCAAGTAAAAAGTAAGGCCCATTAAGTAGATGAATACTGAACTACAAGGAATAGCCAGCTCATACGCCGAAGCGGTGCTTGATCTGTCTACCCAAAACGCTCAAGAAGAAAATGTCTTGAACGAGCTTAAGTTGATCAATACAGTCTTTGCTTCAGACAAAGACATGAGCGTTATCATCAATCACCCAGCCATTCGCGCTAATCAGAAAAAAGAAATTCTGAGAACCGTGTTTAGTGGCAAGGTTTCAGAGCTAACAGATAACTTGATCAATTTACTGGCTGATAAGCGCAGGCTCGATTTACTTCCTTTTATTGAAACGGGCTTTCGTGAACTGCTGAACAAGCGCAAAAACATCGTAAGTGCCACTTTGACTTGTTCTGAGCCTATGGCTGATTCTAATGTCGCTAACATCAAAGCTCAATTGACAGAGCATCTCGGCAAACGTCTTGAACTCGACGTCAAAGTTGATTCATCACTTATCGGCGGAGTTGTACTTAGACTCGGCGACCAAGTCATTGATGGCAGCCTCAATGGCAGATTGAAAGCTCTCGAAAAGGCTCTCATGGCTGTTTAGAAAGTCATATTGAATGCGCGAAATTATCAGTGCGAAAAATCAAAATCTAATCATAAAACTATCAAGTCCACAGTAACCAAAACAAAAAAAGCAAGCAAGTAACTTAGAGGTTAAAGACCATGGCAATCAGGCCCGACGAAATCACATCAGTACTGAAACAACAACTAGAGCAATACCGCTCTTCTTTGAATGTCAGCAACGTCGGTAGCGTCCTTCAGGTTGGCGACGGTATCGCCCGCATTTACGGCATGGAAAAAGCCATGGCTGGTGAATTGGTCGAATTCGACGATGCTGAAAAGACACGCGGCATGGTGCTCAACCTAGAAGAAGACAACGTCGGTGTTGTTATTTTGGGCGAAGGCAGAAAAATTTCTGAAGGTATGGAAGTTCGCACCACTGGCAAGATTGCTTCTGTGCCCGTTGGCGAAGCTCTTCTTGGTCGTGTCGTTAACCCGATTGGTATTCCATTAGACGGAAAAGGCCCAATCAACGCCACCGAAACTTCACCAATCGAAGTTAAAGCTCCTGGTATTGTTTCCCGTAAGTCAGTTCACGAACCAATGATGACTGGTATCGCCGCTATCGACGGTATGATTCCGATTGGCCGTGGTCAACGCGAACTAATCATCGGTGACCGTCAGACTGGCAAGACCGCTGTTGCTATCGACGCTATCATCAACCAAAAGCATCAACCAAACCGCCCTATCTGTATCTATGTGGCGATTGGTCAAAAGAGTTCAAACGTCGGTAAAATCCAGAAAATCTTGGAAGATGCCGGTGCCATGGAATACACCATCATCGTCGCCGCTTCGGCCACCGATGCTCCAGCTCTTCAATTCTTAGCACCATACGCTGGTGTGGCAATGGGTGAGTACTTCATGAAGAAAGGCGGACATGCCCTTCTTGTATATGATGACTTGTCCAAGCACGCTACTGCCTACCGGACAATGAGCTTGCTGCTTCGTCGTCCGCCAGGTCGTGAAGCTTTCCCTGGAGACGTTTTCTATCTGCACAGCCGCTTGCTTGAGCGCGCTGCTAAATTGTCAGACGCTCTTGGTGCTGGCTCCCTCACTGCTCTTCCGATCATTGAGACACAAGCCGGTGACGTTTCTGCTTACATTCCAACCAACGTTATTTCAATTACTGACGGCCAAATCTTCTTAGAAACCGACTTGTTCTACGCTGGCGTACGCCCTGCGATTAACGCTGGTATTTCGGTAAGCCGAGTTGGTGGTTCTGCTCAAACTAAAGCCATGAAGGCTGTTGCCGGTAAGCTTCGTCTCGACCTTGCTCAATTTAGAGAACTAGAAGCATTCGCTCAGTTTGCTTCTGACCTAGATAAATCTACTCAAGACCAAATTCGCCGCGGTCAAAAACTGACTGAAGTGCTTAAGCAAGCTCAGTATCGTCCTCTTAGTTTGGCCGAACAAGTCTCTATCTTGTTTGCTGCTAACAAAGGCATTCTTGATGATGTTGATACCAAAAACATCACCAAGTTCAAAGTTGAATGGTTCAAATATCTTGGCGCTCAAGCCAAAGATTTAGAAGCCAAACTTCTTACCGGAGACAAACTCTCTGATGCTGATGAAACAGGACTTGTTGACCACTTGAACAAGTTCAAGACCAACTTCTTCAAACCATAATTTAGAGAAAACAAAAGATGGCTAACCTCAAGGCAATACGTCAACGAATCAAGAGCGTCCAGTCGACCCAGAAAATTACTCGGGCCATGAAACTGGTTGCTGCAGCCAAAGTAAGGCGGGCGCAAATGCGCGTGCTGGCTGCTCGACCTTTCACTAAAGCTGTAGTAAGAGTACTGCGCGAAGTTGTAGGCGAAGTGAGCCCAATTGATGTGCAAGAGTTGCAGTTGCTCACCAGACGTGATGTCAAAAAGGTAGCCATCATAGTTTTGTCTTCAGACCGTGGTCTATGCGGCTCTTATAACACCACTGTTTTTAGAGAAGTGATTTCACGCATATCGAAGCTTCAGGCTGAAGGTAAAGAAGTCTCATTGATTTTGGTCGGCCTCAAGGCTGTTTCATTCTTCAAATCAATCAAAATTGAGAAACTCAAAACCTTCACTCTGTTGCCAGCTATTCCATCGGTTGAAGAAGCTAAGCTGATTGCAGGATTTGCCTCTGATCTCTATACAGAAAAGAAAGTCGACGCCATCGAAATTATTGGTACAGACTTCATTTCTATGTTGCGTTCAGAAGTGATCACAACCAAGTATTTGCCAATCGATTTGCCACCAGCTGAAGTGAAAACTCAGTTGCAACCAATTCGCTTGTTCGAGCCAAACATCATTGATGTGATGGAGCGCGAACTACTACCGAAGTATATCCAAAACGTTATCTATCAGGGCTTGCTTGAAGCCTCAGCAGCTGAGCTTGCTGCCCGTATGAACGCTATGACTAACGCTTCTAATAACGCCCGCGACCTAATCGCTGGATTGACTCTTGTGTACAACAAGGCCCGTCAGGCCGCCATTACCCAAGAATTGCTTGAAATCGTCGGTGGCGCCGAAGCCCTTAAGGGCTAAAGAGTTAAGAGATTAAGAACTAATCTCTCATTCAAATTAAAGCGGATACTTGAGTACTCAAGTATCCGCTTTTTAATAGGTATCTATAGGTATTCCAAAATACTTGTGTACACAAGTATTTCTCTAGAGTGACCAAGCAGGCTTTATGAAATTGCCTATACAAACTTGCTTTGGTCGCTATAATTGTTAAGTGGTAGCAATTGGTAGTAACTGAGAGCAAATTTAGAGCGTGAACATGAATTTGTCAGTTTCAGCAAAAAATTCGAGCCAGGCCAATGCCACTGACGATGAAATGGCGGCAATTACCGCTGCTGTGCAAGCCTATTTATTAGACCAAGAAGAATCTGTATGTTCTAGTGAATCTGCCGATAATAATGCCTCGGCTCTGTCACCTTGGGCGGTGGCAGCTCGATTAGAGGGCGCTGGAACTAGTACTGGAACAGGAGCAGGAGCAGGCTCTGATATTAATGCTCAGCATTGGTCAAAATCAAAGCCCTGGGGTTGTGTTTTTGCTTTATCGCTTGGTCTGGCTGTAGCTTCCCTGCTTTCAGCTGGCGCACCAGCGGCAATGGCGCAGAGTATAGAAGAGGCTTTCCCTGATACGCAGCAATTGGCTGTCGCTAGCCAAGCTAGAAACACAAAGCCAGCGGCAGTGGCTGCAGCGACTGATAAGCAAATAAAAGTCTGTTTGTCGGTCTCAGCTCAACGGGCCGATCTCGATTTTCCTGATGGTGGCAGTGTCTACACTGTAGCCGATGGAACATTGGTGGGTAAAATTGCTCCTCAGAGCGCCTGGAATCTGAACCTTGCCCGGGCTAAAACTAACAATTCTGGTGGTGGTGCTGCTCTAGTCTTTGCGGCCAAGAGCGTCAGAGACCGAATTACTCCCGCTAACTCAATTGCAAAAGTAGCATTCGTGCCCAGTACTGGTAGCTTCTTTGGTACCAACAACGAGGCCAATCAGTTAGTGCTGCCGTTACTGTCATCATCTCCTTCTATAGACGCCTCTCAAGGTTATATAGCTATTCCTGACCAACAGCCTGAAGGTGGCCAAGCTGTGCCACTGATCGGGGTAAACGGCAAACTCTATCGTGGTGCCGTGGTTTTAAAACCTTGCAGTAAAGTAGACAGTTCCGGGGTCAGCAACACAACTGGTATCACTCTTGTTAATGTCCTCGATTTAGAAGATTATCTTTTGTCGGTAGTACCGTCAGAGGTGCCTTCTCTATGGCCTAAAGAAGTTTTGAAAGCACAGGCGATTGCTGCGCGTTCGTATGCTGTTGCTAATTTAGGCAAGCACAAAAACGATGGTTATGACGTTAAGGCTACAGTTGACGATCAAGTTTATCGTGGTGTCGTTGCTGAATCTGCTGAGACCAATGCCGCTGTTGCCGAGACTTCTGGTTTAGTTTTGAAGAATGGCAACAAGGTAATTTCAGCTTTCTTCCATAGCACCAGCGGCGGTAGTACCGAAGTTTCTGAGAATGTCTGGGGCAAGCCCTTGCCCTATTTAAAGAGCGTTGTCGATTATGACGATGCTGCACCGCAATTTACTTGGCGCAAGACCATAACTTCTCAGGCCCTGTCAAAAGCTCTATTTGCCACTCCAGACAGCCAAGCGCTATTAGGCGTTTTAGTGATTGGCCGCCATGCTGGCGACTCTCAGCGAGTAAGAGACGTCTTGGTCATCGGTCAAAGCTCAGCCAGAGTAATTGCTGGCACTGAGTTGCGAAGATTATTTAACTTACCCAGCACCCAGTTTAGCCTCTTCCAGTCTGACAGCAGTTATATCTTCAGCGGTCGGGGCTACGGACACGGGCTTGGTCTTTCTCAATGGGGAGCGAAAGCCCTGGCTGATAACGGATATAATGCAGAACAGATTCTGTCGTACTACTACAAAGATGTCACGATAGAGCCTCTGGCCCAAGAAGGTGCTATCTAGCCACGCTAAATAGCTTATAGGCCAGTCACCTCAAGAGGAATTGGTCTTGGAACAAGCTTTCGGTATATTCATGATGCTCGCCATATTGAGCACATTGATCATCGTTCATGAGTGTGGCCATTTTCTGGTAGCCCGTTTCTTCGGTTTCCAGACACCGGTATTCGGTTTCGGACTGCCCTTTGGGCCATCTTGGACCGTTGGCAAACGCTGGAATACTGAATTTCGCATTCATGCCTGCATGCTGGGCGGCTATGTGGCCATTCCCGAGCTTGGTGATGAAAGTAATGCCTCAGCTGAAGTATTCGGCGTGCAGCTTTCACCTTTCAAAAAATTTCCAATCTGGCAAAGGGCTCTGGTTGCCGTTGCTGGCGTGACCTTTAATGTGCTCTTTGCTTACCTGGTGATGGTCATTATGATGACCGCCCTAGGCCGTCCGATACCCCAAGGGGTCTTCGTTGGCGAGCTTCCCGCGGCCAATCCTATTGCTGCCACTGCCGGGGTGCAAACCAACGACGAGCTGCTTGGAGTTGACGACAAGAAAATCAAAACAGCGGAAGAATTTATTGCCTACTTGGCATCGAAGAAGCTCACCCCGATTGTTTTGCATGTCAAGCGCGAAGGGCAGACCATCGACTTACCGATGACGCCAAACAAAGACGGCAAAGTTGGTATGGGCTTATCTCCTAAAGTGCAGTACGTAAAAATTGAGGGAAGTCCTATCGATGTGGCCACTATTGCTGCTACTGAATTGACCACTCAGACTGGGCAGATGGTCAATTCGATAGGTAGTCTCTTTCAGGGCGTAATCAATAAAGTAATTGCCCCCAACGCCAAAAGCAAAGACGGCAAACCCCAGCCGGGTATTGAAAGTTTTCACGGTGTCATTGCCGTAGTTAAAATTGGTGCTGATTTTGCTAAAGAAGATTGGCGTCAGCTCTTTATGTTCACGATTTTGATTTCAATGGACCTCGCTATCGTTAACTTACTTCCTTGGCCAGCTCTTGATGGCGGCCACTTAGCCTTCATGCTTTTAGAGGCAGTGCGCGGCAAACCAATGGAAGAAAGGGCGCAAGGTGAGATCGTCAAATGGGGCTTCCTCAGCTTGATCGCATTGATGGTGGTAGTGCTAGTCAACGACGTCTCTGCTTGGGTGCATGGTGATCTCGACTTCAAAAAGAAAGATGCTAAACCAGCCTCGACCAGAGCGAAATCAGAGGTTAAGACTGATACAACGGCGCCTAGTCCTGCCACTGGCTCTCAACCAGCAGAAGTTCCAGTACAAGCTCCAGCTGAAACTCCAGCTAAACCTGCAAATGAACCAACTAATGAACCAGCTAATGCTCCCTCTAGTGAACCTAAAGAGACTAAGTAAATGCCTAGTTATGACTACCGCTGCCAAGAATGTCGTGTTGCTTTCACCGTAGAGCGTTCTATGAGCGATCCAACCGATACCAATTGTGCTGACTGTGGTTCGGCCAATGTGTCTCGCATCTGGAATATGATTTTGCGCTCGTCTGGTAGCACACCAGATGTCGGACAAGGTTCTAAGAGTTCAGGCAGTTCTAGCAGCAAAAGTTCCGGTGGGTGCGGCTCGTGCAGTACCCATTCGTGCCATAGCTGCTAAAGCACGCAGTGTTGTTTTTGTAGATCAGCAAATCTCGCCGGTGCTAACGCTTTCAGAAGCCAGTTTGCGCTTTAACTCTTCTTCTTCGTCTTTGGGCAGCAAGAAAGATTCGGAGGCATTAGGGAAGTTTGTCGATTTTACATCTTCTGCATACTTGCCCACAGCGTCTTGGCAGACTTGGCTCAAATCAGCATAGCGCCTGACAAATCGGGGCAAAAAGTCTGTGAATTTGCCCATCAAATCATCAGTAACCAATATTTGACCGTCACAAACGTTGCCAGCACCAATGCCAACAGTTGGTATGGTGAGCCGCTCTGTTACTGCTTTGGCCACAGCTGTTGGCACCATTTCTAATACCACTGAGAAGCAGCCAGCCATCTCAAGGGCGCGGGCGTCATCGATTAGTTTAATCGCTTCATCAGCTGAGCGGCCTTGTACTCTGGCACCACCAAGCCCATGGATGGCCTGTGGGGTGTAACCTAGGTGCCCCATAACGGGGATGCCCATTCCCACCAGGCGCTCTATGATTTCTAGATTGAGGCGGGTGGCACCTTCCAATTTGACAGCGTGAGCTTGCGCTTCTTTGACGAAACGACCAGCGTTGGTAATCGCTTGAATGACGTCAACTTGGTAGCTCATAAAAGGCAAGTCGGCCACTACCATGGCATTGCTTACACCTCTGGTGACAGCTCTGGTGTGGTGCAGCATTTCTTCCATGGTTACGGCATGGGTGGTGCGATGGCCCAAGGCAACCATGGCTAGGCTATCTCCCACCAAGATCAAATCAACTCCCGCTTTATCGAGAATTTTTGCCATTGAATAATCATAGGCAGTGAGAGCCACAATCTTGCGGCCATCGCGTTTGTATTTTTGGAGGGTAAGAGTTGATACTGCTTTAGTCATGGCCAAATTCTAGCATTGCCAGTTTGCTGTGGCAGATTTGCTCGAGTCGACCGCCCCAGTAATGCTATTTGCTTTGGCCGCGAACCCGCTCACGAGCTAGTTCTTGCTGTAGGGAAACAATATGTTTCGGGTCGTAAGGATATTTGCCTGAGAGTTCATGAAAACGCTTGTACCAGGCGCCGGCCTCGGCTTTCATATTTCCCTTTTCTAGTAGATAAGCCATGTTGTAATACAAGCCGTCATATTTAGGCTTGAGATCGAGAGCCGCTTGATACTGCACGGTGGCGTTGGCTAGGTCACCTTGGGCTTCGAGGATGCCCCCTAGATTCTGATAAGCCAAAAAAGATTTGGGATCAAGCTCAATGGCTTTGTTAAAGCTGGCTTTGGCAGCGTCTAGGTCGCCGCTTTCAGTTTGTTGAATTCCTTGCGAGACAATGGCTTTGATTTCAGCTGGGTCAACTTCTTTAGAATTTCTGCGGCCACCGCTGCGAGTGAGGCGCTGCAGCTCGGCGATGTGCTTTGTGGTCTGGCTGTTGTTAGCAGTCAAGCTCGCTACATCTTTGAGTGATTCTATGGCGGCCTCGTAGCTTTCGGTCAGCTCTTCGCACTTAGCCTGAAGCTGTTTTACTTTCACTCGGTCTATAGAAGGATACTTTTTACCTTCTGTATAAATAGGACTGACTTTTTGCGCCTCTTTCAACTCAAAAAGACCACGATTGGGATCGCCTCTGAGATAGCGCAACCGCCCTAACTCAAAATGGGCGACGGCCAATTTTGGGTCGAATTTTAGAGCTTTGCGAAATTCTATTTCGGCTTCGTCGAGGTTGCCATCACAGCAAAAAATATTGGCCAGATGATAGTGAATCATAGGATTCTGCGGCACTAGTTGAGCTGCCACTTCTAATTTCTCTAGACTCTCCGAAATCTCGCCGCCATCTCCGCGCTCGAACTTCTGAAAAATTGCCAGTCCAAGGTCACGGTTTGCTTCGAAGTAGCCAGGGTCAAGACGGGTTGCAGTGCGAAAAGATTCGATTGCCGAATCTAAATCACCTTGATCTAAGTAGACAGTGCCAAGATTGTAATGAGCTTTGGGATAGCGAGCGTTGATGCGAATGCAATCTTTGAATTCTCTTTTGGCATCATCGAATCGGCTCATCTTTTTGAGGAGAATGCCATAGTTGTTGTGACATTCGACGAAATTATAATCAAGGCTGATGGCCGATCTAAATTGAATTTCGGCAGTCTTATTGTCGCCCAACTGTGAATAAGCGAGGGCCATTAGATGAGGAATTTGTTTGTTGCGAGCGTCACCGGTCTGCGCTTGCCTGAGTAGATTAATGCAGTTTTGATAGTCACCAACACTGAACATTTGAGTAGCGCTGCGATATTTGGCCTGGGCTAGTATCAACCCATTTTGCTCTTCGTACTGAGCCAGGGCCGGAAATTGAGCACTTTGAAATGTCAGGCAGATCGCTGAGAATACTGCCAGGCGGATTATTGGCCAGCTCTTTACCTGCTGGCTAATCAATCGACTTCGCACTATTTTGGGCACGCCTTTTGTCACGCTTTTACTCACGCCTTAACTCATGATCGGTTCAAATAACCAAAAACTCATAATAGCGCGTTTTTCGTCTAAGCTCTGCCGTGATTACTCTATTTTTCCGGTTGACCTTCAAGTATCTGTTTACTAGCTCCTTGCATGTAAGCAATATTACTTAGAGTTCTGTCTTTTAATGGTGTCTTGACCGGAGGAGTAGGCTCAAAGCTTATTCTGGGGTATTTGCTGTTATCTGCGGCTGAAGCATCTCTCTGCTTTTGTGCTTCGAGATTTCTTATGTAGCTGCCGATTTCAACAGAGCCCATGGCTCCACCGATGGACGATGAGCGATCGCCCAAGCCGTTCAAGAAGGCTGGTGTTTTGCCAATTGCTATGCCAGTGCTTTCAGTAGCTGCGGCAGCTACACGTCGGCTAGAAGCAGCAATGTCTTTTGGTGTAGTTAGCCTGATGGCTTGCAATGTTGTTGGTTTGAGTGGGTCTACGTGCGGATCGTTATCGTGATAGAGGGCACGCAAGAAGTCTGACATTTTATTGACAGCCTTATTTGCTTCAGTGGCGTCCATACCCTGAGAAACAAGTCTCAGAGCAGCTGGCATGCCAGCACCAAATACTTGGTTAATGGAATAGTGTTGTGTATCGAATGGAATTTCGTTTGGTTTTTTGCCTTTGTTGACAGCATCAACCATAAGACCGGCCAAGTTGTCCATTTTTGCCATGTGGGCCGGTAGATCAGGTAGGATGTCGCCGAACGATTTGCCTTGCAATGCAGGCAATGGTGTGTTCATCTGGGCGTCAATCAAGTGAGGAATAACGTCTTCAAGATCTTTTCTCGTGATTGTGATTGTTTCGCCTGGCTTGTCCATGTTAGCGAAGACATAGTCTCCGGGCCGCGAAGCTTCATCTGAATAACGCTCTAAGGCTTTGGCGTGATCGAGCACGTTTTTGTCACCATTGGCTCTAGCCCTCATGGTGGCAGCAACAATTTTTGGACGGAGAGCATCGAAAGCGTGTACTTCGAAACCAAGTGGATTGTCGGGAGCCACAAATTCTTTACCGAAGACATTTCTGGTCTCAAGCTGTCCGCCTTTTCTCAAAGACTGCAACAAGATACCAAGGGCGCCGCCACCGTTGTGACCAGTCCAGGCTGCGCCCCAGATGTCAGCGGTGTTTTCATCAGCTTGAGCTTTAAAGATATGTTCAATCAAATCGGCTTTGGTCATCTCGCCGTGGCCAGGCACGGCTACTTTCTCTTGAGCACGAGTGCCGAGACCTTTTTCGACCGCTAACTTGATGACGTTTTCGCGAATTGATTCTTCAAACTTGAGGATGCCACCATACTGGTCATGTCCAATTTCGTGGCCATGAATACCACTGGTGGTGACGCTTCTGACGCCTACCATATTGCGCGGATAGAGTACGTGGTCAACGTTCCAAACACCGTCTATTTGACGCATTGTGTGAGGGCCAGCTCCGCCATCGTGCATGATCGAGAAGATTGGTGGATTTTTTGAACGCAGCACTTGGTCTGGATCTACCCCAGCTTTTTTCATGTTGCGCACTAAGGTACTGTGAATTTCTTGGGCCAGCAAATCAAGCTCGCGCTTGTAGTTAGCAGTTTCACTAAGACCTTTAGAGATGTGCTGGTTGGCTGCTGAACTGAAGCGACCTAATAGTGGGTCGATGTAGCGATAATCTTGTTCGGTGCGCACTTGGCTGCCTAGGCTAACAGCTTGATTTCGTGCCTGGGTAAAGCCAGGGTCCATTTTGCTGCCACTAGGGGTAATGGCGGCATGTATCGGGCCAAGTGAAGCTTCAACAGCATCGGCAATCAAGACCTTGCTGTCTGGCCACTCTTTCATTTCTTTGGTGTTCATTTCAGCTAGTTTTGAAATGGTGCCAACGTTAAGTTCTTGCTCTGCTCTCGTTGTGTACGGTTTGCCTACCGCGGCTGCTGGAGTTACTTCTAGTGGAGCATCTGATTTTGCGTCGCCCTTTCCATCAGGCTTAGTCGGTGGCACCAACTCATCAGGAGTATGGCTTGGTCTTTCGTTCGGTCCAATAATAGATTTTGCGCCATTTGCGGGCAATTCAGCAGCGACAACTGGTTTGAGATTTAGTTCGATTGGTTTGGCCGCAACTGGAGACTCAGTGAGATTTAGAATAGCCTCAGCTTCCTTGCTGGTCAGCTTGCGTGGGTTATGACCACCGACAATTAAGTCTATTGACTGTGAGAATCCGAGAGGCTGAGAGTCTGCTGTGACCATTCCCTTAAAGTGCATATTGGCACTTAGTGAAGCGTAGGCATTCTGCTCTTTCACTTCAGCCATTTTGCGCACGGCTTCATCTAGTGAAATTTTGGGTTCTTCTGGTTTAGCTGTCATTCGCTCAGAAAGCGACGTGAGAGCATTGCTTAGCGGCTTAGTGATTTTGTTTAGGGTGCGGCCAACAACATATTCATCAGAAGAGAAGAAATCAACTTTAGCCTTTTCGAAATTGGAATAACGAGTGGTGCCGAGTTTTGCTTCGAGCATATTGCCGGTCCACTTTTCAGCTCTCAAGCCGACCTTGGCACCGACCCAGCTGTCCCAGGCAAATTGACCAACTCCGTCGCCCATAATTTGAGCGGCTTTGTGTACGGAAGCCATATCGTGGCTCGAGGTTTCTAGGTGGTCCATGGCATTCATAATCGGATGCAAGGCATCCTTGACCATGTAGCCAGCCATAACTGTTCCCACAATCGCTTTGGCCACTCCAGCCTTAGGCAATACGGTCTTCATCACCACACCGATAGAACCAGCCACCGCTACTTTTGCTGCTAGGTCTAAGGGGTTTGAAACATCTTTAGCTACGGCTTTGAGGGCTCCGGGAACGGCGTAGGCCAATCCTTCTATACCGGCCATACCGTAACGAGCAACTTTTGAATTTTTGGCTAGACTATCGAAGACATCGCTGCTCTCAGGTTTTGTTCTTGCGTCGGCTTGGGCAATACTGCTAGCTATAGAACCGAGACTGCGCTCTGATTTCACATCGGCTTTTCCAGCTAAACCCACTAGGCTATCAAAACCCGTAACTTTTACAGTCTCAGACTTTGCAGGCTCAGCTTTAGCCACTTCTGGTTTTGCTTGTGGAAGAAGGTTCAGTCCTTCATGGAATTTTGCTGCTACATCGGCCTTTAATTTGGAAGTGTCTTCACTGGGAGCTACAGATTGGTCCAATTTGCCATCAGCCATTTATTTTGATTCTCCAGATTCCTGTTTGCGCCGACTTGAAAAGTTGATCTGTCTTTTGACTGCCAAAAGAGCATCCGCCCGCCCCCGAGCTAGTGATCACTAACTTCGTTTGGCTTGGCTGCTCGACTTCTCGTCGGTTATGTCAAGAGATTAAGGCAAAAGATATCTAATGTCACTATCGGTAAACCTCATTGCCTTCGTAGTTCCCCCACTTTTGACCGCTTTTCGCGAGATTTAATTTAAAAGGGCCGTGAGATTCTCGGTTATTTGGGTATTGCCCCGTTTTTATTTGGTTTGCAGTAACAAATGAGTGAGAGAAAAGTCAGAGACGATCTCAATTGGAACTTAGCCGGTAAATTAAGTAGGCACTTTTGAATCTTATTTAGCGAGAAGGAAAAAAGAATGGGCATGTTAGCCGACCAAGTGGCGGTAGTTACTGGCTCAGGACGAGGAATCGGCCGAGCAATTTCGCACGCTTTGGCAAAAGAAGGCGCCAAAGTAGTTATAAGCGACATAAATGAAGAGCTGTGTAAGCAAACTACAGCCGAATTCGAAAAAGAAGGCTTTCAGGCGATTGCGGTTCCTTGCAACGTTACTGATTCAGCCAGCGTGGCAAAAATGGTAGAAGCCATCGTCGCCAAGTGGGGTCGTATAGACATCCTGGTGAATAACGCTGGTATTACCCGTGACAACCTATTTATGCGTATGAGTGAAGAGCATTGGCAAGCCGTTATCGATACCAACCTCACCTCAGCGTTCAAAGTCACTCAACCCATCATTAAGGTGATGTCTAAGCAACGCTCAGGTCGCATCGTTAATATAGCTAGTACATCAGGCGTGCATGGCAATTTCGGCCAGGTCAATTATGCTGCAGCCAAATCTGGACTGATTGGCTTCACAAAAACCATTGCTCTTGAATATGCCTCACGCAATATAACTTCTAATGCCATTGCTCCTGGCTTTATCGATACTGATATGACCAAGGCCTTGGGTGAGGAAATTATAAAGAACATCCTCGATCGGGTTCCCCTTAAGCGTATGGGTACCCCTGAAGACATCGCCGCTGCCGTGGTGTTTTTGGCTGGCCCAGGTTCGTATGTAACCGGGCAAGTCTTGGAGGTTTCGGGCGGTCTTTATACGTAATATAGAAATACACTATTAGAAACTGGTTTTCTGACGTGATATTCTATGCACTCCGGATCGGGCCTACTTGGTCCATTAGTTTTACATGCGGTTTTCAAAGTTTTTTAAAAGAGGTAGACAGTACTCATGGAAGAGAAGGAAGCCTTCGAAAGAGTAAAGAAGGTTGCTGTGGCCCAGCTCAACGTTAACGTTGAAGAAGTGACCATGGAAGCTAGCTTCACTAAAGATCTAGGCGCAGATTCACTCGACACAGTCGAGCTCGTCATGGCATTAGAAGAAGAGTTTGGAATGGAAATTCCTGACGAAGATGCTGAAAAAATCACCACTGTTGGTGAAGCCGTTAAGTACATTGCAGGTCACCTTTAGAGCCAGGCTTTAAACGGTGAAACGCACGAAAAAGTGGACGGTTTTGTATCCAAAGTGGACCACGTTCAGTGGTCCACTTTGGTTTGGTATTAACTAGAGATAAAAGTAATGACAAAAGAGCGCGTAGTCGTTACCGGTCTGGGGCCCATATCCGCAGTCGGTACAGGCAAGGAGCAATTCTGGGAAGGGATAGTCAACGGTAGATCTGGCGTCAAGTTAGTTCAACGTATCCCTGAGAAGCTCAGGCCATCCTGCAAAATTGCAGCTGAGATGTATGACTTCGATCCATCGCAATACATGGATCACAAGGCAGTCAAACGCACCGATAGATTTATACAATTTGCCATTGCTGCTTCGAAATTGGCCGTAGCCGATTCAAAGCTTGATTTGAGCAAAGAAGATCCAGAAAGAGTAGGAGTGGCCGTCGGCTCAGCCGCTGGTGGTTTCCAATCAATTGAAGATCAGTTTCATGTTTTGATGGAAAAAGGACCAGACCGTTGCTCGCCATTCACTGTACCGATGCTGATTGTCAATATGACAGCTGGCTGGGTATCAATGTTGCACAACGCCAAGGGTCCTAATACTTGCACCGTTACTGCCTGTGCTACTTCGGCCCACTCAATTGGTGATGCCTACAGAATTATTGAAAGGGGCGAGGCCGACATCATGTTTGCCGGTGGCTCAGAAGCCCCAATTGCTGCTTTGGTTATGGCCGGATTCGCTTCGGCACGTACTCTTAGCACTCGCAATAGTGAACCAGAGAAGGCTAGTCGTCCTTTTGACAAATCGCGCGACGGATTTGTTATGGGTGAAGGCGGCGCAGTTCTCATGCTCGAGTCATTGAGTCATGCCATTGCCCGCGGTGCCCATATTTACGCTGAAATCACAGGTTTTGGCAGTACTGGTGATGCTTTTGATATCGTTCAGCCTTGTGCAGATGGTTCTGGCGCCGCTCGGGCAATGAAGATTGCGCTAAAGCAAAGTGGTATCACTCCAGAAGAGGTTGATTACATCAACGCTCATGGAACCTCAACACCACTAGGTGATAAGGCAGAGACCAAAGCAATCAAGACCGTCTTTGGTGAGCACGCTACTTCGCATAAGCTGGCCATTTCATCGAGTAAGTCGATGACCGGCCACTTGTTAGGTGCTGCTGGTGCCATCGAAGCGATTGTTTGCATAATGGCTATTCAAGACAATATCATTCCGCCGACAATCAATTTGCATGAGCCAGATCCTGATTGTGACCTCAATTACACACCTAATACAGCAGTGCGTAATGCCAAAGTTGATATTGCCATGTCCAATAGTTTCGGCTTTGGTGGCCACAACTGCTCACTTATCTTCAAGCGCTATAAAGGCTAATTTATGTCACCTGCAAAAGGCATTTTGGTTGGCAAAACCATTTCTCAGTTGAAAGGTTTGCTTGCTGCAAAAGAGGTGTCTGCTGCAGAAGTATTGGCTAGCCACATTGACCAAATAGAAGCTCACGAAAGTGATATCAAAGCTTTTTTGAGTTTTTCTTTTGATGAAGCACGCAACCAGGCCAACGAGCTAGACAAAAACTTTGATTTCAAAGCTAACAACGCCCAAAGCCCTCTAGCTGGCGTACCTGTCGCTATCAAAGACAATATGTGTGCCATTGGTACCAAAACTACCTGTGGTAGCAAGATTCTCGAAAATTTTGTCGCTCCCTATGATGCTCAAGCCGTGGTCAATTTGCGCAATAGCGGTGCCGTTATTTTGGGCAAGACCAATTTAGACGAATTTGCGATGGGTTCCTCTACTGAAAATTCTGCTTTTCAGCGCACGAAAAACCCTTTCGACACTGCTTACGTGCCAGGTGGTAGCTCCGGTGGTTCTGCTGCGGCCGTGGCTGCAGGCTTCGCTACTGCGGCTCTCGGCTCTGATACTGGCGGCTCCATAAGGCAACCAGCGAGTTTTTGTGGGGTAGTTGGTATGAAGCCAACTTACGGCACTGTCTCGCGTTTTGGTCTAGTGGCATTTGCTTCCAGCTTAGACCAGATTGGACCATTTGGCCGCAGTGTGGAAGACGTTGCTCTCACTCTATTAGCCATTGCTGGACATGATGGCAAAGACTCAACCTCTCTCAAAGACCCTTATAGTAGTGCTTCTAATACTAAAAACTTTCCCCAGCTGACTTTGCCCTTCATCGAAGGTCTAAGCAAGCGGTCACCTGCTGAGCTTTTAAAAGGCACCAAGATCGGTATCATAAAAGAGCTAATTGGCGATGGTATTGAAGACGGTGTAAAAGAGTCGGTTCTGTCTGCAACAAAGTTACTAACTTCACTTGGTGCCCAGGTTGAAGAAGTCTCTATTCCTCATGCTAAGTACGCTTTGCCCGTCTATTACATCTTAGCCACGGCTGAAGCATCAGCTAATTTGGCTCGATTTGACGGTGTACGTTATGGCTTGCGAGATCTCGAAGCCACTGACATTCTTTCGATGTACAACGAAACCCGCGAAGCTGGTTTTGGTGCTGAAGTTAAACTGCGCATTATGCTGGGAACTTACGCTCTCAGCTCAGGCTATTACGACGCCTATTATAAGAAAGCTCAACAGGTGAGACGCCTGATTACTGGCGACTTCGACAGAATTTTCGCCAATTATGATCTAGTTCTTTCGCCGACCGCACCATCAACTGCTTTTAAGTTCGATGAGAAGACAGGCGATCCTTTGCAGATGTACTTATCTGATATTGCTACTATTCCGGCCAATTTAGCGGGCTTGCCAGGTATCTCATTGCCTTGCGGATTAGCACCGGCGGCCTCAAGTTCGGGCATCCCTGCCAATAAACTACCAGCTAATAAATTACCTGCCAATAAACTACCAGTAGGATTACAGTTACTTGGTGCCCCTCTGTCGGATGCTCTACTCATAAAAGTGGCCTATGCCTTTGAGCAGGCACTGAAGCTTGATTGCAGCGCACCAATGCTGGCGAATTCTAGCGTAAGTTGCTAAAACGCAATCTATAGGTGCTAGTTAAAACTTTGCGATCATTCAAAATATTAGTCCTATTTAGAGCGGCCTCAGCTGTCAACCTATAGACTATGGGAAAGCAAGGGTAATTAGAAGGATAGGGCAATGCTTAAGTCTATAAAGCTGATTCTGGCTGTCGGTTCTGCATTTTTGCTGCCCACAGCGGCTCTGGCTGGCGCTAATGATTTCTTCGGCAATTCCCTGCCTGTCGGTGCTGGTGGCCCTGGTGCCGAGCCTGCTGGCGGTTCTGCCGCGGCCTCTCCCAATGATTTTGTCGCACCTAGCACTGGCGGAGCAAACGATTTGTCAGGCGATGAGAAGCGCATGCAGAAAAAGTATCGCGAGATGCTGAAACACTGCCAGGCACTGATCGCTAAAGGCGACAAGATGATTAAAGACGGCGAAGCCCACAAAGATGACAAGATGGTGAAGAAAGGGAAGGTCTTTAAAGGTATTGGCGAACGTAAGTACGCTGAATTTAAGGCTAATAGCCCTTTGCCTGAAGACAAGAAACTTCCTGACCTTCCAGTTGATAAAGTGGCAGAATAAAGCCTCAAGACAGATTAGAAATCGAGATTTATATGACACCAACAAAGCATGTGTTCGCAAACCTTCCTTCTGCAGTTGGTCGAACACCTTTAGTCAAGCTCAACCGAGTGGTGGCAGAGCTTGATGCTACTATTCTTGTCAAAGTTGAATCGATGAACCCCCTCGGTTCTGTTAAAGACCGCATCGGCATTTCTATGGTGCTTGATGCTGAAGAGAAAGGACTAATTGAAGCTGGTCGAACAGTTCTAATTGAGCCGACCTCAGGAAACACTGGAATTGCCCTAGCCTTTGTTGCCGCTGCCCGTGGCTATAAGCTTGTGCTTTGTATGCCTGAGACTATGTCAATTGAAAGGCGCAAGATGCTTCAGGTATTAGGAGCCGAGTTAGTCTTGACCCCTGGTGCTGAGGGTATGAAAGGCGCTGTTGCTCGTGCCGAGCATCTGATTGAGCAGACCGCTGGTTCATATATGTTGCAGCAGTTTTCTAATCCCGCCAATGCTAAGGCGCATAGACTCACTACTGCTCAAGAAATTTGGCATGATTGTGGTGGCGATATCGATATATTTGTCGCCGGTGTTGGTACTGGTGGCACCATCACTGGTGTCGGTCAGACAATCAAAGAGAAGCGCCAAGAACAAGGTAAAGATCTTACTGTCGTTGCTGTTGAGCCTGTCGATAGCCCAGTCTTAACCCAGACTCGCGCTGGGCTTGCCGCTAAGCCGGGCCCTCACAAAATTCAAGGGATAGGAGCTGGATTTGTACCGGCTGTACTCGATATGAGCTTGCTCAATGACGTGATTACTATCAGCAACGATCAAGCTTTTGATATGGCGAGGCGTTTGCCAAAAGAAGAAGGCATTCTAGGTGGTATCAGCAGTGGTGCCAATGTGCAAGCTGCTATTGAGCTGGCCAAGCGTCCAGAGAACCACGGAAAAACCATTGTCACTGTCATTTGCAGCAGCGGCGAACGTTATCTATCCACACCGCTCTTCGACTTCTAAATTTGAAAACTACTGTTTAATTTTCATTCTCGAGCGGCGGTGATTAGCGCTACGTGTATGTTGCGATAGCACTGCCACTGGTGTCAATTCGGGCTTGCCCAAAGTGCTGCCGGGTTTGCCTGTAGCAGAACCAGAGCCAGAGCCTGTTACCGGTACAGCCATATCAGAAATATTAGAAGCGACTGGCACTGCAGCGGGTTTCTGTGGACCTTTGTATTTGGTATTGATCGAAATTTCGTTAGACCAGCTAACTAGACCAATGGCTTTCATGGCTCTGATGATCAGCCACGATGGGTCGATCTCACTAGCTTTGAGTCCGTGTCTAGCTGAACCTGGGAAGGCATGGTGATTGTTATGCCAACCTTCACCTAGGGTGAGGAAAGCAACCCAACCTACATTGACACTGGTGTCAGCAGTGTTGAAATTCTGATAGCCAGCTTTTGGTAGGTGGCAGACGACATTGAGCAAAAGAGGCATTTGTTGCACAAGCAGTGCAGCAGCTAAACTTACCGCAGCAATTTCCCAGCCCCAGACAAGAGCCATGACACCGCGCAAACTAAAGTTGATGAAGGAGTTAAGTAAGTGAGCTTTATGCCAATTTCCGCCGGCGTCTAAAAACTTGTAGAGCGGATCATTGATCATGTCTTTTGAACAGGTTTCAGGCTTGAGGTGTTCAGCATACGACTTATGCAAGAACCAGCCAATGTAAGCTTCCCAGATACCATAACGTGGTGCATGTGGGTCAAGCACGGTGTCGGTATAACGGTGGTGTGCCCGGTGAAGAGTTGCCCACCACATTGGCGAACTTGAGAAACCAAGGTAGCCTGCCATAACGAACAGGTACTCGATTGCCTTTGGGCATTTGTAAGAGCGGTGAGCCAAGAGTCGATGATATCCGACTGTGATTCCAGCCATGTGCACAACGTAGAAGCACACAAAGGCTATTGATAAGCTGATTAGCATTGAATCCATCCTGAATAGGGCAGCTTTGCCACCGTCTCAATTACGTTTGCTGAATCTAGCGACAAGCTCAAATCCGGGAATAACGAGGGCTGATGTAATCTTCGCATAGTTGGTAAGTGGATGCCAGATAAATTGCGATTCCGACATAGATGTTAATAGGCGTAGCGATTGCTTAAGATTTTCTTAGGAGCGAGGGCGCACAGTAACTTGTGCGCCCTCGCTATCAATTGGTGGTGCCACTACCGGCAGTGCTATTAGGTGTAGTGCTGTATTAGAAGCCTGCAGTAGGTGAACTAGTGGATGGCAAGGTGAAAGTAGATTGCTGACCATTTAGTTGACTAAGCATGCCAGCGGCAGCAGTGCGTTGTGATGGCAGTAAGCGACCAGTTCTACCGCTGAGAAAATCAGAAACACTTTCACCTGGTGCAATCCAACCCATAAGCTCATTTGTCTCGTTATTTTGCACCGGTCTCATATCTGGGGTCACAGGATAGGGAACTACAGCTGTAGCCCACATGCCAAAGTTGCGTATGAAATCTGGAGCATTGCGGTCATAGTTGATACTGGGGTCAGCTATGCGCACAGGCGCCATTTCGCCTGGTCTTTCAGTGCCGACTCCGAGGCCCGTAGTGACAGAATTCAATATTCCACCAGCTGTTAGCGGGCTTTGCGGAACATAGATAGGCATTTGATTGCCACTCTTGTCGCCACTAAGCGCCCATTCGTTGTTAGTACCATCTGCCCAACCCCAAGCCGCAGGCATAATGCTGCCGTGGCCCGTGGTTAACCCGGCATTTCTTGTTCCCAAAATGCCGAAATCGATACGGTTCTGTGCGTTAAAACCATCAATAGGAGGAAGGCCATTGACCCCTTCATCTCCGTAAATCTCTTCTCTTCTGCCGCCAGCCTGGTGAACGAAACTATCTAAGGTGGCATAGGGCAAACCGCGAGAATTCAAATTGGGATTGTTGTTGCCATTGCCTCCAGCAACCCTCACTAGCGCTCTCAAGTTTGCCGGTAGCATGTTATAGACTGCTTGCGAAACAACTTGACCCGGAACGATCGAGTCTAAGAAGCTCTGAGCCTGCGCTGGTTGGCCGATTGGTCCGAACTGGCAAATCAGGTAAAGCGTTGCTATAAGGGCTAAACCGCGAAATCTCATATTAAGTTGCTCGCATTAGTAAGTAGCTACTAGTAAGAATGTATCAACACTTGTTTGAAAAGAATGCATCAACATTGGCACCGGCTAAAGGCTTGTGGGGGCAATTATTCAGTGTGAACCAATAATACGCCCGGTTTCGGGGCTTGTCAATAGAACTTAATGTTCTCTGGCAAATGATCTATGCTAAGGGCAGGTTTTTTAGTGAGACACTTAGCTCCATTCTATCTATGAATACCCTGTTACGCTGGATTTTGTCTGTATTTCTCTTGTTAGTGACCGCCACGCCGGCCATTGCTCAGCCCGCTAAGCGCATAGACGTCTTCGCCTTGCGTCAGACTTGTCGAATGCTCGGTCCTTGCGATGTTTATCTCAGCTCCGTCGGCATCAAAATGTTTGTGAAAAAGCAAGAGCTAGTATGTCTCCTGCTCCCTCCCTACAAAGAGGTGGTTTGCTATAGCCGGCCATCGGGGAAAATTTACCGCACTCCTTTCGTCAAATTTCGCAATGCTTTCAGTACATCAATGACTCTCTTTTCTTTCACCCTTGAGGATGTGAAGCTCGAAGAGGTGGGAAGCACCACAAAACTGGGCTTGCCTTTGCACAAGTTCGTCAGCACTAAAGCCTTTGGCAAAGCCCAGATGGCTAAGTTTCTAAAGCATGAAGCCAGCGGTGGTTCGCCAATTGACCTTACTTTTCTCGCCTCCGATAAGCTTGGCTATGACAAAAACCAAGGCCTGATGATGGAGCGTCTCTATGCCCTGCCAAAAGTTGGCCTGTTTCCGATCAATGTCGATTACAAAAGTTGTGAGGATGGACACGTTAGCTATCTAATTACAGCAAAGGTAGAAAAGACAACCTTGCCCCTATCTGATTTTTCTATACCTACTAATTTAAAAGTAGCCAAAGAAATGCAAGAAACTCTCGAGTCAGGCAGTTCAGATGAAGCCATGCAACTAATGATGGGCAAGTAAGTAATCGCTGACAAAAGTCTTCATGGCACTTCTATATAGAGCAAAGTCAGCGTTGTCGACTATGCCATGAATGCTATGGGGCAAAAGCACAATCTGTTTCTGTCCTTTTGCCAAAGCGAATAGACGATCAGAGTGAGTGGTAGGAATCACTTCATCTGTGCCTGGTTTCAGAACCAACACTGCTCCTTTGTAAGTCGACAGCAGGGCTTCGATGCTTAGGCTTGGCGAAAGAATTAGTGTGTCCGGATAAAGTCGCAAAAGTGCCAAGCGATCTTTAGCCCAAGTGGCTGGTGCCAAAAAAGTAGAATCAAGAAAGAGAGCTCCGGTTTCGCCGTGGCGAGCTATTTCAGATGAAACGCCGCCACCAATAGATTCGCCATACAGAACAACTTCGCTTGGTTTATAGTGCATCGTATTGACTACATAGTCGTAAACAGCTTTGCCGTCGTCGATGACAACACTGAATGATGGGTTGCCGAGACTCTTTCCATAGCCAGAATAGTCGTACATCAAAACTGATAGACCGGCAGATTTTATGGCATCGGCTTTCTGGGCGCGATAGATCATCGAATCGGCATTGCCGTGCGAATAAATACAGACCAACTTTGAATCAGGATTTTTGAAGAAGACGGCAGAAAGTCTGTTGTCGATTGTCAGCCGCTCTCCCCCATAGCCCCCTATGAATGAATCGGCATCAGGTGGCTCCGGGGCCGGATGAAAGGCAATTTGATTGACCAGGTCTGGGTGAAAACGGGGAGCTAAAAATAGATAGAGAGCAAATAGCAGGCAAGCCAGAATGACTAAAATGATATTCAAAATTTTGCTCTTAAATAGCTTCACTGTTGCGGTTGTTGTCTCAAGTTTGTGAGTACGGCAATGAAAATATCTACTAAGAATGGGTCGAATTGAGAACCAGCGCCTTGTCTCAAAGCGTTTACCGCTTGATCGTGAGTCATTGCTGTACGATATGGCCTGTCTGAAATCATGGCATGGTAGCTATCGACGATAGCAACAATGCGAGCTGGCAAAGGAATGTCTTCACCTTTGAGACCACTCGGAAATCCGGTGCCGTCCCAGCGTTCGTGGTGATTTTCTAGAATTTCACAGATGTCCTTTAGGGCTCTAATAGGCCGAAGCAACTGAGCACCAAGCACTGGGTGCTGATTGACCATGTCGCGCTCTTCATCGGTAAAGTAACCGGGCTTGGTTAGAAGCTCAGTGGGAAGCTTCAAGGTACCGACATCATGCAATAATCCAGCCACGCGAATTTGTTCAATCTGAGTGGCAGACAAGCCCATGACCTTGCCTAATAGCTCTGACATGCGCGCCACTTCTAAGTGGTGCGTTTTGTTGTAATCAGAGCGAGCATAGAGATTTTGGGCCAAAGCTTTGACCATCTCGACTACTTCTGGCACTAGCTCTTCTTTGTTCTGTGCTTCTAGTGAAACTGTGGGTGCGACAAAGTCTTCTAGTACTAAAGAAGGTTTGCCGTCCGATGTAATCTGTGACAAGACCACTTCAGCTGATTTGTCGGCCGCTGTCTTTATCTCACGCGGTTCGAACATGAGATCTGAAGCGGTGTGCACCTGGTTGCGTCCAAGACGCTTCGAAAGGTAAAGCGCTTTGTCGGCTAACTCAAGCAAATGTGCTTGATCGGCTGCATCGTCAGGGAAGATGGCTATACCGAGACTGGCTGTCACTGACAAATTGATACCGTCGTGCAAAATTACTTCTGAGGCCAACGATTTTCTAATACGCTCTGCCACCACATGCGCACCTTCTTGATTGACTTCAGGTAAGACAATCATAAATTCTTCGCCACCGTAGCGAATTGGTGTATCAACATCACGGCAATTGTTCTTGATTAGGCGAGCCACTGCTTTGAGCACGGTGTCGCCCACGGGGTGACCGTAGTTATCGTTGATTGATTTGAAGTGATCGACGTCAACCATGAGCACAGCCAGATGTCTTTGATAGCGCTCAGCCATACGCAACTGTTCGGTCAATTTTTCTTGACCGGTGCGGTGGTTGTATAAAGTAGTAAGACCATCTGTGGTGGCTTGTCTTTGCACGCGGGCATAGAGCCTAGCGTTGGTCACTCCAGATGCCACCTGGTCTGCCACTGATTTCATGAAGGCTTCGTTGACGCGGTTCCAGTTAGCTTGAACTTCGCCTTTATATCCCACTAAGATACCAAGTAATTTTTCACCATAGTGCACCGGAATATAGAAAAGCGAAAGAATATTGTAGCCAGAGAGTACTTCCTCTCTAAATGGGTCGAGGCGCCGGTCATTAGCAACATCATTGGCAATAATGGCTTGGTCGGCTTGAAATAGTTTGCTGTAGAGATCGAGGGTTTTTAAATCACGACCATATTCAACGATGCGATAAATTTCGTCAGTAACATATTCAACTCTAAGAGAGTCTTCAGGCTCTTCTTCAGAGGGCAAGACGATGAAGCAACAATCTAGCGCAAAGTATCCAGATAGCTCTTCGAGCATTTCTGCCAGGTTCTCTTTGATAGTAAATGAGCGCCTGATTGTATTGCTGATGCGGTGTAGCAGGGATTCTTGATTGCGCAAAATATCTGACTCTCGGCGCAATTGTTCAAGCAAGGTATTACGTTGCAATTGTGATTGTCTGTCTTGCGACAGCTGCTCATGCGCTTTTTCTAGTCTTTGAGCATAATCTTCTAAGAGTTGCAGTTGCACGGCCAACTCTTTTTCAATTTTTCTGTGGCGCAGTGATGACTGCACCCGAGCCATTAGTTCTGAGTCAAAACACGAGTCAGTAAGACAGTCGTCTGCACCAACTACCAGACCCTCAACCCGAGCTGATGGATTACTATCGGGAGTGACGATAATGACTGGAATGTGCTTAAAATCGGCAGATTCTTTAATAACTTTGCAGAAGCCAAAGCCAGTTGAGCCCGAAATATTGCTGTCGACAATAATTAGGTCGACTCTATTTTCAGAGAGAATTTGCAACGATTTTTCTTCTGAATCTGATTCGAGAACTCTATATTTTTCACCCAAAGTGCGAGAGAAGCGGCGCCTTACTACTCGGTTTGAATGGAGAATGAGAACGTGATCAATGTCGAGCTGTTCGGCTTTGCTGGCTGTAGGCTGCAAAACTTTTTCGTGATCCCCAGAAGCCTGGAAAAATAGTTGTGTGCGATTGGCTAAGTGTTCACCCATGAGCCTCAGTGTTTGCAGATCTTGGGTGGTGACTTCGCGAGAGGCATCAAACGAAATAACCCGAATTAGACCTTTGACATTGCCAGCGCGCTGCGATGAGTCAGCCATGACCGGCACAATGGCGTAAGGAAACTCTTGTGTTTCGCCGTCGACTGTTGAAAAAGCTCTACCCAGCCAAGGCCGCAGTGTCGATTTTACTTTCTGGGCCACCAATGAATTTGCCACCGCTAGTGGTTGTTTGTTTTCATCGGTCAGATTTTTAACAGACTTGCGCGCTTCTTCTTCGCTTTTGTCGCTTTCTTCTCCCGAAAATGTAATGACATTGACTATTTCATGGCCCGAGACTAGGTCTATGAAACCAAAGTCAAAGCCCAAGACTTGGCAAATATGGCGTTGAACAGCATCCAAGAATTCTTCCTTGGGTACTGGTCCAGCTGGGGCTGGCTCGGCCTGTCTGCTTTCGGTTTCCACAAATAGTCTCTTCTTTAGTTACTTCATCTTAGACGAAGAATTTCTTCCACCACCACTGAAACATCAATAGTGTCCACAGCTCTTTTCGTCTATCTGCCTTCTGGCTCATGTGCTCTTGTACTAGGCGATTGATATAGGGCCACTGGAAAATACCCTGTCGCTTAATAAACGACTCTCCTAATAGTTCATCTACCACGGGACGGAACTCATTCCGCAGCCATTTAGCAACAGGTATACCAAAACCTTTCTTTGGTCGCTTCATGATGTATTCAGGGAGATAAGGCGCCACGGCCTTCTTCAGCAAATACTTGGTTGTCAAGCCGCGCACTTTTAGTTCCGGTGGCAATTTCAAGGCAAATTCGACCAGCGGATAGGCGAGGAATGGCAAGCGCACTTCTAGAGAAGCTGCCATAGATGCTCTATCTGACTTAACCAAAAGGTCATCAGGCAGATAGGTAGTCATATCAAGACGCATAATGTTGTTGATAACATCATGCATACTGCCTTTGGGCGAATGACCGTTGAGGTGTACCAAAGGAAGGTCTCCGAGAATGTTCTCTTCCATAGTTTCGGCCAATATTTGATGCTCAGGCATAAGCAATTGAGGCTGGTCAGCCATTCTAATTGAGCCCATCCACCGTAAATGGCGGCGCACAGCTGGTTCAGCCGCCGCTCCGATGAAGCGTTTTACCTTGAAATCAAAACTAAGATTGTTCATGTTTACAGGCAAAGAGTTCAAGGCTGGCTCCAGTAGCCCCTGACGTAAGGCTTCTGGCATCAAACCCCACATGGGGGCAAATTTATGGGCTTGATAGGTAGGATAACCACCAAATAGCTCATCGCCGCCCTCTCCGGCCAATGCCACTGTGACGTGTTTCTTGGTCATTTTTGAAAGGGAATAAGTGGGCACTATTGAGGCATCCGCCAAAGGCTCATCAAGAATTTCCCAAAGCTCCGATAATGTTTCAAAACCAAGCTCGGGCGAGAAGGTCACCACTTCATGATCGGCGCCAATATGTTTAGCCACTGCCAGAGCGTGCGACGACTCGTCAAAAGATTTGTCATCAAAGCCAATTGAAAAAGTTTTTACAGGCGAACTTGAAAATTGGCTGGCTAGGGCCGCTATGCAAGATGAGTCGATGCCACCAGAGAGAAATACGCCCAGGGGAACTTCAGAAATCAATCGTAGTTCAATTGAGCGCTTAAGCAGGCGCACAAGCTCTTCTTGAGCCTCACCTTCAGATATTTTCTCGGTTTTGATATCGGGTAACCAGTAACGTTCAATTTTGATTTGGCCGCCCTCGACGACCATATAGTGGGCCGGTGGCAGCTTACTGATGCCTTTAAAAATCGAATGAGGGCTAGGAACATACTCAAGGCTCAAGTATTTCTGCATGGCTAAACTGTCGAGTTCGCGCCGAGCCTTGGGATGGGTCAAGATTCCTTTGATTTCAGAACCAAAAATGAAAGTACCGTCGAATACACCATAGTGCAGTGGCTTTTCACCTAGGCGATCACGAGCAATAAATAGTCTTTGCTTGCGCGAGTCGAAAATGGCAAAGGAAAACATGCCTTCGAGATACTGCAGACAGCCTGTGCCATATTCTTCGTAAAGGTGAACAATGCATTCGGTATCAGACTTGGTGACAAGAGTATGACCAAGCGCTAAGACCCGCTCTTGTAGCTCTTGGAAGTTATAAATTTCGCCATTGAAAACAATCCAGACTTTGCCGTCTTCGTTTCCGATTGGCTGCTGGCCTCCAGAAACATCGATGATGGCCAAACGGGTCATGCCTATAGCGGCCGGCCCAACCAGTTTCATGCCTTCTTCGTCTGGGCCACGGTGGGCAATGCTGTGGCACATTGCGCCCAGGTGATTGTCTTTTTCGGTGAGTGGCTCACCGTTTAAATTGAGGTACCCGACTATGCCGCACATAATTGCTATCCTAAAACTAACGGTGCTCTCAATTGTCCTGTATTTGAGCCGATTGGGCATTAGATTTGAGGCTTTCTACAGTATTGTGGAAATTTATCGTTAAGCAAGATCGAAATATAAGCTCAAGTAGATATAGATTAGATAGCAAAACTGGCAATTAAGGCTCTACCCACCTCATTTTTCGAGCGACCAACCTTGGAGGTTGCCAACCATCTCTTAGGGCAGGTGCTAGTGCGTCAACTAGACGACAGAATTATCCAAGCTGAAATTGTTGAGGTTGAGGCCTATACGGCCGATGATCCAGCTTGTCATGCCTTCGCTGGCCGCCGCCCGCGCTGTGAAGTGATGTTTGGGCCACCTGGTTTTGCCTATGTTTATTTCATCTATGGTATGTACCACTGCCTCAACGTGGTTACCGAGGTCGATGGCGTACCCGGAGCTGTTCTTATTCGCGCCTTGGCTGAGCCAATGAGTGGCAGCCAACTGCAATTAAATGGTCCTGGTAAACTGTGCCGCCAGTTAGATATCGATTTGCAATGCAATGGCTTACCGCTTTTTGATGCCAAGCAGAAGCTTTATATCAAAAGTGGTCGTACCATCAAAGAAGAAGAGATTGCAGTGAGCCCACGTATTGGCATCAGCAAAGCAGTTGAGCGG
This sequence comes from Candidatus Obscuribacterales bacterium, assembly GCA_021732025.1. Taxonomy (GTDB): domain Bacteria; phylum Cyanobacteriota; class Vampirovibrionia; order Obscuribacterales; family Obscuribacteraceae. Next base: position 11,519 of record JAKFVU010000020.1, on the reverse strand, counting down.
CCTTGGCGGTTTTATCTGAAGGATCACAAAAGTGTTTCAAGGCGGAAGTAAATCATTTAAATTTCTCTTCTGGGGCTTGGCCTTGGTTTGGATGATTGTGATATTTGCCTTTTCGAGTCAGGCAAATTCTGGTGCCTACACCGAGACTTATCTGCAAGATGCCAATGTGCCGGTGCGAAAATTCGCCCACATGTTTGAATATGCAGTGCTTGCTGTGCTCTATCAAACTGCTCTGGCTGGCACTTTGGCGCCATCTGAAATTGATTTAGGACACGACAAAAAGCATAGTCTAAAGCACTACTTTTTTGCTTTGTTCTTAGCTGTACTCTACGCCCTCAGTGACGAGTGGCACCAAGCATTTGTACCAGGTCGCAGTGCAAGCCTGTTGGACTCAGCCGTGGATACTCTAGGAGCAGCAATAGGACTAGCTAGCGTCTACTGGTTGCGCAGAATTTTTATTCGTGGTGCTCAGCGGGAGCAGGATCAGAAATAGGTGTGGCCGGTGCTGCTTGAGCGGTAATGTCTTTTTGCTCGCTGACGAGCAATCTGCCACTGGCATCTTGGATTATTGAAAGGCGAATAACAACGGCTGTTGGTGCCGTTCCTGAAGCTCCAATCAAATTGCCTTTGACGTCGACTTGATAGTTGCCGGGCGAAATCGTAGTAGGCACAACAGATTCAATGCGAACCTCTTGATCTTGTGGCAATGACTTCAGTTGACTTTTGCTCAGAGGAAAATTAGTTTCGCTCCAATAGCGATCTGCCAAATCTGGAGTCATCATTGCCATAGCCTTGATTTGGGCTTGGCGATAACTATCCTTGCGGAAGTTGAGCATGTCTAAAACAAATGTACGGGCAGTTTCTTCTAACGACAAGCTACCTGAAAGACCGGCTTTCGTTGGGCTAGGAGCAGCCGCAATAGGTGCCCCAGCAAAAGGTTTTGAGGTAAGGAACACCACAGTTGATACTGCCGTTGTCACCAAGACTGCCAGAGCAAGACCTGATAGCAACAACAATTTTTTCTGGGTGACTAGCTCGAAGATAGCCTCTGGAACACTGATAGGAAAAGCTTTTTTGATTCTTCTGCGCTGGGCTAGTTCTGGATACTCGCGAGCAACGAAAGAATCGAAATCAGATTCTGCTGGTGGTCTATCAGATCCGACAGCTAGTCTCTGTCTGCCAGAAGAAGGTTCTGGAGAGAGTTCACCTACCAGGTTGGAGAGTCTTCTCAACTCATCGGGAGTAAGGGTGACCGCACTTGATGGCGGTGTGCCGACCTTGCGTCTCACTGATAAAGTGGCTTTGTCTTTGGCCCCTTTGAAGACGAGCATGAAGCCAGATTGTGTTTCTAGCTGACACTCTTTGTCGAGCAAAAGGTTTCCAGAATCAACGTTTTCGTAGGCATGGGCGGGCAGTGGCTCAGCACTAAGGCTAGAGCGCGAGGCATAGATAGGACGCTCTTGACGCTCGCCATAGAGGTAGTCAAGGTCATCGTCTAAACGATTAACACCGAGATTGTCGCTGTCATCTTGTCCGTTGTTTGGTTCGTTTGAGCCGTTATTGCCGAAAATCATCTTGCACCGTATAAGTTGTCATCTAGTATAAGAGTTATGGCAAAAAGTGAAGCCATCAAGCATTCAAGATAAAAAAGTATTAGGCCCGGTCTAAGTTAACCGGGCCTAATGATTCTTTTTAGAGGTACTCTCTCAGTCTTGAAGAGCGGCCTGGTTGTCTAAGCTTTCTTAGAGCTTTGAACTCTATTTGTCTTACTCTTTCACGAGTTACAGCAAACAATTGTCCAACTTCTTCTAAGGTTCTTTGACGACCGTCATCTAGACCGAAGCGTAGACGCAATACATCGCGTTCACGTGGGGTCAATTCATTGAGCATCTTAGCCAAGTCTTGGCGTAGAAGTTCATGAGTGACAGTTGTCTCAGGACGGTCTGTTTCAGCGTCTTCGATGAAATCACCAAGACGTGAATCTTCTTCTTTACCGATTGGAGTTTCTAGTGAGATCGGTTCTTTAGCTGCTTTGATGATTTCATGCAGTTTGACAATCGATACATCCATCGACTTGGCCAACTCTTGTTCAGTTGGTTTGCGATTGAGTTCTTGAGCCAATTGTCGAGTTACTTTCTTGAGCTTGTTGATAGTCTCAACCATGTGTACAGGTACGCGGATGGTGCGCGACTTGTCTGCAAGTGCTCTAGTGATAGCTTGACGAATCCACCATGTGGCATAAGTTGAGAACTTGTAGCCTCTTTCATGGTCAAACTTTTCGGATGCCCGAATCAGACCAAGGTTGCCTTCTTGAATTAGATCGAGGAAGGAAAGACCACGTCCGATGTACTTCTTAGCGATAGAGACAACTAAACGCAAGTTAGCTTGTACAAGCTTACGTTTTGCCATCATGTCGCCCTGCAAAATTTTGCGGGCTAGTTCAATTTCTTCGTCTGGTTTAAGAAGTTGAATGCGACCAATTTCTCTCAGATATAAGCGAACTGAATCTTCGGTTGCAACTTCTCTGGCAGAGGGCAGCTCTACTGGTTCATCATCATCATCAAGATCATTTTCTTCATCGTCTAGAATGGTGAATTTATCATCTTCGTCAATGAGGTCGAGCTCTTCAAGCTCGTTTCTTTTAGCGATGTTTTCGTCCTCTACTAGGACGCCATTGTTCATGCCGCGCTCGGTATCCGGGGACTTGCTTTTAGCCATGAGGTTCCTCGTGAATTGCTTCTGTTACTGGTGCCAACGAGTCTGTCAAAGCGTTTACCTGTGCATCCGTTCTTTATATGACTTCATGTCCCCGGAAGGACCATTTGATATGGATGAGGTAAGAGTTTTGAGTAGTTAAGGTTTGATCGACAATTTCATCCTAAGTGCGTTTTACGTATCCAAGTGGGATCTACACATTTCCGTAATTATTCAGGGAAACACCATTGGGGTAAATACGTAATAACCTCCGAACTTATTGCTTGGCAACGCCTTAAGGCTAGTATAAGTGCGCTTAGGCCACTGTGCCCGTTTCGTTAAGTGAGTTTAAATGCATATGCAAAACTATTGCATATCCCGAAAGGCTTTGCTAGCTTGACTTTCGCAGCTGGGCAGATCGTTCATGTAAGACTTTTAATTGATCTCTTAGCTCAGCAGCCAGTTCAAAATTGAGCTCGCGAGCTGAATCTTTCATTTCTTTTTCTACTCGCTTAATAGCAGTGCGCAAATCTTTCTCGGTAAGTTCCATCACCGATTCGGCAATCATCTTCTCCTGTTCAGCCTTGGTAGACGGCAGTCTTAGGCGCTCGACTAAATCGTTGCCATCACCTTTGCCGCGCAAAGCTTCTAGAAGTGAATTGCCTGTGTCTTTAACAATGGTAGTAGGGGTAATACCATGCTCTTCGTTGTGAGCAAGTTGAATTGTACGTCTTCTATTGGTCTCTCTAATTGCTTTGGTCATCGAATCGGTCATCTTGTCTGCGTACATAATGACGCGGCCTTCAGTGTTTCGAGCTGCCCGTCCAATTGTTTGTACAAGTGATCTTTCAGCTCGGAGAAATCCTTCTTTGTCTGCTTCCATAATTGCTACTAAAGTAACTTCAGGAAGATCGAGACCTTCGCGCAACAAGTTGACACCAACTAATACATCGAAAACGCCCAGGCGCAAATCGCGCAGTAACTCGACTCGTTCAATTGCCTTGATGTCCGAGTGCAGCCAGCGTACCTTTATGCCTAGTTCAGAGAGATATTCTGTCAGGTCTTCTGCCATGCGTTTTGTCAGTGTTGTCACTAAAACTCTTTGATTAGCAGCAGCACGATTTTTGATTTCACCAATCAGATCGTCTATTTGTCCGGTGATTGGTCTAACTTCAATAATCGGGTCAACCAGGCCTGTTGGACGAATGATCTGCTCAACTACTTGTTGGCTTTCAGCTACTTCCCAATCACCTGGTGTAGCTGATACGAAAACTACTTTGCCTACGCGTTCAAAAAACTCATCAGGAGTAAGCGGCCTGTTGTCCCGAGCGCAAGGCAGTCTGAAACCATAGTCTATCAGTGTGTCTTTGCGCGCCCTGTCGCCATGAAACATGCCGCGAATCTGAGGAACAGTGACGTGGGATTCATCTATGAATGTAATGAATCCATCTTTGCCGTACTTGCGTACAAAGTAATCAATCAAGGTTTTAGGAGGCGTGCCAGCTTCTCTGCCTTCTAATATGCGTGAATAGTTTTCGATACCATTGCAGTAACCGACTTCTTTGAGCATCTCTAAATCAAAGCGTGTGCGCTGCTTAAGCCGCTGCGCTTCGACTAGTTTACCCTGTCCAATCAGCTCATTAGTGCGGTCTAATAGCTCTGCTTCGATAGCGTCGATAGAGCGCTCGATGTCTTCTTCTTCAGCGACATAGTGCTTGGCTGGGTAGATCTTGATACTGTCTTTTAGTTCTTCGATTTCTCCGGTGACTGGGTTAATCAGAGCAATGCGCTCGATTTCATCACCAAAAAATTCGACTTTAACAATGCGCTCTTCATATGAAGGAAAGACTTCAAGAATCTCACCACGAGCCCTAAAGCGGCCGCGCTCGACCACCATATCATTGCGGTCATAATGAATGTGCACCAACTGGCGCAAGACATCTTGGCGATCGACTTCGAGGCCTACGGTCAAATCGAGCGCAGCTGCTAAGTAGCGTTCTGGCAGACCAAGGCCGTATATTACAGAAACCGATCCAACCACAACCACATCGTCGCGCTCCCATAGAGAGCGTGTGGTGGAGTGCCTGAGCCGGTCGATCTCATCGTTGATACTGGCTTCTTTTTCAATAAAAGTATCGGTCGAAGGAATGTAAGACTCGGGCTGATAGTAGTCGTAATACGAAATAAAGTACTCCACCGCATTGTTGGGGAAGTACTCTTTCATTTCGTTGCAGAGCTGTGCTGCTAGCGTTTTATTGTGAGCCAAGACCAAGGCTGGCATTTGTGTCTCAGCAATGAGCTGAGCCATGGTCATAGTCTTGCCTGAGCCCGTTACTCCGAGCAGAGTTTGATAGGGCATCTGGGCTTGAATGCCTTTTTCAAGCTGGGCTATGGCCCGAGGCTGATCGCCTGCTGGAGAGAATTTTGATACGACTTCAAATTTGGCCATTAAGTCTGGCTGTTAGATTCCGTGTTTTCAGAAGCACTGGCTTCAATAGTTTTGGGTTCGATTTTGACTGCTGTCGCTACTTCTTCTTGAGCATCGGTTAAGGCTTTCTTGAAATTACCGATACCTTGGCCCAGCGATCTGCCCAGTTCTGGCAACTTTTTTGGACCGAAAACTAGCAGCGCGATGCCAAATAAGACGCCAACGGTGACTGGATTTATCATGACAATTCCCTCAATGACACTAGTAAAGATACTAGCACAGGCTACTTTTAATTCCTTTTATTGTTACTTGAATGCAGTGGATGTCTCGGCTTCGGCGCAACACTTGATTCAGATTTAGATTTCGGTTTAGCTGGTGGTTTCTGACTTGGCTTTTCGACATAGGTTCCATCATTAATAGCTTCGGCTTTGGTCGCCGCATCAATGTCTGCTTTGTGTTTGGCCTCCGCTGCCGCCTTGGCTTCCGCCGCCCCATTAGAGTAGGCCGCTAAGGGCTGAGTAATGGGATAAACCAAATTGCGCGTATTGAGCCTGTCGACTAATTCGGCCACGATGCCTTGCATGCAGACATAGTCTGGAACAATGCCTTCTGGTTCAAGCTGAGTCAGCAGTGTACTGGGGTCAATAGAGCTATTGGGCTTGTTATTGACGAAGTTGAAAGCACTGAGGCCAGAAATGGCGGCCATGTAGCAGGGGTCTGGGTTGAGCCTGAGCCAACGCACTTTGTTGGTTAGGAACAAATTGTAGAGAAAACATATATGAGGATGGTCAAGCTGCTGTTGATTGTGATCAACAGCAGAAGCAAACATGCTCACTAGAAGCTTAGGAAACTGGCTGGTTACCTGTTTTACATACAAAGAGCCATCGCGCTCATTGAAAAACTCTTCAGACTCGGCAACGGTAGCGATGTTACTGGGCCACTGGTCGCCAAATACTTTGAGTCGTTCACAGGCCGCTGTCACTTGTGGTGGAAAGTATTGTTTGGATAGCTCAGTATCTAGCGCAGGATTGAACGCGAACTCTCTAGACTCTTCCCAGATATCGTTGTCGTTATCATCAAAGAAAAGTACGCCTTTAATGCCAGGCAAACCGCGCTTCTTGCCTGAAAACTTATTGGGGTTGCGAAATGCTGAGCCTTTCCATTTCAGTTTGCGATAGTCAATTAAAAGATTTCCTGTGGCTGCGGAGCCTTCTCTGTAGTGCTTGTTGCGTAACAGATCGGCTGAAGAGCCTAAATTGGCCGGCGAAAATAAGGAGCCGACTGGTGCTTCATAGAAAGCCATCCATTTTACAAAATCAAGATCGCTGGCATATTTGGCCAATGTCACAAGAGCTATGTTGGCACCATTGTCCCAGCCGACAATACCAAAGTTGAGAGGATTGACCTTGAGGGCTTGATTCTGAGCCATTAATTGCTGAATAGTGCGGTCTTTGTAATCGTTTTTTCGCCCAGCGGCAAACAGCAGAACATCGCGGAAAGCTTCTACTGAACGAGTTCCTCTATTGTCAAAAGTGCCTTTAGTACCAAACTGGGGAGTGCCGCCACCGGGAAATGCAAAGCGCACTTCAACTGCTCCGACTTGCGCTGCATGCATGTTAAAGCTAAGGCCGTCAGGTCCACTCCCTCCTGGTGCTACCACCGCAACTGGTGCACCATCTTTGAACCTGGCCTTGGCGCTATAAATTATATTGACAGCAATGCCGTGTCCCTCAGCCGATTCAGAAGGCACATAAGTGCTGACTGAATTTTCTTTAGCTAAAAGAGGGACTTTCATCGACTCTGGAGGTAAATCTGAATTGATCGCAAGAGCTGTGGCAAACGGCATGATTAGAGTTTGAGCAAGGAAGGCCATGCTCAATGAAATCAGCGCCGCTGCCTTCTTGTTTTTATAGCCAGTGTGCAATTTCATTGTCTTCACTTCACTTTTAGTCGCTCAATTATTGATTAGTTAAGGGTTGCAGCTTGGTGAAGTCAGCCAAAGCGCGGAAATAGCGATCGATATTCTTGAGAATACCGTGGCGATTGTTGCGCTTGGCCTGGTCTTCATCGTTGACTAGAAGATCTTTGAAGAAAGTATCAATGTACGGTGTCAGGTGACGCAGTAGATCAAAGAGCGATTGATACTCAGCTTCTGTGGTTGGCAGAGTAAACGAATCGGCATTACCACTGCGTTCCCAGTTGGCTTTGACATTCTTTTGGAATGCTTCCCAAAGAGCTTTTTCGCAATCTTCTGTGAGCAAATCAACTTGCACTGTATCTGGTGAATCAGCTTTTAGTATGTTGCCAATTCTGATACCAACACGTAGAAGGTCTGAGGCACCAGGAGCTGAAACCAAGTTTTTGATTGTGCGCATGCGTACCATCACATCGCTTACATTGGCCAGGGGATCTCGCGCTGAAAGCACAGCCTCAACTAATTCTTTGCCGTTGCCACCATCAAGCAACTTACCTTTGAGGCGTTGCATAATGAACTCTTTAACTTCGGCGGCGATACTTTCGTCGTCAAACTTTTTGTGATTGCCTTTGCCATTTTTCTCTGATTTGTCACCTTTCTCTGACTTGCCATTTTTGTTAGCATTTTCGTGGCCAGCGTTCTCAACTAGCGGCTCGAAGGCCATTAGCAGGCTAGCTACTAGGGTAGTGATATTGATTGGCAGATCAGTTAGCCCGTCGACGACGATGTCGATCAATCCTTGTGCATTGCGCCTCAGAGCATAAGGATCGGAAGAGCCAGTTGGCTTTTTACCCAAGGCAAAAAGACCGACAACGTGATCGAGCTTGTCCAGAACTGCAGCGAGTTGACCCAGGCGATCTTGCGGAATGTCATCATTGCTTGAACGTGGTGCATAGTGTGAAAGTATTGCTTGCACCACTTCTGAAGGTTCGCCTTCTCTTTTGGCGTACCAGCTGCCGACATAGCCTTGAAGTTCAGGTAGCTCACGCACTAAGTTGCTCACCAAATCTAGCTTCATGAGCTGGCAGATACGCACCAAATTTGCTTTTTCGTGACTAGAGAGGACACTGCTGGCCGGTTCGCTGTTTGTCAAAACTGTGGCTAGCTGACTCAATCTGTCAGTCTTATCGCCGTAACTACCAAGGCCTTCTTGGTAGGTAAGTTTTGCTAAAGCTGGCAGGCGATCTTCTAGCTTAGCTTTACTGTCGTCAAAGAAGAAGAATTTTCCGTCAGCCAACCGTGCTCTCAAAACACGCTCATTGCCCTGCTTTATGTGCGGTGCAGCTTCTTTGCGGTCGTTGTTGGTGATGGTGATGAAATAGGGCAGCAACGTTCTATTAGATGAGTCTGTCTGCTCTTTTGCCTCCACCGGAAAATATCTCTGGTGGTGAATCATGATTGTTTCAATCAATGTGGCAGGTAAGGTCAGATACCCTTCTTCAAATTGGCCGACAAGCGCAGTGGGCCACTCAGTTAGGTTGACAACTTCTTCTAACAAGCCCGACTTTAGCTGCGGTGCAATCCCGCCAAGCTCATTGGCACGTGCCTGTACCTGCACTTCGACCATATCTTTGCGCTTAGCTGGATCGACAATGACAAATGCCTGTTTCAATGTCTCTTCATATTTGTCGGCATGGGCGATCGAAATTTCGCCTGGATGAAGAATGCGGTGTCCTCTTGTTAAGCGGCCGCTTTTGAAATTAGCAACTGTGATGTCAACGAGCTTGTCGTCAAGCAATGACACTAGCCATCTCAAGGGCCGGGAGAATTTGACTTCGCACTCGCCCCAACGCATTAGACGCTCACCCGATATCTGACCAATTACTTTGTTAACAATTTCTGGCAACACTTCTTCGGTGGCTTTGCCGCTGTTTACAACCACCGCATGTAAATATTCAACTCCACCAACTTCTTCGCGAGTAAGCTCCGAAGCAGTTAGACCGTGCTTCTTAGCAAAGCCCTCTGCTTGCGGAGTAGGCTTGTTGTTAGCGTCGAAACTGCTTTTAACAGCCGGCCCTTTTACTTTCTTTTCAGTGGTTGTCTGCACCGCGGCTATATCTTCGACAACAGCGGTGAGACGTCTTGGTGTTGAATAAGAGCGAATATGCTTGAAGGCGATATTAGACTCAGTCAGGCCTGAGCGGAGGAATTCTCTTAGTCGCTCTTCTGCCTCAGGGACAAAGCCGGCAGGAAGCTCTTCTACGCCAATTTCAAGTAAGTAGTTAGCCATTTATATCTTTTGTAGTATCTCTCGGAGGTAGTAACACATCATACAAAACACAGGGCGAAAAGACTCTGCACTGTAAATGGTGCAGATATTTCAGAATCTTGGACAATAGTATCTAAGACAGCTTATTATTTGTCTGGTTGCTCTAATAGGAAGAAAGAATACTCACGATGGCGCTAAATTTTAAGCACGTTAATGCTCGGCACATTATTACTTCGCTAATGCTAGTGATGTCACTGGGCGCTTGCGGCAAGAAAGAAGAGGTTTCTCAAGCACCTCCTGAGCTAGGGCCGAAGTGGGGCTTCATTGACCACACCGGTAAATTCGTTATCAAGCCTCAGTTTCGAAGAGTGTTGCCATTCTCTGACGGCTTGGCTGCTGCCGACTTATCTTCTCGTTGGGGCTTCATTGACAACACCGGTAAATTTATCATCGAGCGCCAATACGAAGAAGTCACCCGTTTCTCTAAGGGTTTGGCTGCAGTTAAAACCTTCGGTGGCAAATGGGGCTTGATAAACAAGACAGGTGCTCCGACTTCTCCGGCTGCTTTTGAAGCGATTGGCGAATGTGGTGAGGCTAACAGACCATTGGAGCCGAACACCATAATTTATTGTTCTTACAAAGAAGGAAATAAATGGGGCTTCATCGACCAGGCTGGAAATACCAAAGTTGGTCCCGCTTACGATGCCGTTGGTCCATTTTCAGAGGGTTTAGCTGCCGTAAGCAAAATGGGCAAGTGGGGCTACGTTGACCCCACAGGCAAAGTAATTATTGATTTTAAATATGACCAAGCTAAGCAGTTTCACGACCGTGTAGCCGAGTGCTATTTTGGCTCAGATTTCGTCATTCTCGACACCATCGGTACGATGTCAATGAGTGATGCCTTGCAGTCTCGCAACTTCTTCCACGACGAGCTGGGATTGAGCTTGAAGCGCGGTAAGTATGGCTTCATGAACAAGAAAGGCAAGACTGTTATCAAGCGAAGATTTACCTATGCTGAAGACTTCTCTGAAGGTCTAGCCCTAGTTGGTGTTGCCAATGCGCGGCAGGGATATATCGATACTAAAGGCCTAATTGTCATTCCACCTGTATTTGATGGTGCACAATCGTTCTCGGAAAAATTGGCCGGAGTAAAAATTGACCCGCGCTTGGTAGCCGATGATGGCTCGATCTCGGCTTCGGCTGTGGAAGAAGCATTGAAGTATGACCCGCATGCCAGCACTATTAAGGCTGAGCCAGCTGCTACAACTGCTGAGCCAGAAGCTGACGCGGCCAAAGACGGTGATAAGGCTGGCGACACTAAAGATGGCGATAAGAAAGACGGCGATAAAAAAGACAGCGACAAGGCTGTTGACGCAAAAGCTGAAGACGGGAAAGCGGTAGATGCCAAATCGGGTGCTGATGTAAAAGGCGAGCCAAAGAAAGATGGTGAGAAAGCCACAGACAAAGCTACAGATAAAGCCGCAGACAAGGCTACTGCTCCAGCAGCGGCCGTGAAAGCAGACTCAAAAACCGACGCTAAAACAGAGACTAAGACTGAATCAAAGACCGAAAGCAAAACTGAGACAAAACCAGCTGCTAAGTCTGAAGCAAAGCCTGAAGCCAAGTCTGAAGTGAAATCTGAAGTGAAAACTGAGGTAAAATCCGAGACAAAGACCGAAACTAAAGCTGTTCCTAAAACTGAAGCGAAGGCTGCACCTGCAGCTGCTGCTCCGGCAAAAACCAGCAAATAAAATCTTGGATTTTGTGCTCGAAATACGTTTAGCTTGCCAAGTCCTTTGGGTATTCTAAAAATTAGCCGGCGGTTGGCTTGCTGCCTCGTTTAGACTATCTGTCATGAGGGCGCCTCCACCGGCACTTCTTAAGTTAAGTGCTGCTCCTAAAACTATTTCCAAAACGGTCAGATTTTTTGTAAAAAATCTGACCGTTTTGGAATCGCAATAGGAGCTTTAAGCTTGGACGTAAGAGCCCTAAGCACAGACAAAAGGGCATTCGTGCAAAAAAAAGACAAACAAAAAGACCACCCAGATTGCTCTGCGGTGGTCTTTTTACTATCGTCTGACTGCCTATTGCGTAGGCTCGATATTTCTTGCTGCTTCAAGTCAGAATCCACAGCTAGCGGGTTATCGCTACAATTTCCGGTCTGCGCAGACCTGATGTTTCCACTTAACCCCTCGGCTCAAAGCACTCAACTT
>JAKFVU010000022.1 GCA_021732025.1 Candidatus Obscuribacterales bacterium | reverse complement strand
AGACCGCTGGCGAACAAGACATCTGCCCACGAGATGGTTCGTCAATGGTCACCGTTGGTGATGATCCGCTACTTGGTATGGTGGTGGAGGGTCGCTACAAGATTCAGTCGGTGATTGGCCAGGGCTCGGCGGGCACAGTTTATCGCGCTGTTCAAGAATTGATTGGCCGCGAAGTTGCCGTCAAGGTTCTACACGACTATTTAGTGTCAGATGACGAGTTCATCAAACGCTTTAAGCAAGAGGCCAAGGCATCCAGTCGCCTCAACCACCCCAATATCATCACCATTTACGACTTCGGTGTCATTCCGCAGGGCGGTGGCAGACCTTATATCGCCATGGATTTACTCAATGGCACACCGCTGTCTGACTTCATTGCCGAAGTCAATCATATTCCGCCACTTGAGGCCGTACCTATCTTTACTCAAGTCTGCGCAGCACTAGCTGAAGCGCACAGACAGGGTGTAGTGCACCGCGACATCAAACCCGAAAATATTGTTTTGGTTGAACGCGGTGGACAAAAGAATTTTCCTATTGTGGTCGACTTTGGCATTGCTAGATTGGTGCAAGAAGAGTCAGACCAAGCCAAGATAACCCGCACAGGAACAGTCTGCGGCAGCCCCACATACATGAGCCCTGAGCAGTGTACCTCTAGTAAAGTCGATCACCGCAGTGACATCTATTCACTAGGTATTGTCTTCTACGAATCACTAACTGGCGAAGTGCCATTCCAGCACGACGAGTTAGTGCGAGTAATGGCTATGCATCTGTCTGATACGCCATTGCCGTTAAACGAGATGCGGCCTGATCTTAATTTCCCAGAAGCCTTGATGCAAGTGGTGCACAAGACTCTTCTGAAAAATCCTAATGATCGCTATCAAACAATGGACGAGCTTTCCCAAGCTCTAGAAGACGCCATGAAAGAGACAGAGGCAAAGCCTTCTGTCGCGACGACACAGACAGTTCACAAAGAAATCGCACCAGGACCATTGGCCCAAGACGAGACTTTGCAACACCGCAAAGAGTCGCGCGATATGCTGCAGCAGCGGCCTTTGACACGTGAAATGCTCAACCAGCAAAATGCCACCAACCCAGCCGGTGTAGGAACGGGAGCAAGTGCTGGAGTTAGTCAAAATGGTGAAGAAAATCGCTCGACGAGCAGCAACTATGCTGACCAAGTAGCAGCCTATCGAGACGCTCAGCGCCACGCTGATCAATCGAACAATCAAAACCGCAACTCTACCAATTTCTCGGCTGGTCGTGGTGGCGCCAGTGGTGCCTCACAGATTCTCCGCTTAGTGCCTATTTTAGTGACCGTTTTGTTGATTGGTGCAGCGGCTGTATTCGCCATGACCTCTGCTCAATTCCAGGCAATGATGCCCTGGAATAAAGCCGGCGAAAGCAAAGCGGCCGATGATGACCCCGAAGCCTTAATTAAAGCGGGCAAACTGGCTCAGGCAGTGAGCTTGATGAAGTCTCAAAAGTCGCAAGGCAAGTTATCACCGGAACTATACGACAAGTACTACACCACTTGCGTCAGCCTCGGCAAACTCTATATGAAAGACAAGAAGTATACTGAAGCCATTGCTGTCCTACAGCAAGTTCCGTCAAAATCAAATCAAGGCCAAACAGCAAAAACCCTGCTAGCCAAGGCCAAGAAGCAAGCCCACTAATTGTCTGGTTTTAGCGGAAGCTGCCGAAGCGTCTGAATTTGTCTTGACGGTCCTTACGAACTTGCTCTGGCGAAAGCTTCATTAGCTCAGTCATTTGCCCAACAATAGCTTTCTTGAGATTCTCAGCAGCCGTCAAATAGTCATGGTGAGCACCACCGAGAGGCTCGCTGATTACTTGATCAATAACACCCAGTTGAAGAATTTCTTTGGCTGTCATCTTCATGGCCTGACAGGCTTCAGAAACTTTGTCGTTAGAGCGCCAAAGAATCGAAGCACAGCCTTCTGGCGTAATCACAGAATAGACTGAATGCTCAAGCATCAAAATACGATTGGCGACACCAATTGCCAAAGCACCGCCAGAACCGCCCTCGCCTGTCACCGCTGCCACCACCGGCACTGTCACGCCAGCCAGCTCCATCAAGTTCTCGGCAATTGCCTGCGATTGATTATGCTCTTCGGCCGACAAACCGGGATAGGCACCAGGAGTGTCTATTAGGCAGAGAATCGGAAGGTGGAATTTATTAGCGTGGCGGAAAAGGCGCAGCGCCTTGCGGTATCCTTCGGGTTGAGGCATGCCAAAGTTACAGTGCTGTTTGTCTCGTAAGGTGCGACCCTTCTGCGTACCGACTGCCACCATCTTGATGCCGTCAATCTCAATAAGGGCACCAACCATGGCGCCATCGTCCACCCCTTTGCGATCACCGTGCAACTCGACCCAGCTTGGGTCCCAGGTTGTGAAATAGTCTCTGGTGTACGGCCGTTGTGGGTGGCGCGCAATGGCCAGGTGATCAATCGGTCTTAGATTTAGATAGAGGGAGCGTTTGAGCGAATTATACTGATCTTGCATCCGCTCAAGATCGGCTTCTAACTCAGGATTATCAGATAGCTGCTTTTCTAAAGCTTCCATATTCTGAGCAAGAATGGCTAACGGTTGCTCAAACTCTAGTGGTATCGGTTTTTTCTCGACAGTAGCCATGGCACTCCAGTCTATTGATTGACTAATTGATATTGAACTGAGAACAAACGAAAGGCAAAATTCTAAGTGCGTCCGGCCGGTTGAGCAGGCTCACCACTGTTCTTTTTTTCCGGAGTCGCTTTAGCGGCCGGTTTGTGGAAAGCAATCAAGCGGGCCAAGGTTTCTTTCAGCTTATTGCGGCTGACAACCATATCGACCTGGCCGTGTTTAAGTAAGTATTCAGCGGTCTGGAAGTCTGCTGGCAATTTCTGCCTGATGGTTTGCTCGATCACTCGTCTTCCGGCAAAGCCAATACGAGCGCCCGGTTCGGCAATGATGAAGTCACCAAGCATAGCAAAGCTGGCAGTGACACCACCAAAAGTTGGTTCGGTTAAAATTGATATATAAAGGTTGCCCGAGTCAGCAAACGACTTTAAAGCTGAACTGGTTTTAGCCATCTGCATCAAGCTCAAAATGCCTTCTTGCATACGGGCACCACCAGAGCTACTAACCACAATCAATGGTGAATTGCGCTCCAACGCCGCTTCAGTTAAGCGAGTGACTTTCTCTCCGACCACTGAACCCATCGAGCCACCAAAGTGACCGAAGTCCATACAACCTAAAGCAGCCTCATGACCATCAATACGACAAAGACCAGTCAAAACCGCCTCACGCAAACCTGATTTGCGCGTGGCTTCGTCCTGTCTCTTGGTGTAGGCCTCGGTATCAAAAAAGGTCAATGGATCAGACGAACGCATGTCAGCATCTAGCTCGTCAAATGAGCCTTCATCAGCAAGCTGCTCAATGCGATCTAAAGCGCCAACGCGGAAATGATAGTCGCACTTGGGGCAGACATCTAAGTTAGTGCGCAAGTCGCGGGTGTAAAGCAACTCGCGGCATTGGAAACATTGTTTCCATAAGGCACAGTACTCATCTGTTGTCAGGGGCTGTTTTATTACTTCCTGAATCTCTTTACGCTTTTGACGGCTGGCGAACCAGTCTTTTAAGTCCATTTTGGCTCCAGACTCATCCAAATGATTGGAATGGGGTACAGACTACTGCCAGCAGCAATACCGACAGCAATATAGGCAAAGGGTAATTATAGCACTATGGTATCCGGCCAATTTGCCCAACATCAGTACTGTGGCTGTCTTTAAACAATATTGCAGGTAGAATGCCCTTAGAATGATGCGAACTTAATCAAAATTGCCTACCCTTCTCAGAAAAGACAATGTCAAAACGGCACACAAGCGACAATAATCAGAGCAGCCACCACAAGAGCCTGTCTCATTTCTTCTTAGCCGAAGAGATATTTAGGAGGGCTGCCGGCAACACCCACATATCAAATGAGGTAGTGCTTGATGACGCCGCCATTGTTCATCAAATGTTGCACGTATTGCGCCTTGCGCCAGGTGATTGCGCCAAGTTATTGGACGGCCAAGGCAACATGTGGAAAGCAAAGATCAACCTCGTCGGCCGCAACTCTATAACTTTTGAACTGCTAGAACAGCTAGCTACTGCCAACACTAAAGAGCAATCACGCTGCCAAGTTGTCACATTGCTACCCCTGCTTAAGGGGCCACGCTTTGAGTGGGCACTAGAAAAGCTCACCGAACTCAACGTCGCCGGCATACAACCTTTTACCTCGACGCGCACAGTCGTCAAAGTAAAGGAACGAGAAGATAGCGACGGCAGGCAAAAGCGTTGGCAAAATATAATCAGAGAAGCAGCTGAGCAATCAGAAAGATTGCTGCTACCAGAACTCGCGGCACCACTTTCTCTTGCAGCGGTGCTCGAACAACAGGCTCACATTTCATCGAAACCCGCTCTAAATCTACTATTGAGCGAAAGAATTGAGGCACCAAATATAGTTCAGTTTTTGTCATCAGCCGTGGGCAACAGCTCACCGCTTGGCAACGCAGACGCCTTACGTATAGTCATTCTTAGTGGACCAGAAGGTGGCTTCACCGCCGAAGAAAAAGAATTGATTTCAGCTCACGGGTTTCAAAATATCTCTCTCGGTAAGACTATTTTGCGAGGTGAGACGGCTGCCATTTTGGCCGCCGGAATTGCTTACGCAATAGCCTCAACCTTAGACTAAAGAAATTTAGTGCACCATTGGAGATATCACAGCCGTCTTTGCATAACGCATATATTCGACCCCATTCCAATGTAAGCAGAACAACCCTAGTAGCTAAAACAGATATAGATTTCGCCCACTGACAAAGCGCCACTGGGCCACCACGGCAAAGATAAATTTTCTGTGGAGACTTGACAAAGGGATCTCTTCCGAGCGTTAATAGTAGGCGTCGGTGGTGGCATCGGTGGTGATGCTTTTCCAACCGCTTCAGACTCAAAAACTTCTGGTCGCACGGTTTGCTCGAAGAAACCGAAAGTAACTTACTAGCAAAATGCCAGACCAACCTAGTCTCTCCCAAACCCCCAAAGGAAACTCCACAGTGGCCGCCAATCTCGCAAAAGTGAGAGAAGCTATCGACGATCAAGCCGTAAGGTTGATCGCCGTAACAAAGCATGCCACCAATGCCCAAATCGAAGAAGCATTTTCGTTGGGTCTTAGTGAGTTTGGCGAAAGCCGCGTTCAAGACGCTCTAAAAAAACGCGATGAGTTGCCACCACACGTAGCACTAAATTCTAATTGGCATTTTATCGGACACTTGCAATCGAACAAAGTGAAACAGGCAGTTGGCAACTTCGCTTTGATTCATTCCGTTGACTCTCTGAGCTTGGCTGAAGAAGTCTCGCGTATTGCCGTGCAAAAAGGCACCACTCAATCGATTCTTCTTCAAGTGAAAATTTTGCCTGACGATTCAAAATCAGGTTTTACCAAAGAAGATCTAAGACAAAATCTTTCAACTATTCTGGCCTTACCTTCTATAAAGGTAGAGGGCTTGATGACAATTACGCCTCTAACTAACGACGTAAAGCTTTGGCACAAGAGCTTTAGCGGTCTTAGTGCCCTGCGCGATCAGCTCAACAGTGAGTTCAGTATTTCCCTCAAAGAATTATCGATGGGAATGTCTGACGACTGGCGAGAAGCCATCATATGTGGTTCAACTATGATTAGGCTCGGTAGAGCAATTTTTGGCAATTAGCCACAAGCAAGTTTTCACAGCGGCAAAGAGAAACGTAAGAATAAAGACGTAACAGTAGACAGAATCAGCGGTATAGACAATTTTATTAGACCAATAGGGTAAGGAGGAAAGTAGTGAGCATCGTTCAAAAGTTCAAAAGCTTCTGGTTTGGGCCTGCAGATAACTACGAGCGCGAGGATTTCGAAGATCTTTTTGAGACTTCCGACGACGTTTACGCTACCAATGGACAACTAGCACTCGATCCGGTTGCACATGCTCAAGAGCCTGTGAAGCCAGCAAGAGTTCACCAAATGCTTCCTGGAACCGGCGCCAAAATATTGGATCATCCCAATGCTCAGGCCGTCAGCGAAGTACTGGTTATTGAACCTAGACAGTTCGAAGAGTCATTGGATATTGTTGAACATCTTCGTGGTCGCAAATCGGTCCTTCTTAATCTGCACATGCTCGACAATGAAGGCTCACAAAGAGTAGTCGACTTCTTATCTGGTGCTTGCTGGGCTATTGATGGCCACCAACAGCGCATTGGCGACGGTGTCTTCCTCTTCGCACCAGCCAGCGTAACTATCAGTTCTGAGTCTACTTCCTCAAAGGCCATCAAAGAAGCCTTCTGGAACAAAGCTCAACCTATGTAGTGTGAGCGTTTACGCTCATTCTCAGGTGTCCCCGGAGTCTCGGAGTCTCGGAATCTCGGAAACCAGGTATCAAAATATTCAAGGCGCAGGTAACACAGCACTTTGGTAACAAGAAAAAAGGAGCAAGTAATTGCTCCTTTTTTTTATCGGTCATAACTAGAAAGCTTTGAGATACCATTGCCTCGGATTAGAGGCAACTTTGTTGCAGTAAATGCTGAAATGCAAGTGTGGTCCATTGGCTCTACCGGTCTGACCGACCGCACCAATTAACTGACCAGCATCAACTTTCTGCCCTAACTTGACGTTGATCTTTTGCATGTGAATATAGAATGAAACTACGCCCTGTCCATGATCAATGGCCACAGTATTGCCGTGCAACTTGAACACTCCGGTGCTTGCCAGCACCACCACTCCTGGTGCACAAGCTACGATTGGGCTGCCTTGGAAGCCAGCATAGTCTAAGCCGCTATGAAAGTAATCGGGCAAGAGTTTGCCATTGACGATGCGCCGCAAACCAAAACCGGCAGATAATCTTGCCTTAGAAGGAGCATTGAAGTTTTTGCTCCAATGCCTAACTGGTGATACTGTGCCTTTGGCTTTATCAACAGCCTCTTCTTCACCTTTGGCCATGTTGAAATTATTTTTGGATGGTGGCAACGACAGTCTTTGCACCGGGTAGTGAGCGTCCATAACAATCACACGTGTCGACAATGCTCCAACCGTAACTGGAGTAGAGCCAACTTTCTGCACCACAGGCACCGTCAATAGTGCCCGATATGCGGCACCATTATCACTATCGAAGGCAAATAGCTTGTACTTATTGCCCAGAAACTCGACAGCGGGTGGTTCAGCACCAGGCTCTAGAGAAAGGTCTTTACCCAACACAGTAAGCTCTACCACTTCGCCTTGTTTCGGTCGGAAAGTCGAAAGTTTAAGCGGTGAAATTTCTGGTGCTTCGGTCGAAGCAAGTTCAGCAGCACCCTTATGAGAATAACCTCCGCTCGGGGCAGCCCCAGCAGAGGTCAAACTTAGCACTGATAGAACTAATGGAAGAAGACCGCTCAAAGCGGTTTTAGAATTTTGCAGCAAGATACTAGATATTCCTTCGGCTTAAAGTGCGCGCCTACACAAGATACTAGCTAAGCATACAACTTTTTCTAAATTTAAAAACGCCCTACTCTTCAGCAGCAGCCGGTACTAGACGATCGATTGCTTCTTTCAAGGCTGGAATTTTATCAATCGGCAAAGCAATTCCCTTTTTAGTGGGTTTCTCTTCTTGGTCTTTATCTACATACCATTCACGAATATGCAGATATTTGGTTCCGCGATATTCACCAATGTAGACGTTAATGGTCTCGCCACGTGCTTTTTCGTGGATTGTGATTCTCTCTTCCAAGTCCTATCCTCCTGGTCTTTTCGTAGCCTAAATCGTTAAAGGCTTAGATAAGTATTCTTGCGGCTGTTCTAAAGTGCTATAAAAAAATCAATGGTCCCAGCTATTCTGATGCCACGTAGACAAGCAAAACCCAACAGATCTAGAACTAAGTATATATAAATTATTTTCTAGTTAAAGGATCTGTATAAGATCTATCTAGTTATCAGACAGATCTCCGCCCACTTCTGAAAATGAGCCAAAAATGAGCCAACTGATTGACCAAGTAGAAATAGAAGTGCTGTCGGGAGACGGTGGTAACGGTGCTGTGATGTGGCGCAAAGAGAAGTATGAGCCCATGGGTGGGCCCTACGGAGGCAACGGCGGTCGCGGCGGCAGCGTTTATCTAGAAGCCACTAATGACCTCAGCACATTGGTCGATTTTCGCTTCAAACAAAAATTTGAGGCCCAACCGGGTGTCAAAGGGGCCAACAAAAACTGCCACGGCAAAGCTGGCAACGACATCATTATCAAAGTTCCGGTAGGAACAGTCGTGAAAGATTTGAGCACTGACCGCATCATTGCCGACTTGATCAAAGACAAACAAAAGGTCATGGTGGCCGAAGGCGGCTACGGCGGTAAAGGCAACTGTGAACTAGCTACCCCAACCAAGCGGGCGCCACATTACTGCGAACCCGGTCAACCAGGCATAGCTAGACGCCTGCAGCTGACCCTGAAATTGCTAGCTGACGTTGGCATCATAGGCATGCCTAATGCGGGCAAATCGACCCTTCTGGCGGCCGCTACGAGGGCAAAACCCAAGATAGCTGATTACCCTTTTACCACCTTAGAGCCCAACCTTGGGGTGGTTAAGCCCGAACGCGGCAACGGCTTTGTCATGGCCGACATCCCCGGCCTCATCGAAGGTGCCTCTCAAGGTATCGGCCTGGGTCACAATTTTCTCAGGCATGTGGAGCGCACCCGGCTTCTCATTCACATGGTTGATATAACCTCGGCCGACCCTGTAGCCGACTGGCAAACAATCAACAACGAGCTAGCTTTGTACGACAAAGACTTGAGCTCACTGCCTCAGCTGGTGGTTCTCAATAAGTCAGAAATGATGATGGAAGATGAGAGCTTAGCGATCAAAGAAAAACTAGTTGCAGCACTTGCTAATGGCAAACCAAAAACCGTCTACGAGGACGATCTAAAGCTCAAAGAGACTGTCTTTTTGATGTCGGCTTACTCACGAGTAGGTGTGCCTGAATTGCTTGAATTAACGGGCAAATTAGTCGCTCGACTAAAAGAATTAGCGGCAGCCGAAGAACCAGCTCACATCGAAGAAGACGAAGCTGCTGTTGATCACGGCAGCACGGGCTTTGAAGTAATAAAGGTCAAAGGCGGCCTCTTGGTTGAAAGCGACCGAGTCGATCGCATCATTCAGGTCACTAACCTGAAAGAGCCCGAATCACTCTTCAGCCTTTGGCAGCGCCTACGAGCAATGGGTGTGATTGACGCCTTAATAGAAGCTGGGGCTGAGCCGGGAACCGACGTCACTGTCGGCGGTGTAATCTTCACCTTCGGCGAAGGCATGCAGTAAGTTAAAGGCACAAAAAACTTCCCCCATGTACAACTTCTGGTACTGGAGGAAGTAATAATGCTGCCGGATGCGTAACCGAGGTAACCGAAATAAGCTAGTTACTTAAGTTACTTAGCGGCTTTCTTAGCTTTTGCTGGCTTGGTTTCAGCCTGGGTGGCTTCTTTCACAAGCTTCTTTACTTGGCGAACAACAGCAGCTTTCTGTGCCACAACTTTCTTGCGAGCTCTTTCAGCTACCTTGACTGCTCTTTTCATGCCTTTTTGCTGAGCCATTTCTGGATCTCCCTAACTTTTATATTGAGTGGAGCATGATACTACACCCAAAGATTGCCAAGATACCTGATGCACCCTTTGGTTGAGCTAGGTAACGAATCGATCACAGTTTTGCCCACAGGCGGGAAGAGTGTGAGGGAAGGAAGATCTTTGATTGGCAGGTAGTCAACAGCAGCGAGAACGGGCTCGTCACCTAACTTCAAAATACCGCCCACGACATGAGCGGTGAGATAGACGTTGACAATATGTCTTGAGCGATCGGGTGCAATTGCTTCAGAAAGGAAAACAAACTCATCGACTTTAACGTCTAGGCCTGTTTCTTCTTTCATTTCGCGCACAGCACATTCTTCAAATGTCTCGCCATACTCAAGACGACCGCCAGGCAACACCCAATATTGCCGGTTTCCCTTGCGGTGCTTAACCAGCAAGATCTGCTCACCCTCGACTACGATTACTGAAATGCGAGTAGTCGGAATGTTCTGCGTTGATCGCTTAGTATTTTTGAATCTAGGTCTTGGCAAAGTGACTCCCAAAATGCTTCAAGTGAAGACACTTATATATTATGACAATTTCTGTCTAGAAAAATTGCAAATCGCAACGACTGTGAGCTTTCCAAGGTAGTCTGCCAGACTCATCTGCTAATCTAAACAAAAGCTCGGCGGAAAGGCTCAACATTACTCAGGTTTGCAAGATGGACGCTCAAGAATTCGAAACTAAGATAAACACTCTGGTTGGCAGCGCTCTTGCTGCCATTGAAAGTGCAAGCGATTTAGATAGCCTTGAAAATTTCAGGGTGCAATATCTCGGTCGCGAAGGCGAGCTAACGGTCATGCTGCGCGGCCTAGCCAGTCTAGACAAAGCTATTCGTCCCAAAGCTGGGCAACTGGGCAATCAGGCGAAACTACAAATAGAACAAGCTCATGACAGCAAACGCAGTCATCTCTATGACAGCGCCCTCGATCAGCGCCTGGCTAAAGAATCTATCGACGTCACCATCCCTGGCACTAGATATCTCAGTGGTCACACCCACCCACTTAGTCAAATAAGCAACGAAATTATCAGCATCTTTTACAGCATGGGCTTCACCGTAGCTGATGGCCCAGAAGTTGAAACTGACTACTACAATTTCGATGCCTTAAACACTCCAGCATCGCACCCGGCGCGCGATGAGCAAGATACTTTTTATACAAATATTGGCCCATCCAGTTTGCTGCGCAGCCAAACATCAACTGTGCAGATTCGTGTAATGGAAAACACCAAGCCACCACTGCGCATCATTGCCCCAGGCCGGGTCTATCGCAATGAAGAAGTGAATGCTCGTAAATATCCACTCTTTCACCAGGTGGAAGGCCTTTTGATTGACAAAGACGTCAATTTTGGGCAACTCAAAGGAACGCTTTCTGCATTTATTCAAGCTCTTTTCAAAAAGCCCGTGAAGATTCGCTTTCGTCCAGATTTCTTTCCCTTCACTGAACCAAGCGCCGAACTCGATAGTGAATGTCCATTCTGTAGCGGCAAGGGTTGCAAAACCTGCGGCGGTCGCGGTTGGTTAGAGCTTCTCGGTTGCGGCATGGTTGATCCTAATGTCCTCAAAGGCGTAGGAATTGACCCAGAAGAGTGGAGCGGTTTTGCCTTTGGTATGGGCTTAGAACGCCTCGCTATGCTGAAATATGACATCAACGACATTCGCAATTTCTATACAAATGACATGCGTTTTTTGGAGCAGTTCTAAATGAAACTTTCGTTCGACTGGCTATCTGAGTTTGTCGACCTGAGCGGACTCACCGCTCTGCAGGTAGCCGAAAAGCTCACAATGGGCGCCTTTGAAGTAGAAGAAGTAACAATCATTGGTCCCGATTTAGAAGGGCCTATTGTTGTTGGCGAGATAATTGAAATTCATCAGCACCCCAATGCCGATAAAATTAGATTGACGAAAACCCGCATCAAAGAAGGCGAAGAGCCTCTAGATATCGTCTGTGGTGCACAAAATATTGAAGTCGGTCAGTTTATCCCCGTTGCTTTACCTGGTGCCAAAGTAGTCAACCGCCACGACGGTTCGGCCTTGCTCATCAAAGCCTCAGCAATTCGTGGTGTCAAATCTAATGGCATGCTCTGCTCTCCTCCTGAATTAGGAATCGCCAAAAATCTTCAAGATCCGGGGCAAGACGAAGGTATTTGGATCTTAAACAAGAACGGCAATAAACCAGCTATTGGCAGCGATGTTATGCCCCTACTACCAACAAAAGCTGACTATATCTTGCACGTAGAGCCGCGCTCTAACCGAGGAGACGCTCTTTCAGTGATGGGATTAGCCCGTGAAGTAGCAGCACTTTTTGGACGTCCGCTGAAAAAACCAGATTGGTCGCTTGAAGATCTAAACAAAACTCTAGGCGAGCAAAAGCAAAGCAGCAAATTTAGCAAAGCGGTTTTAGAGAACGAAAGTGATTGTCCCTACATCACCCTACGAGTGATTGAAGGAGTCAAGATCGCACCATCTCATCCCGCCATAGCTACTCGCCTAGAAGCTATAGGAATGCGCACAGTAAACAACGTAGTTGATATCACCAATTATGTAATGCACGAACTTGGCCAACCACTGCACGCCTACGATGCCACTCTCTTGAAGAGCGATAATTTGGCAGTTCGTCGAGCAGTCGATAGCGAATCTATCACCACCATTGATGGCAAGGTGCGCCAACTGACTGGAGAGATGTTAGCAATCGCCGACGGAGACTCAATTGTCGGAGTAGCCGGCGTTATGGGCGGCAAAGACAGCGAAATATCAGACCAATCAACCAGTTTAGTTTTAGAAGCAGCTTGCTTTGCACCAGCTGTAGTGAGACGTGGTTCGCGCTTGCTAGGCCTATCGAGTGATGCCAGCCTGCGCTTTGAGCGCGGTATCGACCCAGCCAGTGTGCGTCATGCGGCAGAACGTGCCGCATATTTAATTGCTAAGTACTGCGCCCACGAAGGCAAAGTTGTTGTTGGCCCTCTAATCGAGGCTGGTTCTAATAAAATCGAACCGGGACAACTAACCTTGCGCTCATCGCAAATCAAACGCATTCTCGGCCTCGAAATTAGCGCCGAGCGCATCAAAGACCTGCTCACACCTCTGGGCTTCACGGTGAGCGGCTCTGGCGAAGCGATTGCAGTTAGCGTGCCAAGCTTCCGCAAAGATGACGTTAAACGCGAAATCGATTTAATAGAAGAGGTTTGTCGTCTCAATGGCTACGATGCCATAGTGCCTTCGATGCCAGCAGCGACAATGGCTGTGGCTAGACCAGATGACAGTTTAGATTTAGCAAAAAATGCCTTGACTGGCATGGGTTTATCAGAAGCTTGGCTTTCTAGTCTAGTACCTGAAGATCAAGCTGGCGTTGATAAGCAGCTAGCAGTAGAAGTGCTTAACCCGCTCTCCAAAGACCACCAACTGATGCGTCAAAGCCTGGTGCCAGGTCTAATTAATGCTTGCGGCTACAACCAAGATCGTGGACGCAAAGACGTATGGCTCTTTGAACACGGCCGCGTTTACTTTAAAGATCAACAAAAAGACAACAAGAGTACTGGGGTGCGCGAAGATAATCATCTGGCCGCAGTAATTTCAGGGCAACGGTTTAAAACAGTCAATCAAACCGTTCCTGCAGTGGAATACGCCTTGGCTAAAGGCATGGTTGAAAATTTGTTGAGTGCTCTCAATATTGACGAACGCAAACTAGCCTGGCGCTCTCTTAGTGAGAGCGAAAGCAACGCCTTGCCCTGGCTCCATCCTTATAGATCAGCAGTGCTAAGTCTAAATCGGCCGGCCAAACCTAATACTAATAAAGAGGCTGGCACGAGCTTGTTTGAAAGCAATATTACTCTTGGCTACGTCGGTGAACTTCACCCTCGTTTTGCCGACAGCAAAGGTCTAAGAGAGAAAGCCTTCGTCTTTGAACTTGACATTGATCGACTAAAGAAAGAGCGGAAACAAAAGAAATTTGCTGGAATTGCCACTAGTCCTGAAATAGTTCGAGACATCACAGCTGATTTTGATGCGACCGATAAAGATGTTTCATATGAACAAGTTTCAAAGTTGATTTGGAAAGTGGCTGGCTCAAATTTGCGAAGCAGCGAGCTGGTCAGTGTTTACAAAGCCTCAGAAGAATCAAAGAAGTTTTCCATGACCTGCCGCTTGACCTTTCAACATGCAAGCGAAACACTAACTAACGAAGAAATCGACAAAGTTCTTACGACCATTCGTGAAAGTTTGAACCGCGATTTGGCTGCGTCGTTTAGACTATAGGCTTTAGAAAGCTTTTGTACACCGAGCTGTTAGTAATTGCTTCGCCGGGTATAAAAAGCTTGGGACAGAGAGTAGACGGGAAAAGGTAGACTAGCAAAGATTCATGCACAGGCTCAAATTCCGGAAAAGTTGGATAGGCTTGCTGGCTTTGGTCGGTGGAGCAGTCATCATGATCGCGATTCGATTGAATCCGTTCAGCACCGGAACGACCTTTGACCTGCCATTTCTTTGGGTAATTCCGGCCCAGATTCTTCTACCTCTATTTATCGCCTTTTATCAATATCGTGCCTGCCCAACTATTCAGCAGATTGCCGCTTATTTATGGTTGACGTCGCTGATCTGTTTCCTGGGCACCCTTGGCAATCTATTTAGCGGCGACCCAATGGCCATCATTCAGCAAGACTGGTTGGTGCACTTTAACGCCGTCCAACTTGCAGTCATGAACCTTGCGTCATTGATGACTATTATCAATTTATTGCATTCAGAAGAAATCAGCAGTTTTGCCGATGCCAAAGTGGCAGAAGCCCAGCTAGGTCGCTTGAAAGCAGTAAAAGTCGATCCTGAAACCCAAATTAAGTGGGAAAAAGCAGCGTCACACGCTCAAGCACAGGCAGATGGCCGCAGCTTACGTTCGACAATGACCAATTTGAAAGCTATCAGTTTGCAAGATCCTTCGCAAACTTTGACTGCACCTTCTTCGATGCCAAAAGAGATGCCGAAGAGGCCAAGCGAGCCATCCCAAGAGTCGGGAAGCCTAGCCAGCCTACTCGATCGCATAGGTGACGAACCTGCAGCCGTAGCTGGTGAAGATTTATTAGAAGTAAACGAGTTTCGACCCAGCCCAGCACCTGATGCTATTTCAGCCAAAGTTGAAGCAGCCGAGCCTGAGTTTGCACCACTTGAGTCAAGCCTTGAAATGGGGCTTGAATCTAATCTTGACAGACTTGAAGCAGCAGCTGAAGTCGCAGAACCAACTACTACAGCTGCAAAAGATCAGTCTAGTGGCATGATGGGCGCCTTCCGCTCAACCAGCCAGACCACCAAAGAGCAAGTTCCCGCCGATCCGGTTGCCACTGCTACTTCACAGGCTAGCCCGCAAGCTGCTGCTCAAGCGGCTTCGCAGCCAAGTCAATTGAACGCCGACACGGCACAGCCGGCACCAGCTGCCCAAGCGGTACCAGTAGACCAACAGTCTGCCAACGCTTCTAGCACTCGCCTGCAAGCGATGAAACGTCGCAACACCAGTACTTTCACCAAGCTGCAATCACTTTCGTCGAGCACATCGCTCAAGCAACAGCCCCTTGATACCACTCCACAAAGTGAACCAGACAGCCTCAAGAGTTTGCTAGACCGACTCGATGATGATCATGTTCAAGAACCAGCACAACCGCTGACACCACCAGTTGAACTTGTTTTAGACACTGTCTTCAAAGAAGAAGGCCACCTCGAAATTGCGCCACCAGTTGTTGAAGAAGCTCCTGCAGCTGTAGTAGCAGAATCCTTGGCAGTAGAAAGCTTGGCAGCAGAAGTTGCAGAAGTTGCAAAAACAGAAGTAAGTGCTCCCGAACATGCAGTTGGACATTCTAGTATTAGCGATAGACTGACAGCAGCAGCAGCTCCTGAAGCAGATGTTCCATTTTTGGCGAATCTACTCGAATCGGCAGAAGCAACTGCTGGTGGTGATGTTGATAATCTTTTCGCCGATTTGAGAACAACTGAGTCGCAACCTGAAATCGCTACTCAAGATTTCAGTAGTGACCTCGAATTTCCTAAGACCATAGAAGTTGATCTTAGCCCGTTACTTAGTGAGCCCCTCGAATCGGCTCAAGATGCTGAAGCATTAGCAGAGCCCGTTCAAGAAGTTGCTGACGAAGAAGAAGAAGAAGAAATTTCAGGCAGCCTCTTCGATGGCGGCCTCGATTCGGACATCGACAACATCTTCTCAGAACTGGCTCCACCAGAAGCGCAACAAGAAGTTAGTCGTCACGTAGATCATGTAGAAGCAGCCCCAGAAACTCAAAGCGAACCAGAAGAAGAAGAGGAGGCTGAAGGAGCGCTCTTTGATGGTGGAGTTGATTCTGAAATCGACGACATCTTCTCTAATCTTGCTCCAGCTGAGGCGCTCAAAGAAGTCAAAGACGTACTTAAGGCACCAGAAGCGAAAGCAACACCTGAAGTTAAAGACGACGAAGATGAAGACAGCGACGAAGAAGAAAGCCTCTTTGGTGAGACTCTTGGTGAAGACCTCGACAACATCTTCTCAGGTCTGACCGATGATCAGCAGTTAGACGTTAGCCCTGAAACACTAGCGAAGCTAAAGCAAGCACTACCAGAAGGCGCAGCAGCGCAAGAAAAAGTAGAAGAAAAAGAAACTCCTCCTGTAGCGGCATCCTCTGCACCGGCAGCATCACCTCGCGCTACTGGTGACATGCCAGCACTGAGTGCTGAAAAAGCCGAAGAAATCAAAGCTGAAGCCGAACTCGAGGCCAAAGCTGATGCTAAGCCAGAAAGCAAACCTGCCAGCCCCGACAAGAGCTCGCCTGACTACAAAGAAGTAAAAGAATTCGGTCGCCTATCAACTAGATCTGGCTCTCTCAAATCAGCGCCAGAAGCCGTCGGCACCATGAAAACCATCGGCAAACTTCTGCTTGATGTTAAGGCCGTCGAGAACATCATCAAGAGCGGAGAAAATAAAAAGCTAGGTAGTGGTTTATCTACAGCCAAAGTTATTAGTGCTGCTCGAGGCGAAGGAATTAGAAATATTCTCGTCGCCATAGACACCTACGAAGGCGTTGCTGGCAGTTTAATTGTCGGCCACGACGGACTCGTCATTGCTTCAACTGTGGGCACTGGTTGGGACAAGGACATGCTTGGTGCACTTTCAACAGCACTACTGTCTACCTCAAACTTGGCCACGAAAAAACTAGAAATCGGTAAGCTCAAACAAATGGTGTTGTTGACCAAGCTCACTAACGATCAAGGCGACACCATGAAAACTACAGTGCTCACTGATGTTGAAGTAGGCATTCTGGCGGTGTTCTTAGAGCAAACCGACCTGACTAAGATTGACGGTTTACTGGCCACCATTCACTCGACTATTCACGGCACCTAATCTCAGAACCTTTATATTTTTAGATCACTTGCCGAGGCAACTTCTCTGTAAGAATGCTCTTAACATGCTCTAGTTAGGAGATATTCACATGACATCACCACAGGCAACCACAGAATTGTTGAAAGAAGGCGCAGTAGCACCAGCTTTCGACCTAGCCGCATTCGTGCACGGACAAGCCGTCGGCAACATCAAATTAGCTGACTATAAAGGCGCAAAAAACGTCATTTTAGCCTTCTACCCTAAAGATGACACCCCTGGCTGCACCAAAGAAATGTGTGCCTTTTCTGAAGATCTTGATACCTTTGCCAAGCACGACACCCAACTGCTTGGTATTTCAACAGACAGTGTTGAAGCCCACGAAAAATTTGCAGCAAAATTCACTCTAAAGCAGCCTTTACTTGCTGACCTCAATGGTTCAGTAGGCAAGCTCTACGGTACAGTTACCGAAGGCAAAGCCACTGCTAGCCGCGTTCTATTTGTCATCGACAAACAAGGCGTAATTCGCCATGTTGTAGAAGGCATGCCTACCAATGCCCAACTTTTAGAAGTTGTGCAAGGCATAAAGTAGAAAAACTATTGGCTCTTGCCTGCTTTAGTCAGTTCATCAACAACTAGTTGAACAGTTATTACTTCAGGCAGAACGATAGGGGCATCAGCCTTTCCAGCTGGAAAAATCACATATAACGGAACTCCTGCGCGACCAAACTTGCCCAGGAGTTTTGTTATATCAGGATCTTGCCTTGTCCAATCAGCGCGCATTTTTACAACGCCCAGTTCCTTTAGCTTGTCTTGCACCGCACTGTTGCTTAGAACCGTCTTCTCATTAACTTGGCAGGTTTGACACCAGTCGGCAGTAAAATCGAGCAATACAGTCTTGTTGGCCGAAAGCTCTTTGTTTAGTGCAGTAACGCTAAAAGGTTGCCAACCCGACACAGTATTACCTGTGGTACCACTATTAGCTTCGCTATTTGCCGTGGTCGCTGCATTAGAGCCTGGCACCAAGGCCGCCATAACTTGCGGTTGGCCAAAAATACAGAGCCAGCTAACCGCACCAAGTACTACTGCCGCAAGAGCCCAAACCTTCAGCTTTCTCTCACTGCTGCTAGTCAAATCAGTAAATGTCGCTACTATCCACGCCGCAAAAGCCAAAGTCACCAACCAATAATTGATAAACGAGGCTGGCTCTGCTCCTATTTGTCTTGTAAGAACATAGTCAAGCCAGACCATTGTAGCCAAAAGTATAAAGCCCATAGATTGTTTGAACTTTTCCATCCAAGCCCCAGGCTTGGGCAACTTCTGCAGCCAAGCTGGATTCATGGTCAAGAGCAAATAGGGAAGAGACATACCCAGACCAGCAGCAAAGAAAATAGAGAGCACCACATAGGCCGGCTCGGCAAAGGCAAATCCAAGGGCTGGGGCAAGCAGTGGTGCTGTGCACGGCGTGGATAAAACTGTGGCTAAGACTCCTTTGAAGAATGTGCCGACGAAGCCCTCACCTTGCGATAGCTTGTCAATTTCGCCTTGACCAACAGTAATGTTGACATAGAAGAGACCGAAAAAAGAAAGCGACATCAAGAGCACAACCGCACACATGATGATCAAGAAGCCCGGGTATTGAAATTGAAAACCCCAACCAATCGACTGGCCACCGGCCTTGAGTGCAATTACCACCAAGGCTAATGCTAAAAACGAAGAGATAATGCCAGCAGAGAACGTGAGGCCGAGTAGTCGCACCCTAGCTGGAGAATCTTGCGCTTGCTCAAGAAAGCTCATCACCTTAATGGCAATAACGGGGAGAACGCAAGGCATGATGTTGAGGATCAATCCGCCTACCAGAGCAAATCCTAGAAAGGTGAGGAGGCCAGCGCCGCCAGCACTGCCACTATCTTTGAAATTAGAATCTAAAACTGAAACTGCCTTTGTTGCTTTGGCGTCACCGCCGGTGATATCGTTGACAGAACCCTGGAAACCATTACCAAGCTTTTCAAAGTCAGCAGCTTGAGCTGAAGAGTTAGACCCTGGGTCAACACTTGCAACTGCTGGTAATTGCAAAGCTACTTCGGCTTTACCCGGTAAGCAAATATCTTTGCACGAAAGCCACTTTACTTTGGCCTTGAAGTCGAGTTTCTCGCCCACGTTGAGCTTGGCTGGGGCAGTCACTGTGGCAGCTAAGAGTACTTTGTCATGATAGCCATAGGTGGTAATACCGGCATCGACAAACTTCTCAGGTTTTTGCCAAATCAACTCAGAGGCTTTAAAACCAGGAGGCAATTGCCAATCGATACTGGTCTTCATTCCGGCTTCGCCGGGCTCTTTATAATAAGTATGCCAACCAGGAGCCATATCAAGCTGCACACCAAGTTTAAAAGATTGATCAGGCGCCACTGCTTTGCTATCTGATATCAAATGTGGTGTTACATAAACCTCTTCTTCAGCCCAGCTCGGCGAAGCAAAAGCAACTGAAAGCAAGATAAATGCTAGGTTGGCAACTAGTGTCAAAACAGCATTTGATGGCTTTAGTAGCATTGGTAGCTTTGATAGGTCTGTAATGCGCACGCCTTCTCCTTTAATGACGATTAAATAGCATTGTTCTTAGCAATTTCAGAATACACTTTAGCACTTGACCTTAGTATTCGCTCTTGCGTCGGATAGCTAACTCGAATCAAGCCAAATCGAGCTTTAAGGCCTTCGGCCCATTCGAAATTATCGAGCAGAGACCAGTGCAAATAGCCTCGAACGTCTACTCCTGCATCAATAGCTCGATGAATCTCACGAAGATGGGTGAGCAAATAATCAACCCTCTTTTGGTCAGCAAGAGACCAGTCACCTTGGTCTAAATCAGCGGCAAACAAGCTCGCATAGCCATTTTCAGTAATGATTACAGGCCGCCGACTACCGTCTAAATTAAACTGATAGGCAAGGGTATCACGGGTCAATAAATCATAGAGTCCTTGCGGATAAACTTCCCAGCCAATGTCATTGACAGCCAGCTCACGATCAGGAGAACTCTCGCCAAAGATATCAATCGGCCATGAGGGCCGAAAGCGCGAAAGTTCTCGAGTGTAGTAATTAATAGCAAGATAGTCACACTTGCCCTTAAGTCCCTCTACCGGTCCCGAAATTGAGATGATTTCTTTATTGAGATTTATAGGAAAGGGAAATTTCACCTCTCCGCTCTCTAGCGAACTTGAGAACAGCTGGTTAAAAGTAAAATCGCGATAGTAGCGGGCCATGTGATCAAGTGGATTAAGCGGATTGCGCGCCATAAAAGGCCGCCAGTGAAGTGTGTAACTGACAAGGGCATCAGGTTTAACCGCTTTTATTGCATCGTAAGCAGCTGTGTGTCCCTCTAACAGGCGTCGCACGCACTTAAAGGCTGAAAGGTAATCACCTTTAGTACCTGGTGGCCAAAGCCCAGAGACATAGCTTTGATAAACATAGGCGAGAGGTTCATTGATTGTGATCCAGTAGTCAACAAGATCACTAAACTCAGCCACAATCAATTCAGAAAAACGCTTAAATTCGCTAACTGCATACGCGGTAGTCCAACCACCGGCAGCAGCCAGCCAATCAGGCAAAGTAAAATGAAAAAGTGTAGCGAACGTTGTCACGCCACTTTCTTTTAAGCTGGTCAAAATGCGGCGATAATAATCAACTTGCTTTTGGTCAAGAACACTTGGTGCCACTCTCGTGCCCGGTGGGTCTTGCAACAAAGCGGGCCAATTAAAAGAAAGGCGGAAGGCGTTGAGATTCATGTCGCGAATGAGGACTATGTCATCTTCGTAGCGATGGTAGAACTGGCAGGCTTGATCGGCCGAAGTACTATCTGAAATACGGCCAGCTTCATTAGTCCAGAGAGCCCAATCAGACAGCCTTGAAGCTATTTCTTTAGGATGACCTTCCACCTGAAAATGCGATGTGGCAGCACCCCATAAAAATCCGTCTGGGAATTTAAGAGAACCGTCACTCAACTATGTCACCCTCCAATACCGACAGCGAACACTATAATAGCTCTGGCCATGAACGTCACACCCCAAATCTCCAAGCTGACTAACAGCGCTGAGCCGATTGAGAGCAGCTCTAAGCTCTTTACTGCCCTGGCATTGGGGGCAATTGTGCTGGTCAACCTATTTACTTTTAGACATTGCTTTGGCGGATATTTCCTGGCTGACGACTTCGTCCACATCGACTACCTCTATCATGCCATCGATCAAAACTTCATGCCCCTGTTGGCCAATTTTTGGGGCAATTGGATGCAGGCCCAAGGGACTACGTTCTACCGTCCCCTAATATCAATTTCTCTGGCCCTCGATTACCTAGTCGGCGGCCCCAACCCCCAAATATTTCACATATCTAACTGGCTCTATCAGACTCTGGCCAGTTGTCTTATGTTCCTGTTAGCCGGCCAACTAGGTGAGCGCTTTAGGCCCGGAGAAAAAGCCCTCAACCGCTCTCTGGCCCTCGCTTGCGCACTCTTTTTCAGTGTTTACCCGCTGCACTGCGAGGTAGTCAACTGGGTCATCGCCAGAGTCGATAGTATCGCTCTAGTCTTTTGCCTGCTTTCTTTCTGGCTCTACTTGAAAAGCGCCCACGACAAAAAGAATGTCATATACAAGCTCAGTCTTTTTGCTTTTATCTTGGGGCTAATGTCAAAAGAAATGGCGGTGACGCTGCCGCCAACATTGCTGCTCTTGTATCTGTTCAGCAGTACAAAAGGCGGACTAGTATCCGGGCTAAAAGAAACCAAAGATTTTTGGATAATTCTTATTGTCTATTTACTGTTTCGCATTTGCGTCCTTGGCACCATATCTGGCGGCTATGAAGGTTCAGTGGGGCAAGGCCTCTCCAATAGCCTAGGCAAAAGATGGCTAGACGGCTCACTTTGGCGCATTCTCTTTCCCTTTAACATAGATGTATTTGGTAGCAAACATAGCCTATCGGTCCAGCTAAAGGCCGTATATGTCGCTATGCTGGTCAGCTTTGGCGCAGCTTTGTTCAAACCACAATCAAGGTCGGCGGCCCTTCGCGGCCTAATCTTTGCTGTCGGCTGGCTAGTCTTGTCGCTCTTACCCACCTACCAAGTGTGGAATTTGACAGCAGCACTACAAGGAAGTCGATTTATCTACTACGGAACAGCGCCAATTGCTCTAATATTTGCTTGGTTGCTCTTTCCTGTAGAAGCTCGCAACTGGCCAGTTTTAAGCAGTTTACGCCTGGCTGCCAGCGTTTGGTTTACCATCATTCTGCTAATCATAACCAGCGGCAATAATCAGCCGTGGAACCACGCCATGCGTGAGGTCAGCCTATTTAGAAAGGCCGTGGTTGAGCAAGCCTTGAAAAGTAGCGACCAGCACCTCTGTCTATTGAACATCCCCCACACGTACCGGGGTGCCCACATGCTCTACAACGCTGCCACCATGTCGGTACTATTGAGCAAGCCCCTAACGCCTGAACCGATCTACCCACGCATTATTAGCTTTGAGCCGGCCACCTTTGGCGAGCCTGACCTAATCAATATATCTCGTCTCCGCGACAAAACCGCAGCTAGTGCGCTCTTCCGCTGGGACCGTAACACCATGACCCTTGAACCAGTACTTTTCACTGGCGAAAGAAGCGACCTAAAAATGCCAGCACGAAGTATTAGTGACCAAACTATTTTCATTTCAAACGAAATGTCACTTGATGCCAGAAGCCCTGATTTTATCGAGGTCTTGCTTCCACTCGACCAGGTCAAACAGAGTCCGGAGGCAGTGATTACTCTTACAGCTTTAGCACCAAATAATTTGCAGTGTCACTTTAGCAAGCCCTTGAGCGAAGCCACTAACCAAGGGCATTTGCGCTTCGATGTGTCAGAACACAAACAATGGCTAGCACTCGGTCAGATCAATCAAATTACATTAGCTGTACAAGGTTTAAAGCCCGAGCAAACAATACCAATAATAGCGATTAACAGTGGCTCCTTAATCAATCAAAGGCCAATCGTTGTTAGCGACGGTAAGACCTTAATTGAAGATGGCGACGGCATCTGCCGGCCCAAGGGCAAGATGCCATCATTTAATTACGACGCCACCATGGTACCAGGTGCAGTATCAGTGTATGTTGAGGTCTCCAAGCCAAATAGCTGGTTCGAGCACTACAGCGGCAGCTTTAGAGCGACCAGTAAAAGCCCAGAAGCGCAGCATTCCCATACGCTCGGCAAGCTCAAAGGCAACGGCGTACCGATTACATTTACTGGCGTGAAGGGGCCTGGTTTCTTTCAAATGAGGCTAGCAGCCCTTGATCAAGAAGGAAAAATAATTGGCTATTTCAGCGACCCCCTAAATTTTCAACTGTAGTGGAGGAGTAAAAATTGTCTACCTCCGAAAATTTCACTAGCGCTAAAGCAGAGACGGCCCCAAAACGCCAGCTTGAACGGGCGCGAGTTGACTTCTCATCAACAAAGACGCAGATGTTAGTGGGCGCCATAATCATCTGTGTATCGTGCTTAGTGGCCTATGGTCAAACTGTCCTGGTGACTTTCCTCGGCCAAGATCTTACCTACATTCAAGCCATAGCAGAAACCCGTCATGGTTCCTTTGAGCAACTGCTGGCCAATCCCACGAGCTTTTTATTAATCGACTATTTGCTTTACCACACCAATACCCTGGGCTTTCACGTCAGCAATATTCTTTTAACAGCCAGCTGCGCTATTGTCGTCGGCTTAATCACTCTCGAGCTAACAGGCCGGCTGGGCAACCGCAACGGGGCCCTCAGTGCCATCTGGGCTGGCCTTTTGTTCTCAGTCTATCCTTTGCACGCGCAATCTGTGGCCATTGTTTCTGGCCGCATTGAGCTAATGGCTAGTCTGTTTTACTTGCTCAGCGTTTTTCTTTTTCTGCGCTATCGCTTAATCGAAGAAAAACAATATTTTCCACTGTCATTGATTGCGGCCGCACTTGCCTTGTTTATTAGCGCACAGTCGCTGTCGCTGCCCATTGTAATTACACTGCTAGCCATTCACCCAGGTCGAAACCGCTTTGCCCAAGCCAAAAATGCTATCGCCGATGCCGGCAGCTGTAGTGGTCTTTATTGGCTCATGGCGGCAATCAGTTTAGTCATTCATCCCTTTTTCTTAGGGCCAGTAGACAAGAAAACACTGCTGTTATTGTTTTTCCCAATAAACGAAACGGTTACCAGCGTTGGCAAAATAGTGCCACTAATTTTGATACCACTGATTGGCGCTCTCTTGGTTCTCTTACTTAAATCGCAGATTGCCAAATT
This sequence comes from Candidatus Obscuribacterales bacterium, assembly GCA_021732025.1. Classification (GTDB taxonomy): domain Bacteria; phylum Cyanobacteriota; class Vampirovibrionia; order Obscuribacterales; family Obscuribacteraceae. Next base: position 17,527 of record JAKFVU010000022.1, on the reverse strand, counting down.
ACGGCATAATCAATCAGTTCAGGTTGCCACAAAACTGAGATCACCTAGCTCAACAATAACGGCGTTAGTACTAACTGTATGGCTCGCCTTAGCCGTGTTGCCCCTAACGGCCCACGACAGTCACCTCTTTTTAGCGGCTGCACCATTTTCAATTTTGATTGCCATACTTACCCTTGAGAGCGGAAACACTGCCAACAAAGACGCAAAATTGCTTACCACCTGTGGCTTGCTAGCCATGAGCTTGCTTTATCTATCATGGAACTATTTGCTTGCTATCAATTTAAAACCTACCGTTGAAGGCAGCCAAATAGTCGAAAACTTCCGCAGGCAATTGATAAACATAGCAACAGTAAGCCCCAATTTCACACTGACAAACTGGCCTAAAAGCCATCTGGGAGTGCCCTTGGTGGGCTCTGCCGAAAATATAAAGTTGTTTTTGGCACCACCATTTATTGACCGCGATCTATCTCAGGGCCTAGTGATCATGAAAGAAGCGCCACTACCTCTGACTGACAACAGCAATGTATACCAGTGGCAGCAGGCCCACGGAGTATTAGAGTCAGTAGCAAAAGCTCAAGTACCCGAGCCATTTTCAAGCAAGAACATGGTTTGGTCCGCGGCTAGCAAACCGTATTTTATAGAATTGCTCAAAGGTAGCGAATGGCAGTTAATCGACAGTACACGACAATCAAAAGATTTAGAAGTGGTCAGAAGAGGGGTGCCGGTTGTTAGCTTGCTGCAACAATCAGTACGGCTGTGGGCGGGAGACCAGGCTGCCATTGTTTGGCTCAAAGACAAAATAACTCAACCGGTATTACACGGAGATCGCTGCATCTTAAAAGTAAGAATCGGCAGCGATAGTGCCTCTACTGTTGAATTAGCAGTGCGCTCTATGTCTTCAGAAAATAGTATAACCAAGCTCACTGGCAAAAGATTTGGCGCAGACATGTACTTTGATTTGCGTCAATCTGATAGCTATCTTTTTAGCGGCGAAAGCCAGCAGATTGGTATAGTTGTGGCAGCAGGTGACATCGTTTCTATCTCTAAGGTTGAATTTGTCAGTTTAGAATCTGTAGGAAGCAAATGATTAAAGACCGCAGCGCCCGTCTCACAATGTACCTATTCTTAGCTGTAGCAGCAGTTTATGTGGCCATTCAGCTAGAAGCGCTAATCATCTGCGTCATCGCTTCTCTCACTTTAGCAGCGGCCCTGGCACCACTGGCCGAACGACTGGAAGCGAGCAAGCGCAAGATACCGCGTATATTAACGGTTGTTGTTGTCTACGTTCTAGTAGGTGCACTCTATGTTGGTGTCGGCTCAGGACTACTGCCAGTGCTCAGAGAGCAGGCCACTAGCCTCTATGACAACGTTCCCAAATATAGTGATTGGCTGATAGAAAAAGCCCACAGCCTAACAGCCATGGGCGGACCAGACCTCACCCACGCTCAAATTGCGGCAGAGGACGTGAAGCAACTGAGTATGTCTACTTTAGCCAAACTGCTAAAAGTAACTGGCTCCGTATTCGGTGTGCTCATCAATGGCATTTTCATTCTCTTTTTGGCTGGCTATTTTGTGGTTGCGGCCAAAGATATTAATAATTCGCTTTTGAGTTGGCTACCAATTGAGCAGCGACAGCGTTGGGCTGGGTTGATCAAGCCGATTGAAACCCGCCTGGGTGGATATGTGCGCGGGCAACTCTTAGTTAGTTTGGCCGTTGGCAGCTTTATCGGCATTGGCCTCGCTCTGATAGGTAACGAAAAGGCGCTGATACTAGGGGTTCTAGCGGGCCTGCTCAATCTAGTTCCTTTTGTAGGCTCAATGATTACTTCGGTATTTGCCATCATCATTAGCTTTGTGCAGGCACCGTGGATGGGCTTTGCCACTATTGTTTTGGTAGTGATCGAACAGACTGTAGAGAGCAACTATATTGTGCCAACTCTACTGGGCAAACAAGTCGATCTTCACCCTCTTATTGTCATGTTCGCAGTAATCATCGGTGGCAGCCTACTGGGCATCAGTGGTGCCTTAATCGCTGTTCCGGTAGCCACAGTTTCGTTATTTCTAGCAGAAGAGTTTTATCAAAAGAAACTTGAAGTTCCGCAGTCAGATATCAAAGAATCTTAGCTGCAAGTTTTTCGTTGGCAACTAAATCGGTTACTGTAGCATTGGCTTGAGCCAGAGCCAGGGCCAAGTCTGCTAAAATCTCCATAACAACAAAGGGTCCATGATAGACAAGAGCCGTGTAAAGTTGCACGGCCGATGCACCCGCTGCCATAGCGGCAACGACATCGGCAGCAGAAGCTATGCCACCACAGGCAATGATCTGTTGTTGTGGTTCTTTTAGTTTATTGAGCTTAATTACCTGGGCCAACATGCGCTCTTTAAGCGGTAAGCCACTGAGACCGCCGCGGCCAATACTATTTAAACGCTGTGCTGGTGTTCGCAAATTCTCTCGACTGACCGAAGTATTGCCGCAAACAAAACCAGCTATCTCGATGTCTAGTGCTTTTATCGACGCAAAAATCATCGCGATAAATTCATCGCTGCTATCGGGTGACAGTTTTAGAAACAGTGGAAAGTTTCTATGGTTCGCCGCATCTATGGCTTTGAGAATCTCTCTAAATTCAGAAATTTCAGCCAGCGCACCATCATGAGTATTAGGACAACTGGTATTGATAGTGACGTAAGCTAGGTCGCTTCCTTGAAAGCGCTGAAAGGTCGAGAGCAAATCATGCACGGCTAGCTGGCCGTGTAAGCCTGGCAAATTACTCTTGGCAATATTGAGTGCGACCGTCCCCAAGCTTTGACTTTGACCGATTGCGGCCAAGCGCTGAGCAACAGCCTTGGCTCCGTCACCGTTCAAGCCCATGCGATTGATAATTGCTTGGTCTTCTGGCAGGCGAAAGAGTCGAGGGCGTTCATTTCCTAAACTGGGCTCGGCAGTAACCGAACCAATCTCGGTAAAGCCAAAACCAAATTGCGGCCAGAGCGCCACGAATTTGGCATTTTTATCTAAACCGGCGGCCAACCCGACCGGACTAGTCAGCGTAGTATTAGCTAAGTTCACACAGAGTCTTGGCAAAGCAGAGAGCACTTTGTCACTGAAAATGGCATCTTTGCCAATGCTAAAAAGAGGCGCAGAAGCCGGTAATAGATTGCCCACCATGTCATGGGCATCCTCTGGGTCTAAAAGAAATAGTCCAGGGCGGAGAACATTGCGATAGAGCCAGGTTGCCAGCATAAAATAGCCATGTAAGATTAATTGATCAAGACTTACACAAGTATGCCACGATCGTTCACTAAAATCAGAAAGACAAAGCGACAGGATCGAAGTGCCTCCCACGGACAAAGACGATAACGTCAAAAAGCCAGATCTTAAAACTTTTAGCTTCGCCCCACCTGAGGGCGGCCTGATGGCGCAGAAAAATAAGCAATCTGAAAGTAATAGCGCTGGCGAAATGCCCTTTAACGCGCTCGATGTAAATCTGATTGGCAAAGTAGTGGCTGGTCATTTTCAAATTTTGTCGAAAATTGGCGAAGGCGGCATGAGTGTTGTCTACAAAGCCCGCCATATGCTGATGAACAAAGAAGTAGCATTGAAAATGCTGCATCCACACATGATTGGTCGTGAACAGTCGCGCGAGCGCTTTCGTCAAGAAGCACAGGCAGTCAGCCAAATTGATCACGCCAATGTGGTGAGAATTTTTGACTTTGGCATCAGCGAAGACAATAGACCATTCATTGTCATGGATTTTCTCGACGGCGTTTCGCTAGGAGACTTAATCAAGGCCTCCGGCCCTCTTGAGTTGAGTCGAGCAATCGCACTATTCATACAAATTTGCGACGCCCTAGCCTATGCTCACAACAAAGGTGTAATTCACCGCGACCTCAAACCAAGCAACATCATCATTCTCAAAAGTGAGCAACAAGACAACGATGATTCAGATGCAAATAACGAACAAGCCAAAATAGTTGACTTTGGCATAGCCAAGCTCATGCCCCACGAAGGTACCGACGCAGCGGCTTTGACTCAAACAGGCGATGTCTTCGGCAGCCCACTCTACATGAGCCCAGAGCAGTGCAAAGGAGAAAAGCTAGACGGTCGCTCAGACATATATTCGATGGGCTGCTTGATGTACGAGACACTGACAGGAAAACCACCGATCAATGGCTCAAACACGCTTGAGATTCTTTATCGGCACATGAACGAAATGCCAGTCAGCATGAAATTAGTATGCCCAGAGAATAAGGTGCCACAAGCTCTTGAGGCCATTATATTCAAAGCACTAGCGAAAGAGCCCAGTGATCGCCAAGCGAGTATGCGTCTTCTCAAAAATGAGCTAGAAGATTTCGCCACCAGCCAAGGTGGCGCCCTCAGTTACTTAAGCTCTGGTTGGAATCTCTATCGACTCAAGCGCAAACGTCTAACCATGCGCGATCGTATCTCACTGACACTCAGTCTCGTAGCCCTAAGCTTAGTATTACTATGTACATCCAGCCTTATTTTCTTATACGCCTACGGCCAAGAGCAAAGTAAAGAAAATCAACCCCTTGATTGGTATATTCAATTTGCTGATAAGAAAGAGAGACCAACAGTCTTCGACACAGGCTCTGTGGGCACCGACAACCTGCTAGATAAAGCTAGGGCTCGGGTGAGAAAAATTCGGCACAAGCAACATGGAACGGCTATATCACCGCGCGATGAGTTAGACGATCCCAATTCTGATTTACAACAAATTCTCAAAGAGGGCGACTCAGCTTACCGTGCCTGTCGCTTCCGCGACGCCGCCGAAATTTATCAGTATGGCCAAGAAATAAGCGCCTATGAAAACGGCACAGATGCTATCACCACTCAAGAAGTAACCCTCTCTCTCTTTCGCAGTTATTACTATGGCGGCGATTATTCCAGTGCCATCGGCCAAGCGGCCCCAACCCTGGCTGCTTTTAAAAATCAACTCGATACCGACACAGGCAAACGCATGCGAGCCGCACTTTTGAGCGCCGTTGGAGATTGCTACTACCGCACCGGCAACTATGATGCAGCGAGGCGTTCTCTCTACGAAGCAGTAGAACTATGGCGCGAAATCTCTATTAGCCGCAACCGCAGTCGCGACCAATCAGTTGAAGAACTAAGAGCACTTAGCTTCTGTCGCTTCGGTGATGTCTTCATGCAGCTCAAAATGAATGAGGCCGCAGTAAAATATTATGACCAAGGGGCCGAAGCCTGGAAAGGCAATAAAGACGAGCGTCAGCGGCTTTATAATTTGGGTTTAGTAAGCTACAAAAAGTCACTGGCAGAGTTCGCCATGCACGACTACAGCAAAGCTAATACTGACTTTGAAAATGCCATTACAGAATTAAAAAAACGACCCGCAGACAAATTATTCCATCAGTCTGTGGTGACAATGTATCAACAAACAGCTATCTTGCAAAAACAGTCAGACCGCTTGCTTGCCTCCATCGGCTCATCGTTGCAAGCTGGTATTAGCAAGTACTTCCAAGAACACAAATAGTAGCTAAACAGCAGCTAAAAGCGGCTAGCTTCCATATCACTAGAGAGCAAATCCATTTCAGATTGTGCTGGTTTAAGACCTTTGGGCAAAGCAAATTCAGTGTCTGGAATCGGCCGAGCTTTAGCAAAGTGAACTTCGGTCAAAGTGACACTCTGAGTCGATCTTCCCTCCCGACCTTTAATATAACCAGAGCGCACCACTTTGAAGGGCAAGCCATAGCGGTAGACCGAATAAAGAACTGACTCAAGTACTGAATTGATTTCAGGTTCAAATTGAATCTTTGTACTAACAATCATGTCGTCGCGAAACTCAACATCCTTGCGCGTTCTCGCCTCAGTAATGCGCTGACCTATGCGCAACATTTTCACGGCGGGCTGGCCCAAATACTCAGTTTTCCCCACAGTCTTCTCCGGACCAAATATGTACTGCTGTTTGGCTCGATAGATGCCAATGCGTTTTGCACAGTCGCGCAAAGTATACGAGTGGTAGCGGCCACTCTTGAGAGAATATAGTGTAATTCGATTAGTCTTACGATTGATGATCATGCAGAGAAAAGAGCCGCTCATCTTAATTTGCTGGTCGGTGATATACCAGACACAGCCGCCCCACTGGTAGCCTCGCTGCCGCACAATCCAGCCACTGCGATTACCGTTAGGATTATTGACCGGGGGCAAAAACATATTAGACGCTGAAGCAGAATCAGCAGCCAGAGCAGCTCCAGGAGCTAGCACAACTGTGAGCGTCAACAAAATCGCTGCGGCTAACTTACTCACTCTATTCATTCTTAGATGCCACAAACTGACTCTCTATTTGCGCTCGCAAACTGTCACCATTTTCGCCCGACGACGCTCCAAAACGAGCCACCATACGTTTGAGCCATTTTTGAAAATCATCGACGTAAGTGAAGACCACGGGAATAACAATCAAAGTAAACACAGTTGATGTCACTAGACCACCAATGACCGATATCGCCATGGGGGCACGGGCCTCAGAACCAGCACCGATACCAAGAGCAATCGGCATCATACCAGCAATCATAGCTATTGTAGTCATCAAAATAGGTTGCATACGTGTCTCGCCCGCTAACATAATCGCCTGGCGCTGCTCAATGCCATGCTTCATAGACATCAAACCGTATTCGACGAGCAAAATAGCATTCTTGGTCACTAAACCCATCAGCATTGTGATACCAATTAAGGCATAAAGGCCAATTGATTGATTGAAGAAAACCAGCCCTAGTAGGGCGCCACAGAGAGAGAGCGGCAGAGAAACCATAATCGTCAGAGGATGTAGAAATCCGCCGAAAAGAACAACGAGAACGGCATAAATTAGAAGAACAGCCGAACCAATAGCGGTGGCAAAACCACCAAAAATATCGCGTTGAATTTCAGCGTCACCTAGCGGTAGTTCGCTAATTGACTTGGGCATGGTCTTGAATGCCGGCAAGGCATGAACACTCTTGATGGCTTCGCCAAGTGTGGTACTGCTATTCAAGCCAGACTCTAGAGTCACTTGTCGTTGGCGATCAAAGCGATCAATCTGAAAAGGTCCGCTGCCAAATTTTACAGAAGCTACACTACTAAGTGGCACAAGGCGACCACCGTTAGCTGACACTTTCATGTCCTCAATAATGCGCAGATCATTGCGATACTGCGGGTCTAATTCAACTCGAATATTTACTTGGCGATCATCTAAATTGAACTTTGCCAAATTAGCTTCACTGTCGCCGAGGGTGCCAATCAGAGCCGTGCGGGCAATAGACTGCACTGAAACACCTTGCCGTGCGGCTTTATCAAAATCGGGAGTGACTAAAATTTCTGGCCGCAAAATACCAGCCGAAGAGCTGACATCGTATAGCCCTTTTACAGAACGCATCTGGTCTTTGAGCTCTTCGGCGACCCGCTCTAGCTGCACCGCATCAGATGAGGTCAGTACCAAGCGCATGGGCTTGCCGCCCATCCCGCCAGAGCGCGAAAAACTCAGCCGAGCACCAGCCACACTATCAAGTTCAGCTCTCACGGTTTCTTCAAACTGCTGTTGGCTAATTGATCGTTCAGTACGTGGCTTAAGCGAAATATAGATAGTTGCTTTAGTAACGTCACCCTGGTTGCCACCAGAAGTGCGCTTCGCCGATGTTGGCGTACCGATGAAAGCCATGACATTGATGGCCTCTTTGTGCTTAGCAATAATGTCGGTACATTTTTCAGAGACCGCTTTTGTGTCTTCAAGGTCAGAGCCAGGTGGCATTTCGACGTTGAGTAGAACCTCACCCCTATCGACGTTGGCCATGAGCGAAGTTGGCATCGACTTGAATAGAGCAATTGAGGCTGCGAACAAGACAAAGGCAGCGATCACAGACAGTAGTCGATGCTTCATCGCCATAGCCAGAATCGGCCCATAGACCTTCATAAACTTCTGATTGACGGCATGTTCTTCTTCCTGGCCACCAACGCTGCGCATACCATAAGCTGCAATCATGGGCGTAATCATACGGGCAACCAGTAGCGAAAATAGAACAGCAACAGTCACTGTCAAACCAAACTGCTTGAAGAACTGCCCTGGTATCCCGCCCATACTTGCTACCGGTACAAAAACTACAACAATGGTTAAAGTTGTGGCAATAACTGCCAAGCCAATTTCTTCGGCGGCTTCAATGGAGGCCTGGTAGGCCGGTTTTCCCATGCGGATGTGGCGAACAATATTTTCAATTTCAACAATAGCGTCATCTACTAAGATACCAATTACAAGCGCCAACCCAAGCAGCGACATGCTATTTAGAGTAAAACCAGCCCATTGCATGACGGCAAATGTAGGAATAACAGAAAGAGGAATAGCAATGGCAGTAATGGCCGTGGCCCGCCAATCTTTCAAGAATACCCAAACTACAAATACGGCGAGTAAGGCCCCCAGCACGAGAGATTCGAGGGAGGCATCATAAGACTCTTTGATATAACGGCCGTTGCTGCGCAGTTTAGATATCTTCAGCGAGCCTGGTAGATTTTCAGCCAGCTCTTTAATTTTGGCATCAACACCTTTTTCAACATCAACCAAATTTGAGCCCGTGCTGCGCACAACCGAAAATGCCACCACCGGTTGATTATTCAAAAGAGCAATCTGCCGCACTTCAGAGGTACTATCTTCGACTTTACCAAGTGTGTCTAAGCGCGCTCGCTTTCCGCTAGGCAAGACAATGTCGGTCTTAGCCAACTGGGGCACAGTGAGAGCACTGCCCAATAGCCGAATCGACTGTTCACCTTCACCCACCTGACCACGGCCACCGGGTAAGTTTATGTTGAGCTGGCGAATCTGGGTACTGACCATATCGGCTGTGATGCCGTGCGCCTCTAGGCGGGTAGGATCGAGATTGACGCGAATTTCGCGGTCCACCCCCCCGGCTCGCTGCACCTGACCAACCCCAGGAACAGAGAGTAAAGCGCGAGCGACATCATTGTCTACCACCCAAGACAATTCGGCTGGCGGCAAGACTTTAGAATCAATGGTGTAGGTGACAAAGGGGCCGCCCACAAAATCAAGCCTTTGAATAATCGGTTCTTCGATACCCTGGGGCATATCTTGGCGAATCTTAGAAATAGCGTCACGCACATCATTGACAGCTCTATCGGTGTTAGTGCCGAGATTGAACTCGATAGACGTAGACGAGGCACCATCGGTAACACTAGAGGCAATATGTTTGATATTGCCAATGCCAGCGATAGCATCTTCGATTTTTCTTGTTACCTGAGTTTCAAGCTCAGCCGGTGCCGCCCCCAGTTGACTTACAGCAACCGTCACCACGGGCACATCGATATTAGGGCTCTCGTCAATGCCGAGTTTGATAAAAGAAGTTATGCCCATCAAGGTCAAAACTAAAAAGAGCACCACTACCGGTACCGGATTTTTAATCGACCAGGTGGAGAGATTAAAATTCATAGTTATCTAGCGAGCCTTCACTGGCGAAGAGTTTGCATTGAGCACATTGACCACATCACCATCTTTGATGAAGCCAGCACCCTTAGCGACTACTTGATCTCCAGCTTTTAAACCGCTCAGCACTTCAATAAAATCGCCGTCCCGGCCACCAACCTCTATGAAGTGCATACGCACCTTCTTACCAGCCTCATCAAGTGTATAGGCAATAGCACGGTTGTCTTTGTAGACCACAGAAGAAGAACCAACGGCATTGACTTTAGCTTTGCCTAGCCCAATTTCGCCTTTGACAAAATTACCCGGACGCAGATGGGTGTTTAACGGCAAATCAATTCGCACCATTCCTAGCCGTGTGTCTTGATCAATCATTGGACTGATCTCACGCACATGGGCATCGACATCGCCGATTCTCACAGTCTGACCAGCTTTGACCAAACCGATGTCAGCTTCTGGCAGATTGGCGCGCAGCTCTAATCTGCCATCTCGCACCAAATCAAACATCACTTTGCTAGTACTAGAAATATCACCAATATGCACACTGCGCTTGAGCACGAGCCCGTCACAGGGAGCGACAATGGCTGTTTGCGCCAGTTGCGAATTGAGTTCGGCAATATTGGCAGCAATCTCAGCTAACTGCGATTTTGAAATTTCAATATCTTCCCGCCGGCCACCAGACACACCCATGGTCAGGCGGTCATTGGCCTGTTGAGCAGCAAGCTTAATCGCTCGCACTTTATGCTCACAGTTCTGCACTTCTGCAAGATACACTTTGGCCTGAGTTGAGCGGTTATCAGCGTCTTCAGCACTGACAGCGCCCTGGCTAACGAGCCATGTATAGCGTTTTGCATTCTCAGCTGCTTCATTGTAGTTAGCCTGAGCCCTAGCCAAGTTGGCTTCTTCTTGAGAAATATTAGCTTGGGCCTGATTATAGGCATATCGCAACGATGTGAGATCTTCGGCCCGGAAAGGCTGTATTGCCTTGAGTAACGAGGCCTTAGCACCAATGAGGTTAGCTTTCTTCTTTGCTAACTGAGCTTCGATGATACTGCTGTTAAGCTTGGCCAAAAGCTGTCCACGCTTGACACGAGCGCCGTCATCGACAAGAACCGACTGCACCTTAAGGCCATTTACCTCAGAACCAACTTGTACTGGATCCCAGGCCCAGACCGTACCACTGACCAATAGTTTGCGCTCGAAATCACGAGGCACAACCTTAGTCAGCTCTACAGTCAATACTGCTTCACTATTGGCGCGCTCAACTTTAACCGCAGTTTCGCGAGCACCCGGACTGAGGGGCAGTTTGTCTTTTAAAACATAGACGGCCAAACCAAGAACTAGTAAAACCCCAACAACTGCTTGCTTGCGGTTATTGCTCTTAGGCAAAGCCGCAGGTTGAGCCGGGGGTTTGTGATTTTCTAACTTGGTGTCCATGGTAAAGCGAGCCTAAGTAGTCAAGCAATTATAGCAGCCTACATCCTAGTCTTCACCTCTAAAACGCCGCCATCGGCACGTTCAATTAAGTACGATGAAGTTTCACCAGTGAGCAGATCTGCTATTAGTTTATACGGAATTAGGTGCCGCAGACGCAGATGACTAATATCGTAGACGGCCAGCCTGTCGGCCACTCCCGAAGCAACGCTGGCCTGACCCAAGCGCATATAGTTGTCATGCACCGGCCGTGGATCTTCCACAAAGTTGTAACCAGCCCGCCTAATGAAAGACGAGAGCTTGAGGTTGATGTCATTTCTGGCACAGAGCAGCATCAACTTGCCTGAAAAATTCTTGAGAGCAGCTTCTGAGTTCTTGAACGAACTGAAATCGACGTCCGGTCGACTAAGAATCACAGCAGCAAATACTTGGTTAGCTGTAGGCTCAGCCTCAAGAGCTTTTCTGCAATAATTTTGCAGGGCATGAATACCTAGACTATGAGCCACTATTACAATCTTGTCTCGACCAATTTTTGCCACTAGCCGCTCAAGAAAAGCAGTAAAGTTGGAGCGACAACCAGGTAACTTAGCCAGCGACCCAGCATAGTTGTAGCAGGGCGTAGCCCAGTCGTAGGCCAATAAAGGCCCCTTCAAACCGGCCGCGTGCAAGGCTTGCTGTATGTCGTTAGCTTGAATCAAGTCTTCACTAAAACTGACACAGCAGCCGTGGATAAACACTGTCAGTGGTTGACCACTGCTGTTTATTTCGTTAGAAATTCTCTCGAACAACTTCTCTTCAGAATAAACCGAATCACAATCAGCAGCGCGGTCGCCGTACGAAAGCTCTTTACTAGTTTTCCCTAACCAGTCAGAAGCCTTAATACGCTTTCCTTTGAGGGCCAGCTTGCGCTCACAAGCGAAATAGAGGCTGGCACTTGTCTTAGGCAGGCTTTTCTTCAATTGAGCCTGATTGGTTGCGCTATCCATCGATGACCCGCTTACTGAAGCACCATTTACCGAAACAGCCGACTCTGCGGCCAAGGCGATAGAGATGGGGCCGCCAGCGCCACAGCAGATAACTAAAAATAGGAGTAAGCAGCGGAAAAAATTGCATCTTTTCAGTATGGCAAGGCCTATCGCTGAGGGAGGTGCCCCAGAAACACTTGCATAACTGATTGGATACTTGGACAAAGACATCGCTACATATTAATGCACAGAGGTAATTTAGTGCATTACTTAGTGTATATGTATGTTCGCAGTCTTGCGATATTCTTCCATCTTGTCCCATTCTAAGACTTCAGGCTTGGACGCAACCAGCTGATTCCAGGTGATATGCGGCCTTCCTGTATCGATTTCTACCATGGTGATGCAATCATCCACAGGACAGACACGAGAGCACAAATCGCAACCAACACAGTCTTCTTCTCTCACAACTGGCCATAAGCGCTCTTTCGCTTCATTTGTGATTTTAAGTTCTTTTAGGTCAATACATTGGTGAGCAGCGTCATTACAGGCGATGTAGCAAAGATTACACTGAATACATTTATCGTGATTGATTGCCGCAACAGACTGGAAGCCGAGGTCAAAGTCGCCGAAATTGGAAACTCGAGGCAGTGACTTGCCGATAAAATCGTCGCAGGTTTCAAAGCCTTTCTCTTCCATCCAATTTGACATGCCTTCAATCATGTCTTCAACAATTCTGAAGCCCCAGTGCATTACCGCAGTGCAGACCTGTACAGAGGTGGCGCCAAGCAACATAAATTCAACCGCATCGCGCCAAGTTTCAACGCCGCCCATACCAGATATTGGCAGGCGAGACTTCAGTATTTCAGGATCTGCCGCTACTGCACTGAGTAAGTGCAAGGCAATAGGTTTGACTGCTGGGCCTGCATAACCGCCGTGGCCGCCTTTGCCGCCAACATTTGGTTGCAATTCAAAAGTATCGAGGTCAACACCCATAACACTATTGATGGTGTTAATTAACGAAAGGGCAGAAGCACCACCTTTTAGGGCAGCTCTTGCTGGCAAAACAATATCAGTGACGTTGGGTGTCAACTTAACTATGACTGGCTTAGTAGCCACAGCCATGACCCACTCAGTGACCATGGCAGTGTATTCAGGAACCTGACCCATGGCCGAACCCATGCCACGCTCTGACATGCCGTGGGGGCAGCCGAAATTCAGTTCAAAGCCATCGATCCCGGTCTCTTCAGTGCGTTTGATAATTTCTTGCCAGGCTTCTTTTTTTGATTCCACCATGATTGATGCAATCACAGCATGATGTGGAAAATTACGTTTTACTTCGGCCATCTCACGCAAGTTGAGGTCTATAGGCCGATCGGAAATCAACTCAACGTTATTGAGGCCAATTATTTTGCTGCCTTTGTAGTCGATGGTGCCGTAGCGATTGCAAACATTCAGTACTGGCGCACCGATTGTTTTCCATACTGCACCACCCCATCCTTGCTCAAAAGCTTTTTGAATCTGATAGGCAGAATTGGCTGGCGGAGCCGACGCTAACCAAAATGGATTTGGTGACTTGATACCGCAAAAATCGATCGATAGATCTGGCATTTAAATTTTTCCCGAAATACAAACGGAGTTATAGACAGAGAGAAAGGGCTAGAGCAAATCTACTTTTTAGAAACGGCTTCTGCTAAAGGCCTAGACGTTCCCACCAACTGCTTAGCGATACTGGCAGCGGCAATTTTGCCATCCTGCACAGCCATCACTGTTGATGCTTCGCCATGGCTTCTAACACAGTCACCACCAGCAAATATCTTTTCGTGGGCAGTACGGTTTTCGTCATTAACCTTAAGGTAGCCTTTCACTTGCTCGACACCAAATGGTGCCAACATCGCTAGTATTCCAGAAGGTTTATTCTGACCAATGGCCTTAATTACCATGTCGCAAGGTACGACAAACTCAGAATCTGGCACAGGCACGGGGCTGCGGCGGCCAGAAGCATCGGGCTTGCCCAAATCCATTCTTATGCATTTGAGACCGTCCACTGCACCTTGGTCATTACTTAGAATCTCAATTGGTTGAGTCAAGAACATAAAACTCACCCCTTCTTTGAGGGCAAACTCATATTCAAAGTGATAAGCAGGCATCTCCGCTTCTGAGCGGCGATAAATCATGGTGACACGTTCAGCACCCAAGCGTCGGGCAATGGTGGCGCAGTCGATGGCGGTGTTACCGGCACCGATAACACAGATGCGATTTCCGTGTTTAATTGAATCAAGGCTCTCAGTCTTTGTCTCTTCAACAAACTCGAGGCCGTCCAAAACGCCAGTAAGGTGTTCGCCAGGAACTTCCATTTCAGGCACGTTACCTAAACCAATACCTAAGAAAACAGCATCATAGTCTTTGACTAGTTGCTCAAAGCTCAGATCTTTACCGATCTCGGTGTCGTTGGTGAACTTCACACCTAGCTCTTCGATCATTTTTACTTCGGCCAAACTCACTTCAACTGGCTCGCGGAAAACAACGATGCCGTATGTAGAAAGGCCACCTGACCATTTCTTCTTCTCGTAGACAGTGACGGCAAAGCCAGCTTTAGCTAGCTCCCCAGCGCAAGACAAACCAGCCGGACCAGCACCAACTACAGCTACTCTCTTGCCGTTTGGTTCGCCGGCTTTAAAGAAGCGAATGCCTTTATCGTTGGCATAATCAGTGGCATAACGCTGCAATCGGCCAATAGCAATGGGCTTATGGTCAGCAGTGAGAACACAGTCGCCTTCACAGAGAACATCAACAGGGCAAACCCGCGAACATGTAGCACCCATCAAATTTGATTCTAAGATTGTGCGAGCAGAACCCTTGGTGTTACCAGTGGCAATCTTGCGAATGAAAGTGGGGATGTCGATATCAGTGGGACAGGCCACCATGCATGGTGCATCGTGACAGTAGAGACAGCGGTTAGCTTCGAGCACTGCTTCTCTTTCTGAAAACGGTGGATAAACTTCCTGAAAGCGCTCTTCCAGTGTAAGTTCCCAGGCCTTATATTTATTTGGCTTGTAGTGCTCTGCCATGGTTCCTCGCCTAACATTTCAAGATTCTTGTAATTAATTCTTGTAATTTACTCTTGTAATTTGTTCTGGTCTCAAATTGGAAAATACTTGAGTACTCAAGTATTTTCCAATTTGGACCCAATGACCCATTAGCTTTGGTCTAGAGCTTGACTAGAGTGTCATAAGTCTCTGGTCGTCTATCGCGGAAGAACTGCCAGGTATTGCGCACTTGGCGAATTTGATCGAGGTCTAAATCAGAGACAAGAAGTTCTTCTTGATCTCGGCTAGCACAGGCCACTATTTGCCCACGAGGATCGCAGAAGTAGCTGGAGCCATAGAACTCACCAATGTTCCAGGGAGCTTCTGTGCCCACCCGGTTGATTGCGCCTAAGAAGTAGCCATTGGCAGCAGCATGAGCTGGTTGCTCAAGCTTCCACAAATACTCAGACAAACCAGCCACAGTAGCTGATGGGTTGAAGACAATTTCAGCTCCATTTAAACCAAGAGCACGTGCGCCTTCAGGGAAGTGTCTGTCATAGCAGATATAAACACCGATGGTGGCATAAGCGGTTTTGAATACTGGATAGCCAAGATTACCTGGCTTGAAGTAGAACTTCTCCCAGAAACCAGGCGCCACGTGAGGAATATGATTCTTGCGATACTTGCCTAGATACTCGCCATTGGCGTCAATCACAGCAGCAGTGTTGTAATAAACACCAGCTTGTTCTTTCTCGTAAATCGGAACAACCAAGACCATCTTGTATTTCTTGGCTAGCTCTTGCATCTTCTTGATGGTAGGACCGTTAGGAATTTCTTCTGCAGTGTCATACCAGCAAGTTTCTTGCTCAGCACAGAAATATGGTCCGTTGAAAATTTCTTGATAGCAAAGAATTTGCACGCCCTTTTCGTGGGCTTGCTTGGTGTACTCAATATGTTTTTTCAACATACTGTCTTTGATTTCTTCAAGCAATTTCTTGTCGGTTCCACCCTCTGGTGAAATGACATCATTTTTTGTTTGAATCAAGCCGCAGCGAACCACTCTTGAGTTGCCGTTATTGCTGGACATACTTGTACTCCTCAGATTTTATTCGCTGTTAGTTAGGCTTTGGCGTGAACTTTGACGACCGACTCGATGCACTTCTTCAGGACTTTAAGCATGGTGTCGACGTTGTCTTTAGTGATTGAAAGTGGTGGCTTGATGCGAATGACATTGCCCCACATTCCACCTTTACCAATAACCACACCTTCGTCTTTAGACATCTCTACGATGCGCATAGTTTCTTGCGACAGTGGCACTTTATTCTTGTCAGCCAATTCCATGCCAACCATCAAGCCCTTGCCACGCACATCTCCGATCACTTCAGGGAACTGCTTCTGCAAGTCTTTCAGACCAGCCATTAGATAGTCGCCAACGACACGGGCATTCTCCATCAATTTTTCTTCTTCGATGGTTTCAAGAACAGCAAGAGCAGTTGCGGCAGATACTGGATTGCCACCAAAAGTATTGATAGTTTGCTTCTGCAATGCCTTGGCCACGTCTTCTGTGGTGATAACAGCACCAATCGGCAAGCCGTTAGCTAAGCCTTTAGCCATGGTGATAATGTCTGGCTGCACGCCGTAGCTGCTGATACCAAACCAATGCTTGCCTGTGCGACCGACACCGGTTTGCACTTCGTCAGCAATAAAGAGAGCACCGTATTTTTCGAGAATTTTCTTCACTTCAACGAAATAATCGTCTGGTGGCGTAATAGCACCACCAACACCTTGAATGGGTTCGGCAATCATCACGGCTGGTTTGCCGCTTGTTTGTGACTGAATGACACGCTCTACATCTTTGGCGCATTCAAGGCCGCAGCTATCAGGTGACTTTTGGAAAGGGCAACGGTAGCAATAAGCATTGGCAGCATAAGCAACACCTGCAGCAGGCATGGTATCGGGGCGCCAGTTATGGTTGGCAGTTAGAGTTGAAGCTAGGTGCGATTCGCCATGATAAGAATGCTCAAGAGCAATCACTTCATGGCGACCAGTGGCCAAACGAGCAAAACGAATAGCTGCTTCGTTAGCTTCAGTACCCGAATTGGTGATGAACGACTTGCTCATGTCTCCGGGAGAAATCTCGGCCAACTTCTCGCCAAGGTCGACCATCGGCTGGGTCATAAATATAGTAGAGGTGTGTTGTAGGGTATTAACCTGATTAACCGTGGCCTGCACAACCTTAGGATGGCAATGGCCAACCGATACGGTGACGATACCAGCGAACATGTCTAGATATTCGCGCCCGGTTTCATCAAAGAGATACTGACCTTTCCCTTTAACGAAGTGAGGTGGGTCAGCGTACATTTGCTTAACACCCGGGATGATGAATTTCTCACGCTTCTTCTTAAGCTCTTCGCGATTCAAGGGAACTGACATTTATTTCTCCTTGGAAAAAAGACCAGGCCAATAACTATTTGGAATATTACCGGCGACAAATAAACTGAGCTAACCGCCAGCCTGCGGGAAGCCCTCGATAAACAGGGATGCCATAACTCAATTACTGAATATATCAAATGGTACTAATGTATCTTTTGTATAGTCAACATCTCGTAATTAATGCTAGTTAATGGAAGGCGATTGAAAAGAGATTATTTACAGGCACCTGTAAGCC
>JAKFVU010000016.1 GCA_021732025.1 Candidatus Obscuribacterales bacterium | reverse complement strand
GTCAAAAAGCCAAGACCAGGGCCGATTTCAATGACTATGTCATCGCTCTTGAGATTGAGGCTTTCGACAATTTTGGTTAGTACTGAAGGCTCAATGAGAAAGTTTTGGCCCAGACGTTTTTTTGCTCTTACTTTTGAAGCTTTCTTTAAAAGTAGATCTCTGGTTGATGAAGACAATTAGATATTTCCGTTTTTAATGGCTAAGAATTTGAATTGATAGAAGGCATACCCTGCTCGGTAGTCTTCTTGCCGTTGCCATTTTTCAGGCTACTGTGTGTTGACGATTGTTGGTCACGACTTTCTGCATTCGTTTCTTTGGCTTCTTTGCGAATGAGGCGCAATTTGATAATGCGGTGACGGTCTGATTCTAATACGCGCAGTACGAACGTCTCAGATTCAATTTCGTCGCCTGGTACTGGTTCGCGCCCTAACGAACCGAAGACGTGACCACCGATGGTGTTGAACTCTTCGTCTTCTATCTCTAGGTCGAGCTTTTCATTTGCCTCTTCAAGAGTAAGTTTGGCGTCTAATACATAGGTGCCATCTGCTTCTTCGTGGATAAATTCTTCTACCACTTCGTGCTCATCAGCGATGTCGCCGACCAATTCTTCAAGCAAATCTTCGAGAGTAACGATGCCCTGAGTGCCACCATACTCGTCCATGACTACTGCCATGTGAGTCTTTGTCAGTTTAAACTCGGTGAGCAAATCTTTGAGATTCTTGTTCTCTGGCACGATCAATATATTGCGGGTAAATTCACGCACGTGCGAATTTTCTTTGTGTTCCACCATGGCTCTGAGGCCGTCTCTGATGTGTACCATGCCAAAAATATTGTCCATATCTTCTTCGAAGACAGGAATTCTTGAGTGACCCCATCGTAGAGCTTCTTGAACAAACTCACGTATTGTGGCTGTAGCTGATACACAAACCAAATCGATTCTTGGTGTCATCACTTCTGATGCAACCGTGTCTGAGAAGTCGAAGACGCTGTGTAGCATTTCTTCTTCATCTGGCTCTAAGACACCCTCGTCATGAGATGCCGTAACCAACATCTTCAGTTCTTCTTCAGAGTGCACAGAATGTATTGAAGGAGGGTCTTTGATCTTGAGCAACTTGACCACAACTTCGGTGGTCTTTTGTAGTACCACTAAGAACGGCGAAGTGATAAGGCACCAGAAGTGCATCGGATAAACGGTAAAGAGAATTACTGTTTCTGCCCGGCTATAGGTCAGCATCTTAGGCAACAATTCGCCGCCCACGGTCTGAATGTAGGCAGTCAATGTAAAGGCGAAGGCGAAGGACAAAAGCGAAAGCGTTTTCAGCGATGACTCTGGCAAGCTTGCTTGAACACCGAGGTGTCTAGTCCATTCAGATATATTTTCTGCTAGAGCACTTTCGCCGGCCGCACCCAAGAGCAAGGTGGCAATAGTAATACCGAGCTGGCAGGCTGATATAAAGCGTTCTGGGTCGTGCAAATAAATTTGCACTTTCTTGGCAAAGAGATTGTCGCGCTCGGCCAATTGGTCGATTCGCGTACGACGAACACGAACAAGTGCCATTTCAGCCGCTACAAAGAAAGCGTTGAAGAGAATTAAAACTGGTATCCAAGCAATTTGGTACAAAATAAATCCAGACACCGCTAGCTGCGTTGTCCGTCTCCTTTTTTACCGTATGCAAAACCGCTGAGCAAACGTTTTAAAGGTCCCGGAAGAGGGTCTTCTGACTCTTTAACGGTGCCACTATTGTTGCTGCTGCTACTCTGCGAATCTTCCATCGTTACTGTTTAATCTTTTCTATCGGCGCATTTAGATACGAACCATTCGATCGTATCACATAGGTATTTTGCATTATGCCCAGAACCCACTACATCATCGGTTCATCATCTGCGACTATACCTGATAATCGCAAGTAGTCAAGCGGCCAAATCTTCCCGACAGGGGCTCTGGGCTAAGGTTATCAAGAAATTATTCACGAGCGCTTTCGTGAAACCCTCTTTGTGACATAATCTTGGGCTTGTGAGGTTATTCCAGAACTTCTAGCCGTTCGCTCTGAGGGTTTATGAGAATTAATAAAGCTTGCCTTTTGCTAGCTACATCATTCCTGGTCGTTGCTCTAGGCCAGGCCCAGGTCTCAGCAATGTCACCCGAGACTCTCAACGGCAATGTTGATAGATCGAAGAGAGCTGTGGTGAAAACTAAGGCCGCCAGCAAGATTCAAGAAGTAGATAACTCTGGGCGCAAGTTAGCTGTGTCTATACCAGGCCTAGGTACGGCCAATATCAGCCTAACTCCTGAGGTCAAACACACGAGCATTATTAGTGTGGGCAAAAGCTCACAATCAGGCAAATCCCCATCGAAAAATGCACCTAGCTATCCTTACGCCGTAAGCCGCAGTGGCAATAACATCACAGTGAAGGTACCTGAGACTGTTGACGAAGCTTTCGACTACGCCCATGTCGCGGCAAAACAAGTGGGTAAGCTTGCTAACGAAGGTGGCACCCAGTTTTCTAACTTCACCAAATGGATTGGCATTTACATCAAACAACTAAGTCATACAGCCACAGTGACCCCGGCGGGCTATCCCTATATGGCCGCTAAAGTGGTGCCACCACCGACTCAGATAGCCGCTGGACAAAAGCTCTACTTGACCACCGAAGGTCGCCTAAAGACCGTAGTGCAGCGATAGTTTTTGCTTTTAAGATTTCTCAGTTCTATTTATATAGGCCCAGGTCTGGCCGATCATTCGTGCGCTTATTATTTGAGCGAGAAAATAGCAAAACGGTGTAAACAACGCACCAATCAGGGTCATGGGCGGAATTGTCAAAGCAATGACGGTCAAAGCAGAACCCGCTAGCCAAACAGTAGCAAGTTCGAGCGGTGCTTTGGCTATGCGATTGAGAGTCTTGCGCCAAGCAAATCCAGCGGCCATGCGCTCTTCTTCAGCAAAGTTAGCCATTAGCACCATAAGAAAGAAGTTCTGAGCTAGTCCGATAAAGAACAAGCCCAAAAATGTAGCCTCAGACCAGACCAAAAAGTTTGGCTTCGAAATATGCGAAATGTCGAAGCCAGCACCAAGCAGAAGGCTCATGGCAAATAGTGACAAGGCAAAGAAGAAGAAGCCAGCGGCAATCGATAGCCAAGACAGACCCGAAATGATCAAGTCTAGCCAGTCATTCCATTGGGGAAGTTTTTCTAAATCACCTGCCGCACTGCCTCTCAGTGTGCGCAGCAAATATCCGGTGGAAAGGGCCCAGAGCACAAAGCAAATGGGGGTAAAGGCCGGATTGAAAAGAAAGGCGCCCAGAGCTGTGTAATTGATAAAGCCGCCAATCGTTGTCTTCAGTGGCCACTCAGGGTCTTTGAAGAAAGCGCGGTAGCTATTTGCTAGATCGAACGTGGTGGGAGAATTCATTGACAGTCATCATCTCATGAAGCTTGGCCAGAGTGTTTTGGTCGGTCATGTTGAACGAAACAGGCGAAATGGTTATATAGCCATTGGCTAAGGCCCAGACGTCCGATAGCTCTGACTCACCTTCTTCTATGGCGCAACCAGATAACCAATAATAGTCGCGGCCATTAGGGTCGTGTCGCCGTTCAAATATATCTTTGTATTGGCGCTTGCCAAGTTCAGTAACTCGCACACCCTTGAGCTGGCTGGCCTCGCAGGCCGGTACGTTGACATTGAATAAGCCCCGCTTAGGCAGCGGAGCCTTAGGTAAGACGCGTAGGAAGTCGACAATGAACTCTGCGGCTAAGTTGAAAGCTACTTGGGCGTTTTTCTGCGCGCTCACGGCAATACTTGGAAATCCTGAGAAGGCGCCTTCCATGGCAGCTGCCACTGTTCCTGAATAGAGCACGTCGGAACCCAGATTGGGGCCAGAGTTTATACCTGAAATGATCAAATCTGGTGGCTCGGGCAGTAGCTGCTTGACAGCGAGTTTGACACAGTCAGACGGTGTGCCAGTTGTAGACCATGCCGCTTTGATGCCGCCTGGTAGGTCTACTGCTTCAACTCTCAATGGTTTATGAAGGGTGACAGAGTGGCCTGTGGCGCTGCGTTGTCTGTCCGGTGCGACGACATAGACCTCATGCTCGGCAGTGGCAGCCAAGGCTCTTGCCAGCGTGCCCAGCCCGGGGGCGAAGACCCCGTCGTCATTCGATATTAAAATTCTCACTGCTACCTTCTATAAATTTGGCTCTAACTATTAACTGAAGAGCTTATTGCCTCAGGGTAAATTATAGTTTGCTGCTATCCTATATATGCTCGCTGAAAGGCCCATAAGCCTAGAACCGTGAGCATTTTCTAATAGATTTCTTGTTCTCATATATTTGTCTCTGTATTTAGTTTGTCCCCTTTTTTGGATTATTAGCCAATGTTGGATTCAGTTTTTGAGCGTTCAAGTGATTCGCTTTTGCAAGTGTTGCAGCTTGCTCTAGATGAGTGCATTAACTTCGAACACAACTATATCTGTACCGATCATATTCTGGCAGCCCTAGCTACTGAATATGGTGGTGTTGCTAACGAAGCCCTTGCCACAATGAAAATTGACGAAGATTCGGTCAGCAAAGAATTGGAAAATCAAGTGAAGGGTAAAACTGAATCTGAATTGCCATTTTCTGGTCGGCCAGATCTTTCGTCTGGTTTGCCATCAGTCAGTCTGCCAGTGGTTGCCACTGGTGCCGGTGGCGCCACTGCAAGCTTTAGTGAAACAAGAAAAGCTTATGGCCTGAGCGATCTGACAGTGCAATCGTTGCACCGTGCCTATGAGTATGCCTTGTTCTTCGGTCTCAATTTTATCAACCCAGAGCATTTACTTTTAGGCATTTTGGATGCGCGCGAATCAACCGCTGTAAAAATGATCGAAGAGTTGGGCGGCAATATTGATTATTTGCGCCGTCAAATTATGCAATTGATGGCCAAGAGCCTAAACACCGGTAGCAGCAATGCTGAAGTACCGGGCCTCAACCGTGCTGTAGTGAATGGCTTAAAAGAGCTTATCGACAAGCATTACCGCGCTGTCAGCACTTTGCAGGGCCTCTCCGTTCGCAGTCGCCACGCTCTGGCATCACTTCCTCCGCGCAGTGAAATTGTGCACATGGTGTGCACCGGATACTTCCCTGATTTTCTTCTCAATCAAATTGCTTTTCGTCGCTATCTACTAGAAGAGACTTTGGCTCAACTTAACTTGCGCGTCGGTAATCTCGACAAAGAATTGATTGCCACTATTGTTTCATCGGCGGCTCAGAGTTTGAGACAAGAAGTTCGCACTTCAATTGAGTTTATGCTCAGCAATGAGTATCGTCTGTTTAGCCAAATGCTTGATGAAGCTGAACACGATTTGATTGGTTCAGTGGTGGAAGATCTCTGGTGGGCCCAAGGCGAAGAAATTGCACTTAACGATCTCTTTGCTGATGCTTTAGATGATCACCGAAGAAAACATTTGCTCAACTTGCAAAAACGCAGACTAGAAATATCTGAAAGATTGAACAAACTCAAAGGCAGACTAGATGAAACTATTCGCCAGTGTTTTGTAAAGCGTTCAGTTTCAGCCTAGAAGAAAGATGTCGGTCTATTTTGAAGTCTATGAAATTGTCAAAGGCATTCCTAGTGGCCGCATACTGACCTATGGCTTGATTTCTAACTTGCTTGAGAAACGCCTCAGTGCTCAAGGCGTGGGCTGGGCTCTGCGTGCTCTTTCAAGTGATAAGGCTAACAAAAAATATCACTCGGGCAATGTTCCCTGGCATAGAGTGATCAACTCTAGCGGTGGTGTCAGCACCACTCGTAATACCGAGATGCCGCCAGACCTACAACAAAGTTTGCTTGAGGCCGAGGGAATAGTGTTCAACTCTGAAGGAAAATTGGATATGCAAAAGTATCTTTGGGCAGAAAGACTTGTCTCAGCTGTTTCTTTAGCAATACTGGCTTTCGCGGTCATGCTTTCACTGACTGTTCTACCGGCCTATTCAAAACCCACTCCTGACCAGGTGCTGCAAGAACTAAAGAGTGGCAATAAGCGCTATTTATCCGGTAAAACCAAACACTTTGAAGTCGACTCTGCTAAGCGTGAACTGACTGCTATCAATGGTCAAACACCTGTAGCAATCGTGTTGGGATGCTCAGATTCGCGAGTTCCTGTTGAGATGGTTTTTGATCAAGGCTTAGCCGAATTGTTTGTTGTGCGAGTGGCCGGCAATGTCTGTGCTACTTCAGAGTTAGCATCAATTGAATACGGCGTTAAGTATCTTGGTATTCCACTTGTCATAGTCTTAGGCCACAGCGAGTGTGGTGCTGTCAAAGCGGCGGTAGATAGTGCCGTCAATGGTGCCCTACTGCCCGGTAATTTGCCCACTATAATGAGCAAGATCGCACCAGCTGTTGCAGCAGCACGGCGTAGTCACCCTAATGAGAAAGGCGACCAGCTCGTTCATTCGTCTGCCATTGCCAACGTTTGGTTATCGGCTAACGACATGCTCAGCAACAGCACCATAGTTAAAGAAGCTGTCTTCTCGGGCAAGGTGAAAATTGTTGGTGCGATGCGCGATATAAAAACCGGAGTTATTACTTTCCTTGGTGAATATCCACAACCGGCACGGTTAATGACGAAGTAACTGTCAAGAGCTTACTTGAGAATAAAAGGACACTTCTGGCAAAAAGCTTTGGCAAAATAAACCGGTAGTTCGTCTATATCGAGCCCTTCTTGCACTCTGCAACGCAGTGTATTTCCGCATTTTGGGCACTCGTGTTCTTTCACACCTTTCAAAATAGAATCGGTAAGATCGGCCAAAATGGCGGCATAGCGCTCAGGGTCTTCACTTTCTTCTAGGCGCGGCCGAGCCTCGACTTCTTGAATGATATACGGATCGACAGCCAGGGCTCTTGCTAATAGTTGTCTGTCTGTTGACGACAGCCAAGTCTCAAGGCCTGATTCTATATCTTCGATGCGCTCTTTAGAAAAACGCGAGTCTTGAGCCAAGTCACGCACAGTCAGGTTCTTGCGTTCGCGCAATTCGGCGATGCGGCGGGCGAGGGTGAGCGGCAGCTCTTTTGACCGATTGCCATCTTGAGATTTGCGGTCGTTTTTCGAGTTCATCGTCTATTTGTTTTCCAACTAAAATCTTTGCCTTCTAGTAAAGTATAGCGCTATAAGATTTTTTGTCTTTCTGTCTTAATAACTCATTAGCGCATCGCTTGGATTGTTTGCCATGCTCGACTTCATGAAGCTCTCACAACTTGTCACTCAAATTGGTGCCGATGCGGTCGTTGAGAAGCAAGACTATGAGCGTGTCTTAGCCAGTGCTCTTAGTGCTTTTTCTGCTGCTGAAAAAAACAGTGAAAATTTTGCCAACAAGCTAGCTGAAAATGCACCGTGGGTGCTCTGGCCAACGGCCAAACCACTGGAGCCAATTGGCAAGCGTGAAGCGGTCGCCGCTTTAGATACAGCTAGACATCCATGGACTGTTGTGGCTGTTGATGGTTCTCAAATAATGCCCTCCCACCATGAAGTGCACAATTGTTATTTGCTCAATGCCGGTGTCGCCCGCATATCATACGGTTTAGCTTTGCCACCGCTTTTGTACAGCGAGCCGAGGTTGCATGCTCGTCCCGATGATCTCTACCCCTTGGTAGACCGGCGAAGAGTGCACATTGACGAGTTGTATGTCTCTCTTGAACGTGGACTTTTTGAATTAGAGTTGTTAACCGAAACGGCATGTCAGGCTGCCGCAGATGGCCCGACACTTGCAATGTATGACGGTTCGCTCATTCCGTGGTCAGTAGAAAAAATGAGCAGCAGTTACCAAGAAAACTATTTTGCTCGATTAGAAGAGCTGATGGTGCGCTTGCGCCAAGCCAAAGTACCTATAGTTGGCTATTTGAGTCATAGTCGCAGTACTGATTTAGTCAACTGTTTGCGCGTTTCAATTTGCCCCTATGAAGTCAGTCATTGCCGTGAGCACTGTGGTGATCTTAACGAAGAAGAATTTCCCTGTTCGAAAGTTTGGCCTCTTAGCGATCGTAGTCTTTTCGAGCGCCTGTTGCCGGTCAATCAGCGCTCTAGTGTTTTTGCCAGTGGTGCTTCTGTATCAAAACTGATGCCCGCGGCCGATCGCAGTTGTTTTGTTTATTTGCGCGGTGTCAGTGAAGTGGCCCGTATAGAACTGCCGATGTGGGTTTTCTCTGACCAAAAGCTATTTCACTTTGCCCTGCAAGCCGTGCGCACCCAGGTCGAGAAAGGTCAGGGCTATCCCGTGGCACTAGCTGAAGCGCACCATCAGGCCGTCATCAAAGGGCCGGAGAGAGAGCGCTTCTTTGAGCTTGTAACTAATCAAATGATTAGCCTCGGAGTAGGCAATATTCGGGTTAGTCCAAAAGAAAGCCAGAAACGCAGCGGCTTTGTCTAACTGCATAATGGGTAGATATAGATTTAGATAGACTTTTGATATCTAAGTTGATAAATTAATGAAGCGAAGTTTATTTGGGGGAATTACCCCATTGAGAACGGACGGTCACCGATTTATTCTCTTGGCAAGTTGAATGGCATTTTCTCTGGGCGGGTGTGAAATTTGATTTCTAATGTGCTGCTTCTAGTCAAAAGTTTGAGTTCATCAGTGATACGGGCAAAAGACGGCTTGATTTTGCCGAATTTTATTGATATTGACCGCAATAAGCAGCGTCTTTCTCGCATGAGAGCTCAGAGCCATCAGGGCGGATTTAGCCTTACCGATGCTAGACGTTTGGCCGACACTGACCGTGAAGACAATGTTTTATGCCGCGAACGTCAGAAAGAAGCAATGATGCATTGGTTTGGCGACACTCATCGCAGCGAAGTCGAAGCAATCGAACAGAGAATCAATGACATAGATCGCGGCCGCCGTGCAGGTATGCCTTTGATTGAGCCTTTGCCATCAATCGAAGATAGTTTTCTTGCCTGGACAAACGAAGATGAGTATTTGTTTGAATCTTCCATCAAAGAGTCATGGAGAGATTTTGATGACGACCATACCGGTTTGGTTTTGGCATCGCCATATTCACTCGATGATGAGTTAGAAATTGATGCAGATTTACTTGTTGAGATTCTCGCCCACGAAGACAATAGAAGACCAGTATTCGAAGAGTCAGCTGCTCCAGTGAGAGCCAATTCGAGTTTCTGGGTCGAGTAAATTTAGGGTATCTAAGAAAAACATGCACGATTTGACCGCACAAAAAGCCAAGCTTCCGACATTGAATACAGGAAGATGTACGATTCGTTTGGCCCAGATTGAAGATGTAGAAGCGGTAATAACTTATTTCGAGACAAACAGGTCTCATTTGGCCGATGGCGGTCCTGCTTGGCCTAGCGACTATCTAACCAAAGCTTATTGGGAAGCACAGATTAGTCAAAATTTGGAAGATTTTCATAGCGACGTGGCTGTACGTTTCTTTCTTTTTGATCGTGCTAACCCTGGTGTGGTGGTGGGTTCTGCCAATTTGAATAACATTGTTCGCAGTGCTGCCCAATATTGCAATCTAGGTTATTCCATTGCCCAAGATCGAGAAGGCAAGCACATGATGAAGGAAGCCTTGCAGTCAGTGATTGCATACGGTTTTTCTGCCCTCAACTTGCATCGAATAATGGCTAACTATCAGCCCTCTAATCAGCGCAGTGGCTGGCTATTGCGCAGCCTAGGCTTCAATGTTGAGGGCTACGCCCGTGATTATTTGTTCATCAACGGCAAGTGGTGCGACCATATCCTGACATCAATGCTCAACCCCAATTGGGTAGTGCGAGACTAGTAGCTATGTTGTGAGGAAGGCCTCTTGTGAACGCTTGTGACTAGCTCACTAGAAGTTAGACCAAACCTATTTTTATCCTGTTAAGATTATCTCTTGTGATTAGTCAATAGCCACTTTGAAGTCTTTAGAGGTGCCAATGTCCGCTGTTATTGAGAATAGAATTTTCACCGGCCATCCCTTAGCAGACGTGGCTGAGAAAGTTTATACAGGCAAGCGCATCAGTCGTGAAGACGCCATTCGCCTCTATCAGTCTGATGATTTGGTAGCTATCGGTGCTCTTGGTGAGTACGCTCGTCGTGTTAAGGCTGAGCCGGGCCAAGAGAACTATGTCTATTACATTCACAACATGCACCTCAACCCCACCAATTTTTGTGTTGAGACTTGTCGCTTTTGTTCGTACGCCAACCCTGAAGAGCGTGGCAAAGCGTATACCTGGGGTGTCGACCGAGTATTAGAAGAGGCCGGTAAGGGTGCCGCTCTCGGCATCAATGAAATACACATGGTTGGCGGACTCAACCCAGCGTGTGATTTGGCCTACTACGAAGAAGTCTTGCAGCAGTTAAGAATCAAGTTTCCTCATATTCACATGAAGGCCTTTACGGCTGTAGAAATTGAATATCTAGCCAATCTTGACGGCATTACCTATGAAGAAGTACTCACTCGCTTAATTGCTTGTGGTTTGGGCTCTATGCCTGGCGGTGGTGCCGAGATATTTGATGATGCTGTTCGTGAGCGTATGGCTGTGAAGAAAACACCAGCTCCTGTGTATTTAGAAATTCATGGCATTGCCCATAAACTTGGAATCAAATCTAATGCCACCATGTTGACCGGTATCAGTGAGAGCATCGAAAACAAAGTTGACCACATGTTGCTTCTGCGTGAGCAGCAAGATAAGAGTGGTGGCTTCCAATGCTTTATTCCATTGAAGTGCTACTACGATGGCACCAATATTCAAGACGAAGTGACTGAGCCAACACCAGCTGATTTGCTCAAAGATGTTGCCATCTCAAGAATATTGCTCGATAACTTCCCGCACATAAAAGCTTACTGGATTCAGCTCGGTGTGCAGTTGGCCCAGCTTGCCCTTTCATTTGGTGCCGACGATATGGATGGCACTATTATGGAAGAGAAAATTACCCATGCCGCTGGTGCTAAAACACCGTTGCAACTAGCTCAAGAGAAGATGGAGCAATTGATTGCTTCTTCAGGCTACAAACCGGTTGTACGAGACACCATCTACAACATTCGCCAGGTCTCTTCTCTCGAGCCGGCAAAAATCTCTGAGAGTTTTGCTGAGCGGCTCAACGCACTAGTAAACGATCACTAGTGCCAAAGGCTCTTAGAGAATAATTTGGCCGATAGCGCCCTTGCGTTCAATCATTAGCTGCAGAGATTGACCTTGGCTTTTGCCGCCCATCAGTTGCTGAAATTGATTGACGCTTTTAATCACTTCACCGTCAACTGCTCTAATGACGTCACCTCTTTGAAGGCCGCATCTCGCCGCCCGAGAAGCGATACCAATAGTGGTGACAAGCACCCCAGACTTATTGCTCTTTGCCAAGATGCCAAATGCAGCAGATGGCGGTGGTGCGTTTTTATCGCCGCCTAGAAGGCCATTGCTATTACTGTTCGAGTTATTACCGATCGAACTATTGCCTCTTGGCTGTTTCTGATTTGAGTTTCTCGCCTGATTCTGGTTTTGATTCTGGTACTGGTTCTGATTCTGGTTCTGGTTCTGATTTTGGTTTTGGTTCTGATTTTGATTTTGATTTTGCCAAGCTCTCTCAGAATTGAGACGCTCAGTCTCTTCTGCTTGCAAGTTGCCTTCCAGTTGTGCCACCGCTCTTTGGTAGTTCGGTTCTTCCGGTTTGAGCTTGCGTGCTTGTCTGAAGAAATCTAAGGCTTGCACTGGGCTTTTCATAGCCAAGTAAATAGTAGCGATGTTGTATTTAACGAGGGCTTGATTTGGTGCCTTGCGATCAAGTTGTTTATAAAGATCTAGGGCAGAAATAAATTCACCGCGCTTATAGGCACCAGAGGCATTTTCTGCCAACATGCGCAGCTCTAGTTTTTTGCCGTCGTCTTGTTCTTTGCCTACAGCTTTTTTCTCTACCAGAGTGACTGCTTCTTTGTACTCGCGCTTATGTGGATCTATATCGGCAGCTTTCTTGTAGCTGCCTAAGGCCTCAACAAAGTTGCGTTGAGCTTCATAAATAACACCAAGACTAAAATGGGCCTCGGCATTGTCTGGGGCTAGCCGCACTACCTGCTCAAACTTCTCTAAGGCCTCATTGCCTCTACGTTCTTTCCACAGGCGTACAGCATCGGCAAACATTTGATTGACTTCTTCATCACGGGCAGCCATAGCTCTCTGCCTGGCTCGGTCTGCTGCATCTTCTTGCCGCATTTGCTGTTCTTGTTGCTGTTGCTCAAAAGTCGGTTGGGCATTTCTTGGTGAATTTGAGCCCCCAGCGTTGTTTTGAGTCGCATTACCTTGGCGTTGAGTGGGAGGTTTGTCTAAGGGTTTTGCCACCTGCAAAATGTTAGCCATGCGAGTACTGAGAGCACCTTCAGCCGCTTCGCCAAAGACTCTTTTTTCAATACGGGCCATGCGCACTTCGGCACTGTCGTCATCGTAATTTTTAAAGAAGAGGTTTTGCTCAATCAGCTTCAGTTTGTTGGTCTCTTCGGCGTTCAAACCTTGGGCCAAGCCAGGGCTATATATTGCAGACAGCCCTAATGCTACGCAGAGCATTGCCTCGACCGTTCGGCGAAAAGATTTTAAGTTTCTAGCTCGTTTTTGCACCATAGCGAATTGAACTTTTTTCCTGGAACTACTGTTGTTAATGCTAGCATCATTATTTGCAGGTGGCAGAAGGCGCGAATGCAACAAGAGGGTTGGTATATCTGATTATGCATCTTATCGAAGATCCCATCAAATTGTGGGGCAACGAAGAGCTGAAATATTGGCTTGCTCTTGATTTGTGCTCGGGCTGTGGACTGCGCGCCTCCCGCATGATCAACCTTTACGATCGCTTTGAGACCATGAAGACATTTTGGCAGGCCAGTGCTTCAGAGCTGAAAGATATGAGCCGCTCTCCTTACTATCTAGGTTGGATTACCGACGATCTGATAGCAAAGTTTGTTGCTAAGCGCTCTGAAATAGATCCTGATTCGTTGCCTGACAAGTTAGAGAAGGCCAATGTTAGAGCCTTTCCGATGGCGCATCCGCTTTATCCTCATACTCTAAGAGAGATACATGAGCCGCCCTTTGTCCTCTATGTCAAAGGCGAGATGAGTATGGACAATTTGGCTTACGGTGTGGGCGTGGTTGGTACCCGCACTCCTTCTACATATGGTCAGAAACAGGCTAAAGAGTTTGGCCGCGAATTGGCCCAGGCGGGAGTAACCGTTATTAGTGGCATGGCTATCGGAGTAGACTCGTTTGCTCACTATGGTGCCATTGAAGCTGGTGGCAAAACCGCGGCAGTGTTAGCCTGTGGTCCTGATGTTTGCTATCCAAGCTCGAACAAGCCTCTTTACGCCAAGATGAGCGAAGACCCCAAAGGTCTCATTCTGTCAGAGTATTTCCCAGGTATCACCCCTGAGAAATGGCGCTTTCCGGCGCGCAATCGCATCATTTCTGGCATCGGCCAAGGCTTACTTGTGATCGAGGCAGGGAAGCAATCTGGCTCACTGATTACAGCTCGTTCGGCCTTTGAACAGGATCGCCAGGTTTTTGCTCTTCCCGGCAGAATAGATCAGCCCATGTCGCAAGGCACCAATCGACTGATCGCTGATAATTTGGCGCAACTGGTCACAGATGTTCCTGACATTATGAAAGCCCTTAACTGGGCAACTACCACTAGGCCTCGAAGTGAACCTATTGTTTTAGAGCTATTTGGTCGAGAGAAAGATGTCCACGAATTGCTTTCGAATGAACCTGTTCATTTTGATCAGCTCACAGAAAAGACAGGAATGACAGCTGGAGAACTCTCAAGTACCCTGACCATGTTAGAGTTGGCTGGAATTGCCGAGCGTTTGCCAGGCGACTGGTATGTCAGGGGTTGATAAGTCAATAAATTAACCTTGCTTTAGTGGCTGATAACTACTGTCGGTGGTGTAGTGCCCGCCTCTATGGGTAAGTAAAATAAAGGGTAGTACCTCTTGGTATTGCTTTAGTGGTGGATATTTAGGGAGTCACGGACCGAAATTGATTGGCAGTTCTAAATGAAGCTTTGTCTGCGGTGTAACAACTATTTTGGTGATGAGTCTTCCACTTGTCCGCGAGATAAGGTCGCCCTCGAGCCGGTCGGTAAAGACCCGTTGATTGGCGCCCTTATCAATAACAAGTACGCTGTCGAGACGGTCGTTGGTAAGGGTGCCAGCGGCATCGTTTACAGAGCAACAAGGCTTCTTATGGGCGGTGCTGTTGCTGTAAAGGTCGTGCACAGCTACCTTGGTGCCGACCCCAAGAGTATGGAAAAATTTTCTCGTGAAGTGCGTGCTTTAGAGCAGCTGCGCCACCCTAATATTGTCAATCTGTGGGAGTCTGGCATCACCGATGATGGCCAGCCATACCTAGTCATGGACTATTTGCAAGGAACACCACTGTCATCTCTAATTTCTAGCGAAGAGCATCTAGCCCCATCTCGCATGCTCGAAATCACGAGACAAGTTTGCAACGGTTTGCAAGAGGCGCATAGTCAAGGTTTTGTTCACCGCGATATAAAACCTGAAAACATCGTGCTTGACTCAACCAGCGAGCAAGACTTCGTCAAGGTCTGCGATTTTGGCATTGCTTACACAGTATTCGAAAATGGCATGAACACTATGGCTCGGCCGACAACAGTGGCTGGTTCTCCTGCCTACATGAGTCCTGAGCAGTGTCGGGGTCTGCCTTTAGATCACCGCACCGATATTTATTCATTGGCTTTGGTTGTTTTTGAGATGGTCACCGGTAAGCGCCCGTTCGAGGCCACCACCTCAAAAGAGTTTATGGTTAAGACTGTAAACGACAAAATGCCATTAATGTCTACCGTGAGGCCAGATTTAGGCATTCCTGAACCAGTAGACCTCGTCGTGGCTAAAGCCTTGCAGAAAAATCCTAAGGATAGACATGCATCAGCTGTCGATTTTGCCAAAGATTTGGGTCTAGCTTGTCAGGCGACTGGATTCTCTTTAGTTAAGGGAAGTGGACAAAAGAATGATGGAAGGTTGCAAAATCAGTCCCAGCGGGTAAATGAGCGTACAAGGGGTCCCCAATAGGAAATTTGGCCAAAATTTTGCCCGTTTGGCCACCTATTCAGAGTGAAATCAAGGACAATTGAGCACCGTGCAGCCATAGGCTTTGAGAGGAAGAATAGTTTGAAGGACGACTTGCCAGATTTGACCCCTTACTTAAGTAAGAAAGGTGGCAATAGCCAGGGTAAAGGTGCTGATAATCCTGCCGGTAAGGCAGACATTTCTTCCAAGCTTTCAGCACTAGTAAAAAAGAGCGATACTCCTTCGGCCGTCAATGCCGATGCGGTCGCCGAAAGCATGGCTTTGAGTGACAAGGCCGATTCTTCTAATGCTGCTTCAAGTAGTGCTGCAAGCGCTCCGAGTAATAGTGTGGCTACAAGCTCTTCTAGCTGGGAACAGGTCGATTCTTTTTCTACTTCTGCACGCCAGGAGGCTGAAGCTGATGCTCTAGCGCAAGAGAAGATGTTCGCGCAGGCCGCAGCCGGACTGGTCGATGATTCTGATTATGCACAGCAGAACAATGCTCCAACTGTAGATTATGACTCCACACCATCAGTGGTGGCAGCACCGGCTGCTGCCTCTGGCAATGAAAATAGCGAGTCGGCTAATAATTCTCAATCAGGTAACTTCTCGACGTCTGGAAATTTTTCAACCTCAGGCAATTTCTCCACCTCTGGTACCTTTAGTACTAAGCCTGTCTTGGGCAGACCGGGTGGCCCTAGTCCTGCTATGGACAAGTTTAAAGCGCCTCAAGCTCGACCGCTCAATACACTATCTTCTGGTGCACCACCCCTACTGAAAACACCCGATAAAGAAGCGACACGATCGCCAGCTCCTTACACATTCCATCAACCTAGTGAAGCACCGCGTGAAGCTGTGGTACCTAAGTCGATGCAGCTGCCTACTCCGTCTGCTCCTACTGCGACTTCACCAGGCTCAACTGCTCAGGCCAAGCGTGCTGCAGAGAGTTCTAATGCACCACCACCCTCTTGGCCGGCTCAACCGACATCTCCGCCACGCATAGTTGAGAAAGTAGAAAAGAAGATAGAGACATCTTCTTCTTCTTCTTCTTTAACTCCGCAGCCGACAATGGCTACTCCTGCTCCAACTCCCGTTCTTGCTGCTCCTAAACAGGTTCAGCCTGAGAGCACTGCCGATATTCTGGCAAAAGCATTTTTGGAAGAGGCTAAGGCTCTCGAACAGGGCTCTGATGATTTGCTAGAGTCGTCAAACTTCGATCAGTCGAATAGCTTGGCTTCTGACTTTTCTCAAGCTGAAGCAGATTCTAAATATGATTCTCCATACTTTGAAGCCAAGCCAAAAGGTTCTCTAGGATTTGGCAATCTACTCTCATCCGGAACTGCTGCACTAAATACAGAGGGCTCGGAGGAGCATAGCAATCTAGCGGATCTCATGATTCCAACGGGAGAGCATCAAGCCCTGTTCGCTCCCGACCGTCGGGGCGAAGATGAGAGCATTTCTCCCTTTGACGAAGTTCAGCCTGAAACACAGCCTGAATTGCAAGACCATGTCCTTCTCGATAATTCTGATAATTTTTCTGCCAGTTTAGCTGCTGCTAGCTCTGAATCTGTAAGGGTTGATGAAAAACCGGCCCCAGCTTTTTCGTCTCTTTTTAGCACCGAAATAGTAACTTCTGGTCAAGACTACAGTTTCACCGGTACGCCAGACAGCAGTGCTGCAGCGGAAGGCCCAAGTAGTTTTCTTGATGAAATTAAGACATTAGAAGAGGACGTTCAAACCTTCTCACCGCCACCTGCTTATGAAATTGACGAGCCTTCGCAGTCTTCTGGCGTGCTCTCGCAGTCTGACGCGATTAGTAAATTACTAGAAGCCGTAAACAAAGAGCAGCAAGCCAATGCTAGCACTGACATAGACAGTAGCTTTTCTGATCCAGCTTTTACTGCTAGTAGCTTCAGTGAAGCAGATGATATGCGCACTGCTGATACCATGTTTGGCAGCGGTGGTTCAAACAAAGGCAGCGCCGAAGAATTGTCTGCTGCTGATGCCGTATTTGGTGCTGTTCCTGATTTAGTCGCTCCAGTGCCTGAGGGTATGCTAGAGGCAATTGCAGATTCAAATTCTGCATCTTCTACTTCTT
This sequence comes from Candidatus Obscuribacterales bacterium, assembly GCA_021732025.1. GTDB lineage: Bacteria > Cyanobacteriota > Vampirovibrionia > Obscuribacterales > Obscuribacteraceae. The sequence goes on along the minus strand of JAKFVU010000016.1, from coordinate 25,926 downwards.
CCTCTAGCTCTACTCCTAATATTTCTTCTTCTGGTTTCCCTGAACAACCAGTGCTGGGCAAAGATTCTCTACCTATGGCATTTGCTGATGCTGCAAACTTTGAGCAAGAGAGTTTGGAAAGTATCAAGCAAGGTATTCGCAAAGCCAAAGCGGAAGAGAAAGCACGCAAGAAAGCTGAAGAACAAGCTAAGGCTATGCTTGCTGCAGCTGAATCTACCGTAGCTGAAGCGGCCGTAACTGAACCGGCTGAAGCAGTTGTTGCTGAAACAGCAGGTCCAACTGACCCAGTAGCGGCACAGGCTCCGGCAGAATCAGTCGAGACAGCAAAGGCTTCAGAACAGCAATCTCCCAAGTCGACTGCCAAACTATCATTGACTGAAATGATCGAGCTTGCTAATTCTGCCAAACTTGAACAAGTAAACGATGCCAAACCGTCTACGTCGACAGAACAACCAAGTGCCGCCAAATCTAGTTTGTCCTCACTGCTCTCAGGAGCGCTTGATGATGAGCCTGTTTTAGAGGCTCACAAAGAAGCCGAAGATGAAGACGAAGATGAAGGAGATAGTTTAGGTGGAGCCATTTCTGACGCTCTCGATAAACTATTAGCTTCTGGTCAAGAAGAACAATCTCAATCGTTTGCCGTGGATAGCTCTGATACTCAGGTCAAGAGAGATACTAGTGTTGCTGACTCTAGTTTCGCCAGTTCCAGTTTTGCTAATTCAAGCTTCCCACCACCGCTGCCGGAACCAACTGAAAGTATAAAGCCGTCTGCTGCACGAGCTGAGGCCTTTGCTTCAACTTCAAATCAAGTTGAAGAAGAACAGCCTCTAACGCAGACACAAGCAAATAAGGTCGACGCTCTTTCTCGTCTACTTGAAGTGGCAAGCAAGGCCCCTCACAAGTCGCCTGACGACAAGAGAAGCCCAAGCGATTCAGCATCTAAGATTGCTGCCGAGATCAATAAACCACCAGGTAAAGTGAGCCGTCAGGTTGAAACTATCTCTGCTGCCGACTACGGTCAGCCCAATCAGGGCGCGGCTATGAGTTCACCATTTGGCGGATCTTCGCCGTTCTCGTCACCGTTTAATTCTCCATCCGCCTCGCAAACCAGACAAGCCGGCCAAGATCCGGCAGCTACATCTGGTTCAGGTTCTGGCATGTCGAATCCATATGATGGTGTCTCGGGCATGCCACAGGCAACAGTGTCTAACGACGCCGTCAGTGCCAGAATCGCTGCTTTGAATCGCAAACTAGAAGAACAGAGCCGTCCACCGTCTGCATCTGCTGTAAACATGGAAGCCATGGCGCAGATTCAGCAGCAAGCTGAAGCTCAAGCTCAATCACAGTCTCAGTCGTCGGTTGGAACTGGCACTGGCAGTTCACCTTCGGTCAATTCTTTGAGTCAACTTCCTCCCCAAGTGGACGATTCACCATCTACACGTGCCGAGCTGGTAAATCGCATTCTTGGTTCTGCCAAGATTTCGCAACATGGTACCAAGATGCCAGAGTTGCCTACTAGAACAGTTTCAGAAGCGATCTCGCCAGAGCAAACGGCGGCTATTCGCGGTGGCAAGAATGCGCAAGCACCGGCACGCACGAGAACCCGTGTTGCCAGAATGCCTGGATTTGACGTCAGGCCAATAATTGCTATTGTGGTGCTTCTTGTTGTCATCGGTGGTGGTGCCTTCTATGCCTATCAAAGTGGCATCATAAAACTGAATTTGCCAGAGGCTAAAGGCGGCGGTGATGCAAAAGCTACTATTGATCAGATGATCAAGAGCGGAGAGCTTGACCGGGCGCGTGAGATCTTAGAAGCCAAAGTAAACACTGGCAAAATCACCGCAAGTGAAGGTGAAAAACTTCATTCTGTTTATTATCAGATGGCTAACAAAATCGACAATGAAGATCCAGCTGAGGCTATAAAGCTTTTGGAGAAAATTCCTAGTCGATCGAAAAAGTTCAAGGATGCTCAGAAGCTTCTGCGGAAGCTAAAGAGGAAGGTGAAGAAGAACTGAGATGAAGCTTTGTCTTCAGTGTAATACTCACTTCCAAGGCGATTTTGAGCAGTGTCCCGATGACGGTGCTAAGCTCGTTTCGGTGCCGGACGATCCTGTAATTGGTAAAGTCTTGGGTGAAAAATATCGCATTCTCTGCCCGGTTGGTAAGGGTTCGATGGGCGTTGTCTACAAGGCCATACAAGAATCTACCGGTCGAGAAATGGCAGTAAAGCTCTTGCATCATTTTCTCGGTAGCAATTCAGACTCGGTAAAACGTTTTCACCGTGAAGCTAAAGCGGTTAGCCGCCTAAGTCATCCCAATATCATTCGGCTCTACGATTTTGGCGTGGTCGATGAAGGCCAACCATATATTGTCACCGAGCTTTTGAACGGAGTGACTCTCTCGGACATTCTTCGCAAACGTGGTTTCGTTGACCTAAAGCAGGCTCTGCCACTCTTCTCGCAGGTTTGTGCAGCCGTTGGTGAAGCCCATCGCAGTCGAGTGATACACCGCGACCTTAAGCCCGAAAATATTGTGCTTGAAGAAGTCGATATCAACGGCAATCTTAATGCACCTGACTTAATTAAGAAGAATGCTGTCCGAGTGCTCGACTTTGGTGTCGCAAAAATGTGGACCGATACTGGGGCTACATCAGCTTCTCTTACAATTGAAGGAAAGGTCTGTGGCTCGCCAGCGTATATGAGCCCAGAGCAGTGTCGCGGTGTTGATGTCGATTATCGCACCGACATTTACTCAATGGGAGTTGTTTTCTTCGAAACACTTACCGGAAGAAGACCATTTGCTGCTGATGATCTGATGGCGCTTATGCTCATGCATGTCAACAATCAAGCACCATCTATGGGGTCAGTCAATGAGCAAGTGACTTTCCCAAAAGAGATTAACGACGTCATTATGAAGGCCATGGCCAAGAACCCTAATGATCGTCAGCAAAGTTCTGAAGAACTATGGGAAGACATTCAAGCCGCCTGCAATGGTCGGCAAAAGACTGTAAGTGTAGCTCCTCCTGAGAACTGGATACCTTTTCAGGGCAAAGGCGGTCTGGTATTTAGAACTAATGATGATGGTGTTTATGCGCCTGAGACTTCAGATAGTTACTCTGCTCTCACTGATCCCAATGCCGTACTTGATTGGGAGCCCCATAACAAACCAGTAAAGAATAAGAAGAGTAGAGGTTCGGCGGCCAAGACCATGATGGTGCTGCGTGCCCTGGCCCTCGGTGGCCTTGTGGTTGTCGGCAGTTATCAGTTTGGTGCGTACTATAAAGCTAACGATGAGGCCAAGAACGCTTCTATTCTAATTAGTCGTGGTCGCTGCGAAGAAGGCGTGTTAGTGCTTGAACGCCTGCAGAGAGAAAAGGCATTGATGCCTGAGTACAATGAGACTCTTGCAGATGCTTATGTGCAGATGGCTATGCAGTATGCCAAAATTGGCAATTATACCCGCGCCGTTGAGCTTCTCAAGAAAGTATCGACAAAAGCCAAGGCTTTCCCTCAATCGCAACATCTACTAAGACGCTGGTCACCGAGAGTGCGCAGTTAGGTTGTATTTGCAATTAAAGAGAGAGCAGATGCTCTCGTACTTCAGCGGCTGAAGAGGCGCGGTCCTTTAGGTCTTGGGCCGTGAGTGTTTGCACTAGTTCGTTCAACTTTGCACCTATGTTCCGTTCCAAGTCACGCGGTGATGATTGAGTTAATGGTTCGGGGTCGCGACCAGTTAGCATGAAGTACAAGGTGGCACCAAGGGCATAGAGATCGCTTGCTTCGCTGGGGCGGCCGCGAAACTGCTCTGGTGAGATGTAGCATTGCTTGCCGACAAGTGTTCCTGTAGCTGTGCCTATCATTTCGTTAGCTGCGCCGAAGTCAATCAAAATTAGTTTGCCATCTTCACCAATAACTAAATTGTCTGGTGTTAGATCTCGATGCAGAATTACAGGGTCTTGGCTATGCAGAAACTGTAAGACGTCACAGAGTTGCTTGGCAAAATCAATTACATCTAGTTGATGAAAAGCACCCTGAAGACTCACTGTCTGTCTAATGTTTTGGCCACTGATATAGTCAAGTAAAAGGTAGTGGCGCTCGTCTTCTATAAAATGTTCGTGTACTCGTACAATTCTTGGATGTTCGAGTTTAAGTAAAAGGTGCGCCTCTCGTAAAAACATTGATTGAGCTTTTTCTTTTAATTTGGCATTGACCCTTGGTGGTATCACCGACTCTTTCAATACTCTGAGCTTAGTGTTAGCCTCTTGCACCAGATAAACTGCCGACCATCCTCCTAGAGCCAGTTGTCTAATCACCTTGAGATTGCCATCTTGTAGTTTCTGTCCTGGGTTGAGAGGCACATACGCACTAGCGGCAAAGCGGCTAGTTAGCTCATCTTCCCACATGCTGGTAAAGCTTAGTAGTGTGCCTACGTTCGAATCGTTGGCTGAATTGGCGTTCCATAGTGCTTCTTTAAGTTGTTCAAGCTTGCTGTCCAGTGCTTTTGCTGGTAACCAGTTGGCCATACTAACTAAGATGTACTCAACGTCATTGGCGACCAGACCATTGAGACCGAGCACCGCATAGCCGCCATTCTGTAACTTTATATGCAGCTTTAGTGAGTTCAAATTTGTCAGGTTGTCACCAAGCAAAGTAACTTTTTCTATTTCGCTCCATTCAATGAAGCGATCGAATTTGTTTGTAATACTAGTCAGAGCTGGCAGCGTCAGGCCTTCTTGGCTTACGGAGATATTACTTTCGCTAAACATGCCTGTTACTATCACGCCACCTAAAAAGAATAGTGCCAGAGCTAAACAATGGCCCATGACGCCAATGGTTTCGTGAATAACACCGTAGAACAAAGCGAAGATACAGCCAATCGACATTATCGATAGTGCCACTGGTGCCATCAAGCCCCATAGTGGCAGGCTTAATGTGCAGAGAACAAGCCCGGTCTTTGCGGGTAGTGAGTCGTAGACAATTAGTTTCTCTTGTGCCATATTTCTGCTAAATCTCTTCTAAGTCTGAACGCATGTCTGCGATATTGCGAAAGCGACGATTTAGCTCCGGCTCAGTGCAGCGGGCAATGAAGCTATCAAGGCGATCAGAAATATTGTCAGCTACGTATTGAGGATGGCATGACTCGAGAGCTTCTGGTTCTCTTGCTGTTAGGAGAAAATAAAGTGAGGCTCCTAAAGCATAGATATCACTCTGTGGACACGGATGCCCACGAAACTGCTCAGGAGGTAAAAAATTCTGTTTGCCAACAATGGTTGCTTTGCTCTTAACTGCCTCCACTGCCTCTAAGGCAACATCAAAGTCGATGAGCTTAACTTCTCCTTCATCGTTTACCATAAGATTATCAGGTGTGAAGTCGCGGTGCACCACTGGCGGTGTGCGGCTGTGAAGATAGTCCAGAATGTCTAGCATTTGCCGAGCCAACTTCAAGACTTCAGCTTCGCCTATCGCCCCGTGCAGAGCTACTTTCTCTTGTAAGGTTGTTCCTTCGATGTATTCGAGCATAAGAAATGCTCTATGTTCTTCAATAAAATAGTCGTGTAGTTTAACAATTTTCGGATGATCTAGGCTTTTTAAAAGTTTGGCATCCCGTTCAAAACGCTCAGCGACACGCAAGCGCGCCTTCTCTATATAGATAGGTATGATGATTTCTTTTAAGACAACTCGCGGAGAGTTTGTCTTGTCACTCCAGCGTGCTATGTAAGTGACACCCTGACCACCGCTCGCTAATAGCTTTTCGATTTCTAGACCGTGGTGGGCCAGCTTTTCTTTCTCTTTAAGTGGTGTCAATTGATTTAACTGTGGTGCTGCATCAAGGGATGATAACCATAGTTCGGTATAGCTTGTTTCGCTCTGACTAGATAATCCTTCAAGCAATTTGGGATCGATTGTAGCTTTCTTTCCCCACGATTCTAATGCCTCGAGAAAGCGACCGCGATTCTCTCCTGAAAAGGCACGCAGTGGAATTTCAATGGGCAAGCGATCATTGCGGGCGTTGAACTGCACCGTTGAATTTGCTTTCGACTTTCTATTACTAGTAAGTAGCTTGACCGATTCAATTGACTGCCAACTCAAATGTTCTTGGGGGACGCTGCCGGTCGGTGTTTTGAGCTGAGCGGTTATGCCTAAATGGTCTATGAAAGCACTATCGGGTTCGGACCAGTTTTTGATGGCATAGTAGCAACCAAACAAGATCATGACAAAATATCCGCAGGCACCAAAGGCATTAGCAAAGAGAGCTTGAGTTATAGCAATCGCTGGCTCCCACAGTGAGAAAAAGACTTTTATAAGGTTTTCAAACTGCTGGACGATAAAAGAGTCTTTTATGGCTGTTAGAACGGCACTAGGTAGAACCACGTGCGAGAGCCAAGAGACAGCAACTATTGCCGTGCTGGCCACCCAAAATATTGTCCAAGTACGGTAACCAGTGGCTTCATAAATGCTCATGTATGAAAGCATTTGCTTGAGGCGACTGTGCGCTTTGATGTCCACCAACAGTTGCAACTCGCGGGCCTGAGGGGCAATCATGGCCATCTCTGCGCTGGCGGGAATGGCGATTTTTTGGCTCTCGACATTGCCGACCCAGTACTTGAAGCGTTCACGAACATCAGCGCTTATGTCAGCTGAACGCAGTCTGGTTGCCATAATTGCCCAAAGACCTTCCGCCGATTCACGCGAAAGGCCCGTGATTTCTACTTTTTGCTTAAATGTGCCAACCTCAGTATCTGCTTCGATGCAGAGCTTATCGAAACTCTCGAAATGCACTCGCTTAATTTCAGCGTACTTTAGAGTCGGCCCCCATAAGCCCGGTAACTTGAGTTCATCTTGGCGAAAGATGAGCTGGTTTTTGAGCAGAAAGACAAAGCTCATGGCACAGGCAATTACGACGATTACTATTCCTAAGGCCCAAAAGGTGTCATGACAAACAATTAGAATGCCTGGAAGAACAAGAAGCCAGACTGGAATGAGGACAGTCAAAACTCGCAGCTGAAATTGCTCGCCGCTGCCGCTTAAATCTATTCTTGTATCTCTAGTTTTCTTTTTGGCCGTGATTTTATACTCAGAGATTGCTCTCTTCTTTAATGCCCTTGCCATTTTCGTTTAAAACAGCGGAGACGCGCTAGTTTAAGGCAGCCGGAACAGGGCCTTAGCGTTGGCACTGACTTGTGCGGCAGTTTCATCTAAGCTGCTCGCTCTCAGGCTGGCTAACTTGTCGGCGGTCCACCAAACAAAAGCTGGCTCATTGCGCTCACCACGTACTTTTTGCGGTGACAGAAACGGACAGTCGGTTTCTACCAGCATGCGCTCTTGAGGCACTAGTGCGGCGGCTTCTTGAATATTTGTCGCTTTTGTATATGTGAGAATGCCCGAGAAAGATACATAGAAATCAAGCTTGGCAATTGCATCTAGGTGTTCTGGACCACCAGTAAAACAATGGAAAACTCCTCGCACCTTGCCCTCTGCTTCGCCTAGAAGAGCAAATGTCTCTTCCCATGCATCGCGGCAGTGCACTATTACGGGTTTGTCGAGGGCAACTGCGATAGCAATTTGTTCGCGAAATGCCTTGAACTGCTCTTCTCGGCTACTGTTGTTGTAGAAAAAATCGAGACCACATTCGCCTACCGCCACCATTTTCTTGTGCTCCAGTGCGGCTAATACTTTCTCTTTGTGTTCCTCGCACCAGTGCTTCGCTTCATGAGGATGCTGTCCAGCAGCCCCGTATACATTGGGGCGCCTTGCGATTAACTCTAGAAGCTCATCAATTCCTTCAACCGCTACGGCTGGATTGATCAATGTATGCACGCCGCTAGCGAAAGCGCGGTCGAGGGTCTGCTCTCGCTCATCAGGAAAATACTCGTTGACCACATGGGCATGGCTGTCGATTATGCCAACCGGTGACTGCGGAGCAATTGGTTTTTCTTTGGTTTTCTTAGTGGTTGACATCGGTGACCTGAACAATTAGTTGAAGAGCCTAATATAATTGTGGTAATTGCGAATTGCCTTTTTGGGGATAAGTAGTACAGTAGCCTTAGGGAGCTATTGACAAGCATTAACCTTTTGAGTTAGCCATGATTTTTAAACAAATTACTAAAGTTAAACAAATGACTAAAGTTAAACCAATTACCAAGCTATTTTCATTGACCATCGCCTTAGCTCTGGCTAGTGCTGCTCATTTGCCTTACGCTTCGGCAGATGTCCTCAAAGGTGGGGTCTTGCAAGAAGACCAATTTAAAAATAGCACTCCCGGCTTGAACCGCAATGATATCCAGGGCGATCCATTTAGTGAGGGCGCTAGTACTAATAATGGACCTGTCGATCAAATGTTAGAGCTCCCTCCAGGAGCCATGGATGTGGGTCGCTTGCGTCCGCCGGCTCCACAGACAAAGCCAATTAATGGCAATATTCAAGATTCCGGCGGAGATTTTAACGGCCAAAAAATGATGCCCGTGCGTGAGGATACTCCGCCTCCACCTCAGCGGCAGCCCAATTTACAGTCAGGCACTCAAGCCAATCGCAATGACCCTGATAGTGGTTCTGCTGAGATGCAGTTACTTTGGGATGCTTGGCACAAGCGGGTAGCCGAGTCTATTTTCACCAGGTTCAATAGTTTGGCCCAGATGGCATTTAAGCATTCCCCGCCTTTGGCTTGTCAGGTTAGCTATATGGTCGCCCGCGATGGCCGGGTCGGCAACGTGCAGGTCTTGCAGAAAAGTAGCAATCCAATTTTCAACACTATGTTGCTAGGCGTAATTAACTCTATGAACGGCAATCCTGTTTTGGAATATCCGCCCAACTCGCGCCGTCAATTTGTCGAGAAGACCGGTACCTTTACCTGGAATTACGGTCAGCAAGGATTCAAATACACCACCGGTGACCAAGAGCGCATTCAGCAACAGCGTAATCAACAAGGTCAAAATAACGGCATGCAGCAGATGCGGCAACCCAATATGATGCAGCAGAATAATATGCAGCAAATGCAAAACAATGGCATGCAGCAAATGCAGAATAACAACAACCAGATGAGACAGCCAAATCAAATGATGCAGCAAATGCAACAGCCCATGCAAATGATGCAGCAGATGTTTAGGTAGGCCAAACAAGATATAGTTGTTGCTTATGCACCCTAAGGCCTTAATTGAAAAACTAATAGCGATCGTCGGCAAAGACTATGTTCTCACCGACAAGACCGATATTGGTTTGTACGATTCAGATGCTGAAACTCTCGATAAGGCTGCCCCCGATATTGTGGTACTGCCAGCCACCACCGAGCAAGTATCGGCTGTGGTTAAATTGGCAGCTTCGCACAAAATTCCCATTTCACCGAGGGGTGCTGGTACGGGCTTGTCTGGTGGCAGCACATGTGTTCGTGGTGGCATCAGTCTGGTTCTCACTCGTATGAACCGAGTTCTGCACGTTGATCCGCATGAGCGCTTGGCATTGGTTGAAGCTGGTGCCACCAATGTTTCTGTTTCAGTGGCGGCGGCAAAGCATAATTTGTATTTTGCGCCCGATCCCAGCAGTCAGATAGCTTCTACAATCGGTGGAAACATCGCTGAGAATGCTGGTGGCCCTCATACTCTTAAATATGGCATGACCACGCACCATATTGTAGGTTTGAAGGTGGTGCTTGCCGACGGCAGCGTTGTCACCTTGGGCGGTGCGGCTCGAACTAGCAATGAGATTGATCTTTCCGGTTTTTTCATTGGATCTGAAGGTACTCTTGGTATTGCCTGTGAGGCTCTAGTCAAGCTGATACCGCGGCCAGAAAAAGTAGAGACTTTGCTGGCCTACTTTCAAAGTGTTGGTCAAGCTGGCCAGGCAGTATCAGATATAGTGGCAGCGGGGGTCATTCCTGCGGCCATGGAGATGATCGATCAGATTACTATCAATGCTGTGGAAGATTATTTGGTAATGGGGCTGAACCGCGCTGCTGCAGCTCTTCTTATCATTGAGCTAGATGGACCCAGTGCGGCCATTGCAGCTCAGCGAAAAGTTGTTGAAACTTGCCTAGAGAAAAATGGTGCAATATCTATGCGTTGGGCGCTCGATGCTAAAGAACGGGCGACAATCTGGAAGGCAAGAAAAACAGCCTTTGGCGCCCTCGGCCGCATTGCACCTCATGGCTATGTTTTAGACGGTGTCATTCCGCGTTCACGCTTGGCAGAAGTCATCGCTGGAATTGAAGAGATTGCCTTACGGTTAAACCTCACCATAGCCAATGTCTATCATGCTGGTGATGGCAACCTTCACCCTTGTATGCTTTACCACCGCGAAAACGAAGACGAGGTGAGGCGGGTCATGCTGGCCGGCAAAGAGATATTAGAGCTTTGTGTTGAAATGGGCGGCACCTTATCTGGCGAGCATGGCATTGGGATTGAAAAGATGATGGAGATGCCTCTTGTCTTCAGTGATCTTGATTTGGTCATGATGGGTAGATTAAAAGAAGCATTTGACCCAGATGGAATTCTCAACCCGGGAAAAGTTATTCCCAATCTTAAAACTTGCGGTGAATCAGGAGCCAGACCGCTTTTACGCCATAAGATTATGTCTGGTTGCTGAGCAAATATGGGCTGTTCACTCCAGCAATAAACCGTCGGCGAAAGGTTGCTGAAGGCTCTAGCGCAAACAATTAAAATAGGGTTTCTCTTACTAATAATTATTACCGCGCCAGCGCTGTTGCATGTGTGTATGGAAAAAAATGAAAGCGTAAACGAGAATATCGTTAACTCAGCCACTATAGGCGTAGATAAATCGCGCTCTGCCAATTTTGGCAAAGATTTTCTGGCTTCGGTTGTTGTCTTCATTGTTGCTTTGCCGCTGTGTATGGGTATTGCCATTGCTTCAGGTGTTGACCCTGCGAAAGGCATTCTCACCGGTGTTATCGGTGGTCTAGTTGTCTCGATCATTGGTGGCAGCCAATTGCAAGTTAGTGGCCCCGCTGCTGGTCTAGCAGTGCTCGTTCTCGAGCTTATTCGCGAGCACGGCATCGAGAAAATGGGTGTAATCATCCTTCTTGCTGGTCTCATTCAGATTGTGGCTGGCCTTTGTCGTTTCGCTCCGTGGTTTAGAGCTGTTCCACCAGCGGTTATTCACGGAATGCTGTCTGGTATCGGCCTACTTATTTTGGCTGCTCAATTTCACGTCATGGTTGATGACACTCCCAAGGGCAGTGGTATCAACAATTTACTATCTATTCCGATGGCAATTTATAAAGGCCTGAATTGGACAGGAATTCACGATGGAGATTCCACCCACCATATAGCTGCTGCAATTGGTGTTCTCACTATACTTATATTGGCTCTTTGGCAGCGTTTTGCCATAGGTCGTATGAGAGTTTTACCGGGCTCGTTGGTAGCGGTTGTAGTGGCAACTTCAGTTGCTTCATTTCTACATCTGACTGTGCACTACGTCTCTATTCCCAATAATTTGTTGGCAGCAATCTCCCTGCCTAGGCCTGCGCTTCTGGTCTCAATATTTAACTGGGAGATTTTCTTCGACGCTTTGGCAATCGCCTTTATTGCTGCTGCTGAAACGCTATTGACTTGCAGTGCTTTAGACAAAATGCACAGCGGACATCGCACGAACTATGACCGTGAACTTATTGGTCAAGGTGTTGGCAACACTCTTTGTGGCCTCCTTGGCGGTTTGCCGTTAACAGGCGTGATGGTACGCAGCGGCGTTAACGTCAATGCCGGAGCCCGCACCAGAGCTTCTGCTTTCATGCACGGCTTGTGGATTTTGATATTTGTAGCACTCTTTCCCAATGTTTTGGAGCTGATACCAACTTCGGTGCTAGCTGCCCTGCTCGTTTTCACCGGTTATAAAATGGTCAACTGGAAGATCTTCAAGGAGATTAAACAGTACGGTCGTTCTGAAGCGGCAATCTATGTAGTTACCATCATTTTGATTGTCTGTGTAGATTTGCTCACTGGTGTAATCGCTGGTGTGGTGCTTTCGATCGGCAAATTGCTGTACATCTTCTCTAGACTTGATATCAAAATTACTGAGCATCCAGAGAAAAATCGTACAGATGTGTCGCTAAAGGGCGCTGCGACCTTCTTAAGCTTGCCTCGCATCGCTGAAGCAATCGAGTCGGTAAAACCAACCACTGAATTACACGTGCATCTAGAAGATGTCGAGTATATCGATCATGCTTGTCTTGATACGATGATGGGTTGGGACAAACAGCATAGGGCTCAGGGCGGCACTCTCGTCATGGATTGGGGCACCTTGGGTACTGTTTTCAGAGAGCGTCGCGGTGGCAACAGAGAGCTAGCAACTCTCGAGTTTCGGCCTGTTCACTCAGATGAAGTGCCGACAGACCCCAAGAGCTAGAATTTTATTTGCTATATACACATATCTAAAGACCCTTGATATTGGGCCTTTGATATACATTAAATGTAGGTGAAATTAGGCTGATAAACGGGTATGATGCGGTTGTGATGCTTGGATTTTACAAGTCTAAATCACTGCCCTATTTTAGCCCCTGTCTGAGGTTTACTGATTGCACGGCAAACTTGACTTAGGTAAGGCGAAAGGCCTGAAACAGTCTGAGATTAAGAAGCTCAACCGCTTGTTGCAACAGCGTATTCCTAAAGACAAGATCATCACCATAGAGCTTGCTGACTCGGTAGCTGAGCTGTCGCACGAGACTGGCTATCCTCTTTCGCTGGTGGTTAATCGACGTGGGCAGGTAGTCAATGTCACTGTCGGTCAGCCTTTCGAAGTCAATATGCCGGAGTTGCGTGGCGTGAGGGTTGGGCCCGGAAGACTCTGTGGTCATCGCATCATTCATACGCGCCTTGACGACCGTAAACAATCAGCTGAAGGCAAAAACAACGACAAAGGTGACCATAACGAGAAGAAAGGCGACCAGCAAAAACCTTCTGATGGAAGTGAGTCGGTCTCAAAAGAAAATCTTCAGTGCTTAGCTCGCAACCGTCTAGATTTGCTCGCTCAAGTCGGCGTAAACCCAGCGGGTACTTTCAGCCGCAGTAAAGGTGAACAGTCAAAAATAGCCGATGTGGTACATATTGCTCATTTGCTACCAGGCCGTGATGCCGAGGGCAAGTTGTGGAAAGTGATGCCAGGTTCAACAGCAAGACGGGCTCAAGACGAAGATTTTGAAGAGTTGATTAGTGCATTAGAGCAAGAATTTCGCACCCAGGCACCTGGTCTGGCTGTGGCCGAAGGTGAAGAACGTGCTTATTTAATTGGTTTAGTCAGCGACGGTACCGACGCATGGCAAGTCGAAGATGATCTCGATGAATTGGCAAGACTGGCTCGAACAGCCGGTGCCACTGTCTCTGGACGGTTGATGCAAACTCGCCAACAGCCTGACCCTAAATATTTCTTTGGCTCAGGCAAGATGCAAGAAGTGGCTCTGCATATGCAAGAGCTTGGCTCAACGTTGTTAGTTGTCGACCAGGAGCTAACTCCAAGTCAAAAGCGCAATATCGAAGAAGTAGTAGGCGTTAAGGTCATAGACCGAACCGAGCTAATTTTGGATATTTTCGCTCAACGGGCTCAAACCAAGGAAGGAAAGCTTCAAGTTGAGCTGGCGCAGATGAAGTATTTGCTGCCTAGGCTGATTGGCAAAGGCGATAATCTTTCAAGATTGGGTGGTGGAATTGGTACCCGTGGACCTGGTGAAACAAAACTAGAAATCGATCGCCGTCGAATTCGCGAGAAGATTACATTGCTCGAAGCAGATGCTGAGCGCATCGGTACCTATCGAGATGTGCAGCGCAAGCGGCGCATCAACGAACATTTACCTGTTGTTGCTTTGACTGGTTACACCAACTCAGGCAAATCTACTTTGCTCAATGCCCTAACAAAGTCTGATGTTTTCACTCAAGATAAGTTGTTCGCTACTCTTGACCCGACTACAAGACGAACCACGTTGCCTGACCATAGCCCGATACTAATTTCAGACACAGTAGGTTTCATCAAGAAGTTGCCGACCTCACTGGTAACAGCTTTTAGAGCGACCCTAGAAGAAGTGTCTGTAGCTGACGTGCTCGTGCATGTCGTCGATGCTTCACATCCAAATGTGCTTGAGCATATTAGTGCTGTGCATGACGTTTTAAGCGATCTTGGTGCTGTTGATAAGCCCATGATCACAGTTTTGAATAAAGCAGATATAGTACGTAAAGAGGATCTCGCCTGGCTCATTGCTCAGGTTCCGAATCCGGTTATTGCCTCGGCAAAAATACGTTTTGGCCTTGGCAGTATTCTAAGCAAGATTCAAGAAGTTATTTCAGAAGTGTGTCCAGAACGGCAGAAGTACAGCGCTTAAGATTTTTGGCCAACGAAAAAATGGTGCCTAGTAATGGTTTCTAGTAATGACAGTGACAGTGGCAGCAAATGTAGTTCGCTAGAAGCGAGTGAGCACTTGCGAAAAGCTTACCTCATGCGCGAGGTGGCTGACTATACAGGGTCTTTGGTTCAGCTCAGCGCGGCAAATATCAGTGCTGAATCTGACAGCGAAGCTGGTTTGGTATTGCTGGCGGTGAAGGCTGCTCAGGCTATGGCCCATAATGATAGTGAGGCTCTGCGTCAGGCTGTAGATTCGTTAGACTCGAAGACTAAAGAGATCAAGGCTAAAGCATCTATACCTACGATGCTAGTATTTCGCGCTATGTGCGAGCTTGGTAGAGCTAGACTCGTGACCGGAGACACTGAGTTGGCTGGTCAGTCTTTTCGAATTGCATTGGGTCTAGCGCAAGATGAGTATGGTAAAAATAGTCTTGAGATGATTTATCCTTCGCTTTGCCTGGCGATTTATCATGAGAGCCAAGGAAGCAATCTTTTAGCACTGGCTCTAGCTCGTGATGCAGTCGATTTGCTGCGTGAGCGTTCAAAACAAGTAAATGATCCCTCGCTGCTTTTAGCCGGATTGATTGTGATTAATAGCAGTTCTTTCAAAGAGCGTCGCTTCCAGAAGTCTTTGGCTGCCTCTGACGAGTTGCTTTCGATGGGCGCGAAGTATTCGCTGCCTCTGGCTTCTTGCGAGCGTCTACAGCAAGCAGCGGTAGTTAAGATGCTGTCTTTGGCTCAACTTGATCGCTTGCAAGAAGCAAAAGATCAAGGTGAGATCTTAGTTGAAGCGATGGAGAAAGTGCAAGGCAAATATTCTGCTCACTTGCTAGAGCCGCTCTGTCAGCTAGCCACAGTCTATGAGCGCATTGGCTCTCGTGATAAAGCCTCTAAGTGTCTCGATCAAGCTCTAGTAGTGGTTAGCCATATTGTAGAAGACACACCTTTTGCTAATAGTGCTGATTCAAGCCTCCATGACGACAAAGCTGCAGCAATGCCATTCAAAGAGTATCAAGTGCTCAATCGTCTTTCTGAGACCTATTTTCTTCAAGGCAAATTTGTTGATGCCCTCAAGCTTTATCCTTCATCAATGCGAGCCCGCTACACGACTTATGTAGCTTCCTCCACTAACATGATTGATATGCTTAGCAAGCGCCTAGCCGAGTTCTCAGAAGAGCATCAGCGTAAGCAACAGAAATAGTCTTGCACAGGTTCTTAGAACCTAAGTGAGTTGACACCGCGAAATAGCATTTGGTTTACGCTGCGATTTACGGCGCGATTGACAGTGCGGTTTACTTGTCTTCCGACTTGCTTCACAATTACCGGTGTGTGCATTGGCTGGCTCGGCCGCTTTTGTACTTGTTGCTGAGGAACAAATACAGCACCCGTGCCACCAGTCATGGTGCCTCCACCGTTATTCATCGTGTTTGGATTGAAGGTATTGCCTTTTTGCGGCATAACATTTTGCATGAAATTCATTATGCCAGGTAGAACACCGGCAGCAGCACTCTGATTGAATGCGGGCATGCCCATGCCACCACCCGAACTCATGCCACCATTGCCTCCATTGCCACCGCCATTCATGCTGCCCATGCCTGAACCGCTGGCGTTTATTTGAGCACCACCTTGCAATTGTTCTTGCTCAAGAACTGCTCCAAAACTTGGTGCGCCAGAGCCAGAGTTTCCTGTCGAGCTGCCGAAATTGCCACCAGTACTTCCGGACTGTTGAAACGAACTCTGCGGAAAAGGTGGTGGTTGATTGTTGTTGTTATTGAAACTATTTCCACCGTTGTTGCTGACACTAGTGTCGCCGCCACCTGGAGTTGTCCACCCTGATTGACCTATACCATTGCTTGATTGCTGGATGGGCGGGAAGCCTGGCGTTTGATTAGGGCTAGACTGATTAGATTGATTGAACTGATTGGATTGATTGGATTGATTGGAAAAGGCACCACTTGGACGCGATTGACCACCACTGTTGTTGCCGCTATTGTTATTTCCGCCGCCGGGGGAGACCCATTCAGATTGGCCTATGCCACCACCTGAGCCTTGGTTTGGCATTACGCTTTGCATCGAATTTTGAGACGATTGGCCTGGATTATTCCAGCCTGATTGGCCAATCTGACCACTTGAACCGCCGCCCTGACTAAAGTTCTGACCCGAACTTTGACCCGAGTTTTGATTAGTATTAGTGACCCATCCTTGGCCATTATCTTGATTGTCTTGATTGGATGATTGGGTTGATTCATCGTTAAATCCGTCATTAGTTGGAGCTACCCAATCGGAAGTGCCCATCTGCGAATTGCTTGAGTTGCCCGCGCTTCCCATCTGCTGCCAGTCCGATTGACCCATCTGTTGATTAGACTGTTGCTGATTCATGGCAGGGAACTGCGACGAAGACTGATTGCCCCCAGCTCGAGAAAGAGTTGGTTGGCTTTGCACATTCGGTTTTAGCGGTGCTGGTTTGCTTGCTGTTTTCTTTACCGCTTGAGTGGCTACAGCTTTCTTCGCTGTTGGTTTGTTATTGAGAAATGCACCCGGTGGCTGAGCCGCCCAGGTTTGATTGTCGTTGAAGGGATCTTGGCAGCGAGCAGGAGCGCAATACATTACGGCGCACAATACCAGTGTGCTTGCTAACGCCGCTTTTATGGCTGAGCCATCCATCTCAATACTCCTCTCAAATAACTTTTAGCGGTTGATCATTTTGTTCATCAATAAATTGATCATGCCACCATTGGTGTTGTATCCATAGGGGTTGCCCATCATGCCACCCATTCCGCCCATACCGCCCATCATCGGGTTGCCCATCATACCGCCCATCATCGGGTTACCCATCATGCCACCCATTCCACCCATTCCACCCATCATCGGATTACCCATCATAGAGTTGCCGCCCATCATGCGACTAAGTGGGCTGCCACCATACATGTTATTAGCTGAACGAGCGACCATTACTGCGCCCAGTGTTTTTACCAGGGCAGTGCCGACAGCTGCTGCGGCGCTTGGCTGAGCTGGAGTATTTTGTTGGACAGCTTCTGCCTGACCTGAGGCCGGTTGGCTGGCACCATTTTTTGCTGAATTGGAAAAATCAGTCGGCCAATTGGGATCGTTTTGTATCGGGGTTTGGCTAAGTTCTTGTTCTAGTTGGTTTTCTTGCACGGCGCCTTGTACCGGCGCATTACCTAAGCTTTGTTGTTGGGGTTGTTGAAAACTTTGCTGCATAGGAGGCTGATAGCCTTGTTGCGGCTGTTGATAGGTCTGCTGCATTGCTGGTTGTTGGAAATTTTGCTGTATCGCCGGCTGCTGGAAGTTCTGCTGCGCAGGCTGATACTGTTGATTGGGCTGAAATCCTTGACTTTGTTGATAGCCTTGATTCGGCTGGGTGGCTGGGAACTGTTGAGGCTGTTGATATTGCTGGTTGGGCTGGAAGCCTTGTGGTTGGTTTTGCAGATTAGACTGGTTTTGCTGATTGCCCTGAAACTGTGGATTACCTTGATACTGCGGATTGGCCTGATAGGGCTGTCCCTGCTGGTATCCGGGTTGATATCCCTGCTGAGGAGGATATTGCCCTTGCTGTTGATTTCGGCTCTGATCAAAATTTCCAGGTTGATTAGCAGCCGAATTAGATTCCGAACTATTTGTGCTTTGCACGAAGCTGCCTGGTGGTGCGCTCAACTGGTCACCGGCGTAAGCTGCAGAACAGTTGAGAATATGCAGCGAAGCGCCCGTCATTGAGACGAGCGCCAGGCAAGTGTATCGTTTGAGCTTTAGCATGAAGGCCTCATCAAGCGCCTCTTTCTATTATTATCTGCTGATAGACAAATTGCTTGTGCGTACTGGTTTGAGGCTGGCAATTTTTTCTCTCAAGCAAGAGAGGGCTACTTTCATTTGTTTGTCTTTGTCAGTTTCGGTGATGTCTGGAATCACTCCAACTTTGTTGATGTCGGTGCCGGCAGCAGTGAGGTAGCGGCTGACAGTGATGTGGATAGCAGCTCCACCGGGAAGTCTATTGATCTCTTGAACAAGGCCTTTGCCGTAGGTTTTGTTACCGACCACAACAGCGCGACCATTGTCTTTGAGAGCACTAGCGAGAATTTCAGATGCGCTTGCCGACTCTTCATCAACGAGAAGTACGATTGGTTGGTGAGTAGCAGGTTCGCCGGAAGCTATATCGGTGTGACGGCCGTGACGGCTAACGGTGCTGACGATGGCGCCGCCTTCGAGTAACATGTCCGAGATTTCGAGAGCGTTGGAAAGCAATCCGCCTGGATTGTCGCGGAGGTCGATAATCAAGCCATCAGCGCGGGATAGTTTGCTCAAGGCTTGCTTGAATTCACGGGATGCATCATTGGAGATAAAGGTCGAAAGATTGATTAGGCCGATGTTGCTGTCTTTGAGCATTCTAGAGCTAACGGCATGGATAACGATTTCTTGGCGAGTGATGTTCACTGCATGTACTGGGCCATTACCTTCAGACTTGAGGCTGAGTTGCACTGGGCTGCCAGCTTTGCCGCGGATTTTGTCAGCAGCTTGCTCGGGAGTCATGCCGATTGCTGAAACGCCGTCGATTCCTACTATCTCGTCTCTGGTTCTAACACCAGCAGTCTCGGCGGGGCCGCCTTCGATAGTGCGGGTAACAATCAGTTTTTGTAAGTCTTTGCTTTGTTGAAGATTGATGCCGATACCGACGATGCGAGCGTCAATGGCGTCGTTTTCATCTTGGAAGGCACGTGGGTCAAGGTAGCGGGTGTATGGGTCGTTAAGCGACTCAAGCATAATTTTGACGTATTTCTGAGCGTCAGCAGGTGTCTTGATTTGATTGTCGAACTTGTGCTCGAAATCATTCCAGTTCTTGCCGTTGAAATTGCCGTCATAGTAGTTATCGTGCACTAACTGCCAAGCGCGGTGATAAGTGTCGGTTGGAGCGACACGATGACCGGCAGCAGGCTGCTGAGTGACCGAGGTGATGGTCAAACATGCAAGCACGACAAAAGTAGCTATGCGCTTCAACTGGCTCATAGAAAACACCTGAGTTATAAGGTAAGACCGAACCGTTCTACGCTTAGCTTTTTCGGCAGCGTCACTATGTTCGTATTTCTTTTATGCCCACCAACTCAAGTTTTCATCGCCTGAAGATTAAACGTTTCCGCTTGGCATCTTACTTTTTTGGCTTTTGACTAAATCCATACTCCGCCCAACGGCTGCTGACCTGGGTTTTGACTGGTTCAGACATTATTATCGGAGTTGGCCATTCTCTATCAAAGCCTTCCGATTTCCATTTGCGCGTAGCGTCTATTCCAACCTTAGAACCGTAACCCATGAGTGGTGAGGCATGGTCGAGTATGTCTAGCGGTCCTTCCACAAACATCATGTCGCGCTTTGGATCTGTGTTGCCAAAGACGTGTAGCGCTACTTCTGATAGGTCATGAACGTTGACATCTTTATCTACGATGATGGCAAATTTGGTGAACATCATTTGTCCTAAACCCCAAATTGCGCTCATCACTTTGCGGGCGTGGCCAGGAAAGCGCTTATCGATGGCGACAATGACGCAGTTATGGAAGACGCCTTCCCAAGGTAGATTCATGTCAGTAATCTCGGGCACCAGCATCTGCACCATGGGCATGAAGATGCGCTCAGTTGCCTTACCTAAGAAGCAATCTTCTTGCGGAGGCTTGCCGACGATAGTGGTCTGATAAATTGGGTTTTTTCTGTGGGTAACTGCAGTGACGTGGAAGACAGGAAATAGCCCAGCTAAGCTGTAGAAGCCAGTGTGGTCGCCAAATGGACCTTCGCGCCTCAGCTCTTTTTGATCTACGTATCCTTCAATAATGATTTCGGCGCTAGCTGGAACTTCAAGGTCAATGGTCTTGCATTTAACCAGTCGCACAGGGCTTTGGCGCAGAAATCCAGCAAAGATCATTTCGTCGATTTCAGGCGGAAGAGGAGCTGTGGCAGCATAGGTTATTGATGGGTCGGCACCGAGTACCACTGCCACTTCCATGCGATTGCCTGGCTTTTCGTATTCTTCTTTATTGAAGAAAGTGCCATAGTTTGGTGGCTCGGTGGGCTGATTGGCAGGCGAATCGGGATGATCTGGATCGGCCGACGACATAGAATCACGCCGAGAATTTTCGAAATTCTTAGCGCCATCGTGGTGCTTGTGCCAGTGCATGCCGGTCGTATTGTTATCGAACTTTTGCACGCGATACATGCCGACGTTGCGGTTGCCGTTGTGCGGATCTTTGGTGATGACGGCGCCCATGGTAACAAAAGGGCCACCGTCTTCTGGCCAGCAGGTGATGATTGGCAGCTTATCGAGCATCGGGTCAGCTGGATTAGTTATCACCACTTCCTGACAGGGAGCCGGTCCCGTTACGATTTTAGGCGGGAATTTACCCACTTCCATAATGGTTGGCAGGAAGGCCAACTTGGCCATGAAACTTTCAGGGACTTTGGGTTTAATGAAGACCCGGATGCGGTCTGCGATGGTATTTAGGTCTTCTACTTCGAGTGAAAGACACATGCGCTTCATTGAACCTTGGGCGTTGATGAGAACCGGCATGTCGTAGCCGATAACATTTTCAAACAAAAGGGCTTTGTTTTCAGAACCTGGCAGCTTGCTGACGCGGTCAGTAATCTCAGCTATTTCCAATTCTGCAGAAACAGGGGCTGTGATGCGCATCAGCTCTCCTGCTTTGTCGAGAGCTTCTATGAATTCGCGCAGGTCGTTATAAGCCATTTGGGTGCCTTTCTCTTCTAACAGGTTTAATTCTAGTAGGTGGAAGCAATATCACCCCAGGTTTTTCCTATATATGAATTCATTCCGAGCGCTTTATTAGCAGCATTGCTAGAGCGGCGTTTTCAAGTGAGTGGTAAGCTAAAGCTATCTATTATTAGATTGAAAGTTGGATTGAAGATAGATTGAGAGGCCTTATGAAACGCATGAATCGAGTCTTTGCCTGCTTCTGGTGTTTGCTTGCCGCTTCTTGGCTAGGCTTCCAATGTTTGACTACTGGCATGCTCAATGTACCAGGGGCCTAGCAGGGCTGGTCTCTTCTATTTGGATTTAAAAGCTGTCAGATTTTTGGCCAAAAGTCTGACAGCTTTGGAAATTGAATCCGAATCTTCCGGTCTTGCAGCGGCCTGTGCATAACTGTATATACAAGCGAATATGTTGATGGTGGCACCATGGTTCACGCGCTTGGCTATTGGCGTAGATATAGATCACGGCCACTAAAGCTGCATTCGAAATTACCAAGAGATATACGAAGTATTTTCATCGGGGGACTTCCAATAGATTTCTGCTCGGATATACTAATTACATAAGCGGTGAGCACCCACCAATAAATAAGTTGAGTGCTTTGAGCCGAGGGGTTAAGTGGAAACATCAGGTCTGCGCAGACCGGAAACTGTAGTGATAACCCGCTAGCTGTGGATTCTGACTTGAAGCAGCAAGAAATATCGAGCCTACGCAATAGGCAGTCAGACGATAGTAATTAGACCGCTGCAGAGCAATCTGGGCGGTCTTTTTGTTTGTGCTATTTTGACAGAGACAGTTTCTGTTGAAACTCTCCGACATCTTTTGAGATCAGTACTTTTAGAATAGTGATTTAAACAATGCTTTTGAGACTTTTAGTTTTTATTCGGGCCGCCGCCTTCGCTGTTCTGTTTGCGCTCACCACATCAATTCTCGCAAGCTCCTGCTCTGGTGAGGACTCACACAAAGGCGTCTTGGAGCGTTTGCGTAATGCTCCTGAATTCTCTGTCGACGGACTTGCAAAAATTAAAACCGCTGATGGGAACTACCTCTGCTACATACCGATAAAAGCTGGACAGGCTGAAGCGTTTTTGAAAGATATGCGCAAGAAGACAGCTGGCAGCAATTGGTGTCCAGTTTTGCTGAGCAACATGCGAATCTTGGAGCAGGCCGCTGCAGAAATTGATTCTGCTAAATCCACAGCCGATGTCTTAAACAGCGCTAAAAGTCTTGATCTCGATAAGTGGTATGCGCTGAGAGAGAAACAAGGACATCTCAAAGAGATGTCTAACCAAACGAGCTTTAGAAGAGTCGCACCAATAAGCTGTCTTTCGGTAATAGGTTTTGATCCGAGTGTTGTAAGTAGAGAAGAGTTTTTAGAAGACATGTCCCGTGCACCTGTTGCACTGATGGGCGGTTCATCTACCGATTCCAAGACTGGTATCACCACCGTAGTACCGACTCAGCAAATCACTGGTGGGCCTGAGCTTTCAGAGCACGAGAAACTAAAAATTGTTGATGACAGCATTAGAGAGGCTCAAGAACAAAGGAAGAAAGACGACGACAAAGATATTGTTGTTTGTTTTGTGCCCGTGCAGCAAAGTTGGCAAATACCTGCGTTTTTTAGAAATGAATATTTGTGCCAGCGGGTGCCCACTGAAGTTCAGGTTGCTGTGCTGAAAAGCTGGCGTGACAAGTATGGTGCTGAATTATCTGCTTTTAGCTTTAATGCTTTTGACATCCAGCTACCCAAAGCGCCGCCAGTAAAAGATCTAAAGTTGTTAAGCAAACATCTGGTTCTATTCTGTCCCAATTATCCCGGTGGTCCGCGCAATAACTGGCCGGATTTCGAGAAGTTGTTGTCTGGTAGCACGGTCTGGCAGCTTGGATGGCTAGAGTAGCTTTTCGGATTTTCCAGTTTGATATTGCGACATCCAGACTTTGGGCAACGGCAATGTGGTTGTCGTCAAGACTCTAGATTGCTGTGCATAACTCTATATACGAATGAATATGCTCATGGTGGCACCATGGTTCACGCGCTTGGCTATTGAATTAGATATCGATAGCGTTGACTAGGGCTATGCTTCGAATTGCCAGCAGATATGCGAAGTATTTTCATCGGGGGACTTCCAATAGATTTCTGCTCGGATATACTAATTACATAAGCGGTGAGCACCCACCAATAAATAAGTTGAGTGCTTTGAGCCGAGGGGTTAAGTGGAAACATCAGGTCTGCGCAGACCGGAAACTGTAGTGATAACCCGCTAGCTGTGGATTCTGACTTGAAGCAGCAAGAAATATCGAGCCTACGCAATAGGCAGTCAGACGATAGTAAATAGACCGCCGCAGAGCAATCTGGGCGGTCTTTTTGTTTGTGCAGTTGCGTCCGTTCCACCATCTACAGTGTTTGATAAGATTAGCCTTTCTACCGGCAATCTAAATGGCTTAAATCATCATGTCGTTGACCAAACAAGACAAAGCTGCCCTGCGCGCTACGATATTCCGCCATTTGGATGGAATTGCAACAGCGCCCACTGCCTATACACTGCTTGAGAAGGGCGTTTTACAACACCTGCTCGATCACAAAACGGCAGATGTCACCGAACTGGCCTCCAAATTCAAAGCCAATGAGGGATATCTCAACGTTGCTTTGCGCATCCTCTCATCTCAAGGTTGGCTCGATGCCGAAGTTGATAATGCAACAAACAAAGTTAACTACAGTATCAATGCAAGAAGTGCCGTGGCCTTCGAACTTTGTCGGCTTTACAAAGATGTAGTGACGCTGCTTCGACTTTCCGGTCAATTTCACAGACGCAAATTCGAAAGAGCTCCCTTTACCGTGTTGGAGGGTATTTTCAAAAAATACCAGGAGAACTATGGCATCGAGTTTTCCAGCGACCCCACCACCAGGAGCGTTCAAGAACAAGTGTTGATGCACATTGAAGGCATTGCAATTGGCCCTACTATTGTCTCTCTCGGCATGGGCGGAATGTTTCATAAGTACTTCATGGAAGCATCATTCAAGGCGGATGAATTTCACGAAGACGCAGAGAGCTTCAGTAAAATTCTCGATTTCTTTGTCCATCTTGGATGGTTCGAAAAGAAAGCACAGACATATCGATTTACTGAGAAGGGCTTGTTTTTTGCACGTAGGGCCAGTGCCTACGGAGTGACAGTTTCTTATATTCCGACTTTCCGAAACCTCGAAGAACTCATATTTGGTAACGCTGAAATTTTGACGAACACCAAGCCCGAACTGCCCGAGCTGCACGTAGACCGCGAAATGAACGTGTGGGGAAGTGGCGGTGCGCATATGAGTTATTTCAAGAAGATAGACGAGATCATTATTGAGCTATTCAATGGTCCTCTCGATGAGCAGCCAAAAGGCATAGTCGACATGGGCTGTGGCAACGGCGCATTTTTGCAGCACATCTTTGAGGTAATCTCTCAGCGCACATTGCGAGGCAAGATGCTAGAAGATTACCCCTTGCTATTGGTTGGTGCCGACTACAATGAAGTCGCCCTTCGCGTCACTCGTGCCAATCTTTCTAAGGCCGACATCTGGGCTAAAGTCACTTGGGGAGACATCGGGCGACCCGATCTCCTGGCCCGTGATCTCAGCGACAACTATGGTATAGCGCTGGAAGACCTGCTCAACGTGCGCACCTTCCTTGATCACAATCGACCATGGGAGCCACCAGCTGATCCACTCACTGGTCGGGTCAGTCAGTCTACCGGCGCTTTCTGTTTTCGGGGCAAACGATTGAATAACAACGATGTAGAGGCTGGCCTGCTAGAACATTTCCGCCGATGGGAGCCATTTGTTCGCCGCTTTGGACTTTTGGTCATCGAACTGCACACCATCTCACCCAAGCTTGCTGCCGCCAATTTCGGCCTCACGTCAGCCACCGCATACGATGCTACCCACGGGTTCTCAGATCAGTACATTCTGGAAGTGGATGTTTATAATCAAATCGCTGCTGAGGCAGGCCTGCACCCCGACCTAACGCATTTCTGTAAGTTTCCACAATCAGACTTGGCTACGGTTAGCATCAATTTGTTGAAAGGCAGTTAGCTCCGAAATCTAAGCAATAACTACTGAGCTATGGTGCTATCCAGAGCTTGAGCCAAGGCGATGTGGTTGCCGTCAAGATCCACAATCATTACAGTTTTCACTTTGACATCAGTAGTGCGCGTACTTGTATCTATTTGAAGCTGGTCGAGATGGGCAATCACTTCCTCAAGATCACTCACGGCTAAGGTCACAGAACACGCCCCTGCTCGCTCTGGTAAGTGATAAACCTGTAGCCAACCACCTCGTTCAAATTTCCATTCAGCTACCTCTGGCATTGGCCGCGAATCGGGCTCTCGCTCGAATAGCTTTTGATACCAAGATACAGAGGCCACCATATCCTTAACCGCAACACTGGCAATGGCATTTTTGATGTTCATAGAAAGTAGGTCCTCTAGAGATCTCGGCGCACTTGGGCACGGACCAAAAAAATCCATATTGGTTCCGCATTGTCCAAATGGATTGGTCTGTTTTATGGAAGGTGTGCATAAATGCATATACAAATGAATATACTCATGGTGGCACCATGGTTCACGCGCTTGGCTAGTGGCGCAGATATAGATCGCGGCCACTAAAGCGGCATTTGAAATTACCAAGAGATATGCAAAGTATTTTCAACGGGGGACTTCCAATAGATTTCTGCTCGGATATACTAATTGCATAACCGGTGAGCACCCACCAATAAATAAGTTGAGTGCTTTGAGCCGAGGGGTTAAGTGGAAACGACAGGTCTGCGCAGACCGGAAATTGTAGCGATAACC
>JAKFVU010000064.1:38845-43906 GCA_021732025.1 Candidatus Obscuribacterales bacterium | reverse complement strand
TTTCTGCTGTAGTGAGTAAGCATAAGGTCAGACTTGTGACCAACCATCTGAGCCAGACCGAGGTCGCTATCCTCACCATCTTTCAAGTTTGAAAGAGCTGTAGTTGCTTCTTTTAAGATACTTGCACGCTCATCGGCCGGCAGTTCGTCCCAGGACAAACGGTCGAAATCAAACATACGGTGGAGGATCCACCAACCTTCCAATGATTCGGGAACGCTGGGATGACGCATTGGCGTAGTTTCTCCTTGACGAGGCGTGAAGCATCTATATGAGCATACATGCTAACGCACCTGGCTTGGCAAGCGCCTAGATGCTAAGCAAGTATTTGCAATCGCAACGACTTGACAACGACCTACTTATCGACGAACGGCACGTAGAGATAATCAGGGGGCAGTTCATACAAAGCGCGCAAAGTGACAAAGTCGTTGCGGGTGACAGGGCTGACGTTCGAGTACTGAGCTTGCTGCATCCAACTAATGGTCTCCCCGTGTCCGCGCATCACATCGCTAGACAAGTTGCTGTGCTGACCGAGGCCTAAAACATGGCCAAACTCATGGGCGCTGGTCTCACGCAACTGTTTGGGGGTATTGGCACCCCACTTGCGTAAGTAAGAAGTTTCAACATGGACAATGCATCGTGCTCGCGCCGTATTAGTCCAAGGGTAGAATGTGCGACCAACAGAATCACCACCACTTTGTGGGCACCAGAAATACAAGACATCAGCATTCTTGGGATCATCGACAAACTTGAATTTGACAATGCCTTCTGCTGCCACCCAAGCCCAATCATTGATTCCTTCTCTAATAATTGAGGCATAATTTGGCACATAGTGTTCAACTCGGTCTAGGCGCGAAAAGAACCCCGGTCTATCAAACAGTGAATACAGTGTGCGGCATTTATCGACTGTTAGGTCTGGACCAACAAAGCCGGGAGGTAGCTGCAAACCATCGGCAATCCAAACTTTGATCTCACCTTTCGATTTATCCCAACGTCTTAGGTTACCGTTTTCTGACTGCGAATATGGGCGTATCGAGCTGAACTGCTTCTTCCAATCTTTCAAAGCATTGCCAGCCAGGGTGCCCCATTCGCTTGTTGGTTCAGTCATTACAACGACCCGGCAGAGAGCATGCTCAGCAACTTCTAGTTCGTTTGCATAGAGAGCAGACACTCCCAAATAATATTGAAATGAGGCGTCACGAGGTTCTCTTTTGACACACTCTCGAAAAAGCTTGCAGGCCTCAGGGTAGTTTCGCACCATATACATTTGCAGCGCTTTTTGCTTCAAAGACTCAAGTCCAACAGCCGAAACTCCTGCCTGCCTAGCAGACTTAGTCTTAGTCTTAGTCTTGTTTTTAAGTGCCGCTGCTTCTAAATTTGCTGCCAACGAAAAGCTCAACACGCTAAGCACAATGCTCGCTATGGCTTTAGTTTTAGATTTTAAACGACCACTATTATCAATCATCATGGGCCTTCATTATTGGTTTTCATGCCCATATCTGCATAGGTCAAAACTGCTAGAATTAACTGCGCGTGGAGAGATAATGAGCAGCGACCTTTGCAAAAATTGTGGCAAACCGCCTCTCGCTGGAAGAGCTGGTTCAGTCACATCTTATTTTTTCCAGCATAACTACTGCCAATGCTCCAATAATAAAGTAGCTACCGCAAAAGCAAAAAAAGAAATAGCGCAGACCAACGAATCAAGCCCTGTCTGTGCCAACTGTGGCAAGTCAAAACCTGATAATAAGCGCGCTGGCTCATTTACATCATTTCTTTTTCAAGAGCTGCGCTGCAGCTGTTCTGGGTCATCGTCTAAGCAGTCGTCTCAGCAATTGCAGAGGCATTCGTCTAGAGCAGGCTCGCAAACGGCAGCGAGAATTGCACAGAAAAAACAGTTTACCGAAGGCCTGAGAAAGAATACCGCCGCAGCGGTTGAAGGCGAACAGCTAATTTTAGCTAAAGGCACTATGATTGGTGGCAACTATCGCGTCATCTCACAAATTGGCCAAGGTGGCATGAGCGTGGTCTATCTCGTCGAGCAGACGGCACTGGGCAAACAATTTGCCCTGAAAGTGCTGGCTCCCGAATTAGTCAATGAGCACAACTGGCAGCGCTTCAAAGCTGAAGCGAAAACTATGGCCTCGCTGCAGCATTCATCTTTTGTCAATGTTTATGATTTGGGTATCCACGCCGGCACTATGCCGTTCTATTCGATGGAATTTATCAGCGGCCGCAGCCTCGAAGAAATTCTTGCCGAAGAGGGGCCTCTTCAATTAGAAGCGGCCTTGAACATTTTTATCGAAGCTCTCAACGGCCTAGCTTATGCCCATCGCAATGGCATTATTCACCGCGATATTAAGCCAGCCAACATTATGCTCAGCACCGCCAATGGTATTACAGCAGTAAAAATCTTAGATTTTGGCATATCAAAACTAATAAGTTCTGACGATGCAAAACACCAAAGTATGACTATGGTCGGTGATATTTTTGGCAGCCCTTTCTACATGAGCCCAGAGCAGTGCGCTGGTGAAGCGACAGACGCTCGCTCTGACATATATTCGATTGGTTGTTCGCTATTTGAAACCCTGACCGCTTGCATTCCATTTAGTGGCAGCAATTCACTTGAAATTATGCTCAAGCACCAAGAAGATGCAGCGCCTCTACTTAACGATATTGCACCAAACCAGGCCTTCCCTCTCACCCTAGAAGCAGTTGTAGCAACCTGCTTGGCTAAACTACCGAGAGACCGCTATCAGTCGGCTAAAGAACTAGTCTTAGACTTAGAAAAAATAAAAAGTGGCCAAGAGCTGCAGGCCACTTCGCCAGCCTTTCGCACTTGGAATAGTCTGCTGGATACTTATGAGAATGATGACAACGATACAAGTCAAAAGACTTCGTCAACGCTAACCAAAGTGATTATTTTGTCGACAGCTACATTGATGCTTTTAGCAGTTGCTTATGCGGCGATAAATTTTTACGGTGGTTCCAAAATTGACACGTTTACCACTAGCACTGGCAGCGACAGCTACGAGCTTGCGCCAGCAACAACAGCAGACAATGACAAGACTAAATCCAGATATTACTCGAAGCTAACTGACGACGGCAACACAATTCAATTTGACTTTCCTAGCGACTATTCAATTGGCGCCATCGGTACGATTGAAAAACTACATAAGCATAAAAAGGCCCAATCAATAGTCACTTTTCCAGCAAACACTGAACTAATTTTCAGCCCTGACCACTACGCTTTTGTGCATCCAGAAGTATTCGATTCGTTCAGGCCGACAGATTTAACTAGCCTGAAAACTCCTACAGAACAGTCGACTCCGCTCTATCTCAAACAAGTATTGCCACACATTGCCAAACTTACAGGCCTAAAGAACCTTACTTTCTTCGGCACTAAACTCAACGACGAAGGTCTGGCACAAATAAATAAACTTCCTAATTTAGAAAGGCTCAACATTGATGCTACAGAAGTAACACCAGCAGCACTAAGTAAGCTAGCAAGACTGCCTAAATTACGGGCATTACATTATGGCTCATGCCCCAACGCCGGGCACAGTGCAATACTGAAAGCTCTAGAAGGCTCCACCTCTCTTGAAACTCTAGCAATCGACTCGCTTGAAACTCCGCTGTCAGAAGCAGATGCGAAGTTAATTAGCACCTGCAAAAACCTCAAATTTTTAGGGTTACAAGCAAGTGTCTCTTCAGACAAGGTTTTAGAAATTCTCAGCACACTGCCAAATTTAGAATCTATCGATTTGCAGTTTTGCGTTGTTAGCAAAGAAGCAGTTGAAAAATTCAAGAAGGCCTATCTACCCAGAAAAATAAAAGTTGACTTTCAAGGCCATCTGGGGTCAATAGGCCCCGGGTCTGCTAAAAGTTCAACCAACCTAACTACAGAAAACTTGAACCTGAAGGAGCCGGAGGGGCAATGAGCAACCAACGTTGCAAAAATTGTGGCAAACCTCCGCTTGCTGGTCGGGCAGGTTCATTTACATCATATTTCTTTGAACACAATTATTGCCAGTGTGCCGCAAGAAAACCAGATGCACGCTCTCACCGTGAAAAAGAAGAAGATGACGAAGTTCGACCACTCTGTGCTGTCTGTGGCAAATCGAAACCACTAGATAAAAGAGCCGGATCGTTTACTTCATTTCTATTCAAAGAGTTGCGCTGTGAATGTTCCGACAGTGCCGAAGTGTCACCGAACTCTGTAGCAAAGCGCACTCAAACAGCTAAGCGGCTGGCGAAAAAGAAACAGTTTACCGAAAATATCAAGGCTCAGAATTTGACAGCGGTCGAGTCAATGGCCGAGGCGATCATGCCAGTCGATACGATAGTTGGTGGCATTTTTCGCATAGTTTCTTTGATTGGCATGGGCGGCATGGGCGTGGTTTATCTCGTCGAGCAAACTTCTCTCCAAAAACTCTTTGCCCTTAAAGTCTTAACACCCGAGCTAGTCAATCAACAAAACTGGCTACGCTTTAAAGCTGAAGCTAAGACAATGGCTTCGCTCAACCACCCAACTTTTGTCAAAGTTTATGATCTAGGAATCCACGATGGAAAAATTCCTTTCTATGCCATGGACTATCTAAAAGGACGCAGTCTCGAAGAGATTCTAGCGGTAGAGGGCCAGTTATCGCTAACTGCAGCAATAGACATTTTTCTTGAAGTAGCCACAGGCCTCGCATACGCCCACCGCAACGATATTGTGCACCGCGATATTAAACCAGCCAACATCATGCTTTGCAGTGAAAATGCCTCGTCAACAGTAAAGGTTTTAGACTTCGGCATTTCAAAGCTTATCGGCTCAGAAGCCAGCAAAATGCAGAGCCTGACTCTTGCCGGTGAGGTCTTTGGTAGTCCGTTTTATATGAGCCCAGAACAGTGCTCTGGTAGCAATATCGATTCTCGCTCAGACATATACTCAATCGGGTGCACCCTTTTTGAGGCATTAACTGGCTATGTTCCTTTTGAAGGCAATAATTCTGTTGATACCATGCTTATGCACAGAGATGAGCCAGCACCATTACTTTCAGATGTCTTGCCCAATAAAAAATT
>JAKFVU010000064.1:0-38124 GCA_021732025.1 Candidatus Obscuribacterales bacterium | reverse complement strand
CTAAACCTGCAAGGTGGCATACTGGGTGACGAAGAAATTGCCGACCTAAACAAAATGACTAATCTCGAAGTACTCAACGTCAGCAGCACCAATATAAGCGGCGATGGCATGGCCACTTTCAAACGCTTGAAAGAGCTGAGGAAGCTGTACTGCGGATTTATCCACAACCATACGAAGCTGCTGCAAGCGTTACAAGGCTCAAACAAAATTGATACTCTTGGCCTAAACGCTTTAGAGCAACCATTATCTGAAGCCGATGCCAAATTGATAGCCACTTGCAAAAATCTCTCATACCTAAATTTAGAAGCGAGTATAACTTCAGATAAAGTATTACCAATTCTAGCGACCCTACCCAAGCTTGCTTATATTGATTTTCACGGCTGCACTATTAG
The DNA here is from genome assembly GCA_021732025.1 of Candidatus Obscuribacterales bacterium. GTDB lineage: Bacteria > Cyanobacteriota > Vampirovibrionia > Obscuribacterales > Obscuribacteraceae. The sequence continues at coordinate 37,732 of JAKFVU010000064.1, read as the reverse complement.
CAAGAAAGCCATCACTGACTTTGCCAAAGCCTGCTTACCACGTCGCATACGTTTGACTTTGCCAAAGGTAGTGGCAAACGAAAAATCAATTCTAGAAGTTGAATCACCAGAAAATTGGTTGAGCCAATGACCAAACATAGTCAGATTTATAGCCATCTCGCTGGTGTGCTGCTTGGCACCGCCACTGGTGATGCCTTAGGGCTCTTCATGGAAGGCCTTTCTGCCAAAACGATATCAAATTGGTTTCCCGCTGCAATTGACCGCTATTATTTACTGGGTAACATTGGCTTTGTCAGCGACGATACTGAGCAGGCTGCTCTGCTTGCCCAATCACTGGCCCGCTATCCTAATGACCTCAGTGGAGCGACACAGGCCTTCAAAGTGGCCATGCTGGGATGGTTTTCTCGCCTGCCTTTTGGTGTTGGCCGCGCCACCAGCCAGTCTTGCCTAAAAATGCTAACTGGAGCCAAAGTAACTGGTATTCAGTCAGCCGGCAACGGAGCTGCCATGCGGGCAGCTATTATAGGCGTCGTTTATCACAACAACAAAGAATATCGACTCAAAGTGGGCGACAGTATTGCCCGCACCACCCACCTCGACCAAAGGGCAATTGAGGGAGCTTTGTTTGTCGCCGAAATGGCAGCAGCAGCCTATGCAAGCAGAGGCGCTCACGATCAAGGCTGCCGCAACGGCTGCTTTGATGAAGCCATAACCGTCGTCAAAGAACAATCATTATTGAAAATACTAAAATTGGCTCGCCAGCTCAGCGATGAGCAAGCCACGATAGAAGTGGCGGCCCGGCAGCTGGGCTGCAGTGGCTTTGTAAATCACAGTGTTGCCCTGGCCACCTTCTCATTTCTGCGCTGGGGCAGCGACACATTAACAGCACTGCAATGGGCTATTAGGGCCGGTGGCGATACCGATAGCAATGCCGCTATCGTAGGTGCCTGGTGTGGGGCACTCATGGGCGAAAAGGGTATTCCCAGCAAATTAATCGACCAGATTAATGATGGCCCCTTCGGCCCTAGCCACTTGCGCAAACTGGCCCTTGCCCTAGCTGACATTAACTGCGGCAAAACCCCAGATATTCCCGGCTACGCTTGGCCGCTAGCGCTGGGACGCAATATTGTGCTGATTCCACTCATTCTCAGCCATACCCTGCGCCGGATAGTGCTTCTGTCGATCAAGCCCAAGCAGTGATTATTTTTGCCACAAATGGGGCATTTATTAGAAGTACCTGCTAAGTGCTTACTATGTCTGACAAACCCACAGGCGACACTCTACAAAACCCTGGTCGAGCTCTTGAGCGCGACCCTATTGGTGATGGAAAAGGCGAGCAGCCCAACCTCGCCCAGTCGCTTTATAGCAAACCAGAAGACTTTCGCCGCTCAATGGTGCTGGCCCAAAGCAGCGGTAACGACGCCAATGCTATGAAAGCTTTCGATGGCCAAGGCGGCCCTCAGCTTGTCACCCAGCTTCCTGCCGATTTTAGTTCTATTCCTGATGCTCGCCGCCGAGAAATAGCAGGCATGGCCGGTGAATTGCTCAAACCGTACACAAGCAAAGCCGACGCCAACAACCGCGACGCTGACGGAAAAGTTAGTTTTGGCGAAATCGGTTCAATCATGGACCGCATTGCCAAAAGACCAGATCTATCAGAGCTTGAGAAATGCCGGCTATGGTCAGATTTTCGCATCGGTATGGGCAAAATGGGTTTGCCCATCGAAGATAAAGACCAAGTGCCGAAAACGATTGATTCATGGCATGGAAAAAAAGACCCTTGGCACGCGCTGATAACTTTAGATGATGGCTATCACGGCAACCGCCTTATTAATATGACGCCAGAGAAAGCTACCCAGGCCATAATCGACCACGAAAATGGCGCAGACAACGGCCACTATCCGTTGTGGAAACAGGCCGGCTGGCAGGTCGCAAAAGCCATACGGGGCGTCAATCAAGGCGACATTGAAGCATCAGAAGGACAGCTCAAAGCCTTGAGAGCCTTGCGCGAAACCGGCATGTTTGCAGACTATGCTAAAGAATGGAAGAGACAATTTGTACGCTAGAAATGCGCTAGCTGTGCTCTAGACGTGTGTTAAACAAATGGCAAGAAAAGAAAAAAGATTGGTTGGTTACCAGAGACCTGGCACCAATACAACTATTCTGCTTAGAGATTCAATTCTCACCTGGTTCTTTGCCTTACCATTTCTCTTTGGCGGAATTCTATTTGTTATTGCACCTTGGGGTTTGGCCTCAAACAGTGATCAGCTATCGCTCGTAGCCAAGCTAGCCCTTTCTTCTATGGGATTTGCTTCGGCATTTGTAGCTTTCATGATAGTAAAAGCGGGGCTTGATGAAATACTATTAGACCGCAGCTGTAACCGCGTAATCTTCGGCAAGCGATTTAGCAAACGCATAATACGCACTATCGATTGTCAAACAATTGCTGACATCACCATTAGTACCAGTAAAGATTCTGAAGGAGATGAAGCATATCGCCTGCAGTTCTTACTGAAGTCAGGTGAAATCGTTCCTCTGACAAAATCGTATCTTTCACTGCTCAAAACGGCTGAGTACGAAAGAGCACGAATCAAGCACTTACTCAAAAACCCCTATGAAGCTTACTCGGCTAAAGATCCTACACCGTGGTTGGCTTTTGGCAATTCAGATAGAACGGTGCCACCCGGGTTAAAACTGCTAATTATTGTTTGCGCTGTGGTTACAGCAGCACCATTTGTCGGTTGGTGGCTAGCGGCTCTAGAGAAACCATCCTTGTCAATTAAGGCCGGAGCACCAGAGCAAACGTTGACTAATACTCTGCGCCAACAAGCGCATGCAAAAATTGCAGCAAACGAAAATATATTGTTTGTCGCCACCCCCGAGCCTGGTCACGAAGGCATGGCCAAGATTGTTTTCATTCCTTTTGCCATCATCTGGACAATCGTCAGTATTTGTTGGGTGGGTGGTGCCATAACGGGCATCCGCAACGACAGCAAAATAGGTGGAAGTCTCATGGTGCTTTGGGGTCTACCTTTTGTTGCGGTCGGACTAGGCATGCTATCTATTCCCTACTTTTCACAAAAAAGAGAACTGCATACTATATATGCATTAACCGATCACAGAGCCCTTGTATTTGCAGACAATGAAGTTAGTGAATTAGTAAAATTCAGCGACCAAGAATTTGGACCAATTAATGCCAAACCCTATGGAAAGTCGAAGATGGACTTACTATTTTGTTCAAGCTCAGATCCTGAAACAATTGGCGCAGTAAGGGGCTTCTGGGGCATAGAGGGAGGAGAGGCAGCTAAAGCAATATTAGAAGCCAAACTCAAAGAAAAAAGCAAAATAACGGAAAAACAGCACAGACATCATTGAACTATTTTGCTAGTTTGAACGTATTGCAATGAGTAACCCTTGAATAAAAATGTGAGGTACTCATGAATACTTCCGATGTCTCTCTATTGCCAAGTCAGGCACCAACTTCACCGTGGCCAATGAAAATGAAATTGGGGCCACATCTCGATTTGCTAGAGACTTGCGACTTCACAGAAAATTTTGAGCCCGAATACCAAGACAAGCAAACGCACAAAAACCGGCAAATACATGTCGGCAAAACTGTCGGCATGCTACTGCAAAAAGCACTAGCAGCCCAAGCACTCCATGAGCGTGTGAGCGCTGCCAGAGAGGCCATTGAAGCTTCGAATGGCACCTGCGGGTTGGCTTGGCTTGTGCTAGCGCGAGAAGGGGTGAACAGCCCCGAATCGGCAATGATTTATTCGCAGCGGGCCATAGACAGAATAAAACAAGAGCTGCATAGCAACAACTTCACCGACTATTGTATCTATAGCTATACCTACACGGTGGCACTTGCAGACGCAGCAGAAATGGCTTTCGTTGCTGGTCAACGTGATGATGCCATCGCCATGCTCAAAGAGCAATTAGAAAAAGACTTTAGCTTAGACGACAATCTTTGGAGCGATTGCCAAATTATCTTGCGCGATCAACTAGCCTGCCTCTTAATTCAGATGGGCGCAGCTAAGGAAGCCCAGGCTCTGTTACACAGTCAACCAGATAACATAGAATCTTGGCATTACCTCAATGCTTTAACTCACTACACCATTGGCGGTGACTGCCTCGAATCTCGCAGTGCTTTGGCCTGCGCTTTCAGAGCTGGTACAAAAACTGTGCAAAAGCTCCTTGGGGGCTCGTCAGAAATAGAACTGGCAAACGATCAATTCGATCAAGCTATCTGTATTGAAAAGGCAGTGTGCGCCTGGCAATCGAACGAAGAGGCTACTGAATGGTTGAAGGAAATATTTAAACATCCCCATTCACTTCCCTCCAGAGAATCTATGACCATTGCCGTTCATGGCAAAGACAAAAAGCGCTGGGAACTGTGGGACAGTAGAGAAACTAGCGCTGCATACTTCATGGACACCGACAGCTATAAGGAGGCTGGCAAAGAGTTCAAGGCGGCCCTGCGGGAAGCCGAACGCATTGATTATTCATACTTTCCATTTCTCAATACAATGACTGGGTTGATAGCTCTCGACCCCAAGCCCGTTTTAGTTCAAGAACTGCGACTCAAGCTAGATGAGCGGGTAATAAGGTTCAACGGCCTGGCCCAAGACAACCTTGCGGCCCTGCACCTTCAGTCGTTTGCCACTCTCTACCATGAGCTGGGAGACCTCAATGCTGCAAGTCACTATCAATCTAAAGCTCTAGAAGTGGTTCGAGCAGAGCTAGAGAGCCAACCATCGCCTCTGACCCTAAGCGAAGCTGCCGAAATTTGCCAAGCACTAGCCGAGATCTTATACGAACTCAACCGCTACCCTGAGGCCCTAATGTATTGCCAGCAAGGTTTGGCCATGCAAGAGCGATACTTAGGTTCTACTCACTTTGACGAACTGCCGGCCTTAGAGTTAGCTCACGACTGCTGCCAGCAAATGGGAGATATAGGCGGCACAGCAGCACTAAGCGACAAAATGAAGGCAATAGACCCGTTTGCCTTCGGTTAAGCCTTTCGACTATTCAGTACTCCACTTAGTCTTCACCTGTATAATTAGCCCATTACATATATTTCTTTCTCCGAGGTTCTCATGAAGTCCAACGACGTCAGCAGCGTGGCCGAAGCTACATCCACTCATCTGAGAATTGGACCTCATGACGACCTAGTTGAAAGCTGTGTCGATCCTGATTATGAAGCCGAAGATGGCGATTCTGAAGCAGCAGTTGCCGAATCACTCAGTGCATATCTGGCAGTGGCGATTCTCGGTGAAACGGTAGAACAACGAGTTAAAGCTGCTCACAAAGCCCTTAAAGAAGCAAAGGGAAGTTGTGGTGTAGCCAATTTGATTCTTGCCCGCGAAGGTTCAGCTGACACTGCGGAAGCCCTAGAGTATGCAAAAAAAGCTGTCGACCAACTGAAGGCTGAGTGCAGCGATGAAGACTTTGAGCTCTACCAAGTCGATGCTGAAGCTTACACACAAGCTATTGCTGATTTGGCTCAACTCAATTGGAATAACGGCAAAAAGAATGAAGCCATAGAAGTACTAACCTCTTTCTTGCACGAGTACAAAGAAGAATTACCTGTCGAGTTTAAAGCCATTCCTCGCGAACTGGCCATTAGCTTCTTGCTACAAATGGGCGAATTGAAAGCGGCCCAAGCAATGCTGCAAGACGAAACTGAAAACGACGAGCAATGGCACTATCTTAATGCCTTGATTCATTTTGCCCTAACCGGCGATACCATTATTTCTCGCAGCGCTCTATCGAGAGCGCTCATGAAAGGCACTCTTATTGCTGGTGGATTGACCAACGATGATGAGAACCTCCACGAGACAATAGTTGCATTCGGACTTGATAGACATGTTGAAGATACTGCTCCAGCCTGGAATTGTGTATCTGGTGCCATGGACTGGCTAAGAAACTTTTTGGAGCAGCCGCTCGCCCGTCACAACCGCAAGCTAGAAGAAATTGCCAAGTCGGCTAACGATTTGCAACGCTGGAAGCGCTGGGAAGATGCTCTAGAGAGCGCCCAGCATTTCACCGAAAAGAATAACGAGAAAGAAGCGAAGAACTCTCTCAAAACCGCCCTGCGGGAAGCAGACCGTATCGACTATACATATTTTCCATTCTTCGAAACTGTCTCTATCTTGATGGAATTTTCTGGCGGCGAGAAGAAAGCTTTGGCTGATTTGCAATCGCAAATTAAAACCCGCGCCAAGCGCTTTGAAGCAGATGCGACCCTTGGGGGGCCATTGAATGCCTTGCAATTGCAGGCCTGCGGTACCTTGTGCGATTTCCTCCAAGACTTCGAGGCTGCTCTCGATTTGCATCAAAAAGCAACCAAGTTAATCACTGAACAAGTGGCTAAAGGCGAGATCAACTTGACTCTTGTCGATGATGTTGATGTTCGCAACGAATTAGCCGGTACTTTGTTAGCGATGGAACGCTACGCTGATGCATTGCCACTCTATCTAGAAAATGCTGAAATTCTAGAGCGATACCTTTGCGAGAATCACGTGGAATTGCTTGAGATGCTCGAACCAGCATTCCGCTGCCTGTCCCATCTAGACAATGAGAAAGAAGCTGAAGCCATGCTCGCCAGAATAAATTCTATCGATTCTACATATCTAGATGCACTTGAAGCAGCAGAACACGACTGTGACGATTGCGGGCACGATCACCACTAGTGACACGTCACTAGGTTCTAAAGTCTGTAGTGCAAAGCTGAACCATGACCGACCTTTGCAAAAAATGCGGTAAACCACCACTGGCTGAAAAAGCCGGATCGTTTACATCGTATCTTTTCGTCCACAATTACTGCCAGTGCCAAGAGAAAAACGAGCCAACCATGGCTCTCCGTTTCGATAGACCGCGAGAAGCAAGAGAGGCAAAGCTTGACGTCTGCGGCCACTGCGGCAAAGCGATTGCCACTCAAGAACGCTCTGGCTCGTTCACATCTTTTCTCTTCAAAGATTTGCGCTGCCAATGCAAAGTGCCTTTAATTGCCAAACCACTTGCTTCTAGAACTACAACTAGGCAACGCACCAATACATCGTATCGCTCAACTCACAAATCCAAATTTCAAGATCCCGGCTCAACCGATGCACAAGGCTCGCAACAACCGGGAAGCCGAAAGACCGCCTTACAGATTGGCACTATTATTGGTGGCACCTTCAAAATAAAATCAATAATTGGCAGTGGCGGCATGGGGGTAGTCTATGCAGCTGAACACATCGGCCTGCGCCGCAATTTCGCCCTAAAAATACTATCTCCTGAGTTAGTCAATGAGCAAACCTGGAAACGTTTTCAGGCAGAAGCAAAAACACTCGGCGCACTGCACCATGCCACCTTGGTCAACGTCTACGATTTAGGCATACACGACCACTCGCTGCCCTACTACTCGATGGATCTTCTTGTTGGTCGCACCCTAGAACAGATTCTTATCGACGATGGCCCGCTCTATCTAGACGAAGCCATTGAGATTTTCTTACAGGTCTTAGACGGCCTCGCATACGCACACAGAAATGACATAATTCACCGCGATCTAAAACCGGGCAACATAATGATTTGCGATACCGACGGTGGCTATGAGGTGAAAATACTCGATTTTGGCATCTCTAAGTTTCTCCAGCTCGGCAGGCAAAATCAAAGCCTGACTATGGTCGGTGAAACCTTTGGCAGTCCTTTCTATATGAGCCCTGAACAAAGCGGAGGGGCAAGTGTAGATGCTCGCTCAGACATTTACTCAATTGGATGTTCACTCTTTGAAGCACTAACTGCATACGTACCATTTGATGGATCATCGCAAATGGAAATTGTAATGATGCACGAACAAGATGAACCACCACTCTTAGCCGAAGTCGATCCAGAGACTAAATTTCCAGATTCTATTGAGTACGTGGTAGCAAAATGTTTAGAGAAGCATCCCGATGACCGCTACCAGTCAGCAAAAGAATTGGCGATTGATTTGGAGCGCATCAAAGAAAACAAATATGCCCGCAGCTTCTTTGAAGGCAAAAAACCATTTAAATCACTCAATCAACGCCGCTCTGAAAATAGCGAAGATAAAGGTACCACTGGCAATTCTAAACGCGCAATGATCGTCTTCACTATATTGCTGGTGCTAGCAACACTCACAGTGGCTGCAACAATATATGCTTACTCACAGCCTATCATCGCTTCGTTACCCTTCACAAAGAAAAAAGAAGGCAAGGCATTGACTGAGCAACAAACGTATTATTCGAAACTCTCAGATGACGGGACGACACTCCAATTCAGCTTTCCAGAAAGCGAAATTGGCCTCATCAATAGCAGCAGAAAATTTATAGGTGCTCTTCCTGCCTGCGGACTTGTACAGTTTCCTGTCCATAAGAGACTCTACTTTTTTACTAATGCCTACAGCGCAGAGCATCCAGAAGTATTAAAGCATTTTCGACAAGATGACCTTTACACCTTTGTTGCCCGCTACAAGTTCGCAGATAGTAATAAACTTCGCGATACGCTTATCAATTTGAAGCCGCTTACTGGTCTAAAGCAGCTAGAATTAGCTGAATGCGACTTTGGCGATGAAGAGGTAGTTTATGCCAACGAACTCAGCAATCTCACATCGCTTGATCTTAAGACTACCAACCTCACTCCCATAGGATTGAAAAACTTCGATTTGTTGAAGCGGCTAAAATACATCAATTATGACTTAAACAAGCATATAACCGCACTATTAGAAACAATCGCGGGCAACACTCAGCTAGAATCACTGCAAATTTCTACTCCGGATAAACCAATAACTTCTGCAGATTTGAAATTATTGCTCACTCTGACACAACTGGTTCAACTAAACATAGAAAACACCGGCGCCACTGACGATATGTTTTTGCAACTAGTAGAACTGCCTAACATCAAAGTTATAAATGTACGCGGTTGCAAAATAAGCAAAGCCGCACTCAAAACGGTTTCGCAGAAATTTGGAAAAAGTATTGAAGTCTTGGTTGATCCAGTAGAAATAACTAAATCAATACACAAGGCATCAGATCATGCAATGCCTGAATTTTATGAAGCAAAATAAGAGGACAAAACAATGAAAGACAAATTTATTGTGTACGAACGACCAACTTGCTCAAAGTGTCGCGAGATGACAAAACTGCTGAAAGAGGCGGGCGTAGACTTTGACAAAGTAAATTATTACGTAGAGCCCCTCAGCCCTAAAGAGATCGCTGAGCTCCTGAAGAAGATGGACATGCCAGCTCGCTCGTTATTGCGCACCAGCGAAAGTATCTACAAAGAACTTGGTCTAGCCAAAGCCCAACTCTCAGACAAAGAACTTATAGACCTTATGTCCAAACACCCTGATTTAATGCAGCGGCCCATCGTAGTCAGAGGCGACAGAGCCGTGCTCGGCCGCCCCACAGAGAACGTGCAAGCCCTTTTACAATGAGACCTTGAGTTGAGCCAGTGACCAATCGACAAAAATCGCGCCGAGATTTTCTCTTAACTTGCGTTGCAACAACCGGCGCAATCATGACTTGCTCTTTGCCGACGCTGGCTCTTGAAGCTGACAGCGCTGAATTTAAAGGCAAAGCAGTCTTCAAACAACTGTTAAAGTCAGCTATCGCAGAAAACTGGTCTGCTCTTCCCATGGGCGAACTAATTGGCAAAATCGCTCGCAAGTTGGAAGGCACCAAATATGTTGCCTCTACTCTAGAGATCTATCCCGATCGAGAAATCTGCTCGGTCAATCTCGACGGTCTAGACTGCGTAACCTTTGTCGAAACCACATTAGCCTTCGCTCGGATGCTTAAGAAGGGCGGGCGCAAACCAGAAGACCTGCTTGCCGAGGTGGCCTTGATTCGTTATCGTGGTGGCACCGCCGGTGACTACAGCTCTCGCTTGCATTATATGAGCGATTGGCTGGCAGACAACAGTAATAAGCACATTGTCAAATTACTACGCGATCTTCCTGGCTCTAAACCATTCACACAAAAGGTCGGCTTTATGTCGACACATCCAGCCAGCTACCAGCGCCTCATTAACCAGCCGGAGCAAGTCGAAAAGATCAAAAATTACGAAGCAGAGATCAATAGTCGCACACTAACTTACGTGCCGATGGCCAAAATTGCAGCAGTGGAAGCACTTTTGAAAACCGGCGATATCGTTGCAGTCTGTACCAAGCAAGCAGGCCTCGATGTCGTACATACGGGCCTCGTATACCGCACCCCGAACGGCACTGCTCACTTCATTGACGCATCGTCTGCGAAAGGCAAAATGAAGGTTACCCTTGAAGCCGGAGCAATCAGCACTTCATTGCACTGGTCTCAAAATCTAATTGGAGCGATGTTTGCACGACCGCTAGAAGTTAAGCCTTGAAGTAAAAGCCTTGATGTAAACACCGTGATATAGAATCTAGGGGTAAAAATATAACAATCTAGCTGATAGAATTGCTAGGTGAGGTGCAATGGCAGAAACTGTTTGTAAAAGCTGCGGCAAACCCTTCCTCGCTGACAGAGCGGGATCGGTCACCTCATTCTTCTTTCAGCATAACTACTGCCAATGCCACGTAACTGGCCCAAGCGAAGTCAAGCTGCCTAAGGCTGCCAGTGAGCAGCTGAAGATAGCGAGTGAAATTTGCGGAAGCTGTGGAAAATCTAGACCCCAAAAAAAACACGCCGGTTCGTTTACGTCATTTCTTTTCAAAGAACTCCGCTGCACTTGTGCTGGCGCTGCCAGCGGAAATTCATCTAAAGGCAGCAACCGAAAAATCGGCCGCACAACCACGGCAGCTCGCACTGCACAGCGCAAGCAATTTACACAAAGCCTTAAAAATCGAGTATCCCAAAGTCAGCAGCCAGCATCACCGCAAATACTAGCCAACGATTCAGTTATCGGCGGATTCAGACTAATCGAACTAGTTGGAATCGGAGGCATGGGGGCAGTCTATCTAGTCGAGCACATTGCATTAGGCCGAAAATTTGCTCTCAAAATTCTCACCCCTGAGCTAGTCAATGAACAAATCTGGCAACGCTTCAAAGCAGAGGCAAAAATACTCGCTGCACTTAACCACCCAACCTTAGTAAAAGTCTATGACCTTGGTGTGCACGACCAGACTATTCCCTTTTATTCGATGGACTATCTCAACGGCCGCAGTATTGAGCAGATACTTGTGCAGGATGGGCCAATAGACTTAGACACCACTATTAACATTATGCTCGTAGTGCTAGACGGCCTTGCTTACGCCCATCGCAATGGTATTGTTCATCGCGATCTCAAACCTGGCAATATAATGACTTGCACCATCGACGGTGCTGAAGCAGTAAAAGTATTAGACTTTGGCATATCTAAGTTGATTGATAGTCGCGGCACCGCTCAAGCTATGACAATGGCGGGTGATATTTTCGGCAGCCCATTTTATATGAGCCCAGAACAGAGCGCGGGCGAAAGTGTAGATGCACGCTCAGATATTTATTCGATTGGCTGTACTATTTTTGAAATGTTGACGGGATTTGTACCTTATGAAAACAAGTCTTCTATAGAGATCATGATGATGCATCAAGAAGATGACATACCTCTGGTGTCAGAAGTCAGTGATATTGAGTTTCCGCCTTCTGTCGATCTGGTATTAGCAAAGTGTCTAGCTAAATCACCAGATGCTCGCTACCAGTCAGCAAAAGAGTTGGCCATAGACTTAACTCGCATCAAAGAAGGTAAGCCAGTTAACGCCTATGCCCAAGGTTTTGCCCAGCGCGGCGCAATCACTACAGACAAGGAAGAAGCGAAGAAAGAGACGTCAATAACCGCAATCGTGCTTCTAGGGTTAGCAGTCGCCACACTAATAGCTTCTGGACTTATCTTCTATTACTGGACAACTCAGCACAAACAACACCAAAGCCTTAAACCAACTGTCAATGCTATTTTTGATGGCAACCATGTGCTGCCAGAATCAGAATTCACCGAAGTAGCTGCGGCTAAACCGTCATTCTTTTCTCACATCGCAAAAGATCCGGCCTTTACCACCTTCACTTTTCCCTCCAATCAATCAATCGGAGAAATATGCAGCGACCATAGACAAGGGGAGGTGTTCGAGGCAAAGGGTAACGTCACACTTGCCAATAAAAGCGGATTTAAATTTATTGCTAACAGATTTTTGATTGAGCACCCCAACCTGTTTCAAGGCTTCAGGCCGAACGAACTAACAAGCGTGACAACACCGCATAGCTCTGATGAGATTCTCAAACTAAAGATTGCATTGCCTCAGATATGCGCTCTAACTGGAATTTCAAGGCTAGACGCACAGCTCTCAGAACTTGATGATAACGATATTCCATGCTTGAACAAACTAACAAGTCTGGTTGACCTTAATCTTAGCTTTACCGAAGTAACGGGAAAGGGGCTAGCTAAACTTCTACGGTTGCGGGATCTAGAAAAGCTTATTTTTAACTACAACAAAGATATACCTGACCTGATAAAAGCAATGGCCGGTGCCAAGAACATCAGAGAACTGTGCCTTGACTCGCCAGAGAAACCACTAGAGGATGAAGATCTGCGCTTAATCGGGCAACTGAAAACTCTGCATTTTCTTAGTCTACAAAATACAGGTATCACTGACAAGAATTTGGAACTCCTATACGACTTACCGCGGCTTACAACTCTAAATTTGATTGATTGCCCCCTCAGCAAAGAAGCAATAGCCAAGTTACGCAAAGCCTATAACAGGCCAAATTTGACAATAGTCTGCTCAACAGAACAACTAATGAAACTCAAGGGTGATAGCAAAGGAGATATAAGAACAGGCCTGTAGGAAAATTATCTATCCGCATCGTTCTTTTGTAATTGCGTAAATAGAACATCGCAGCCATTATCAGTGCAGCGGGTTATTTGCATTTTTCCGCCAGTGATAGGCTCTCGCACCTTGTGCACAGTGACGACTTGATTACCAATCACAATTGCCACAGAGCGGCCGCAATTCTTGCGCGTGAATGTCTCAAGAGGAACAATTTCACTCTTCGCTAACTCCAGCATGAGTTGCTTCTTGCCCTGTGCATCGACATTTTTGGTTGGCTTATGGGCTAAATTAATCGGAACGAACTGCACAGTACTTAGTGCCACATAGCGCGGTTTATCGGGCATATTAGGTTGGGTTGGTTCAAGCAAATGACCGTCGTCAAGCATAATGCGCTCGTTTTCTTCGATAGGCAATAGCAGCTTAGAGTACTCAGCATCGCGATTAACAAGATAAATTCCGTTAGCAAGCGCGCTCGTGTCAGCGTGCACCACATATGGGGCGGCTATAAATAAAACTGTTGCTAAAACAATAGTTCGAAGGGCAGTCAATTTTGCTCTTAGCATTTTCATATGTGCGACTACCTTTGGAGGAGTGGAAATATACATCTACTGAACTTTCTTATGCTGGACTTTACTTATGCTGAACATTCTACCCAAAAGTGCAGAAGCAGAGCAATCTTAATGGTGTCTTAATCCATTTTCCAGTATTCAAAGACTCAAATGGGTATAGCAGTAAGATGTAGTTGTGGGTGGAACAATGAAAGAGTCAGCAATCGGTGCGAGCTTAATTGGATTCATTTCTCTCGGCATCTGGCTTGTAATCAGACCAGCGATACACGCACTCTCTGCGCCAGCTTGCTATATGTTGGACGTCATCATGGTTGTTAGCTCAGCACCCACGATATTAGGATTCTGTAGCGAAATACTACTTTTCATCGGCCTCAGTTCACCATCTAATATGCAAAGATTGTGCTACACAACCGGGATGGTCGCAACCCAGCTCGCTGTAGTGATGGACCGACTAAATCTGCTTATACCAGGCAATGCTTTTGCTTACAGTTCAAACAGTCGAAAAGTATTATTGGGAAGCTTCTATAGCGTTCTGGAACAGAAGGGTAAGGCCAAAAAGCATTTTGTCAGCCTAGCCAAAGATCTCAAATCGGCGAAAGATCCTGCAGTTTACCGAGATTTGTCGAACTGTCTGATGTTTCTTTCCGAACTAGCTCAGGGTGAAGGAAATTACAAAGAGGCAAAATCTTTTGCCGAGCAGTCGCTTGAAACAATCCGGAAAGCCGCTGTAGATAAGGCAAGTGAAGGGGCGATGCTAACCGACCTATGCGCCACTTATATGAAGCAGGGATTACTGGAAGAAGCAATCAGCATAGGCAAGAGTGCTGTTGAATGCTACGACATGAACGACGCTGCTCAAGACCAACTAAAAGCAATTGCCTACAATAACCTGTCGCTGGCTTATTGCGAAGCGGGAGAATATATCGAAGCGCTCAATTGCTCAAGGCGCTCAATGAAACTGAAACAAGCGGCCAGCACCAACAAACCAAATCTGTCGATCGCCGTTGCTCATATCAATATCGCCGATCATCTTCTCTTCTTAGAACGCTACGACAGCGCCCTAGACGAGGCCAACAAAGCACTGACAATTCTCGACACTCAAGGCTTTGGTGACAGCCTCATAAGAGCAACACTGTTGCAAAATCTTGGTCACGCACAACTGGGTTTGGGCAATTTAGAAGAAGCAAAATCGAACTTAACCAAAGCGGCCTCTAGCAAAGCTAAATTCATGGCAGCAAAAGATCCAGAATGGGCACAACTAAACCTTGATTTAGCTCGTCTCTACGTCGCCCTCAATGACAAGTCAAATGCAGATTCTCACTTCGCTAAGGCAGTAGACTATGGTGATAGATTGCTCGGAAAAAATCATCCCAAACTGGCCTATATCTACAGAGAGTATGCAAAATACTTAGAACAAACGCACAGAGAAAGCCAAGCTGAAGTGCTAAGAGTCAAAGCCAAAGAAATTGAAGATGCACGCGCGAAATTGAAAAGAGACAAGTAGCTATAGAACTAATGGAACAAATCTAACCACGTTACGACTCAGGTACAGTCAAACGAGGGCAAATCATGGTCAGTTCAGAAGATTTTAGCGCTGGTGGCGAGAGTGCAACCATCGCAGCCATGGTTGCGACGATTCTGGAGCGGCAAGAGAAAAACTACAAGCCAGGAGCAGTGGCACGTCGCGGCCTACACTCAAAATCGCTTGGAGTTGTCCGAGCCTCATTACAAGTGCGAAACCTACCGAAAGAACTTCAAGTAGGGCTCTTTGCTACACCATATTCATATGACGCCGTTCTACGTTTCTCCAACGGCGGTCTAGGCCCTACAGCCCCTGATGCACTGCCGAACATTCGTGGAGTCGCACTTAAAGTCTTGGGCGTACCAGGTGAGAAGCTTTTACCCGGAGAAGAAAACTCAACTGAACAAGACTTCATCATGGCTAACTATCCGACGTTCTTTGCTGCAACAGCTGAGCAAATGTTACTGCTAATGCAGGGAAAAATATTCAAATTACTAGTGGAGCGGCCGGCAATATTGATTGATGCAATCAAAGCCACAGCAAAAATAACTGAAAGCGTTTTGGATATCGATTACTTTTCACAGGTCACTTATCGCTTTGGCAGAAAATCATGCAAATACTCACTCTTTCACCAAGCAGGTACCGCCGCTAGGCCCAATATAAATCTGCTAGACAATGATTATCTGCGCAGTGCACTAACTGATCAATTGCAAAAAGGTACAGCCAAATTCACTCTCTGTGTACAGATACAGCAAGGTAATGAAGACGACCAAGACCCCACAGAACAATGGAGCGGCCCTCAAATTGAGCTTGCTGACCTAACTGTTTTGCAAATCGATGAACCTGTCGAAGAATCAGACGGTGAAGAACTTTCGTTTAATCCTTATCGAACACTCGCTGAGCATGAACCCATTGGCTGGGCCGGCCGCATGCGAAGAGCAGTGTATGCTGCCGATTTAGAATGGCGGGCCAGGAAAAACGGAACAGCTTAGATAGAAAGGCCTCGAATAGTATTACTAATCGAGGCCCTTTCTGTCATCTGGAATTTGGCTATCTACGATCCGGATGATGCGAAAGTGCTCTCATTACCCATCTCAGCAGTCATATCACAGTCAGTGTGGCCACAACCACAATGGGGATCTTCTCCAGTAGAGTCGATATTCATGCAGAAATCTCCGCAACACTCACCGTCTCTAACCTTACACTTACAGGCAGCATGAGTACACGAATGCACCTCGGAAACCTGTGACTCTTCAATCGCCATAAATTCTTCCTCTCTCGTTACTAAATTGAACTATCGTCAAACTTGTCAGTCCGCACGGCCAACTCTTCATCATCTTCCATGCCAAACCTGACTTCGTTATCTACTTCTAAAGATTTTGCTTCAGGCAAAAACACTTCACTGTCGTTACTTTCAGCTGCATTTGGATCGGTGTTCTCTTCATCATCAAGAGATGGTGACCACACCTTTCCGCGTGTAGCTGGGACGTAACTATCCTCCAAACCACCTAGGCGATCAGACTCATCGTCAAAGTAATCGCGGGCATATTGCTCACCAGTGCCGTCGACCTTGAAGGGCTCATCCGGCTCATCGCGGTTGGGAACGACAGCGGTACCGGGCACCTGAACCAATGTGCCAGGCAGCGGTATGCCGCTTACAGCAATGGCCTTAGCCTTGGTCTGCCCCTCATCGGAATTCATGGTACTAACCTCATCATCTAAAGCTATCGCGCTGACGCACAGCCCCTGATTAGGTTCCCAAATCACTCAATCAACCGCGGCACAACGTTCTTCAACAGCCAAGGAGTCGAGCTGTTACCAAAATGCATACCATTGTGCAATTGTCTGAGCATTCCCGGCCGCCAACGCTCTTGTTCTAGTTTCGAGTATTGCTCGGGATACATACAAATATCTGGTGTAGCGGCAAAGCCAGCGCAACCAGCACTTACAGTTCGCACACCATCTGAGGTGCCAAAAATGGATGTGCCCATCCCCAGAATGAGGCGATCATATGGTGAGTAATAACAGATCAGACTTCGCTCAACGGCTTGCAATGCACGACTTAAATCATACTGTGGAGATATAGCAGGCGACAGCAACATGGTGCGTACCACTCTATTTGGTGGCAACAATTCCAGCGCCTTGACCGCGACTAAACTGCCACCACTTTTCGCCACCACCTGAACCGAAACCTCGCGGTCTTGAGATTCGATCAACTGAGCAAGTTCCTCACCCTTTCTATTAATGTGCTCTCTATCGAGCAAGTCATGAAACGGCATAAAAACACCGTGATTCCAAAAGAAGCGCTGAACCTTTAGGCTGGCTCCTCCGAGCTTAGCAGCTGCCATCAGCGAATATGGCAAGATACCAGTTCCACCAACACCATCAAGGGCTACGACCAAGTGTTGCGGTGATTTATTCGATTGGTGGCTTACTGCAGTCATGTTAGAATCTTAGCTCAACCAAGTGCAGTATCACAACCGGGTTACAAGTGAAAAGCCAGCAAGAGACAGAAAGCGCCGATAACAGCGAACGCCAGTACGATTGGGAAGAACGTTACAAGCAACCCAACTCGGCCCCGTGGGACAGCGGTCTGCCAGCTCCAGAACTAGAAGAGTATTTCGCCAGCCTCGGTGCAGGCAACTACCCTAAGCTAGTTTTAGAAATCGGCTGTGGAACTGGTACAAACGCTATTTGGATGGCAAAACACGGCTGTTCGGTCACGACTACTGAAATTGCCCCGACGGCCATGGATGCTGCCCAGAAAAAGGCTGCTGAAGCGCAAGCAGCTATCGACTTCCACCTGATAGATATTTGTGAAACCACACCAGTTGAGCCTGGTACGCAAGACTTTGCCTTTGACCGCGGCGTCTATCACATCATTGAGCGGGCCAAACGTTCTCTTTTTGTCGAAAGAGTGGCAACTGCGCTCAAATCAGGTGCCCAATGGCTGAGTATTTCAGGCTGCAAGGATGAATATAGAGAGAACCCTGAGGTTGGGCCCCCGCAACTAAGTGCAATTGAACTTCTCACTCCGGTAGAGCCACATTTTGCCGTAGTCAAACTGGAGCGCACTTATTTCATTTTAGATAATGGCACCAAGCATTTAGCCTGGAAGGCGCTATTTCAGAAACGCTAAGGGCAATTACAAAGCCTTACTTATTACGGTTAAAAAAGGCGATGGTGCGAACAACGGCATCTTGAGCACACTCAGAGTCAAAGCAGTGCCCCTGTTTGGCATAAAGGTGAACCTCGTAAGGCGAGCCCAACTGCATTAATTGCACTTCTGTTTTCTTCTCCTTTTGCAGCGACACCGTATTATCGCGAGTACCGTGCAGCATTAAGACTGGCGGCATTTTGGCCACTTTAGCTGGGGGCGAGACAAAGCAGCCAGACATACTGGACACAGCCGCGATTCGTCCATCTCGAGAAGCACAAGAAAGTGCTAGCTGAGCACCTAGCGAATATCCGAATAGATCGACCTTCCTTTTTGCTCCGAAAAGTTTCTGCGAATAGTTGACGGCGTCAGTTACCGTACCCTGCCATTCAGTAAAATGCTGAGACATTTGAGCGGAGTTTGCCCATTTCAGGTTATGCGCATCAAAATAATGAACAACACCGGCCACAAATCCGGCGTCAGCAAATTGCTGAGCACACCCTCGGTAGTAGGCCCCATCGTCACCGCCACTTGCTCCATAGAGAATGAGCACTACGGGCTTTCCGGCATCAGCAGAAGGCCGAAACCACTCGACTCTTATGGATTTGCCTTTGCTTAAATACCTTTCGACCTGAGCATGAGCAGTGAGATTAGCTGAACACATTAGCAAGAAGGCCGAAACACAAGCAGTGATGGTCCATTGCGGAAGCTTCGTGAACAATTTCAAAACTACCATCCCTTCTCTAGCAATCGCTAAGTTAGATAAATAGCATAGCAGTAAGTAAATGCTCGCTGGGCATAAAGGGTAAGTGAGGTGTTCGTTGACCAACGAGCCACTTTTTAGCACTCAAAAAGGAACTCTATGGCCTGGGTAATCCTGTGGACTCTTCTCTTTCTCGGTGTTTCCTTCGGCACTTTCATAAGTGCAATCGTCGCCATCGTGGTAAAAGGCAAATGGCAGCGCACGTGCGTCGATGTCCTCCTAGTCTTTACCACCTTGGTCGTGGTGATTGGCCTCAGTGCAGAGTTTCTGCCGAAAGATATTATAGAAAAAGAGACAACCAAACTGCCACAAAGTGCTCGGCTTAAGCAGGCAGACCTATCGGCCAGCGGACTAATTGGCGTTTCTTACCTAGAACAATTTGAAGGGCCGCTAAAACTCATTGTCGGAATAGAGGAAAAGAATTTACCTCAAAAGTCAACGGAGAAAGTTTTAGAGTCTGTCAAAACCCTTGCGAAATACTACCCCAATGACGATGAGTTGACAGCTCGCCTTATTATATTGACAAAAAACAGCGGCGAGGATACGAAACCTGTTTTTGAACATTACACCAGAAGTGGTGGCAAGATGTCACCGCTTTTGACGAGCCTTCAACATCTCTATCTCGATCCGAAGAGCTTTGAACCCGCAACGGATATTGCAGCAATCAAAGCTCTTCCATCAGGTTGGTATAGACAAAGCACCACAGAAGAAGCTTACAAACTAACAAACAGCCCTTTGCTGGCCACAGAAATAGCAGAAGCAGAAAAAAAATCGAGCGAATGGAGAGCTAAATATGCCGTCTTCCACGTTCTAAAACTACTGCTGGCAGCCCTTGGCGCTTACGTAATATTTGACGCCCTCATGAAGAAACGCGATAGCGGGGCATTTGAGCCACTATCTAAAGACTTTCGCCGAGTGTATGCCATTATTTTAAGCACGCTATACGCCCAAACGGCTATCAGTATACTTGTTGGAGTGTGCATCGGTATGGCCACAGTGCTGACTCATACAGAACCTAATGCTGCAGAACAAAAGAAACTAATCGAACTGGCTTCAATTGTAAGCGGTGTTAGCCTAGCAATACTCACTTTCTATTTTCTAGTTTGTCGCCCCAACAAATTATCAATCAGACAAGCCTTCATGAGAGGCAATCAAGTAACCAGTCCACTGCAATTTGCTCAACTAGTCGGTGCTGGATTTGCAGCTATGGTATCTCTCAATATGGCGATTCGCTTTCTTCGCAGCCTATTACCTGAGGCACCTGTTGCTGTTTCTAACAGTGCACAGCTAACCATGATTAACTCTTTTGTCTCACTAGACTATTTGAGTATATTCGGATCAATATTTTTCATTTTGATACTAGCCCCATTTTGCGAAGAACTGCTTTTTAGAGGCTTACTGTACGGCTGGCTACGAAATCGCTTCGGTGTCAAGGTCGGCATTATATGTAGTGCTCTAATATTTGCCGGCTATCACTTTGACTTGGCCGGGTTCTGGCAATACTTTGGTATCGGAATTATTCTGGCGGCCTTTTACGAGCGCAGTCGCAGCCTCCTTGTCACCACCGCCATACATGGCATGTGGAACGGTTGGATTGTACTTGCAACAGCAGTTCTGGTTAATCGATAAGACTAAAATTTAGATCTACAAACAGAAAAAGCTACAGTGAAAAGACTCGACATCAAAAAACTTTGGCGGGCACTAATAGTGGTTCTCACACTGGCGACGGTGCCGTTGGTTGGGCTCTATTTCTATGGCGCGCCTCGACTAAATCGAGAATTAGCAGGCCGCATAATGTTTCACCCGCCAGACAGAAGGGCGAACTACCCCATTACAATCAACGGCGTACTGGCTAAGCATGGCAAGATTATCGAAAGTAAAACCGACGCTCTTTCGAAGGCCTCAGATAAACCATCAGTAGAACTAGACAGCATTCTGTTTCAACTGCCGAAAGAGAAAGAACGCGGAATAATCTTGTATTCGCAAGGTGTGGGCAGCTCAATAAACTATCTTTGCGACCCTTTCCAAATTGCCACTATGCTCAAGCTCGGCTATTCGGTTTTGGTCTACGATCAAGAGGGTTACGGCCTATCTTCTGGCAAATGCAATATTGATAGGTGGGTGCCAGACATCTTATTGGCCCATGATTATTTAGTAACAGAATTGAAGTATCCATTGGGTTCAGTAATTGCCTACGGTGAGTCATTTGGCGCTGGAGCTACTAGCGAGCTAAGCAAAAGACGGCCGCTCAAAGGAATGATTCTTGAGTCGCCATTTACTTCACCCAAAGATTGGGCCGATCAGCAGCTAACAATAACAACGATATATCCAGAGTTTCTCTTCATGGAACCCACCTTCAATAATTTGGCAATGTTAAAAGAAAAGCACGCACCAGTACTGGTGATTGGCACGGCATTAGACAAGCAAGTGCCAATAAGTCACTGCCAGCGGTTGGCGCGTGAAGCAACTCAACCGTTTCAATATCTAGAACTTCCCACAAGTGTGCATGTGAGAGTAAGTGACGGCGATCGCCCGGCCTTTGAACAGCAGCTTAAACTCTTCCTCGGCCAGTTTGCCGCGACGAAGCAGAACCCTTAAGGCACAGGTATGCTTTTGCTGTAATCAGCTCCAGCTCGAGATCGCGCTCCATCAGCGTCAATGTTTTTTAGACTGCCACCATTAAAGACATTATAGTCAAAGCTAAACTCTATATCGACGTCAGCAGGCGCACCAGTAGGCAAGGGGCGAAAAGGGGCGGCATTCTCTACAGCGTTCAGCATAGCCTGATCGGCAATAGCAAGGTTAGTACTCTTGAGCATGCGTAAATTAGACATAGAGCCATCACTATGCACTTTGAATAGAACTTCCCCTCTGAGCGATCGAGCATTTTTAGGCGGGAACCAACTGCGCTTGATTCGTCTTTGCATAACACTCATATAGTCTTCGAAATTAACTGTACCGTCAGCGCTTCTCAATGATTGTGAAGGCTTTGAGGGTGCAGAGCTCTTAAGATTCTCCCGTGCTGCAAACATACTAATCAGACCCAAAATCAGGGCGAGAAGCAGCATCAAAAAGAAAACTCGATCATCACCTTTCTTTTCCAAGCCAGTCTTCTCCTATCATGTCGTGCTCGACGACCTATGCTTAAAGTCTCTGATATCGCTAAGAGCGCAGCAAGTGTCTGACAGCAGCAATTTCGGCTCGTTTCATGGGTTTGCCCGTGATCGACGAAAACTGAATGAGATCACGCATTGCCCACGAATAAATAGTTATCTCAACCGGATAACCACGTTCAAGCCACTTTAGATGGATGAACGTGCCTTTCATACTTTGCACAATCTCTTCGTCAATATCTCGGTAGCCCCAATCAACAAGAAGAAATTTTATCTCTTCAAAATCGTCAGAATACGCGTGCAAATCGATATCTGAAGTCTGGCGTATCTCGCCGCTCAGGGTGCTGCCAATCAGAAACGGATCAAAAGCCTCAATAATCTCCATTATTTCTAAGGCAATTTCGCGCATCTCGCGAACTCGACGGGCAACCTCATCTTCACCCAGTTCGGCTTTAGTGATTTTGCTCACTAGGTCTCGAACCTTGCGATTGGAAGGCAAACGAGTCTGACTAGACAAGCCAAGCATCATCATAGCTCGCTCTTTGGCGTGCAGGTACTCGCTTTCGGTTCCTTCTACCATGAAGCGGGCGGCTTCTTCGGCAAAGCGCTTTTGAGTGTGTCTTCTCATTGTTCAACGCAAGCCCTAGCTTGCTTTTGGTACTCTCAGTTTAACATGTCAAACAGCTTTCAAACTGATGGGCAAGAGAAACAAAGAGTAAGGCAACAGCGTAGAATCGCTAAGTAGACCAGGTGATTTTATGAGTATTCCAACAAAGCTTAATGTGGCCCTAGCCAAAGAAATTGAATCGTGGGCAAAAGAAAGCATCATAAGCGATGAACAAGCGAAGGTTCTTCTCGCTCGTTATCCGGCAAAGCACGGTGGTGCACATGCCATCACTTTAGTCACCATAATTGGTGCTGTTTTGGTGGGGCTTGGAACATTGTTGTACATTGGTGCCAACTGGACGGGCATGGCAACAATATGGAAATTAACCATAATTGCCACAGCAATTGTCGCCTCACATGCAGCCGGCTGGATATTTAAATTCGAGCCTGGCAACAGACCTAAACTCGGCACCGCCTTTCTTCTACTCGGTTCTCTATTTTATGGCGGCGCCATCTGGCTCATTGCGCAAATATTCAATATAGACGTTCAATTTCCCAATGGCCTTTTACTCTGGCTAATCGGAACAGCAGCCTGTGCTCTCACAACTAGATCTGTACCACTAGGTATTCTGGCATCAGTAATTTTTAGCCTCTGGACGATGCAAGACCTCTCCAATTGGTCGCACTATAGTTCAAACGACAGCATGCAACGAATAATTGGAATAGCAGCCGGCCTCGGTGCAGCTTGGTTCATGCGCAGTCAGGCAATGGCGTGGATAATCTTACTTGCCTCCTCGGCATGGGTGGCCTTTGAATCTGGCTGCTACGCACCAGGGGTGCTCTTCTGGGGCATAGCATTATTTGGTGGTTATCTGGCGATACAAAACAAAGATTTGCCACTGGAATCGCCACTAAAATATGTTGGCTCATGTAGTGCACTGGCAGCACTGCTGTCCGTCACATGCAACCGCATGAATTGGGGCGAAATCAATCAAACACATTATGCCGCCACACTCGGTGCAGCTCTTGTGGTACACGGTCTGCTTCTATACAAGCGCAAAGATGTGAGAAGAGAAACACTTGGTTGTCTAGCGATTATCGCTTGCTTCATTCTCGTACAAAATAACTATAATGAGACGGTACGAGCAATCGCTTTTAACGCTATGTTATTAGCAAGCCTCTTTGCTTTGGCCGCTACAGCGTTGCAAAAATTGCACAGCCCAGGCTTGCTCAACACGGCTCTTGCTTTTGTAGTCTTTGACATAATTTGCCGCTATTTCGATATCTTCTTTTCAATGATGGACCGCTCGATGTTCTTCATCTTAGGTGGAATTATATTGATGGTAGGTGGGGCCTTGGCAGAAAAAGGGCGCAGACAACTGTTAGGGAGCATGGAATCATGACCACTACAAGAAACACGAAGGGCATGCTTGTGGCTGCAGTGTGTCTGCAATTTTCGATTCTCATTGGTCTTACCGTGCAACCAGTGATGACACTAACTACAGGCAAAGTGGTGACACTGAAAACATTACCGGTTGATCCCTACGACATGTTTAGAGGCGATTATGTACGCCTGCGCTATGACATGTCTAATATGCAGGTAACTCCAGCACCGAAAAATGGTGGTGCAGTCTACGTAGCACTAACACCTGATGGTGAATACTGGAAAGCAAGATCCGCATCCTCTGAAAAGCCAGTCTTGCGCGAAGGTGAGATTTGTATAAAAGGCATAGCCAAGAAAACCTACAACGGCTTCGACCTGCACTTTGGCATAGAACAAGTATATGTGCCAGAAAAGACTGGCAAAAAAATCGAACAGGCTAAAGCACTTTCAGTTGCTTTAGCCGTCGACAATAATGGCAATGCTGCAATTAAGAAGGTTGTGAATGGCAGCGAAACAGTCTATGACGCTGACAACATTCTCAACCTAAGCCCTCAGTTGAGACCCTTACGATAGATTGAATCAGTGTCAGGAATAGTGAGAGATTTGATGATTTGATTATTGGCGCTGATCACTTCTAGTTTGCCGTCATTAAGACTAAAGGGCTCGTGATCATAATCAAAATCAACTGTCATGCCGCTACCCTCGAGCTTCTTATTTATAGAGTCAACGAGTCTCTGTACGGCTTCTGGGCCTTTATCATGGGCGTCGTGGAACATGCGTTGTAACTCAGCTTGCTCAGCCTCGTTACCCAAATCGCGGCCATGAGGATCCGAATTGAGAACAATATCAGCTGCTTTAGCTGCATTGCGTTCGTTCTCAAGCATCTCAGTCACTTTCTCTAGATTGATTTTGGGCATGTCTAAATGATTGAGTTTTTCGCGAAGAGCAGCTTGCTGCAACGCTTCCACTATCTCGTTCTTGTTTTTGCTATTACAAGCTAGCGCATCGGCTTTGTCGTCGCTGAATATATCGCACTTTGGCAAAGTACCGTTATTGGTAAAGGCCTTGCTTCCAGCTTCTAGGGCTTGCTTCAAACCACCTTGAAGAGCGCCTTTCATAGTCCAATCACTCAAGTCTGGTGTGATAGTTTTAGAATCAGTAGTAAAGTTGGTTGCATCACTAGCTGAAAATGTTGCATCTTTTCCCATGTTAAGCCTCCTGGCTCGGCGGTTGGTGTCTTATGCAACTATCTTCGCCGGGGTGCCTGACATTTCACTGACAGCAATTTAGGCCAATTTCTGCTCTGCCGGTTTTACAACTATAAAGTAGGTCAAGGCCGCACTAACTATGAATGTAGCCATAACACCGGTCATAGCAAGAGCTGAACGCTCATCATATAAGTAGGCCACTATCGCACTCGATAATGCTCCTACGATCATCTGCGTAAAGGTAAGGACAGCTGATGCCACGCCCGCAATCTTTGGCATAGGATGCATGCAGCCATGGGCAGCATTCGGTGCTACCAAGCCAGCACTAAATGTACAGAGGAACAAGCAAGGTAGTAAGGTGGCTGGAGCAGCATAGCCCAGTAGTGTAATCGCCACGTTGCACAGACTTGCGCTAGAAGCAATTAGCAATCCAGCCGCCAGCGGCACCGTATGAGAAATATTGCGATCACTGAGCTTGCCGTTAACTAACGCGCCAAGCATGATACCTAATGCGGTGCCAGCAAATAAATAGCCAAATAATTGATTAGACATCTTGTAGACACCAATCAACAATAGAGGTGAATTTGAAACATAGGCAAACATAGCACCAAACATCATGGCATTGAGACTGGCATAGCCAAAGCTCACTCTATGACTAATTACCTCGGTATAGCTTTGCCGCAATGCTTTATACGAAAGTGGTATGCGCTCATGCTTGGCCGACTCAGCAAAACCAAAATAGGTGACCAGCAATAGCAATATGCCACCAATGGCAGTGAAGCCGTAGATCCAGCGCCAATTACCAAACAAGAGCATCCAAGCACCAAGAGTTGGTGCAATCATGGGGGCAAAGCTGCGCAAAATTCCTACATATGAAAGTTTTGCCCGTGCTTCATTACCTTCAAAGAGGTCTCTGATCAAAGCCATCACAAGTACGGCTGCAGCGCCAGCACCTACCCCTTGCAAGAGGCGAAAGAACAAGAGCAACTCAATAGTAGGAGCAAAAGTAGAACCAATTGCCGCCAGGGCAAAAATTAGGCAGCCACCCAATAAAACGGGTCTGCGACCAAAGCGATCGGAGAGTGGGCCACCGGCCACAGGTGCCACAGCAAAACCAGCCAGGAAAAGACTGAGCGTTAAGGCTGCTGCTGCTTCAGTAGTATGCAATGACGAAGCAATGGTCGTCAGAGCTGGCAATCCCATGTCGATAGATAAGGGCGGCAAGGCGCCAAGACCACCAAGGTAGAAATTGAACGCGATTGAATTTTTGTTGATTGCCAACGTGATTCCTAGAATGATCTTTGAGGGCTAGGGTTGCTAACGGCGCACCCGCTCAGCCTATCTGTATCGATTATACCGGGGTGGTATAGAGGTCGCTTGTCAAGCCCCGAAAGTGCAGCGTAATCTTAAAATCAGCAGAAAGAGTATTATATTGGCTTCTTTTTATGGGTCTACAAATGCGAAAGCTGGCAAAATTCTTCAGCTCATTATCACTGGCACTTTTGCTGGCCGGGCCCACTTGCATTGCTGCAGCTGAAGCTGATGCTAGTGGTTCAACAGGAGCTTCTAGCTCAACTACCGCCAATACCATCGATTTTAGCTCTATCGATGCCAACGATATTCGCACTCCGCCGTGCCGCAGCTGGATAGACAACGAAGTAAAACAAACAGCTGTAGTTCTTTGCATTCACGGTCTTGGTCTCAATGCAGACGCATTTAACGATTTTGGCACACGCATGTCTCAGCGCGGAGTGGCGGTCTATGCCATTGACGTGCGCGGTTTTGGCTCGTGGATGAGACTGGCAAATGGCAAAGCCTTAAAGTTTGCTTCTAGCCTCGACGACATAAAAACGCTGCTACCGGTTCTCAGAGCCAATCACCCCGGTTTACCAGTATTTCTTTTAGGTGAATCCATGGGTGGCGCTGTGGTTCTGCGCGCCAGCTCGCTCTATCCAGAGCTGATGGATGGCCTAATATCGTCTGTTCCATCTGGCCAGAGATACAAAGATGGTACCGATCTAAAAGTGGGCGTGCAATTGCTAACCGGCGCTCACAAACAATTTGATGTAGGTACTACTATCGTCGACCAAGCAACAAAGAATGATCGCCTTAGAACTATTTGGGAGTCGAGCCCACTCAATCGTATGGATCTGTCTGCTGTTCAACTCTTAGACTTCCAAGCCTTTATGGACGGCAATCATGATGCGGCAGTGAAAGTGTCATCTATCCCAGTACTAATGCTGCAAGGCACTCTCGACAGACTAGTTAAAGCACAAGGTTCATGGGAAATTTTCAACACACTTGCAACTAAGAATAAGACCTTCATCGAGCTACCCAGTGAGCACCTAGTAATCGAATATGGCAGAGTAAAGAGCAACACATACGATTCGAATATGGCGCAGTTCATCTCAACATGGATGGCATCAAATGCGCCAAGTAACATTGGCAAGAGCGATCGACCAAGCACTAAGAACTCTAATCAAAACGATAATGCGAATGCTTCAACGCAGGCCGCCAACAGTGTTTTGATTTTCACAGCACCATGGTGCGCGCAGTGCGACGGTGTAGACCAGCAAGTTAGCCAAGCACAAAAAATATTTGGTGACAAGATTCAATGTAAGAAAATCGATATAGACGATATTCACAATGCCGCGCTAATAAAGCAATATTCAATTTCAGCTATTCCCTCGTTCGTTTTTCTAAAAGCTGATGGCACAGTGAGTTCTACGCTAATTGGCAATAGCAGCTTTGCCAATTTCTCTGGAGGTATTTATGGCAGTTTGCAATAACTTAAAACTGGTTTTAATTGCCGGTGCTTTTCTCTGCTTCGGCTGTAATTCTAGTTCTACTGCCCAAAACGTTAATGCTAAAGGAGCTAACCAAGGAGTAAATCAAGGCGCTTCCGTTGGTCAAACAATAGGCCCAGCCGGTGTACCTTTTGCAGTCGATGATGGTCAAATTATTCAAGCCCAAAGTCAACAAGCGAGAAAAGTTGAATTGACAGTTACGGCCCCAATTAAAAAACTATTGCGCGAAGAAGATTACAGAGAACCGCACCAACGCTTTCTTCTGATTCTTTCAAATGGCACCACAGTGCTAGTCGCTAACGATCTCAAATACGGCACATTTGCGCCAGTACAAGAAGGCAACGTGGTGAGAATTCACGGCGAATATATCTGGAATGAAAAAGGTGGTGTCTTGCATTGGACACACAAATCGGACGAACCGAACCATGAAAGTGGTTACATTGATTTCAATGGCATGCGCTATCAATAGGTTGCTCTAAATGGAAGACTCAGAAGCTAAAGCAACAGACAACCAGCAAGCCGAAGCAAAGCCAACTAAAGCCCAAGCAATTCAAATGGATCTAGCACAGAGACGCACTCTGCTTGCCATGGACAGAACGCTGCTTGCTTGGATTCGCACATCACTATCTTTGTTTGCCTTTGGCTTTACCTTGGCAAGATTTGTGCATGACTTGATCAAAGCCAAGACCCTGTCTGAATTTAAGACTCAGTCACCAGAGCAACTTGGTATCACCTTAATGCTTCTAGGCATTTTGGGTCTAATCTGCGGTGCCCTTGAGCACTGGATTTCGCTTAGAAAAATAAATGAAGAAGTGCAAGTTGCCACTTGGTCTTCAACCCTAGCAGTGGCATTGGCATTGATCGTAATTAGCATAATGCTGCTAGTCGACCTTATGGTTAATATAACTCCGCACTAAACAAAAAAGCCAGATATTACAATGTACGAGATCAGATACATCAGAGGTCTGATACTCTAAAACGCTGTAGATGCTTCACTCGCTTGACATGGGGCTCTAAACAGATCGCCCTTCACCAAGGAGAGTAGCGTGAGTCATTACGCCAAGAAATTTTTCAGCGTCTTACTAGCGGCAACAGCTTTGCTCGCACCCAGCGCTGGCATGTGCGCCGATGCCAAGAAGCCAAACATCATCTTCATTATGGGAGATGACATTGGCTGGTTAAACATTGGTGCCTACAATCAAGGCTTAATGGCCGGACGCACGCCGAACCTCGACAAAATGGCTCAAGAAGGCATGCGCTTCACCGACTACTATGCTGAAGCAAGTTGCACAGCCGGTCGCGCTAACTTTATCACCGGTGAATTACCAATTCGTACTGGCATGACCACAGTCGGTCAAGCTGGTTCGCCAATCGGTATTCCAGATCAAGCAATCACAATTGCTACCGCTTTAAAAGATCAAGGCTATGCCACTGGACAGTTTGGCAAGAATCACCTCGGCGACCTCAACCAATTTTTGCCAACAGTACATGGCTTCGATGAATTCTTCGGTTATCTCTATCACCTTGATGCAATGGAAGATCCATCCCACCGCAACTATCCAGCCGCGCTAAAAAACGTGGTTGGACCGCGCAACATGGTTCATAGCTGGGCCACGACTACTGACGACCAGACAGTGCAACCACGCTGGGGCAAAGTGGGCAAGCAAAAAATTGAAGATGCTGGTGAGCTTTGGCCAAAGCGCATGGAAACAGTTGACGACGAAATTTTAGCTGACTCGCTCAAATTTATGGACAAAGCAAAAAAAGACGGCAAGCCGTTCTTCGTTTGGCTTAACCCAACACGTATGCACATAGTGACGCACTTATCTGAAAAGTATGAATCTATGCGCACCCCGGAAAATGGCTGGAGCGTTCAAGAAGCCGGCATGGCTCAGCTCGACGATATAGTTGGCTCGGTGCTTACATATGTCAAAGACAATGGCATGGACGACAATACGGTAATCGTATTCAGCACCGACAATGGTACCGAAAACTTCACATGGCCTGATGGTGGTCAAACACCATTTGCTGGTGGCAAAGGCACCGCCCTTGAAGGCGGATTCCGCGCCCCTGCTATCGTTCGGTGGCCAGGTAAAATACCTGCCGGTAAAGTTGAAAACGGCATATTCTCTGGCCTGGACTGGTTCCCTACATTCGTGGCGATGGCCGGCGACCCAAATATCAAGCAAGAGTTACTGACAGGAAAGAAAGTCGGTGATACCACATACAAAGTGCACCTCGACGGCTACAACCAATTAGATCTTCTGACTGGCAAAGGCCCATCTAACCGCAAAGAAATCTATTACTTTACTGAAGGCACACTAGGTGCAGTAAGAATCAACGATTTCAAATATCGATTTACCGATCAACCAAATGGCTGGCTCGGTGCAACAGAAAAAGTCGATTGGCCAATTTTGACAAACCTGCGCCTAGATCCACTAGAAAGAACTGGCATGGGAACTGGTAAATCTGGCTCTCTAAACTACTACGACTGGTTTGCCTATGAGTTCTGGCGTTTTGTTTTTGTGCAACAAGAAGTAGCCAAAACAGCCGCCTCATTTGTTGAATTCCCACCTATGCAAAAAGGTGCAAGTTTCAACATGGAAGCTGTCAAACAGCAAATCATGGAAAAAATGAATGCTCGCAGCAGATAGCAATTGAAAGATCGAGTGCATAGACAGTACAGCCCAGCTAAGCGAATTGTTGTCGCTCTGCTGGGCTGGCTGCTTTTGTCTCTATGCAATGTTTCAGATGCACTGGCTGATAGCAAAGACATGGTTTGGATTCCGGCCGGTGAATTCTTAATGGGCAGTCAAAATCCGTTAGTGAACAAGGCAGAGGCGAGTAAAGGTGAGCATTGCTCCGCCCAAGACGATATGCGTGATGCCCGGCCCCTCCACCGAGTTTATGTCGACGGCTTCTGGATGGACAAAACAGAAGTAACGAACGACCAGTTTGAAAAATTTGTCAAAGCCACTGGCTACAAAACTATCGCCGAGATAGCACCAACCAAAGAAGAATTTCCCACAGCACCGCTAGAAAATCTCGTCGCTGGTTCAACTGTATTTACACCGACAGCAAAACCAGTACCTCTGCAAAATATGTTTCAGTGGTGGCGCTACCAACACGGTGCCAACTGGCGGCATCCACAGGGGCCTCAAAGCTCTATAAAGGGCAAGGGTAACTACCCGGTGGTGCAAGTTGCCTACCCCGATGCGTTGGCCTATGCCAAATGGGCAGGCAAGCGTTTACCAACAGAAGCCGAATGGGAGTTTGCTGCTCGAGGCGGTAAAGAAAATGAAATCTACTCATGGGGCAATGAACTTAAACCCGGTGGCAAGTGGATGGCTAATATCTACCAGGGACAATTTCCCGTCAAAGACACAGGCCTTGATGGCTTCGTTGGTCTAGCTCCGGTGAAGCAATATCCAGCAAATAGATACGGTCTGTATGATATGGCTGGCAATGTTTGGGAGTGGTGCAGCGACTGGTATCACGCCGGCTACTATGCTCAACTTGCTCTTGCTTCGAAGTCAACTACTAAGGGAGTGACGAAAAATCCAACTGGTCCAGAAAGCCCGTTTGATCCAGCAGAACCAAGAGTGAAAAAACGCGTTCATCGCGGCGGTTCTTTTCTCTGCACCGACCAATATTGCACACGCTATATGATTGGCACGAGAGGCAAGGGTGAAGTAACGACTGCGGCCAATCATCTAGGCTTTCGCTGTGTGCGACCGGGCAAATAATCAGCAACTAGTTTCTATCAATGAGAAGCTGGAAACTCAGATCTTCCGCACTTCTCTCTCGACTTCTTCTAAGTGTTCAAGCCTGGCTTTAATGAGCTGCGCAGGCAATTTCTTTTCACGAGACAAGCGGTGTTCGTAACTCAAAGTTGAGAGTAACGACACAGCGTTTCCAACAGTGGCCATACTGGTGCCCACAGTTCCTACGATGGCACCTCGATAGAACATGCTCAGCTGTTTGCGCGGTTGCAAATTGTATCGATAAGAACCAATACAGCCGAAGATACCCTGAGTCATCAACTGTGCACCAATCACAGGTGCTAATACATTATTCTGCAATGCTACTTTTTCATTGCGGCGCATCACTGTAGTTTCGCTATCTAATTGCTTCTTAAATAGTGTAGCGGCATCAGTGTATACAGCCAAACGATCAGTTCCTGGCATCGACGAAATTACAGTACCATTGACCGATTTAAGAATCTCGCGCAGCTCCTTACCTTGAGTTGAGAAGGCATGCTCGTCGAACTTTGGTTTCTCGCCGATCTGCGACTCGATTGTCTCGTAAGCACGTTTTCTTGCGTACTTACCAGCCGCAGTACTTATTATTGGTGTGACCATAGCCATGGCACCACTAACTACAAAGAGAACATTAGCAGGACCGTTGTAGGCAGGTTTGGTGACACCGCGATAACCAGCCCAGGCTCCGGCAGCTTGAACTGCGCTGTAAGAGGCATTGAGCAAGTAAAAGACATTCTGATAGGTAATATAGCCTTTTGTGTCTGCGTTGAAATCTGAGTACTCAGCAATAAAGCAGTTACGCAGCTCTTTCAAAATCTTGCCTTCGAGAACTGCCGCTTGATACCCCGGATAATCAGGATGAGCAGCAACCAATGCCTCTCTCTGAGCCAATAGTTGATCAATTTCTTTGAGCTTTGCCACTACGAACTTATTAGCAGTTTTGAAATCGAACCCATGGCGCTTGTTTTTGATCGCTTGAAGCATGTTCGAGCTCAACTCTAAACAAGAACCAGATCCACCTATGATTGCTCCAGTCATGGCCGTGGCCAAGGCGCCGTGTAAAACTGGCTTGCTTACTTGCAATGGTCGCCGACGACCTTTCTTGGCTTGTTCCATGAAGGCAATTTCAAAACCTAAACCGGTAGCAGCGGCCGTCTCTTGAGCGAGGAAATAGCGCAACTTTCTAAAGCGCGGTTGCTTGGCACTCTCAAGTCTGAAATTTAAACTAAAGCGTTCAAGTTCAATTCCGGCCAGCAAGATCTGCTTTGTTAGTTGCGAATACTGCTGCTCTTCCGAAAGCGAAGACGTCGACGACAAGGCAGAAGTTGACTCACCTAGGGCCAGAGACTGCCCCTCTGCATAGGCAGCATATGAGTTGCAACTATTGATGGTCACAACCAAAGGAGCCTGACTCACAGCCAGCAAAGTCAGTGAAGCACACGCCTTGAGTAGAAAGACACGAGCAGAGCGTAAGTGCAATCGCGCAGCAAAATCGTGACTATCCAAGTGACACCCCAAATTCATAAAACCCTTAGCCTAAGCATGACAAGGGTATCCTCTTTACAGGCGCTATCGGTCTGAGAAGCTTCTAATTCCCTGAGCTAATGTCCTACCGACTTACCGGGCCAAAAATCACACGCGAGTCACTATCAGCGGCGTGAGACTGAAGCGAAATCTTGCAATTGGGGAAAGCTCGGTGCAGTTGCTGCATCTCAGCATTGCGAATCTTCAGCTCTGGAATGTAGATGCTGTGCAATGGCAGTCCGTGAAGGGCAAGCAAATCGCTTACCTTAATTGCCGTATTTTGCACAAGCAAACTATCCAACTTCTTAAATGCACGGATAGTTGAAAATCCTTTGGTAGTAAGCGCCGGATTAGAATTGATATTAAGAGTTTCAATGTTCGCCAGCTTAGATAAAGTTGCTAAATCACTGTCAGTGAGCTGAGCCCGTGCTAGATCTAGATGAACCATCTTCGTCATCTGGGCAATGTAAGTGCAAGAATTAGGACGAAGCATGTTACTTGAAATATTCAAATACTTAAGTTTCTTCAAGCGTACTAAGTCTTTCAAACAGTCGCCTTTAAGACCGCAACCACTTGCAGTGAGCCTTTCAAGTTCAGTCAAACGACTCAAGCCAGAAAGTGACGTTTCGCTAAAACTACAATCGACAAGCTCTACTCGACGCAAACCCTTGAGTCTACTAATAGAATTTAGCAATCCATCTGCTTGTTCGAAGTTTCTTGCCCTTACAGCAAAAAGTGCATCTGGTGCCAAAGAGTCGAGTAACTTTGGTTGCTCAGCTAAAGTCGCGTCAAGCTCGAGAGCCAACCTGGCAGATTGAGGCACCGTCAAACGATTTGCCGCAGTACCAAGAAACTGGCCATAAATATTTTTGAATTTGACCCAATCAACACCGGGTCTAAGATCGTAAAGGCGACCAAGAGAATAGCTAGGAAAAACCACTTGCCTTGTGGCTTTCGACTGCTGAGCTAAAACACATTCTTCTCTGCCCAGCGCGATAAGCGGGGCAAGAAATATTGCAGCGAGCAAAATAGTTCGAGATAAAAGCAAAAGCAATGCTACCTCAAGTTGCACCCTCCTCGATTATACACTCAGCAAAATTTACATTGACCATGGTCACAGGCATCCCTGACATTTGCCTGACCACCATAATTCTCAGCCTCTCGATTTTGGGCCACATATATAAGGATTTCCCGTCGCTAGAGCGGCAGATTGCCTGTCAGGGAATTATCAGGCTGACTCGCTAACCTAATCATTGTCAACGATTAAACAAGCGGGGCACAAGCGATGTTTCAACTACTAGCTTCACTGAGCAAATCAACAAGAACCACTCACCGTGGCCTCTCACAACAATTTACTAAAGACCTCAAGGAACTAGCAGGCCACAAGGCTGGCCTTGTGTCAATGGCACAGAAGCGCAGCGAGCGCTCATTTCTTGCCCGTATTGCTCGGCTGACCGCTGGTCAGCTCGAGTATATTGACCTCTTTCTTGAAGCCATGGCCGAACACAACGAGAATCTGTTAGGCGATCTCGTTGGAGAGTACCGAGATTATCCAGAAGAACTGGTGGAGATGGTTGACTTCATTAATATCGAAATTCACCGACGCAAAATCGAACATCGCACTCAATTGTCGGCAGTGATGGTGCCCAAGAGCTCTGATGCCACCGAGAAATTTGCCGTAATCTATCTTTTTTCGGGATGGTCAAAAAGTGGAAAACCTAGATGGCCCAGACACTTCTGCAGTGATGGAGCAATCCGATAATTTTCAGATAAAACCGCAATGACAACGGAGCAATAGTATAATGACGCCAGCACTAATTACCTCACGCAACTACCAAATGGCCAAAATACTCTTAATCGAAGACGACGAGTTGCTAGCGGCATCAGTCAGAAAATATTTGCAAAACCGCGGTCACGAAATCGAATGGGTGGCTGACGGCAAGGAAGGCTTAGATCGCCTGCGCTTTTATCAATATGATTTGGCCATTCTCGATTGGCAATTGCCCAGCATGGACGGCCCTAACGTAGTAAAAGAATATAGAAACCAGGGTGGGGTGTGCCCAGTCTTAATGCTAACCGGCAACAGTGCAGTAGAGCAGAGAATAACAGGCCTTGATTCTGGTGCCGATGACTACCTCACCAAACCCTTCAGCATCGAAGAAGTAAACGCCCGTATTCAAGCGATTTTAAGACGTCCGGCAAACTTATTTCCTAGCACATTGAGCCTCGGTAACCTAGAAGTTGACATTGCTCGCAAAGTCGTAAAACGCGACGGCATCGCCATAAAACTCTTGCCCAAAGAATTTGCCCTGCTTGAGTTTCTCTTGCGCCGCGCTGACCAGTTCTTTGACGTCAACGCCTTATTGAGCCATGTCTGGTCGTCAGAATCAGAAGCGAGTGAAGCCGCTGTCTGGCAAGTGGTAAAGCGCCTAAGACAGAAGTTAGACGATCCCCAAGGCGAATCTATCATTGTCAACGTTAAAGGAATGGGCTACAAAATAGATAAAAGCCGCATTCAAAGTCGTGAGATCACTTAGTGTCTGGTCTCAAGCTCTGGCACAAAGCAGCAGTATTGATAGTGGCACCATTGGTGCTCGAAATTGTCATGCTTGCAGCAGTGAGGCAAGCACAAGAGCAAGTCAATACTGCCCAGCAAGCCGAACGGGCTTCGGCAGAAGTGATTTTTTATAGCCTCAAGGGTCTCAAAGCCAGCCTCGATGGCATTTCAGATGCTTTCAACTACCAAGCCAATGGCAAACAGTGGTCACTTTACCGCTGCAACCGCTCGTTATCGTACATCAAGGAAATTCGCGCAAGCCTGTTAAGTCAAGGAGATTTCCAAAATTCTCCCCTAGATGAAGCCATGCAAGAAGTGCAAACCTTGCTAGAAAACTCGATCAAATTTAGCAGAGCAGACGAACATGCTTTGCAAATCGCTGATATGAAGTCTTTTCCGCAGATCAGTCGCTTAGCCTCAAAGGCCATGAAAGCAAGCGAAGCAAACCAGCAACGTTGGCGTGCTAACTATCAAGCAAAAGTTGACGATGTGCGCAAAAAGCAAGAAAAACTAGATCAGCTATTGCTCACTACAATCTGCACCAGTGGCTTGATTGCCTTAGCTCTTGCAGCCTTTTTTCACAAAGGCACAATCAGTCAAATCAATAGCCTAATGGAAAATATTTCAAGATTAGCAAGACGTGAACGGTTACTGCCAGCTCTCAAAGGCAGTTCTGAACTAGCAAAGCTAGATCAAGTCTTTCACTCAATGGCTCGCGATATCGAGTCACTGACTGAACGAGAACGCTCAATATTGGTGAACTCAACCGAGTTGATACTGCTTATCAATGCAGAGCTAAAAATAGACTTAGCCAGTCATTCTAGTGCACTCATACTAGGAATTAGCGAAGAAGAAATCGTCGGGCTCAGAGTCAGTGAAATCGCGCCTGACTTTGCTCGCGAACTAGAGAATGCCAGGAAGCAAGAAGTATCGCGCTTTGAGCTGTCTTTTGCCAACTTTGCTACTAAACCAGTTGAATTAGAAGTATCAGCGACATGGTCTGAAGCTAATAAGCACTTCTACTGCGTTGCTCATGATATTGGTGCTCGCAAAGAACTTGAGAGAATGAAACAGAATTTCATTGCCATGGTCAGTCACGATCTGAGAAGCCCAATATCAGCTAGCCAAGCCGCTCTTGAACTACTAAAATCTGATGCTGATTGTGCTCAACTGTCAAAAGAAGGTCTAAATTTAGTCGACCGTATGTTGGTAAGTAATACTAGATTACTGGGGCTAATCAATGACTTGCTAGACATAGAAAAGCTAGATTATGGCCTAATTACTCTTGAATATGAACTAGTCACTTTCAACGACTTGGTATCAGAATCTCTCACTGCAGTGCAAGCGCTGGCAACAGCCAAGGGTCTATTAATTGAAGCAGATGACAGCGATCAATTTGTATATTGTGACAGCATCAGAATGACTCAGGTATTAATCAATCTGCTTTCAAATGCAATTAAAGTGTCACCAAACGCAGGAAAAATTGAAATACGATTTAAGCAACTGAATGGTTTTTCGAACTTGACTATAACTGACCATGGCCCCGGCATTGATGATGAATTCATGCCATATTTATTTGACCGTTATAGTCAATCTACAAATAAACAGTTGGCGAAACAGGGAAGCGGTCTAGGCCTAAGTGTTGCAAAAAAACTAATCGAGCTGCATCAAGGCGAAATAATTGTCAAAACTGCACCAGGCAAAGGCGCAAGCTTCACTGTCAAAATTCCCGATCGACAGCCTGATAGACATAACGTCTAACCCGCGGAGAGGTTTAGGTCGCTTTGAGGGTGGTAAGTCTATTAAGGGGCTGATAACAGGCCACTGATTAATTAGCATTTGAGAGGCGATTAGAAAGGCAATGACAACTTCGCAAAATCCAGCATCGGCTGTAGAGAATGCCACTAAATATAGACTGGTGACCCGCAGCGACTTCGACGGCCTGGTCTGCGCGGTTCTGCTCAAACACATTAATATGCT
>JAKFVU010000062.1 GCA_021732025.1 Candidatus Obscuribacterales bacterium | reverse complement strand
ATGAAACTTAAGAAGTCGGAACACCAGTTCTACTCAAATACTTCTTAAGCGGAGACGACAAGGCGTCTTTTCTTAAGGCTATTCAGTTATCAGGGTTCAACCTGCACAAGCAAGTTGAATCAGCAAAAAAAATCAAATTAGGGAGTCAGTAATGGCTCCCTTTTTGTTTAGCCATTTTGGCGGCTTCCAAGGAGAGAATTTTGTATTGAATTGGCGTAATCTTTATATGCTTTGGGATCCCGGCAGTAGTTAGCAGTTAAGGAGCGTTTATGAGTGGTGCAAACTTTGGTCGCCTAGCAATTTCTCTTTCTCTCGGTCTTGCCTCGTTAAGCATGGCTTGCAGTCAGTGTTTTGCTCTGCCTAACGCTGGCGTTTATACTCCGATCAACATTGAAGAAGTGCGTTCTGCTGCCAAATCAGAATTGAAAAACGCCAGAGCTGCTGGTCGTTTAACTGCTGAAGAAACTAAGAAGATGCACGACAGCCTGACAGATGCTAACAGCCTCGAAGCAATTGAGAGCACTTGGGCACAGATGGAAGCCAGAGCTCAAGAAGTTAAATCAAATCACCTCAGCATCGATCATTTGATCAAACAGTTTTCACTCGATATCGATAAGCTCGTCAAAGACAAAACCCTTACTGTGGCTGATGCTAAGTTCTACCGCGACCGTATTGACGGTATGAAACGTCTGCAGAAGCAATTCACTGCCAACGGACATCGTCTCGATTTTTGGCAATTCAACGTCCTTGCTATCGATCTTTCTAGCGTTCAAGAACGGCTTACGCGCGCTCTTGTGCGCCAGGGCTTGAGCAATGAGAGTATCGATGATTTGATTTTGCGCAGTGATTTGTACATGGCTCGCAATGCAGTTTGCGCTCGTCAACTCAACACTTATAAGAGCTATATTGTCGAGCCAGAGCTGTTGCTCCGTGCCAAGAATGAACTTTATTCAGCATTGAAAGATCGTGCTCACAGCAAGGTAACCACTCCTGAAGTTAGAGCCCACTTACAGAAGAGGCTGATGGCCACTCACTATGAAGCAGGCAGAATTCAGCCTAGCCAAGAAGAACTAGATTATGCAATTTCAGAAGTGCAGCGCTTAATTGATGGTGGTATCAAGAATGGCAATCTTGGCCATACTGACGCAACCCGCTTGCAGCAAGAGCTTGAGCTAGTCAAAGCTATTAACAAGAGCTATCCTGGTCCTAATCCTGGTGTTGATCCTTTCGAGAAAGAATTGCGCTTTGAAGAAGTGCGCTTTATGGCTAGTGATATCAGATTCTTGCAAGACTGGCTGGCACGCTTGTTGCGCAAAGACGGCGATACCGATCAAAGTCGCGAACAGATTCTCACTATTGTGCGCCGCGCTGATCTCGCCTTCTTCACTCACCGCATTGCTGAAGCTGACGTAGTCGCGATTCTCAATCTGGTATCTCAGGCTTTGCGCACTGAGAACAAAGTTGAACGCTTGGCCATGCTGAAAGAAGGCCAAGGCAAGCTCGACATGATGATTGCTGATTACTCGTGGAAGCCAGTTGATGTTGCTGCTCGCGTAGAAGAACTAAACAAAATGATTGCCAGATTGAAGAACGCTCAAGGCGAAGCTTCTGCTGAGCGCGATCGTATTGAAGCAATTTTGCGCACCCTGCCTCAATCTAGCAGCCCTGAAAAAGTCGGTGCTAACATCGTTGCTGGCTCAGAACTAGAATTATTGAGAAGCAAAGTTGCATCCCTGCTCAAAGAAGAGCAGAAAACAGCTAACGAGACCAATCAATAATCTCGCATACAGATAAAGACGGTTCGAAGCCTTCAATAAGCTTCGGAAGCCTTAGAGGGCGGCCTTATCTAGAATATTGCTCTGTTTTTTGATGGCGTTGCCTGCTTTATCGTAGGTGATTACTTCAACAGACATTTGCACTTCTAGTCGGCCGCTCGTCTTTGTTTCTTTGCGCAGCATCAATTGAGTTATGGCGTCGTAGATATGAGTTTCTTCAAGGTATCGATCGGTTGATGGATGATAGAGGCGCTTGAAATACTTTAGCAATGCCCCATCATCTGAAAAGTGGAAGTGTTCGGTCACGCCGCGCTGGCCGTCGGAGAGCCACTGAATTTGCTCGCGGTGGTTCATCTTGCCGCTTTTTGCATCAAACCAATGATTGACTGAAAAAAGTGCTTTGCCATCAGGTCCAAATTCTGTTTGGCCCTGAAATGAATTGACTTGCCCTTGAGTCTCGCGCACCACTGTGCGTACAAGAATGCCTTTTGGGTTCATCACGAGCACCGACTCGATGGCCTGATCCTCGCTCAAATAGCGCTTGTCTTTGGTTAGTATGTTTCCATCTGGCAGTGTGTACGATTCAAAAATGCTATCGATGTCGCCAGTAATTGGATCAAATCGCGTTTCTGAGCGGCCATCGGCAGAGCGCTTCACCATTTTTACGAGCTTGTCGTCGCTGGTGTAGACCTTTTCGAGGTAATAGCCGATTTGTCTATCGCTTTTGTAGACGTGAAAAGTTGTACGCAGCTCCCCTTCAATTTTGGAGCCGAGTTCCACTTCTTGAAAGCTAAGTTCAAGAGCGGGGTCATCGCAATATTGGTTGTGTGGTAATTCTGGGTTCATGTCTGGGATTCCTGGAAAAAGAAAGGCATGCGAAGCATGTGGGGCCGTTGACTCTAAATAGAGCGGATAAATCTAGCGGTTTGCACTTTTAGACATAATCCTCGGCTATGCCAGACTATGCCTAATCCTGGGGAATGTCAAGAGGTTTTTAATCTTCCATTTAGAGTTAATCTTTGTGGTCAGAAGACAACGCAACAACTACGTGTTGCCTAGCCCAAAGCAAGGCCACCGGTGGCGGTTTCTTTGTATTTCTGGTTCATGTCTAAGCCGGTCTGTTTCATCACTTCGAGAGCGCGGTCGAGAGTAATGAGGTGGCTACCATCACAGGCAAGGGCCAACTCGGCCGCATTGAGTGCTTTGACCGCACCCATGGCATTACGCTCGATGCAGGGCACTTGAACCAGACCTTTGATTGGATCGCAAGTCATTCCTAGATGATGCTCAATGCCAATTTCAGCGGCTTGTTCAATTTGGTCAGCGCAGCCGCCTAACATTGCCACGGCCCCAGCTGCAGCCATGGCACAAGATGTGCCCACTTCACCCTGACAGCCAACTTCGGCACCAGATATAGAGGCATGAACTTTGACTAACGCACCGACGACAGAGGCGACAATCAGACCGTTTTGCAAAGTCTCATGGCTCAGGTTGTGCGACTCTTGTAGCGTTCTGAAAACAGCTGGAATTAGGCCTGACGAGCCGTTTGTCGGTGCTGTCACTACTCGCCCGCCGGCGGCGTTTTCTTCATTTACGGCAATGGCATAAACCGATGGCTTCAGACCGGCTGGTGAAGAGTATACCGTTACTTTTGTTCCGGCTAGCATTTGCTCGTTCAGGGCTTTGGCTCTGCGTTTCACATTAAGGCCGCCCGGTAATATTCCTTCGGTAGAGAGGCCGCGTTCTACACAAGAATCGAAAACAGCCAGAATTTTGCTCAACTCTTCTCTGAGCTTTTCTTCTGTAAGGCCGCGTACTGCCTGGTTTTCGATGACAATCTGCCACGGAGGTAACTTGCTCTTATTGCATTGATCAACAAATTCTTGTGCTGAATTATAGGGATAGGGCAAGTCATAAATTGTAGTGTTAGAGCCAGCGGGTTTGCGCTCCCAGGTGATCGGGTCAACTGGTTCGACAAAGCCGCCGCCGACAGAAAGTATGATTAACTCGCTGACAGTTTTCTCGCCTTCTTTCAATAAAAAGCGCATCGTGTTTGGATGAGGCAGTGCCTTGCCGTCCATTGTCCAGGCGGCCCAAACTAAATCTTGTTCAGGATGAAACTGTACTGTAATTTTGTCGCCAAGTTCAGCAAAAGGCAAACTTGGATTTTTTTTCAGTTTCTCAGTGGCTGACCAGATTTCATCTGGCATTGATTCTTTTGGGCTGTAGCCATAGAGGCCACCACAAACGGCGCCATCGGTTTGGTGACCAGAACCGGTAGCTGAAAGACTGCCGTAAAGTTCAACTTTAATCGTGAATTGATGAGCACTTTTCGCTGGTAACTTAGCCAGCAATTCGGCGACAATCTTACGAAACTCTAGGGCCGCAACCATGGGCCCAACTGTGTGGGAGCTGGAAGGGCCAACACCAATCTTGAACATATCAAGGGGGCTAATGTGATCGGCGCGGACAGGATTCATTGC
The DNA here is from genome assembly GCA_021732025.1 of Candidatus Obscuribacterales bacterium. Lineage (GTDB taxonomy): Bacteria > Cyanobacteriota > Vampirovibrionia > Obscuribacterales > Obscuribacteraceae. Next base: position 40,269 of record JAKFVU010000062.1, on the reverse strand, counting down.
TTACACTCAAATGTTAGTATGAAAGCCGATTCTACAACCTTTTATCGGTCCATCATGTGCTATATATCAAGGCTAAAATTCTTAAAACGAGAGCTTTATGTTGACCCTAACTAAACCAGGAATTGATGACTACGCTGAGTCTAAAAGTGAGCCCACTAGCGCACTTCTAGCAGAACTCGTGCGCGATACTCACGACAATATGGCCTATCCTCAAATGTTGACAGGTCGACTAGAGGGCAGATTTCTCAAGCTCATGGTACAGATTGCTGCAGCGAAGTCAGTCTTGGAAATCGGTATGTTTACTGGTTATTCGGCGCTTTCAATGGCAGAAGGCTTGCCTAAGGGCGGCAAAGTAACCACACTTGAGATTGATGAAAAATGTATTGCCTTTGCCAAGAGATATTTTGAGCGCAGCGAGCATGGTTCAAAAATAGAAGTGCTTCAGGGTCCAGCCCTCGAATCGCTAGCCAAGCTGTCTGGCCCGTTTGATTTTGTTTTTATTGATGCCGACAAGCCCAATTATAGAAATTACTATGAGGCAGTTCTGCCTAAGCTCAAGGCCGGCGGAGTCATTCTTGTAGACAACGTTCTATGGAGTGGCACTGTTTTAGAGCCTAGCAAAGCTGACCAATCAGGCCAAGCAATTATCGAGTTCAATGATTTTATTGCCACAGACGATCGCGTTGATCGCGTCTTGCTGACACTGCGTGACGGTGTCTTCATGCTGCGTAAACGCTAAAAAGGAGAAACGGAAGAATGACGGCTATTGTGGACACTTTCACACGCACACCAGTTCTAGAGACTCTTAAAAAAGAGAATATCGGAAAGCGTGTCAGGCTGTGCGGCTGGGTGCGGACCCGACGCGACTCTAAAGGTGGATTTTCGTTTCTTGCTATCAATGATGGATCGACTTTTGATAATGTTCAAGTTTTGGCTGAGAACAAACTAGAAAACTATGAGAGCGATGTTTTGAAGTTAGGCATCGGCAGCTCCGTTGAAATAATTGGCGAAGTTGTTGAATCACCTGGCAAAGAACAATCAACCGAAATCAAAGCTGAATCGGTAAAAGTCTTTGGATTTGCCGATCCTGCAACTTATCCTTTGCAGAAGAAAGGCACTTCTTACGAGTTTCTGCGCACCATCGCTCACTTGCGCCCACGTACTAATACTTTTGGTGCAGTGGCTCGCGTGCGCAATGAAATTTGCACTTCTATTCACAAGTTTTTCCAAGACCGTAAATTCGTTTATGTGCACACACCGATTATCACTGGCAGCGACTGTGAAGGCGCTGGACAAATGTTCAAAGTGACCACTCTTGATCTTGAGCAAGTGCCGCGTAAAGACGATGGCACTGTTGATTTTGAACAAGATTTCTTTGGCAAACCTACTAGTCTGACAGTTAGCGGTCAGCTTGAAGGCGAGATTTATGCCACTGCCTTGAGCAACATTTATACCTTCGGTCCAACTTTTAGAGCTGAGAATTCCAACACTTCAAGACACTTATCTGAGTTCTGGATGGTCGAGCCTGAAATGGCATTCTGCGATTTAGAAGGCAATATGAACTGCGCTGAAGAGTTTCTCAAAACTATCTTTAACGATGTGCTCACCAACTGCGGAACCGACATGAAGTTCTTCAATGAGCGTATCGATAAAACCACTATCGAAACCCTCACTCATATCGTCAACAGCGATTTCGCTCGGGTTACTTATACAGAAGCCGTCGATATTCTGCTTAAGAGCGGAGAGAGTTTTGAGTTTCCTGTTTCATGGGGAATTGACTTGCAGTCAGAACATGAGCGCTATTTGGCCGAGAAAAAATTCAAGAAACCAGTCATTGTTTCTGACTATCCAAAAGGCATCAAAGCATTTTATATGCGCATGAACGAAGACAACAAGACTGTTCGTGCTATGGATGTGCTTGTTCCGAAAGTTGGCGAAATCATTGGTGGCAGTCAACGAGAAGAGCGCTTAGATGTTCTTGAACAACGCATGCTTGATAGCGGACTGCATCCAGAAGAGTACTGGTGGTATCTCGATTTGCGTCGCTTCGGTACTGTTCCCCACGCTGGTTTTGGTCTTGGTCTAGAGCGCACAGTCCAGTTTGTTACTGGTATGGCGAACATCCGTGATGTTATTCCGTTTCCACGTGCACCCAAAACTGCTGACTTCTAAGGTTTTAATCAATGAAAAAACTGCGTAGTCCTGTGACTTTGACTTGGGTGGCTGCCGCCTGTATTTTTTCTCAATGCCTGGCTGCGCCAGCTCTGAGTCAGAATGTGACAAGTGAAAGCAAGCCAGTTATTGGTATCAACCTTGATTTGAATACTGAAGGCAGCAAGTATTCAATTTCGGCACGCTATCTAGATGCCATTGCCAAAGCCGGTGGCATCGCTCTAGTAGTTCCGCCTATGAGTGCTGCAGAATTGGCTCAGGTGCTACCTAGTTTGGATGGCATGCTGATGATTGGTGGAGATGATTACCCACCGCCTTCATATGGCCAGAAGACTGAAGAAAAAACTTCAGTGATGGCACCGGCTCGTTCGCAGTTCGACATGCTAGTGGTGCGTTCTGTGCTTGCTCAGCCACCAATGCCCTATCTTGGTATTTGTGCTGGTTCGCAGGTTTTGAATATTGCTTCAGGCGGTGAGTTGATTCAAGATATTCCCACAGCAAAGCCTGAGTCAAAAGTTGCACATTCAGGCAAGAACGGCTGGCAAGGAAATGCTGCTGGCAGTCACGTAGTTACTTTGAGCCCTGGTAGTAAATTAGCTGCCATTTATTCTGGCAATTCTGGTGTTTCAAGCAATAGTATGGCTTTCGCTGTACCGACTTCTCACCATCAGTGTGTCTCAAAGTTGGGCAAAGATCTAAAAGTCGCTGCCACTACAGACGATGGCGTAACCGAGGCTGTTGAGATACCTGGCGATCGTTTTATCGTTGGTGTGCAGTGGCACCCCGAGCGTGATTTCGAACGCAACGGTGTCTTGTTTGCTGAATTGGTAAAACAGGCTAGGGCTTATCACTCAACTAAAGCGAAAGTAGCTCTTATCAACGCCTCTGTTGACAAATAAAAAAAGGAAAGGAGCAAGAGTTGCTGCTTTCCTTTTAAAAATCTAAACGCCTAAACATCTAAATATCTGATGCCCAGAAATTAGAGTTTCTGTTCTAGCCTGGCGGATTCGTTGGTGGTGGCGGCGGCGGCGGAGGTGGTGCTGACTTCGCATTAGCATTATTGATAGCGCTCTGAACAGCATTCTCATTGGCTAATGATTCAAGGAAACCCGGCGGAGCAGCAAAGGCTCTACTTGTGCTAGCAATGGAGAAGCCTGCCAACAGAAGAAGTAGAGATAGCGGTTTATATCTGTTTTTCAATTTTCTCCCACATTCGCATGAGCGAAGATATGAATTGGCTACAAACCAAAATCTTAGTTTATCTACCTTTGGAATTCTAGCCTTGGCAACTGGTGCTCTATCGCGTCGCGGCCAGCTCTGTCAGCGCCCACATGCCATTCTGATTGAAGAACCAGCTGTCCTCTTCGTAGCCAGATTGATAACAAGTTGCTTCATAGGTTTGATTGCGAATATTAGATTTGTACTCAAACGGTTTGTCGCTTGGTGGCAATTCATTGACTAAACAATATTCAAGAAACTCTGCTAATAGCGTGGCTCCGTCTTCGTCGCTGAGATCAAGTTCTAAAGAAACGTCGGGTAGTCCGAGGCCATGCATTCCGCATGAGAAGATTTGTCCTTCTCCGCCGATTCTTTGCACGTAAGCTTCTATATAAGCCGCTAAGCCTTGCTCTTCGCTCAACTCAGCCCAAGCTTCTGCTGTATGAGTGAGCCCGGCTGTGGCGATATAGACACACTGGCCATTTAGCTCGTCTAGCAAGATTGAAACTGTCTTGAGCATGTCGGAGGCTAATTCAATTTGATCTTCTGCGGCGCTTTCAACTTCAGCATTGGGCCCAGAGATATAAAGCAAATGGGTATGGCCCTTAATTGCTTCAGTGTGGTCTTTGCTCAGGCGACCAACACCGCATGAAAGAAGAGTTTCAGATAGGTCACTGTCGCGCTCTTTGATGTCTACATCGTAAATAACGGCCTGACTTTCTTTATTGATCAGAGTGATACCATTGCTTGAATTGAGCGAGTCGACTTTGGTGAGAAGGTCTAAAATTTCGTCAGTGCTTTTGTAGTTCAGCGGAATTATGACAAGTAGTTCTTGGGTAATATCTGCTATTTCTTCAGCTAGTGAACCCAAATCAAAATCAGAAGTTGTTAGCGACTGTTCGGTGACTTCGCCGATAGCATCTAGTGTAGTTTTGAACTGCTCAAGGCGCTGCTCGAATTCTGGCCCGCCATCAAGCTTTGGCAGTTTTTCTTCTAGCATCATAATTTCTTCTAGGGCCTGATCAAATTTGCCAAGTGCCACTAAGACCTCAACTTTTGAAAAGTAAGCATCAGGAATTGGATATTCACTTATTGAGCTGTCGAGGATAGTTAGTGCCTGCTTTAAATCGCCATTGTGAGCCGCTGCTAAGCCCTGTTCAAGCATGTTTTTAGCGCGTTCTTTAGCAAGCTCTGGTTGCGGTGCAGACTTAGACATGTTGAACTCCGTAATTTTTGGAAGGCGATTTTAAGCAAAGCGTTTCATGTCTTTGTCTGGATGTTGGAAGAATAGAACGGCCATAGAGCCGGTTAAAGTAAAGAAAATCAGAATTACGAAAGCGGCTCTGAAGTCGTGAAAATAATCAGACAACGCACCGGTGAGAATTGGTGCCAGAATGCCAGCGAAGCCTAGGTAGCAATCCATTAGCCCAAGGCTAGTAGCGGCTTTATCCTTAGCCAAATCGCAGTTTATTGCATAAAACGCAGCATTTGGCATCAGGCCAAATCCAAGACCCAGTGAATACATTATCAGGGCAACTTGTAGGGTGGGGTTGAATAACAATGGTACAAAGCAAAGACCAGAAAGCAGCTGACATATCCACATCATGTGGCTGCGAGCGACACGCATGCTACCTGTTTTTTTCCAAAGAAAATCAGAAAGAAAGCCAGCTGAAAACAACATTACAGCGGCAGTCAACCACGGTGCCACTAACAGTTCACCTGCGTGTTTTAAGTGCAGATCGTAGGTTTGAACCATGTAACCGGGCAACCAAGTGACAGAGAAGAAGAGCAAATAACCGAAGCCAAAGAAGGCAAAGTTATTGGCAATGAGAGAGGGGTTTGTGAAAAGAAAATTCCATGTGGTTTTGCCGAGTGAAATTTCATGGGCTTTCATCTCAGCCATTTTGCGCTCTCTATTGAGAGGCTGTCCTTCGCGAATGATCTTCAGTTCGGCGTCATTGACAAATTTTGAATGCTCGGGATAATCGCGGTAAATGAACCACCAGACCACGGCCCAGATTATTCCAGCGCTGCCGAGAATGGCAAACATTGCCTTCCAGCCAAAGCTTGCGATGAGAGTTGTAATCAGTGGCGCGCCGATAGCTCCGGCCATTGGCACGGCACAGAGCCCCATGGCTGTTGAGCGGGCGCGTTCTGTCGCAGGCAACCAGTCGGCCACAACTCTGGTAAGGGCTGGAAAGTGAGGCCCTTCAGTGATTCCGAGCATTACCCTTACGGTGAAGAAGATCGGATAGCTAGAGCAAATGCCCATCAGAGCCGTACAAGCCGACCACAATACGGCGGCTCCCGACCAAACGCTGCGAGCACCCCATTTGTCGACGAGTATTCCCCCACCGAGCGTCATCAAGGCATAACCCACGGCAAAGGCTGCTGAAATTTGTCCAAATTGGGTGTTGGTAAAGCCAAACTCGCTTTTAATTGGTCCAATGGCATAAGACATTGCCGAGCGGTCCAAGTAATTGATGAGAGTGATTAGGAAGCCAAAGCCTATGACCACCCACCGATAATTGCTTGCTTTGGTCAGAGTTTCAACGGCTAACGGGGGCACAGCATTCTCTGAGGCTCTCATGACTTTTCCTGGGGCAAAATGGGAATCTATAATTTAAGGGCTTAGCTTAATATAAAATCTCGGGAAAATTCCTTCCGATCATTGAACTTTTTGCTGACTCAGTACGTATATAGTCTCGTATCGCTATTTAATAGTTATCGGAGCGTTGTTATGACCTTAAATCTAAAGAGATCCAGACTGCTCAGTATCGCCGTTGCTTTTATTGCACCGCTGGCTCTTGGCAGTCTTCCTGTACAGGCTCAAGAGGGCGAATCTGCTCCTCCAAGCAATGCAATAACTGAATCTGCGCCCGGTCCTGGCGAATTTGGCCCTCCTCCAGGCGGCTTCAATTTTGCCATGGCCTTACCAGCCGGGGCTTCTATGGAGGCTATGCCTGATGCTGGCATGATGGATATGGGCGCTCGCTTTCTCAAAGGCGACGTGGCTGTGACCGATGACCAATACGAGAAGCTGTATCAGTTGCGTGGCGACTTTATGGACAAATTCGCTCCTAAGATTCTTGAAGTAATGACTCTCAAGCGCCACCTTAAAGATGTTTTGACCAGCTCTGATATTGACAGCAACAAGGCCAATGATTTGAAGAAGCAGATGGCTTCGGCAGTTCAAGACCTAGCTAACCTGAAAATTGAAAACGAAATCGCCACAATGAAGGTCTACACACCCGAACAGCGCAAACATTTGCGTCTAGCGATGATGAAATGTCCTGGCATGACCGGTTGGTCTGGGATGGGCGGTATGGGTGGAATGGGCGGTCATATGGGCGGTATGCGCGGCCATCATGGCCGGTCTATGGGCGGACACATGGGCGGCCATCACAAATCGATGGGCGAGCACAAGCATGGTGGCTGGAAAGAGAAAGGTGGGCCTGACAGCAGTCACTAATTGACTGGTCAGCTGAAAACAGCCTCAACTAAGGGATGACTTGAATTGATTTTTGGGAATATCCCTTAGTTGAGAGTGGCTGGCACTTGACTTGAGATGTGATTTCAAGACTGAAAGCGTAGATGTGTTCTTAGATACAAAAAAGAGACTAGCGATGGACAGCAAAAAAGCTTCACTTGCTTCTTTAGTGACCCTCGCGGTCTGGCTGAGCGGCTACCAAATTGCTCAAGCTCAGGATGCCACTGCCGAGAAAGTCGAAGAGGCAGTGCGCAAGGCCCAAGTTATCAAAAAAGATTATCCGGTGCATGCCGTGATCTCGGGACGAGAAGCAACAATTCTCACTAGGCGCCATCCCCGAGCCACTGATGATGATTTGCGCATCGATTCTGTATTAGTCACCAAGTCAGTGGTTGATAGTTTTAAATCTATTGGCACTGTCAAAGTCTTATTCCGGGATGAAGATTCAAGTAGTGGCAAGAGTGTTGAAGTCACTGCTGGCGACATTAAGACCTATGCCAACAGTACAATTGACCCCAAGAAATTTTTGACAACTATTGCTGTCACCAAAGTTGGTGGCGATGACGAGGCTATTAAAAGTAGATTGACTGCCGAAGAACGCAAAATGGCAGTGTCTGCCGGTCCTCTCGAAGAAGAGCGCTTGCTTCTTATGGACCGAATCAATACATTGCGGCGCAAGGGCACAGGAGTTTCTCCTTTTGAGGCTATGTTTGCCCAGATTGAGTCTCAGGCTAAAAGCGGTCAGGCCGCAGCTCTGAAAGAATCGGTGCAGAAACTAGGTGAAAAATTGGCTGCCCAAGAAGACCTCGTTCGCCAGGCTAGTCGAACCGGCTCTGGTCGCGGTATCTCGGTGGTTTCATCAAGTAAAGTGCCCAACCAAAATTCAGAGAGAACCAAAAACTTTGCTAGTCCAGCAATGAATGATTCAATTGAAGTGCAGAACCTGGCTATTTTCGCTAAGATCAAAACTGAGGTGGCTCAGCATCGTGGTGACCCTACCTTTGGTGTCTACTATTTGCGTAAACTCAGCGACATTTCTGCTGAGCGTAACAATGGTGCAGACCCTGGGCGCATTAGGCAAATGCTTTCTAGCTTAATGGATGAGATTAAGCACCAGCCAGATGATCGACCAAATTTCAAAGGTGGTCGTGGTATGGGCTTCAATCAACAAGGTGGCCCTCCTGGCCCTAATGATGTCCACGGACAAGGTGGGGGACCACCTAATTAGTTTGTCCTTCGCCATTAACACTCGCTTTGGGTACGTCAACTAATGAGTCAAGACAACGATTCTATAGACCATGAGTTTGGCAATAAAGCGTTTGGCAAAATTCAGGTTGAAGACCTGCCGAAAGTGACTGATTTTGGTGCGGGCTATCGCACGCGCAATTTGGCTGAAGACGCTATGACTGAGGCTCTGATTGAGGAAGAGAAGCGCTTTCAAGAGAAAATTGGCAAAGATCCACTAATCGGCACAGTGCTTGATGATAAATACCATATCATTGAAGTTTTAGGTTTTGGTGGCATGTCAGTGGTCTATAAGGCCATGCAAGAACCGGTTGATAGGCTGGTTGCGGTCAAGACTGTAAAATTTAGAGTAGATGAAAGACCAGATATTTGGAGACGGTTTGAGCGCGAAGTAAAAACACTGAGCAAGCTTTCTCATCCTAATGTTGTTACTGTTTACGATTGCGTAATTGGCGCCGATAGCCAACCCTATGTAGTTATGGACTATTTAAAGGGGGCATCGCTCGACCAAGTTCTCGAGCGCGGGCGAATGAGTATAGAAGAAACCTATGGTGTTGCTTCACAGATTTGCCTAGGAGTTGGTCACGCTCATCGCCATGAGGTTATTCATCGCGATATAAAACCAGCCAATATTATGCTGCTCGACGATACTACTAGTGGTGGCTATTCTGGCGGGCATAGAATTGAGCCTGGCACAAGGCAAGTAAAAGTAGTTGATTTTGGCCTCGCCAAATTAGGTGAAGATTCACGCAAGCTTACACACTCTGGCGAGCTTTGGGGCTCACCTCCTTATATGAGCCCCGAGCAAATTTCGGGTCGTGAATGTGACAGCCGAGCGGACATATACTCTCTTGGTTGTGTCACTTTCGAGATGCTGACGGGCAAAGACCCCTTCTGGGGCGCCAATGTTTATGAGCTACTTAATTGCCATATGAATAACCAAGCGCCAACTTTAGCTAGCGCCTGTCCGGACGGGCACTTTCCGGTTCAGCTTGAGAATGTTATTGCTCGAGCCATGGCTAAAAACCCGGCAGAGCGTTTCGCCACGATGATTGATTTCAAAGATGCCCTTGAGCAGGCCTGTCTGCGTCCCGATCTCAGCGTCAAGAGCATGCCCCGACAGCCAGGGGGAGAGCGTTCTTGGAGCTATCCCCAGGACAATTTCGAGCATCAGAATAGTGGCGGCAGTACGTCTGGCGTTCCCGCAAATAGTTATAACGTTTTTGCTCCGCCATTGGCCTCAGCAGAAGAATCTGGGCCGCTTGCAGCTAACCGAAACCAATCAACTGGTGCTTCTCACTTGCTCACCTATACGTTGACTGCGTTAATGCTCGCGGCTTGTATATTATTTGCCGTTAATGCTGGGCGTAATCTTGAGAATACAAAAGTAAGACGGTATGTCCCTTCATTCGGTAGTGCAGCCAGCACTTCGGTTAATTCCTCAGTTAATTCTTCAGTAAACTCGGCAGTTCCCTCGACTAAAGCGTTACCGCTGGTTGACCCGCCGGGAAGGGCTGGCAATTTAAAGCGGTCGCTGCCGAACTCGGATACTCGTGAAAATTACGGCCAGGTTAGGCGGGGCGGGCCTTCACGAGCAGTTGCTCGCCAGGCTGGCGGGTCGTCTGGACCAAGGCCTTCTGAGTCTGTAAAGAAAACAATAAAAGATTCTTCTCCTAATTCATCCATTGGCGGCGTAGATCAGTCAAAATTCGAACTGTTAAGGCGGCTGAAAAGTTCCGCAGCTCAGAATTGAATTATGCAAACGACAAAGACCAAGGCAAAGTAGCTGAATTATGAAAAACCGACAAATTGCAGCCTCGCTTCTTCTCTCCCTAACGCCGCTCTTGTGCCCTATGTTCATGCCTAGTGGCTATGACCTTAGTCAGCCGGTTGGGGCGGCCTGGTACGACAATGAGAATACTTTTCTTGATCGCGGCAAGCAGGCTTATAACCAAGGTCAGTTTGATCAGGCCATTCAGGCCCTGACTGAATCAATTAAGCTAAATGCCGATCGGGCCGATTCATATTACTGGCGTGGCTTGGCTCTGCTGGCAATTAAGCAGAATGATCGGGCTTTGACCGATCTTAACGAGGCCATACGCTTAGCTCCCGACAGCACTAGCTGTTTCCTTAGCCGTGGGCTGCTTCATTCTAACCTCGGCCAGCTTGACAAGGCGATAGCTGACTTTGATCAAGCCCTAGCGATTGATCCTAATTTGATTGACGCTAAGACTAATCGCGACTTTGCTGCAAAAGAGCTGGAAAAACAAAAATTGGCTAAAGCCAAACCGGTAGAACCAACGAACACTGAACTGGCTGTCACCACCGTGAGCAGCAGTCCGCTTGTGGCTTCCAATCCTACTGGTAGTTCGGTGCGTCCCCATGTTGCTCGCACAAGCAGCGGATATGACAGCAAGGGCAAGCCAACTTATGGTGTCTCAAGTACTAATACTTCTAGCACTGCCACCGCTGCCGTGACTAATCAAACTGTCATTGCTACTGCCGCTGGTATCAACGATCCTAAATGGCTGGCTTTGCAAAAAGAGTTAGAAGCGAAAGTAGCGCGCGAGAGAAAAGAGGCAGAATTGGCTGCTGCTGAGCGTTCACGCAATGAACTCAAGGCGCGCGAATTAGCGTTGAAAGAAAAAGAAGCAGACGCTCGCATTGAACGCATGCGGAACAAGCAAGAAGTCGAAGAGGCTCGCCGACTTGCAATGGCCAATACTGCAAAGGTGAAACCCAGCGGCAAAGTAACGGCTAAGGTTGACACTGATAGCCAACCTGAAGAATCAGCTCTTGATGTTACCAATCGCCCTGTGAGAGATAAATGGGCTCTGATAGTCGGTATCAGTAACTTCCAAGATAGCAAGCTCAATTTAAAATATCCGGCTAAAGATGCTAAAGATTTCAACGACTATTTGTTGAAAGAAGGCAATTTTGCCCCTGACCACGTCAAGCTTTTAACCAATGAGCAAGCCACTCGCGCCAATATTCTCTCTGAATTGGGCGATAAGTGGTTGCCTCGAGTAGCCAATCCTGATGACCTGGTAGTCATTTACATTTCGAGCCATGGCAGCGCATCTGACATGGACATCGGTGGTGTTAACTATCTGTTAGCCTATGACAGTCAGGTTGATAGTCTCTATGCTTCGGGTCTGCCTATGCAAGACTTGACGAGAATTATCAAAGGTCGAGTACATTCAGATAGAGTTGTTTTAGTCCTTGATGCCTGCCACAGTGGTGCTGCCGATCCTGGTGCTAAAGGGCTCTTCCGCCAAGGCAACGTGGACGTTACTGAAGTGGCTCAGGGCACAGGGCAATTGGTAATTTCGTCAAGCCAGCCCTCGCAAGTATCGTGGGAATCAAAACACTATCAAAACTCAGTCTTCACTCGTTGTTTAATAGAATCACTGAAGAGCAAAGGCAATGCCACCACCCTTGGTGAAGCTTTTAGCAACATGAAAGACAAGGTGCAACAAGAAGTATTGACTGAGAGAGGAGTGTTGCAAACTCCTGTATTGAAGTCGCGCTGGAAAGGCAACGATCTTCGCCTCGCCGCCCCAGCGGTCACTCCACGGCCGGGACTGGCAGAAGTTCCATAGCCTGTTGTCAATAGCTCGTTGCTTTCGATTCAAGTTTGCCAATGCTAGTACAATGGTGTAATCAAAAACGTATACCTAATTGTTATCTAGTGTGTAGAGTGCAGTGAGCAAGCTTCTCAGTGTTCCATCAAGGCAAGAAATTCTTGCTGCATGTAGTCAGGTGCCTAATGCCGAGTTCGGTAAGCTTGACCGCGCCGATATTGTGCAAGGCAAACTCAACGGTTTGCTAGCAGCTCTTGAAGACGAAGCCACAGAGAAGCAAGCAATTAAGATATTGCATGAGTTGGCTGATGACTTAGCCAAGCAAAATTCATCTGTCTCTCATAAATCAGAAATTGACGGTGAGCTTGAGCAGCAACAGCTAGTTCTAAAGAGCGTCGGTCTGCCTTCTTTGCCGGATCCAATCAGATTACTGCTGACTCCAGCAGTCTTTTCTCCCGAATTGTGGGGACGAACTTTTGCCGAAGGTTTGCTTAAGAGTAAAGAGCAATTTCATGGCAAGCGTATAGTCGAAGTGGGAACTGGTTCAGGCTGGATTAGTCTGCTTTTGCTCTTCGTCACAAATGTGAAAGAGGTTTTAGGACTAGACTTGAATCCCGTTGCCGTTACCATGGCAAAGCTCAACACCTGGTTAAATGGCACTACAGCTGACGGACATTATGTGCTCAGTATGGCCGGCGAACCAATAGTCAAAGCTTTTCAGGCTGACGTTTCAGACTTGCTTTCGATGCCCTTGGCTGATGGCCTGCATTTCGATCACGTGATTGGCTGCATACCTCAAGTGCTGCACCCGAACCCAGTCAAAAGTGAAATAAACTTTGGTGTAGGTGAAGATAGCGAGAATCAAGAAGCGTTATCAGAGAAAGATCTCTACGACCTCAGTAACTATTGCTTTGAACAAGGAATTTTAGAAGATCGTTTTGGTCTTCCCTTAATTGCACGAGCGCTCGAACAGGCTCAGCTTTGTTTAAATCCTGGTGGCCGCGTTACTTTGGTACTGGGTGGAAGACCTGGTCGTCATGCCATCGAAAGTATGTTCGACCGTCGAGGCTATGAGAGTAAACTGGTATGGATGCGTCGTATTCAGCAGGCCGATGATACTGACCTAGCTTCTCTTGTTGATTTAGAAGCTGAGCACGGTATACGTTTTCACTTCTTTATGTCGCGCGATTCGGAGCTGTCAGTTTCAGCAGCGACTGCTGTGAAGCTACTCGCAGCAGGCCGCCAAGTCTTTCACGATTTGCTTGTCTACCAAGCTGATACAAGATTCGAGCCAGAAGTGTTTGCCTTTGTCCGCAATCTCAATCATATGAATCTTGAGAGTTTGCGCAAAGAGCTCGATTTCTCTCGTTTGGGCCACGAGAAAATTAGTTTTCTCAGTCGCCTTTCGCGGTCATTGCTAGACGTAAAAACAATTCCTTATCCTCATGAGCGCGGTGATTTAAGTATTCGAGCCATTTTGGCGCGTTATCTCAATGGCTTCTGTTACTATCCCATCGCCGCCAGCGAATTATTCATTGCACCTTCACGCTCTGAGCTTGTAGACATGATTCTACGAATGGTTGCAAGCAAAGGTGACCGCATTCTTCTATCATCTTCGGTAGCCTCAGTATACGAAAAAGTGGCCCGGGACAATGAATTAGAGTTGACGGTCGGCAACGATGATCTTTCAGAGTTAAACGAGCTTGATGATTTGGTGGCACCGAAAGTGGTGCTAGTTTCGCCTCGGCAGTTACTTAATCCATCTCCGATAAATTTCAAAGCTATCTGTCAGCAAGCGCGTCAGCATCCTGATCGCTGGTATTTGATTGATGACTCAGAAAGCTTCTCTATTAGCTCTGAGCTTGGCTCAAATATGACATTGCGCTTTGCTGGACAAGAGCCTTTGCCAGAAAATCTCATTCTGCTTTACGGTCTGATTAAAAATACAATCAGCCGCGATCTTGAATTGAGCTTCTTAATCAACGCACCGGCAGCCTGGATGGAAGGTCTTGAGATTGGTTCTGAGTTGAGCTATTCGCGTATCGCCTATCCTACTCAGCTTTTATACGAATGGTTGTTTGATGATTTAATGACCTTCCCTTTTCCTGACCAAGTGCTTGAAAGAAAATTGAACGCCAGCAATCTCCATGGCGAAGTAGCTCATAGCGAATCTGGTCTGAATGGTGCCAAGAATACTCTTGTGCCTCTTATTTCCGAATTAGCTCAGGATCCGTGTTTCGTTGCCAAGCCAATTGATGTGGAAACTCCTGGCTTGATTCGTCTTGATTATGGTGAGTTCGAATCACCCGTTCCTGACATACTCGTTAAAGGCCTGCTCAAAGGCTTCTTAGATGAAGAAACTACTGTACTTCCTCAAATCGTCAGCGAGCGCGTGGCTGCTTACATGAAATGGACGCGCAAAGTTTCTATTTCTGGCAAACGCATTGTGCTTGCCCAGGGTGTCTTCCCTCTCTTTGGTGCCATGATTAAGGCGCTCTCTAAGCGCCTTGGCCGCCCCTGTTTGGTGGCCGTTCCTGATGGCAGCTATGGCCCGCTTTATCCAATGCTGACCTATTATGGCGCTCGTCTTGTCGAAGTCAAAACAGCCAGCGATCGTGCTTTTTTGATCTCACCCAAAGATATTGCCGCGCTGCCAGAAAAGCCCGATCTGCTTTGGCTTACTCAGCCGAACAATCCTAGTGGCATATTCTTAGATCCTGAGCGCCTGCGCACAATCATTGAGAACTGTCACAAGCAAGGCATCTACGTGTTCTCTGATGAGATTTTCTTCTTGCTCTCAGATCATCGCCTCGGCAAATGGACACCTTCTTCTCTGTCTGCCGGCTCATTTGCCTCGGGGCCAGCGGCCAGCAATATTTTCATGGTTGATGGCATTGCCAAAAGTTTTGCCGCCGGCGGCATGAGATGTGGCTTTATGGTCACTCCTGATGAAGACTGGGCACAGGAAATTGCTAGTCATGTAGCCGCGCCTCCAGCTGCTATTCTGCGAGCATGGGACGCTCTTTATTCTGCATTCTTAGAGAAAGCACCACACCAAATGATGGACGTTTCTCAGGCATTCTCCGAAGTAGAAACCTATCTCACTAGCCAACGTAAGATTCTTTCAAATAGGAGAGAAGAGCTTCTTGCCTTGCTCAAGGCCAAAGGCCTAGACGATGGCTATGATACGCCCTATCGCGGCGGTCTCTTCTTGCTGGCTAAGCTCGATAGCGCCCACGAGAAACTAGCTACTCAGTACAAGCTATTGACTAATCCCGCGGCTTGGGCTCGAACACCAAATATGGTGCGCATGTGTTTTTGTATTGATGATGCTGCTTTTCGTGAAACCATTGAAAGGCTCAGCAAGTTTGTGAGCGAGGAAGGAACCCATGGAATCTAATGCTTTGCCCGATTTGTCGATGCGAGGCAAAAATTGTTTGATCACAGGCGCCACTGCTGGTATTGGCAAAGTAACAGCGATGGAGTTGGCTGGACGAGGTGCCAATATCATCATCGTTGGTCGCAATGCCGACAAGTGCGAGAGCACACTAGCGGAAATTGAAGCGAGAACTGGCAATACTAATCTCGATTACCTCACTGCCGATCTTTCAGATTTTCAATCGGTCAAAACCTTAGCCAAGAATTTCACGAACAAATACAGCAAGCTCAATATACTCATCAATAATGCGGGCGGCATCTTTATGCGCCGTGCTGACACGAAAGACAACTTAGAGATGACCTGGGCACTGAATCACTTCGGTTATTTCTGGCTAACTGGCTATCTCATTGATGTGCTAAAGGCCAGTACTCCGTCTCGCATTATCAACGTCTCTTCCGATGCTCATAAGCGCTCCAATTTGAGTGGTCCACCCAATATGCGCGACAAGATGCCTATTGGTTTTCTCAACTATGCCGATACGAAGTTGGCTAACATACTCTTTTCTTATCATCTGGCTTATAGCATCAAATCTACTGGTGTCACAGTCAATGCTTTGCACCCCGGCATGGTTGCTACTGATTTTGGTTCTGCCAATGGCATTATCGGCCAAGCAATCCAGCTCAATGCCAAAGTCTTCGGCGTCAAGCCTGAGCAAGGTGCCCGGACAATTATTCAATTGGCGAGCGCGCCCGAGCTGTATCAAGTTACTGGAAAATACTTTGTCAATGGTCGCGAAGTGCTTTCGTCTAAGACTTCGTATGACACCAAACTCAGTACCAAAATGTGGCAGTGGAGTGTGGATGTTTCCCGCCGTTTAGGCATGGACACCAAACGCATCGAGTTTTTGCGCTAGCCGTAACAGAACTTCTCTGGTAGGGTTTAAGTGCTTACAAGATGCTTTGAGGCCGGTCGTGGATGATTTTAGTGTGGAGTTAGTGCCTTCTTATGGAAAGCCTGGGGCGGTCATAGTTAGGGTCCTCATTAACGGCTCTAATCTCGCGGATCCTGATTACTATTTGAATATCGATACTTTCTTCTCGGCCGTCGGTGAGCAGAAAGCAGCAGTCGAATTCATTGGTGGCTGCGGTATTGAAGAGTGTTGCGGAATCAGCTACCAGACATTTTCTACGCCCTTTAGTTGGCAGTGGGCGGACTTTCATTTTCGTTGGGATGAAGTATACGAGGCTGCCAGAATAATTGTTGACCATATAGAGCAGTTGATGGCGGAGAAGAAAGAATTGCTTCCAGGACGATATAATCTGGAATTCTATAAGCAGAAGCTTTGTCTGCTAATAAGCCTTTCAGAACCGTTGAAATATTAATTGCCGGAAAATGCGTAGCTAATCATTTGTCTTTGCCCATGAAGCCAACGCCTTCGATCATGCCCTCTAGGTCGCTCTTGTTGGCGTCAGAGTAGCTCACATCTGTTGGTTGGCTCATCTTTTTTAAGCCTGCGGGAACGACAAAATCTTTTGGGTCGTAAGTTTTGGTTGCTATCGAAATGGTTGTTACTGGAGTGCGTTGCATAAAGTCTTTGTAGCGATGAGCATCGAACCAATCTTTGTGCTGGTAGGTCTCTGCTTTGCTAGAGCTTTCAAACAAAGGTACTTCTTTTATGTTAGGCATAAAAAGATACCGGCATAAAAGTTCGGCAACCTTACTCGAAACCTTTATGTTTTTGGCACCGTAGACGATCATACCTTTTCTTGATTTATAGCAAAGGCAGTCGTAGCCTTTGTACTTCTTGGGGCCTAAGAAAGTCGCCTCAACAGGGTCGTGGGGCGGAACGCACGAATTTAAGAGCATCAATCCTGTAAACCGGTTCAGGTCGGTTTGCCAATAGACTTTTCTATCAGTTCTGAAGCAAGTAATTTTCCAGTCGGGCGCCTTGGCTACAAGAATGAAATTGCCCGTTTTGTTCTTAATTCTGACTGCGTCGTCAGTGAGGCTGATGGTGTTATCGAGTTGGGTGACGACTATTTCTTTGGGAGCTGCTATTGCCTTGTTAGTAGCGCCTGCAAATAGGGCAAATATCGAGAATATGCATGTAATAGCGGCTTTGAAGCGTTGCATCGGTTACCTTGGGCTGAATAGGCTTGAATCGTAGTTATAAATGTTCATTCTAAACTATTTTTGCAATTTGAGTTTTAAACGGATTTAGACGAGCGCAGAGCCGATTATAGTACCAAATGCGATACCATTTTTGTATTTTGACACTTGATTGGACTTGCCGTTTTAAGCTAGCTAGTCATTGTTGTAAATAACGCAGCTGTATACTTAAAGTGTAGCCGTTTGCTATAATTGCAAATAGCCACGGAGTCCCGGGAATCATGGTCACTGTCTGAATAAGGCTTTTCACGGGTTACTCTTGAGCACAATTATCTGCCCTACTCCTCGTCAAATTGCAGAGCTGGTTCGAGGTGAATCACCTACACCTTTTGCTGAGCAGATTTCTGAACATATAAACAGTTGTTCGAGTTGCTCGCGCTCTCTTGTACATATCGAAAGTTTGGAACATCCCGCTGTCGTTGAAAGTTACGATCCCGATTGGCAGACTTCCGGTAAAACCGTCAGGGCTGCTATGGCTCCGGCTGACAACCCTCTGGCTTTTCTTTCGCCGCCTACATCACCTGATGAGCTGGGTCGGTTAGCTCACTATCGCGTTTTTAGAGTTCTTGGCGAAGGCGGTATGGGTATTGTTTTGCATGGCGAAGATACCCAGCTCAATCGACCTGTAGCCCTTAAGGTAATAAAACCAGAATTTAACCAAGATACTGAGATGCTCCAACGCTTCGACCGCGAGGCCCGAGCGATGGCGCAGATTAAGAGTGAGCATGTTGTCACTGTTTATCAAGTTGGTAGAGACAACGATACGTGCTTCATTGCTATGGAGCTTTTAGAAGGTGAGTCGCTCGATGATCTAATCGACAGGAAGAGTAAGGTTTCAATTGCTGAGACAACGCGTATTGGCTGCGAAATCGCGCAGGCGCTGTCGTCTGCACACAGCGCCGGTTTAATTCACCGCGACATCAAGCCAGCCAACGTTTGGTTATCGAAGGGCACTGGGCGGGTCAAGCTTCTCGATTTCGGCTTAGCTCGGCCGCAATCAATCGATCTAAAGCTGACGAATACTGGTCTCATTCTTGGTACACCGGCTTATATGGCACCAGAGCAGGCACGCGGAATGTCTTTAGACTCGCGAACTGATCTTTTTTCGCTTGGCTGTCTGCTTTATAAAATGAGCTGCGGCTTGCCACCATTTTATGCTGAAACGCCTTTGGCATTGATGTTTGCCATTGTGCAAGAATCTCCGCGGCCCCCCAGCTATCACAATATTGAATTGCCGGCAGCGCTCGATGATTTGATTATGCATCTCCTTGAAAAAGAGTCAGAGAATCGCCCTCAGACTGCCGAAGCCGTGGTTTCTCGCTTGCGTAGCATCGAAATGGAGATTACGGCAAGTAATCAAACTTTGCCTGCTCAGAATCAAGGCAACTCAATATTTCAGTCTAAGCGCATAACAAGAAATTCAATCTTGGTCGGGCCACTGAAAGATTCGGCGCCAGATTCGAGTCAGAGTTTTGTCGTCCGCGAAGCAGAACACCGGCAAGTTACAGTGCTTGTTTGCGGTTGCGAGTTGTTCGAGCAAGAAGATTACTTAGATCGGTTCGATAGCGACGAGCGCCGCGATCTGTTGACTCTTTTCTACCGCAGTTGTGAGCAAGCGCTCGATGAGTTAGGTGGAACAGTAGTGCAGCGCAGCGATGGCAGTGTGCTCGCTTGCTTCGGGTATCCGATTGCTCATGAAGATGCTGGTGCAAGAGCAGCCAAAGCAGCCCTTACTATTCTTCAGTATCTCGAACCTATTGATTCAAATCTGCAACAGGTCAACAACATTTCTCTTGGTACCTGGATTGTGATTAATACTGGCCCTGCCACCGTAGAGCGAAAAGATAACCGAGTCTCGCTTGTTGGCGAAGCGCGAAACGTTGCTACCCGACTGGAAGCCGTTGTTAGTACTGGGCAGATTGTTTGTACTGAAGCAACCCATAGACTCTTATCTGGCAAATTTGCCAGTACAAGTTTAGGCGAGCACAAGGTGAAAAACCTGAGCCAGAAAGTCGCTCTATTTCAAATTCATTCGATGGTTACCGCTGCCAGCATGGCTCGACCGTTTGACTCGCAAGAACTAACCCCGTTGGCCGGGCGTGGCCAAGAGCTAAGCTTATTGAAAGGTCGCTGGGAGCAGGCCAGGGAAGGCAGCGGGCAAGTTGTTCAATTGATCGGTGAGGCCGGTCTTGGTAAATCACGTCTTGTGCACGAGTTGATGTTGCATGTCTCAGACTCGCAAACTAGTAGAGCCGCCGTGATCATAAATTGGTACGGTTCACCACACTTCCAGAATACTAGTTTCTATCCAATAAGAACTTTCTTTCAGAGATTGCTTAACTTTGACGAAGAAATGACTGCTAGCGCTCGCAGTTGTCACTTGATTGAACATCTAGAAAAATTAGATTTGGCGCTACCAAATACGGTGCCTTTGTTTATTTCACTGTTAGGTTTGCCGCTTGATATTCGTTTCCCTTCCCTGGGTTTGTCTCCTGTTAGAGAACGAGAAGAGACATTCAGAGCATTAAAAGAGTGGCTCTATGCATACACTAGTGACAAGCAACTCCTTTTGGTGGTGGAAGACCTGCAGTGGTTTGATTCGACCAGTCTAGAATTCTTGTCTCAGGTCCTAGCCGAGTCTGCTTCTGACCCCGTTCTTTCTGTTCTTACTTCTCGTCCTGGCTTTGCGGCACCGTGGGCGCCACTGACGCATCAAACCAATCTTCCTCTTCCCTATTTGACGAAATCGCAGGTTAGCGAACTATTGCGAAAGAAGACAGGCTTAGATTTGCAGCCGTCTGTGGTCAATATGATTTTCGACCGCGCTGGCGGCGTACCCCTCTTCGTTGAAGAGTTTACTCAACTAGCCGCCGAATCGGGTTTGCTGAAGCAGTCTGATGCTGGTGTGAACTTCAAAACAGAGATGATGCGTGCCATTCCCGCTACACTTCAAGACCTCATTATGGCTCGTCTTGATCACCTCGAAGGCGATCGCGATGTCGCTCAGTTCGCTGCCACTCTCGGGCGTGAGTTTAGCTACGAGCTAATTATGGCCGCGGCAGGCAATGAAGAAGCGGCGCTCAACCTTGAACTGACCAAGTTGGTACAGGCTGAAATTCTACTAGAGAAAGGTCGTCGGCCACGCTCGACTTTCATTTTTAAAAATCCGCTCTTGCAAGAGGCGCTCTACAATACTTTGATAATGAGTCGCCGTCAGCAGTTTCATGCTGTCATTGTTGAAACTCTTGAAGCGAAGTTTCCTGAAATTGTCAAATTGCAACCTGAGTTATTGGCCTTCCACTGTTTGGAAGCTGGTCAGGGTGAGCACTCCATTGCCTATTGGATTGAAGCAGGAATTCGCTCTAAAGAAATTTTTGCCAACACCGAAGCAATTGGCCACTTCAATAGAGGCAGAGAGTTGTTAGCTACCTTGCCTGAATCTTCTGTGCGCGACAGCATAGAAGTGTCATTGCTCGTTCATCTGGGGCCGGCCTATCAAGCTGTTTTTGGCTATGCAGCACCCGACGTTGGCCCAACTACTGCGCGCGCTCGAGAACTACTGCAAAAGATGGGCGATGTAAATCGACTTTTTGCGGTTATGTGGGGCAACTGGACTTGGACTTTGGTACGGGCTGAACTTGAGCAGTGCACGCAGCTCGCTGAAGAAATGAGGGCGATTGCCGCACAGAGTAAAGACCACGGTTTGTTGATGGAGGCTTCTGTCGCTGAGGCTGTGCTGCTATATTACTGCGGAGATTTCAGTGGCTGCTTAGCTGTCTGTAAACGTGCGATTGAGCAGTTTGAAGACCAGGAGCAGTGCCTGGTCTGGAGCGCCAGTACCGGGCAAAATGCATCTGTGGTCGTGCGCTGCTACCTTTCGATGGCGCTCTGGTACCTCGGTTACCGTGAGGCAGCCCTGCAAGTTAGCGATGAAATGCTACTCTTGGCTCGTAAGATTGGCCACCCATTTAGTTTAGCTCACGGTCTTTACTTTAGAGGTAGGCTTCTGTTTCAATGCCGTCTCGGTGAAGATCTTCGCTGGATTGCGGTGGAGAAGTTGGAGCTGGCAAGGCTGCAGGGCTTCGGTCTCTGGCTAGCAACAGGCATGTTTCAGGAAGGTACAGGCATGTTTCTTACCGGTGTAGAACCAGAGGCAGCCTTGGCGCGGATGGAAAGAGGATTTGCTGCTTTCCGTGCTTTATCTGCTTGCCTCACTGTACCGGCACAAATTTGTAGCCTTGGTGAAGCTTATCTCAAATATGGCCAGCTTGATAAAGCTAACGAACTGCTTACTGAAGGGCTTCATCTTAGTCAGAATAATTGGGACCGCACACAAGAAGCTGAACTTCATAGGCTATTTGGCAAACTCGCTCTGCGCAAGGACGATCAAACGACTGCTGAAGCTAGTTTCAGAACGGCTATCGAGGTGGCTCGCGGTCAAAGGTGTCGACCCTTTGAGCTGCGCGCAGCAATAAATTTAGCATTGCTTTTAGAGAAACAAGGACAACGTCAAGACGCACGATCCACGCTTGCCACCATCTGTGGTGAATTGCCAGAAGGTATGTCTATGCCTGAGTTGAATAACGCCCGCGAACTACTAGAGAGATTGAAGTAACCCACCTTACACTTATTCTTCTATTGATTTTGCTAGAGCCCGCAGGTGCTCGCGGAAAGTGAAAGATGGCTCTAGCGCTCGCTTCTTGAGATATTCATCAAACATAAGTTGACTGTGCAAATTTTGGCCGTCTCTCACTAATTGCGCCTGTTTTGATTCTACTTCGCAAATTTGTTTTGCTGTGGCGAATACGTCATTGATATGATCTTGGTCAACAAAAACGGCACCGTCAGAGTCTATGAAGGCATAGTCATTGGTATCGATAGCAGTGCCTCCTAGATTGACGGAACCGATTGAGTTTGGTTCGGCTGGTTCTGGCTTCTGTGGGCCAGATGGGTGTCTTCCGTAGCTGAAGATTGGCAAACCAATCCGCAAGAGTTCATCCGTGTCTCGGTGGCAGCCCCAAACAAGAAGTGCGGCTATGCCATAACTCCTTGCCTCCAGTGCCGTTAAGTCCCCGATGCAGGCCTGGTCGTTCCTGCCGCGATCGTCAATGCACAATATGTCGCCCGGACGTGCCTGTAGCATGGCTTCAAGAAAAATATCAACACTACCGTAGTGTTTTACTGGCAAGACGCGACCGGCGACCTTGCTACCAGGTAGCAGGGCTGTTAAACCCGCTGGCATTGAGCGTACTGGTAGTTTGAGGCGAATACAGGCATCAGCAATCAGCGGCGTAGATAGACGATTAAATAGCTCACTGCACTCTGAATTGTTCACGAACGATCTCCTCTCTTAGTCTTTTAAGCCGACGAAAGATTGAATTACTATGGCATGGTTGGCCTGATCATCGAACCTGTCTGATCTATTGATGTACTGGTATTGGTAGCCTACTTCTACTCGAGCCTTTTTCAGTGTCTTAATGCCGACGCCAGCAAAGAGGCGGTTCTGGTCAATACCAGCTTGAGGTCCTCCTTCAAGGCTATTCAAGTTGATAAATAGTTCATTGGAGACAGTGGCATAAACGCGTTTGTGCACAGGATAGTTTACTTTGACCAAGTGTCTTACTCTTACGCTTGCACCATCAATTGGTTCAAATAATCTCTGCTCAATGCGGCTGCGATTGATTAGTAAGCAGCGCTTGAAGCTCTTGTTCATCAGTACTTGTTGCCAGATGCGGTGCTCGTTCTGAACTCCACTGTCTGTATAGTTTGAAAGCCAGGCGTATCCGGCAAAAATTGAGAAGTTTTCTTTTAATCGGTACTCTAGGGCAGGGCGTAACATGAATTGATTCAAGCCAGAGACATTATCGCCCACCCGCGGAATTACTTCTAAATATCCGTGCACTTTTTTGTAGACTGTACGGTCGAGCATCACCGGTGTCCACAATTGAAAATCTTGTTCGGCCGCTGCTTGTGCCGATTGATTGCACGATAGTGCAATTGTGCCAAAATAAACTACCAGACTAAAAAAGGGATTCCATTTGCTCATGGCAATTATTTTGCCTTCACCAATACTGCGTCACCAATTCTGATTTCGCCATTGTTTTGTGGAATGGCATTTTGCCCGAACAAAACTTTGCCCTCCGCTTTACGGAAATAAGACAGTGTCTTAAGGGGCTCAAGGGAAGACTCGGCAGTATCTTGGTCAATGGTTGTAATTTTGCAGCGGTCGCAAGCTTTAACCACACTGAGTTTTACTTTGTCGATTGACATTTCTGCCCAGGTATCTTCAGCAAAAGGAGCACTGCCACCAACTGTGATGTTCGGTCTAAAGCGGTTCATTGGTAGTGGATATTCAAGCCTTCTATTCAGCTCTGCTAGCGACTCGTCACTGATCACTAAAACAGGAAAACCGTCAGCGAAACTGACAACATTATCGGGTGAGTCAGCATATTGTTGGTCAACGATGCGGTTAAATGTTGGGTCCATGCGCACCAGACGTACTTTTCTTTCAAGATAGCGCGAGAGCAAACCAGCGGCTTCCTCCCCTTGGTCGATGGCTTTGCATGTATCTTTCCAAACTTTGACATCGATAGGTTTTGCTGAAGTAGCAGTGTTAATAGTAAGCGGCACTTCAATGCTGTCACCTAGGGGCATGGTGAGACGAAGAGTGTGTTCCAGTATGGCCGTTTGAATCAACGCCATGGGTGCCAGTTCTCTTTGCGTGAGAAAGTTGCCAGCTTCAGTCACTACCATCCATTCGCGGTCATATTTAAAGCCGCGTTTTTCTAATTTGGCGCTGTTGAGTGATATTCCAGCCAGACTTTTAACAGGGTAAATAGTCAACGATGTGACGGTCAGTGATGAATCTGTCAAAGAAGAGTTAGTCATGGCTGAGCATCCTCGATTATTTGTTCCAAGTATTCTTTTTCGCTAGTATAAATTATTGATGTCGAATCAATAGTATGAGGGCTAGTTGTAAGATTTTGCGCCATTTTTTCACGCTCTTTCAGTTTCTCAATTAGAGTCTGGTCTGGCTCAATCAGTTTATTTGCAAGTTTCTCTCGCTCGGCGTTGCGCAAACTAATTCCTGCATTGACCCAGTGTAGGTAGAGCCAGCGTAACAGGGGAATTATAACGAAGAGTGTGCCATAGATTACTAGTATGTCGGCTTGCCAGCGGTATATGTGTACGAGGCGGTGAGCTGTAAAGGCTAGCCACCAAGTGCCTGCCAAATTGAGGGTAGCGATAGCTAGAACCGGTCGCAGCTGCTCGATTGATAGTTCAGAGAACGGTATTTCATACTCTAAAAGGACTGGGGGAAGGAAGTTCTGCAGGACGATTTGCGGCGGTTCTGTTGGCCCGGCGCTAACTTGCAGCGAAGGAAATAGATAGATGATTGAGCCGCTTACACTTACCTCTGCTCTGCCATCGAAGCGGCAGAGAACCGGTAATACAAAATCTTCGTTGTCTTCTTTTTCTGCGATCTCACTAAGTAAAAGTGGAGCCAATTGCTCGGCCGTGACAACGCCCCCGTTGTTGTGAATGAGTTGAGCGATTAGACGCCATTGCCTTTCTTCGTTTTCGGCGTTTGGGTTTTTGTCGCCAAAGAGAAAAGAGAAGCAGTTGATCAGAAAATTGTCGTTTTTGATTCGCTCAACTGTTGCGCTAATTGGCTGCCCGGCAAGGTGTCTAGAGCGGTTGGGCTGCCAGAAGATTAGATCGCGCAAAATAATCAGATCTAAAAATGGTTGTCTTTTATTTTTCTTTTCTGTGCCAAAAGTAGTGACGAAGATTGTCAGCATTACCGCCAGAATAACTATTGCCAGCGAGGCCAATAGTAAAATTCCAAAAGAGATTTTGACAATGAAGAAGGCCACTTCGAAGAATATTTTGCCGGCTTTTTCTGCGAAAGCTTTTATGCCAGTTGCTAAATAATTATTTTGAAAGCCTGGGCTGAAGCAGTAAGCAACAAAGCCGAGTTTTGAGACCTCGAGGTGGCCGCCCACATCAGCAGCAACTTCGTTGAGCAGGCGGTTGCTGTCACTGAGCGAAAGACCAGTTTTAGTAGCCACGTCAGCTGCAGTAACTCGGCGACCAAGTTGATTGATGGCGCGAATGACAATTTGCTTTTGATCAGTGGGAGTACTCACAATGTTGTTAGTGGCTGCCGGTGAGAGCACTAACAGCCTGAATAATAGCAATTACAGCGCACATTAGTGATTCACCGGCAACTGCACCTGAAGCCACTGGTACTACATATAGTTCAGCACTTTTCTTCGATAGCCAACGCCAAATAGTAGCAATTAATGCACCTAAGAAGAAGGCAAAGGCATTGCTGAATGGCATCACCCACGAAAGACCGAGGCCCATAGCCGAAGGAACATAAGGCTTCCATTTTTTGCTTGCGTATTTATCGAGTAGCGCTAGTGCTATGCCGATTAATCCGGCAATGAGCATGCCCCAGCGAGCGCTAAGTGGAACTGTTTCAATACCTTGGCTGAGAGCCAAAGCCACTGATTTCCAAATATTTACTGATGGTGGTTCGAAGGCCTCAAGGGCTGCTTTGTTAGGCACCATGAGATACCAGGCCGGTACTACCGCTGCTACACCGAAGAATACACCGGCCAGTTGTGCTTGAAATTGTTTTCTAGCGTTGGCACCAAGTAGATAGCCACTTTTAAGATCGGTCAGCAAATCAGCTGAACTTGAAGCGATATTGGCTGTCACGGAAGCGGCCATGAGATTGGTGACAATGTTCTTGGGAGCCATTACCGCCACTGTCAGCTGTGTGATTTTGCACATGGCGCTCATTGGTGTCACGTCTGTTTCACCAGTGGCGCGGCAGGCTACCAAGCCAAGAAAGAAGCTCATAACGATAGTCATGGCGCCAACGATGGGCGAGATTGAAAAGGCTAAATATTGCAGAGCAATGCTGGCAATGGCGAGCGGTACGATGCCCCAGACAAGCCATTTCATCGGCACTTCAATATGGGCCAGTGGGTCGATATTTTCTGTATCGTTGCTAACACTGCCTTTCTTAACTTGCACAATATTTAGTGAGCGCAATATTGTTTTCCATTCAAGAGCAAAAGCAGTTAGGCCGCTGGTTACCATGATGGCGGTGCCACTCCACAAAGCCCATTCTTTGATGATGGCTTTTGGAGCGCTGATGTCGTGAGCATTTAGTGCTTGTGGACCAAAGAAAAAATAGAGTACGAGTGAGCCCACCAACATTGAAAGCGATACTCTCATCCCTACAAGCATGCCGGCGCCGAGCAGTAGTAAGCTTGGCTCCCAGCCAAAGCCTGGGGTTTCTTTCAAGTTGACGCCCATGCTGCGCGCTTCAAAGGGTATAAGCTCAGGTATTTTTAGTTTTGCAGCAATTTGCCAAGGAAATTCGCCCTTGCCAAGAAAGCCGACAGCGGCTCCAGCCACCAAGGCGGCAACAAGTGAATAAGCTTGGGTGACTGCTTCTTTGCACTGTCCATGCAGACTTTTCAAGGTTTCAGCGGCGGCGATTCCCGATGGAAAAGGTAGTTGTTCAATGTTGATCATCTGCCGCTTCATCGGCACGGCCAGAAAGACACCCATCATGGCTGAGACAAATGTCCAAGGAAGAAGAGTCGTCCAGGGCTGGTGTTCACCAGTTATTAAGAGTAGGGCACCAAAGGCGATGCCGACTGTTGCCCCTGTAGAGTAGCCGGCAGCGGAAGCAGTAGACTGCATGCAATTGTTTTCTAATATAGACATATCAGAGACTTTCGGAAAAGCCAGTCGGATGCCGCGCCATATGACAAAAGACAGCACGCAGGCTGTGATTGCTACACCGAAAGCCCAACCCACTTTGAGCATAGTGTATAAATTCGAAATTGACATGAGCATACCGAGTGCGCCGCCCATAAGCACGGCACGCCAGGTAAACTGAGGCACAGTGTCGCCTTGATAGACTGTTCTGAGCCAGAGTTGGTCGGTGCTTTCGCCTTCAATTTCGGGCTCTAGAGTGATACTGCCGTGGTCTAGTGGCGACGATTTTTCTTCCATCTATTTGCTTTCTACTTTTGGTTTGCTATTAACTATGGGGGCTATTGAGCATGCAGAAGCCTTCATTGTCCATCCCGCGAAGAGACGTGGCCCTTGCTACTCGGGTGATACCAAGCTGAAAAGCTGCTGTTCGTAGGTCGCATTCATTTGATTTTGCTAGATGCTTTATTTCGCTATAGGCGTCGAGAATTAAGAGCTTGAGTTCTTGATTGACCCGCTCAAGGCGCCAGCGGAATTGTTGTACGTTTTGCACCCATTCGAAGTAGCTGACCATGACACCGCCCGAATTGGCAAAGATATCAGGCACAATTATTTTGTCGTGTTTGATCAAGTATTCATCGGCCTCTGGAGTGGTGGGGCCGTTGGCACCTTCGATGATAAATTTGGCCTTTATATCTTTCATGTTGTCTTTGGTAATCACGTTACCCAGGGCCGCTGGAATGAGTACATCGCAATCACAGCTGAAAATTTCATCGGCTGCTATTTCTTTGGTATCGGGGAAACCTTTGACACCATTATTCTCGCGAACGTAGCGCATCAGATGTTCTACATCTAGACCTTTGGCATTGTATATGCCACCGGTTAGATCGGCCACCGCTACCACTTTCCCGCCCATTTGATGAATGAATTGTGCTGCCCACGAGCCTACATTGCCAAAGCCTTGGATGGCAAATTTGGTCTTAGAAAAATCCATTGTGTAGTCTGACAAGATGGCCTCGCAGACAAAGGCAATACCCTGACCGGTTGCTTGTTCTCTACCTGCGCTGCCACCAAGTTCGATGGGTTTTCCTGTCACCACTGCTGGTGTCCAGCCGTGATACTTAGAATATTGATCGACTATCCATGCCATTGTTTGCGAGTTCGTGCCCATATCAGGAGCCGGAATGTCGAGACCTGGGCCGATGATGTCGTGAATCTGGTCTACAAATGATCGGGTTATGCGTTGTAATTCAGCGTGCGAAAGTTTAGACGGGTCGCAGTTAATGCCGCCTTTGGCGCCGCCGTATGGGATATTAGCTACAGCTGTTTTCCAGGTCATCAGCGATGCTAGTGAATTGACTTCATCGGGGTCAACTTCAGGGTG
Organism: Candidatus Obscuribacterales bacterium; assembly: GCA_021732025.1. Taxonomy (GTDB): domain Bacteria; phylum Cyanobacteriota; class Vampirovibrionia; order Obscuribacterales; family Obscuribacteraceae. The sequence continues at coordinate 11,887 of JAKFVU010000062.1, read as the reverse complement.
GTAGCGTAAGCCGCCTTTCATCGGCCCTCGGCTGTTGTCGTGCTGCACACGAAAGCCGTTGAAGACGCCGAGTTCGCCGTTATCTAGCTCGATAACAACTTCGACTTTTACTTCTCGTCTGGGTGCCATTAAAACAGTTTCGAGCATTGAGCCAACATGCAAATGTTTTGCTGCACGCTTGAAATAATAGTTGGTCGCTTCTGATGCCCGCATCGCTGCCTCCCATTAGGTTTCTAATAGGTTAGCACCTTGGTTTCTCGCTCAGGGCAAGACTTAATGCTAGAACTTGGCGATTTTGGCTTTGGCCATTTAGGTCTAAAAACTACCCATAGCTACTGGAGCATAGCTTCTGAACATATAGGCTGCTTGGTGTGCGGCTTGTTCGACAGTTGTGGCTTTGCCTTTTTTCAGACTTTCAACTTGGTTTTTGACAAATTCTATGCGCTCGGCAGGTGGCATGGCCGGTACTCTTACCACTTTGACGTTTCTAGAGGCGTAGCAATGCTCGAGAATGACGCTTATTTCTTTGGTGAACTTGAGGCTTTCGTTCTGGCGAATCTCGTTGGCTTCGAAGAACGACAATGGCTCAATTAAAAAGGCGACGTCATACTGTGATGAGTCTAAATTGCTGAATGCTGATGGCACTGGCAGCTTGTCGTGAAGATAATAGGCTTCACCGTCGAACATTCCCCTGTCGAGAATCACAGTTTGTTCGAAATCTAAAATAGATGCTTCTGCTGATTGCTGCCGTTTTAAGACTTCGGCTTGAAACTTTTGGCGGTCAACCCAGGGCAGTATGCGACCCTCTTTAATGATTTGGGTGGCGATTTCGTTGACGATTCGATATCCCAGTTGACCAAGGCCATTGACGATTGTGGTTTTACCGACCGACGGTCCGCCTGTGATCACTGCTTTCATGTTGCCAACACTCACTGTAGGGGTTTTCAGGTGCTATCAGGACTGTATGTTTTTTTCAGGCACTATACAAGGTGGGAATTCTCATATTCATGGGAAGGCTCCCCCTTACCTCTAATAATCTTTGCCTAGCACCTGTTGGTTGACTAAAGCCTTGATTTTAGGCAAGGCCAATTGAGTGGCATCTTCGCCTGCCTTTATGGCTCTTTTGACATCGCGAGTTTTCGTCGAAAGTAAGGCGATGCCATTGGTTCTCGGTTGAATGGTCAGTTGAGCCAGATTTTTCTGTGGTCGGTCGACGCTGGCCAACATTATGTTGATGACGCGTTTGCTCACACTGCCAATGCGGCGGAAAGTCTTGCCCCCTTCGTGCTCAAACGATTCATCTATATTGATGGCAATGACTGCTACATCGTTTTCATTTCCTAGCTCTTTTGCCATTGCATTGGCTTGTTCTGCAGGCAAATTGGCTTGAATGCCGCCGTCGACCAAGAGAGCCATGGTCGGTTGCCCGTCTTTGATGGCTAGATTGTCGGGGTTGGCGACATCGAAAGGCACCGGTCGGCGCAAAGCTGGAATGGCTGAACTGGCTTGAATAGCTCGACCTAAGTTACCTGCTCTGATCACGTACGGCTCGGCGGTCAGTAAATCACAGCAGACTGCGCCAAACTTTACTGGCAAGCCTTGTATCTCTTTATTCTCAAGGGGAGCCTGGTCGTTAATGTAGTTTTTAAAGCGGTTGCCGCGGTAAAGGCCGTCGTATGGATGATAGCCAAAAAGGTGCGGAATGAAGAAGAGGGGAACAGCCATTACTCGAATGGGAATGGGCACAGTTAAATAAGAACGTAAGAAAGATTTTTTCAGTACTATCTCTTCAATTTCTTCAGCACTCAGACCTGAACAATAAAGACCTCCGACAATAGCACCAATACTGGTGCCAACTATGGCATCAATTTTTATTCCATTCTTAGCTAGTACTTTCAATACGCCTATGTGTGCGGCACCACGGGTGCCACCACCGCCTAGTGCTAGTACTAGTTTCTTTTGTTGCCTAGTGGCAGCATTGGGTGGGCTAGCATCCTCTGCTTGTGCCGGAAGCAATACAGATAGTCCAGAAATACAGGCCAGTAAGCAGTGCGAAACGAGTCGTTGTCTCATGATCTCCTAAGTGTCGAAGTTGACAGAAATTGCGAATCGGCACAAGTTTTACTTTTGTAACCGGTTTTATTGCGCTATTTGGCCAAATCCTAATATTAACGAACTCCAAGAATTGGGCATTTATTGGCCTTGAGCCGTGATCTCGGCTAGAATCAGTCTTAAGTATGAGAGATTGACAACTGCTTATCATGCTATAAATAAAGGACTTTGCAAGGTCTTAAAACGAACTTTCAGTTTCACTGAAATTTCGGTTGAAACCTTACCGGCTTTTCAGCTTTTCCGCATTGTTGATAATCGTAATTACGGCAAAGATTTTTAGGGGGCTCGCAACTTGGATTTTTCAGCCTGGAACACTCCAACTACATGGGTGACTTTTGCTGCTTGGTTCGGCGTCACTTACGTATATCTGGCAATCGGTATCACCGGCGGCTACCACAGGTTGCTCACTCATAAGTCATACAAAGTGCCTAACTGGTTAAGGTATTTCATCGTCTCTGGTGGATACTTCGCACTGATGGGCGCTCCGATTTCATGGGTAGCTGTGCACAGACTGCATCACCAGAAATCTGACGTTCCTGGAGATCCTCACTCACCTCGTGACGGCTTCGAACATGCTCTATATAAATGGATGTTCGATATGGAGAAACGTCAATCTGTTGAAGAAATTAGAAAGCAAGTTCCTGATTTGCTCGAAGATAAGTTTCTCTGCATGCTTGGTGTCGATCACTCTGCCAAGCAAGCTCAACTTTGTCTCTGGGTCAACATTGTTGCCCGCGTAATCATTCTTTTGGCTTTCGGACCTGTAGCTTTCACCGCAAACTTGATTGCTTCAATTCTTGTGTTCTGGAGCCCGCAGTTCGTTAACACCTTCTGCCACCTAGAGAGCTGGGGCTACCGCAACTATGAAGTGCGCGATGATAGCCGCAACGTTCCATGGGTTGGCATTATGGCAATGGGTGAAGGCTGGCACAACAATCACCACGCTTTCCCTAAATCAGCACAGCATGGCATTAGATGGTTTGAGTTCGACGCTACCTGGATGATGATCTCATTCTTGGAGAAAGTGGGCTTGGCTACTGATGTAATCAGACCTACACCTAGCCTCTCTCCTGCCGAAATTGCTGCAGCTAAAGCTGCCAAAGCCGCTCGTGCAGCTAAAGAGACCGTTGTAACTGCCAGCAGCGATAACGCTGAGCTCGTTCAATCTAGTGAGACTGTAGAAGCAGTTAAAGAGAAAGAGCTCGTAGAAATCTAGAACTAGTAGAAATCTAGAATCAATTATTCTGACTACTTCGCTCGTTGCTAAGAAAATCTAAGAAGCGCTTCACTTGAATTGAAGCGCTTCTTTTTTGAATAGTCTAGAATTGAGGAGTAGTTTTGCAAATGAAGAGGTGCTGGTTTAAATGAGATTCTTATCGGTGGTCTGTACCCTTGCTCTTGTAATGAGCACCCTTTTTAGTATGTTTTTGCCCGCTGAGGCAAAAGATTGGTCAATCGATGATCGCCAGCAAGCATTGATGCAGCAGATCAATGAAGGCCAGAAAGCAAAGGAATTGACTGTCAAGGAAGCCAAGGCTATGCGCAAAGACCTGGCCAATTTGGCTAAGAAGAAGGCCAAGATGAAAGGCAAGGCCGGCAACAATACATTGACCAAAGAAAATCAGACTGAGCTAGAAGGTGACCTCAACAAAATAAGCGTTGAAATTCAGAAGCTCAAGTTAGAAAAGCGTGTGCAAAAGTAAGCTGCGTTCAAGCTAATTTTTGTCCATTCAAGATCTGCTGATAGCAAAAGAAAGAGGCACCAAAGCTGGTGCCTCTTTCTTTCTATGAACTTTGTTTCTTGGGCTAGTCGTACTGATGGCTCTTAGGGCTAGTGATAACGCCAATGAATAGCATCATCAGGCCACCCCAAAGAGCAGGAACCCAACCATGAATGGTGAGGTAGTTTGGCATCAAGTCAGCAAGCACTTTCAAGGTGATGGCCGGAATGAGCCAGAAGCCCAAGATCCATGCTGGTATGAGAACTAGCAAGGCGAGGCCAAATGTCGTTATGGTGAGGAAAGTCGTCAGTACTATTGCTAGCGCCTCAACTACCCAACCCACAAGGGCAAAGACAAAGCCCGCCGCTAAGGCGCTCATAAAGCTGCCGTGCGTATCCATGCCGTTAATCATGGGGAAAACCCAGTGAAAAGCAGCTGCAATTAAGATTAGTCGTATTAGGTAGGCTTTCATGCCTCCATCATAACCCTAATCTAGTTTTTTGGCTTCCATATAGGATCTTGGAACTGGCTAGATTTTGGTTCAAACCAGCGGGTCATTGTCATTTTCTGCTGTGTATAGAATTGAATTCCTTCAGAGCCCTGTATGTGTAGGTCGCCATAGAAGGAAGAATTCCAACCGGTGAAGGGGAACCAAGCCATCGGGGCGGGCACGCCAACGTTGATACCGATCATGCCAGCATTGAAGTGATGTTTGAATTCGCGGGCGGAACGTCCAGAGTTGGTGTAGATAACAGCGCCGTTGCCGTAAGGGCAGTCGCGACCAATGGCCAAGGCATCTTCTAGCGAATCGACTCGCACCACTGATAATACTGGCCCAAAGATCTCTTCTTTGACTACAGACATTTCTGGTTTAGCGTGATCAAGAATTGTTGGTCCTAAGAAGAAACCGCTTGATTTTGCGGCTTCGATAGTTCGACCATCCAGAGCCACTTTAGCCCCTTCACTTTCACCCTTATTGATCATGCCGCGCACTTTGTCTAAATGCTCTTTTGAAACGAGCGGTCCCATGTCTGGGTGAGCAATATCTTTTCCATCAGTAGGGCCGACTTTCATCTTGCCAGCTGCTTCCACTAAATGTGGTATCAAAGCTTCAGCGGCGGCACCGACAGGAAGAGCCAAGCTACCAGCCATACATCTCTCGCCAGCACAGCCAAAGGCTGATGCTTGCAAGGCTTGCACTGTTTGCTCCATGTCGGCATCAGGCATAATGATGATGTGATTTTTGGCACCACCTGCTGCTTGCACTCGTTTTCCGTTTGCAGTGCCGGTGGTGTAAATGTATTTGGCAATATGGGTAGAACCAACAAACGAGATGGCCTTAATTAGCGGATGTGTGAGCAATGCGTCAACGCAGTCTTTGCCGCCGTGAACGATATTGAAGACGCCGTTTGGTAGGCCAGCTTCTGACAGTAGATTGGCAATCATCATACTGGTCAATGGCACTTTTTCTGATGGCTTAAGGACAAACGAATTACCGCAGGTAAGGGCAATTGGATACATCCATAATGGCACCATAGCAGGGAAGTTGAACGGTGCAATCCCGGCACATACTCCAATTGGGTGGCGGATTGTCTCGCAATCAACATTGCGAGCAATATTCTCCATGCTCTCGCCCATCATTAAACTAGGGATGCCGCAAGCAAATTCAACTACTTCTATGGCTCGTTGTACTGATGCTCTTGATTCAGGAAGAGTCTTGCCGTGCTCACGGGTGACACATTGGGCAATTTCTTCATAGTGCTGTTCCATCAAGTTTTTGAAGCGGAACATCACGCGAGCGCGTTCGATGATTGGCACTTCTTTCCATTCAAGAAAGGCTTTGTGGGCTACTTGTACAGCTCTGTCGACATCGGCTGTGCCGCCCAATGGCGTGCGGCCAATTACTTCACCAGTAGAGGGATTGTAGATGTCTTGAAATTCGGTGGCTGTTGAATCTACCCAGTCTCCATTGACCAAGAGCTTGCACACTGTTGCAGTGCCGGTTTTTGTTGCAACCATTCCACCCTCCGATTTTTTGCAAAAGCTGGTGAAGCTTCAAATTATTTGCAAAAGAATATCGGTTTGACCTACTTTAAGCAATATGAAGAGTGCTCTAAACCCCCAATCTGGGGCTCTTTGAGAATCTTCTAATAGGATGAGGTTACTGGCAACGCTTAGTAGCTGGCTGAGGCTTTGGCCATGGCCTGGTCGGCATAGTTCATGGCTTGGGCAGCTTGCTCTCGCGCTTGGTTGGCGAGAGTCTTAGCCGTGGGCGAACTTGTTGTACTCGCCAGTGAGCTAGCGCTGTCTGCCGCTGCTTGAGCGTTATTGGCGTGAGCACGAGCTTCGCTGGCTGCTTGCTGAATAGCATTGCTGTTGTTCGAGGTCATCGCCTGATTTAAGGAGGCTCTGGCAGAGTTGGCGTAGTTTTGAGTTTGGGTTAACTGACCCTGTACCTGCGAATTGATTCCGGCAAAGTTAGCTTGCACTGATTTGGCGTCGTAAGTAGATACGGGGGCCGAGGCTGTTCTTTGGGTAGTACCCTGATTGCCGCCATTCTCGAATATTGAATTGAAGTTAGATTGAGCACCGGTGCCTGTTTGCGAATTCATGTTGCCGCCCGTGCCACCGCCCAAATTATTTTGACTGGTAGAGCCGCCATTGGCCGATGTCGGGCGCACGTTGCCCCATTGCTGACCGCCGCCAGAACCGCTTGAGCCTCCCGATGAACCAGAAGAACCTGATGAATTGCCGCCTGCACGGTTTTGGTTCTGAGACTGCATCAAAGTTTGCTTGAAGCTTTGATTGTTGTTTACACCGTTATTTGTGTTGCGGCCTGCTCTGTTGGTGGTGTCTGTCTGACCCGATGCGCCGGTCGCTAGTGGCGTGTCTTTTGGGAAGACAATAAATTCGCCAGGGCTTTTGGTTTTGCCCATCAATTTTTCTAGTATGGTGTCCCACATGCTGGGCGTGTTCACCGGTGTATAGCTCGGGTTAGCTCCGCCTTGATTGCCGGTATTTCCATAATTTCCTGTATTGCCATAATTTCCGGTGTTGCCGTAGTTGCCGGAATTGCCGAAGTCAGATTCAGGAGGAGTGCTGTAGCCGCCGTTGTAGCTACCGCCGTTATAACTGCCAGTATTACCGGTGTTAGAGCCACCGTTCTCGAAAATTGAATTGAAGTTTTGCGCCTGGACGGGGCTGCTATATCCTTGCAGAATAAATAGAGAAATTAGCGAGATAGTCGCAGTAACTTCTTTGATACAAGGTTTTACTCTGTTTTGCTGACTCATTTTTGATCCTGTTGTACAAGATCAGCGCCTCAAGCTTTCGATTGCCTGAGTTTTCTAAGCTGATCATCATGGGTGAGAGCCGGAACTTCTCCACCTTTCAGTGTAACACCGACTTTGTCGGCCACAAGACCCAGCTTTCGTAGAAACCACATGTCTACGCGCTTTTTCTGCAAAGTATCTCGTAAATGTTTGATATTTGAGAGAAATTCTCCGTCTTCGAAGGTTCTCATACGCTCAAAACCACCCATGAGTCGTTTCGAGCCATGGTTGCAGTGAAGCACTTCGACTATATTGTTAACTTGAACCGGTCCCAGCACCGCAGCGGTGAAAGCCTGGGGCGCTCCGTCACGCAATTCACCTTCAGTTTGTAAGAAATCTACCTGTAACCAGGTACGTGCAGTGAATCTAACTCTTAGAACCACTGGCTCACAGATTAATGAGTTCAATGTGTCTGGCTTGATATCGCGCACGCAGGCTGCTCTAGCATAGGCGTAGGCATCTTGGGCTCTGGTAGTAAAAAAGCTGTAGCTATTTCGCCCGGGCTCGAGAAAACCGGTCTTATTTATTTCCCAGCGCCGGTAGCAATTGGTGCCGTGGTAGAGATAAATCTCGTTTTCCGGCTGGTTATAATCCAAATTTGCATGGCTAGCGGCGAACTCCGCAAGCGGTGGGGGAACTTCATGGTAACGTAGGCTGTCCAACAGCTTCCTCGCATAATCTAGCCCTGGTTTTTCTAGCCCCATCGGGGAAAGCACCTTTCATAGTGTTATTCCCTTGATTCGAGGCTGTCTAACTTTGTCTTGATCAATCAGAAGCTCTTGGTCGAAACCAAGTCTATTCCATGTGTTTTTCTCTGGCAGCTTGAATTGCCGCAGTTGCCGCGCTGAGGGCCTGACGTACACGGTCAAGGTTAGCTTCGGCGCTGTCTCTGATGGTAGTAGTCAGCTCAGCACGTTTGTTGGTTAATTCACCAAACAACTTCTCGCTTTGGTCTTCCATGCTGTCGATGTTTCTTTCCATGGCGCTTGCCAGATCTTTGCTAGCTTGTTGCTTCAAGCTTCCGAGTTTGGTTAAGGCGTGGTTGCGCTCTTCGTTCAATTCGGGCTCAGCGTCAACAGTTGACGATTCTGCCAAACTCTTCAGCGTTAAATCGCTTTCGAGCATGCGTTTTTCGGTGTCTCTGAGGTAATTGTTTACTTCTTGAGTGCGCTGAACTAGATCTTGGCTTGAGCGTTTAAATGTCTCTTCTAGGCCGCTCTTAAGGCCACGACCCGAACTCTCTAAATCGGTTAGGCAATCTTCCACACTGCGCTTCAATTGTTCAGATGAAAGATTGATACTGTCTTCTAATTTAGTTAATTGAGCGAGCATAGCGCTATTAGATTCGGAGGCAACTTGTTTGCCCATGTCGTGAATCATTGTGCGCAGAATTTCTTTCTGCTCATTCAATTTGGGCAATATAGACTCGGCTAGAAGTTCTTTGGTCTTCTGTGCCACAGCCATTTCGCAAACTGCAACAGTGTGCGAAATAGTTTGCTCTAGATCAAGCTTAGTCGAACGTAGTTTCTCGCATGCCCGCTCAAGCGAGCTATCGATTTCTTCTATCATCGAGCGCATATTGCGTTCAAGTGATTGAGTGATAGACGAATTTTCTTCGCCCATACGTTCACGGAAGCGCTCAAAGCGTTGAGTTACTTTTTGACTATAACTATCGTGGCTCTCTTTCAACTGTTCAAGGATAGACTCGCTCAATTTGGCAAGTTCATCATTGCGGCTAGCAATCAGGCTGTTGAGGCGTGATTGAACAGAACCAGTTAGTTTTTCTAACTCACCTTTGAACTGTTCGCACTGAGTAATAATTGTGTTTGATAGCTGACTTTGCTCTGACTCAAGACGCTCTAGTCCACTGGCATCCAAATCGCTGAGAAGGCTTCTTGCTCCTTCCGATTCTTTTGACAGATTGTTTTGCACGTCGACTGCCAAATTCTCAAGGCGACTTCTAAGCTCACTTGAAAGATTAGTGAGGTTGACTTCTGCATGTTTTTCTAGGTCTTGGCCTTCACGCAGTAGCTCTTCAACTTGTCTGTTCAGGCGGATTTTCAATTCTTCAGCGCGTGAACTCATCTTGTTAGCAGCTTTAGCAACTTGTTGCTCGAGCTTGCTCATCAATGTAGCCATCTCGTTCATCATCAAACGAGCATCTTGAGCTGGTGCTTGTCTTACACCAGAATCAAACTCACCCATGGGCGGGCCGCTTCTATATAAAGAAGAGGAAGCGGGGGCGGCACTAGGAGTTGAGATAACTGGCGCTATCGCTGGCTCTGGTGCGCTAGGTGCGGCCTGAACGGGCGCAGCCTCTTCAACTGGAGCGGCTTGGAGAGATTCAATTGGTGCTGGCGCTGGTTCGTATGCCTGTACTGGTGCAGGAACTTCAGCGGCAATTTCAACTGCAGCTGGCGGTTCGAATGCTTCTACGGGTGCGGCTTGAACTTGTTGTATTTGCTGTACTTCTGGAACGGCGTGAACTGGTGCTGCTTCCATGGTAGCTTCTGCCGCAGGTTCTGCAGTAGCGAATACTGGCGCTGCCACTTCAACAGGAGTTACTTCGGGAGTTGGAGTAGGGGTTGGCGCTTTTAGAGATGGAGTCAGAGTGTGGGACGGTGTTGGAACCGGAGTTGACTGCAGCGGTAACGGGCTTGGAGCGCTAGGATCGCTATTCGCTCCACCACCTAGTTCGCTGCTGCGGCGCAGCGGGCTGCTGTAGTCGCGAGGTCTGACACGAGTTTGCATTACCTGCGAGTCGGTCATGGTTTCGGGCAGTGCTTCTGGTGCTGATGGCTGAATTACTGGTTGGGATTCGGGTTGAGATTCAGGTTGAGCCTCTGCCGGAGCGGCCACTGCTGCCTCCTCTGCCACTGGTGCAAAGGACGGTTGTGCTTCTGTGGGTGCTGGAGCTTCTGCTATTACTGGTTCTGCTAATTGTTGGACAACAACGTCTTCTGCCGGATTGAATAGTGAAGTGGTGGGGTCCATGGTTGACCAGAATCCCGCACTATCTGTGGCACTATTGAGAGTTCCGACATCTTGGCTGAGAGGCGCTGGCGCTGCTGATTCTGGCTCTAGACTGGCTGCGACTTCGCTCACCGGAGTGCCTTGGTGCCAGATTTGTTGTTCGCTTGCTTGAACTTCTTCAAGTGGTGCTGCGCCCATTTGTACTTCTGGGGTCGGGCTATCTTTAGAAAGCTGTTGGGTCAATCTTTCAAATAGGCTACTAGAGTCTCCTGTAGCTTCAGCTGGTTGAGCGAATGATGACTCCACTGCTGTAGACCATTCGGCTTCGCTGTTGGCCTTAATCGCCTCTGCTTGCATCAAGCTTGGCTCAAGTAGCTCTGGCAACGGATTCTTCTCACCATGCCAATCGCTAGGCGAACTAGCTCCCCAGCCTTGCGAGTGCTCAGCTAAGGCTTCAGGTAGTGGCGGTTGTGAGGCTGGAACAAAAGGTTCTGGTGTAAACGGTTCTGGTGCGAAAGTATTGGCACTCAGCTCGGGTTCTGGGCTTGGTGTCGCCAGTGGTGCTATCTCTTCGGCCATGGCTGCTGCTTCTGGCTCAGTGTCTGGCTTGTAGTCCATCCAGGCATCTGGGTCGGCCACGACTGGCTCTTCAGCAACTACAGGCATAAGAGCTTCGGGATTGGTTTCGATGGTGCCGCGGGCCGCATTGGAGAAAATGTCTGAATCAAAATCAGATTCTTTGATGCTTGGTTCTGGGCTAACGGCGAAGGCATTGGGATCAAGATCCCAGCTGTCTAACTTACCTTCAGCCTTGGCTGGCTGTTGAGCCTCACCTTTAACAAATTTGTCGTAATGTTGATCGCCGAAGTATTCTTTCAGGCGTGCTTGTTTTCCTGCTTCGAATTCTTCTCTTGCTCGTTTCTCTTTCTCAAATTCGCTTTCAGCATAATTGATCGCAGCCTCACCAGCAAAGCCTTGCTGGTAGTCGTTGAAGAATTGGGCTGAGAAATCTTCTTTTGGTACGCTGCTCTCTATAACAGCTGTAGTAGACGAAACTGCTTCATGAGTGTCGTGTGACATCTCGTACCATGGTGAAGCAACTCTGACTGTGGTCAATTGTTGGTCGACGCGGTTGTCTCCAGACATGAGAACAGCAGTGAGAGCATCGGCCGATGCTGTGGCCCATGGTGGTGTGTCGTCGTAGCGACTAGCTGTGCGAGCAACAGTAGTCGGTAGCTCAGGAGCTGGCTCTGGGCTGGAAGGGACAAAGGCTGAATTGCTATCGAAAGCAAAATCGCTGGCATCGGCGGCCGGCGCTGCTGGCTGCTGAGGGTACTCAGGCACGAGCATTTCAGACTGTGGTGGTAGCTGCAAGTTTGTATAGGAGAGCCGCTGCAGTGCAGGGGCCATGTCGAATGCAGGTTGTTCTGGGCTGGGCGGTGGTGCCACCGGCTGAGGTGTGTACTCAACAACCGGAGTTTCAACGATGGCCGCTTCTGGTGCGGGTGATGGCTTAAATGGATTGTTTTCGAAAGCAGCAGGAGAAGCTGCTTGTTCAGCATTGATTGCTTGTTGGGTCATGATGCCGTGTTGCACCGCGAGTTCGCCCAGTGCAAGTTCTTCAGCATTAAGAGGAGCAAAGCAAGACTTCAGAAGGGTTTTGTTTCTATCGTCTTGACGGCCTTCTGGTGTAAAGATCATGTGGCAAACTGAACCAATGTCTATAACCGGTTTGCCTACTTGTGGAGT
>JAKFVU010000063.1 GCA_021732025.1 Candidatus Obscuribacterales bacterium | reverse complement strand
TTTGCGCAAAAAACTTTCTGTTTTAAATTAGCGAAAATAGAAGAGGCGCTGCTATGAGTAATGCTTATCTATTCAAATTGAATTGATTCTATTTTATTTTAGTTAGCTTGCTCACGCCTTCTTGGGCAATTTTGGAATCTGGTTTGATTTCAACTGCCTTCTTGTATTCAGTTAGGGCTGGAGCGCTTTGACCTTGCTTCTCTAAGAACTGCGCATATTCGACGTGGGCATTGACGTCACGCGGAGAAGCTTTAAGAGCATTTTTGAATTCTACTTCTGCCTGCTGATTATCGCCTAGCCCAGCTAGAGCTGTAGCCAGTCTTCTTCTTGCTGGTGTGAAATTAGGTTGAATCTTTAGAGCTTTTTTTTGCTCAGCAACGGCGCCTTTGAAATCACCAGATTTCTGCAACATCCAGCCGTAGCCGCTCAAAGCGTTAGGATGATTGGGCACTAGTTTAAGCGCATCTTTAAAGGCCTGGGTAGCTTGTTGTGTGTCGCCAGACTCAGCAAAAATATTGCCAAGATTGATATGGGCTTCAGGCAACTTGCTGTTCAGTGTTATGGCTTCTTGTTCTGCTTTGATTGCTTGTGGATACTTTTCTTGTTGAGCATAAAGTACGCCCATGTTTAGATGGGGAGTTGGATCTTTAGGATTGATCTCAGAAGCTTTGGTGTAGGCGGCGATGGCTTCATCAACTTTGCCAACATGGGTCAAGGCAAAACCTAGATCGCAATGGGCACGGAAGCTAGTTGGTTTAAGCTTGCAGGCTTCTTCGAATTCAGGAAGGGCTTGCTCTACTTTTCCTTGGTTGGCATAGATTTGGCCCAGCACCACATGCGGTAGGAAGTACTTAGGATCGAGTTTTGCAGCCTGTTTTGATTCAAGAATGGCGGTCTCGTAATCTTCTTGTGCTGCCAGAATAGCGCCGAGTCTTTGGTGGGCTTTGGCATTGTTTGGTTCTTGCCGAATTGCTTCCCTAAACGATTCGCCAGCTTCTTTCAATTTGCCGTGGCTGTACAAACCTTCCGCTTTTTTCATGACTTCAGAGTCTTGTTCATCTGCAGCCGCAGAATTGGCGAAAGTTGCATTTAAGCTGAGGGCAACACTGCAGGCAAGCAGTACTGAACCAACGGCTGAAAGTGCGGATTTAACAGGAACCAATTTGTTTTCCCCCATGAGAATTTTCGAACGCTAGTTAGTGAAGGCTAATATGCAGCTTTTGCTGGCTCAGCACCCTTGAGAATATCTACACCGGCTGATGTGCCTAATCTTGTGGCACCGGCATCAACTAGCGATTTAGCTTTGGCAAGATCGCGAATTCCAGCACTAGCTTTGATACCAAGTTTGGCACCACCTAGGGCTTTCTTGATTAGTTCGATGTCAGCTACTGTGGCGCCTTTTCCATCTTTGACAAATCCGGTAGAGGTCTTCACCATAGCGGCACCGGCTTTGACACAACATTCGGTGGCCATTACTTTTTCGTCGTCCGAAAGCAAATCGCACTCAATGATTACTTTGACCGGATTTTGCTTCGCTGCTTTGACCACAGCTTTGATTTCTTCGGTGACAAAGTCTACGTCTCCACTCTTGAGAGCGCCGACGTTGATAACCATGTCAATTTCTTCAGCGCCTTCTGAAATTGCTCTTTGTGTTTCAGCAATTTTGATATCAGTGAGGTTGGCTCCTAGCGGGAAGCCAATTACAGTAGCAACGGCAACTTTTGAAGATGACAGCTCTTTTACTGCTTGTCTGACAAAAGAAGGATTGACGCAAACGGCATAGAAATTATTTTCCATAGCTTCTTGACAGAGTTTGGTCACATCAGCTTTTGTCGCTTGCGGAGTCAATAGTGTGTGGTCAATATATTTAGCAAAGTTGTTTGCTTCTTTTGCTCCGCTAGTTTCATTGCTCATCGCTTACTCCAATGTACAGTGTGCAGTTTTATTGGTCGCCATTAATAGCCATTATTCATAGAACCAGTGGCTCCTGATCCTTTCTTATTGAAATCTAACCGAACGGCTGCTGGAGCTAGTCGTAGATTCCCAGTGGGCAATACTCTGGTGGTACTCCTGCAAGCTCTTCACGCCCAGGGAGCCAGACTGTAAGGCTCCTATGGCACTGATGGTGGCCCAGGCCCCAGACATTGTGGTGACTACTGGCACATTGTAGCTAATGGCCGCTCGTCTAATCAGTTGGTCATCGCCCCGAGCTGTACGGCCCGAAGGAATATTCAATACCAACTGAATTTCGCCGTTCTTAATGCGGTCAATCAAGTTAGGACGGCCTTCTGACACCTTATTAGTGACCATTGAAGGAATGCCTGCAGCTTTCAATACTTGCGCCGTACCGCGCGTGGCAATTAGTTCAAAACCTAACTGGTAGAGGTTTTGCGCTACAGCGACCGATTCTTGTTTATGGTGGTCAGAGACACTGATAAAGATGCGGCCTTTGGTGGGAATTTGTTGTCCAGCAGCAATTTGCGCCTTGGCAAAAGCCAGACCAAATTGCGAAGCAATTCCCATTACTTCGCCTGTGGAGCGCATCTCTGGCCCTAACGATATCTCGGCACCATGGAAGCGCTTAAATGGAATCACCACTGACTTGACTGAGACGTGTGGTGGCAGCAGCCGCGGCGATATTCCTAACTCAGACAAAGTGCGGCCGACCATGACAGAAGCGGCAATCCTGGCCCATGGTACTCCTGTTGCTTTAGAAACAAAAGGTATCGTGCGGCTAGCCCGAGGATTGACCTCGAGTATATACAGTTCATCTTCTTTGACGGCAAATTGTATATTCATCAGACCTACGACTTTTAGCTCTTTGGCTAATTCGTCTACTGCCCGGCGAATTTCTTCGACAATTTTAAATGGAATGGTTTGGGCTGGTAGAACGCAAGTACTATCACCAGAGTGAATACCTGCTTGTTCAATGTGCTCCATGATGCCGGCAATAATCGTTGCTCTTCCGTCTGAAACGGCGTCTACGTCTATTTCTACTGCATTCTCTAAAAACTCATCGATGAGAACAGCCATTTCGCCTGATACTGCTAAGGCACTAGATAACCAGCGCTCCAGCTCGTCTTGGCCGTAAATAATAGCCATTGCTCGTCCGCCCAGCACATAGCTAGGTCGCACCATGACCGGGTAACCAAGGGCGTTGGCTTGCTCGATGGCCTCTTCGGCGTTATAGGCAATGGCGCCTTTGGGTTGTTTTAAGTTGAGTGAGCGAATGAGATCGCCGAAGCGAGCTCGGTCTTCGGCTATATCAATTGATTCTGGAGAGGTGCCAAGAATCTTGAAGCCTCTTTCTTCTAGGCCTTTGGCTAGTTTGAGCGGTGTTTGACCACCGAGTTGCACAATAATGCCTTCAGGTTGTTCTACTTCTGCGATGTTGCAAACGTCTTCAAGAGTGAGCGGTTCAAAGTAGAGTCGGTCTGAAACATCATAGTCAGTTGAAACTGTTTCGGGGTTCGAATTGACCATAACTGCTTCATAACCAAGATCGCGCAGAGTGAGACTGGCGTGTACGCAGCAATAATCAAACTCAATGCCCTGGCCGATTCTATTAGGTCCGCCGCCAAGAATCATGATGCGAGGTTTCACCGCTGGTGGTGCTTCAGATTCGCTTTCGTAGGTTGAATACATGTAAGGTGTGTGCGCTTTGAACTCGGCCGAACATGTATCGATCATCTTGTACGAGGGGCGCAGGTTGTACTTCTGCCGCAATTCGTAAATGTCTTTTTCTTTGACGCCGATTAAGCGCGATAGTTGCAAGTCGCCAAAACCACGACGTTTTAAATCTAGTAGGAGAGCCGGATTGAGCTTGTCGATGGTGTCTATTTTTTCTTTCAGTTCTTCCGAGAGGCTGTATATGTCTTCAAGATTGTCGATGAACCAGGGATCAATTGACGACAGCTCAACAATCTCTTCAGCCGAAATACCAGCTTTGAGAGCACCATAAATATCAGTTAGTCTATGGTGCGATGGTACGGAAAGTCTGCGGCGCCACTCCCAGAAGTCAGCTTTAGAGCGCGATGGTACATCAAGAAAACCTGACAAACCGACTTCCATTCCTCTTAGCGCTTTTTGCACTGATTCTTGGAAGGTGCGGCCAATAGCCATGACTTCGCCCACTGATTTCATTTGGGTGGTAAGAGTGGTATCAGCGCCTTTGAATTTTTCAAAATTGAAGCGGGGAATTTTTGTTACTACATAGTCGAGAGTGGGCTCAAAACAAGCCGGTGTGTCTCTTGTAATATCGTTTGAAATTTCGCCAAGAGTAAGGCCGATAGCCAGTTTTGCTGCAATTTTTGCAATGGGATAACCAGTTGCTTTGCTAGCTAGAGCTGACGAACGTGATACCCGAGGGTTCATCTCGATGACGACTATGCGGCCATCGTGTGGATGCAATCCGAACTGAATATTGGAGCCGCCGGTTTCAACGCCAATTGCTCTGATGATCAAAATTGCAGCATCACGCAAAGCTTGATATTCGCTGTCAGAGATTGTTTGAAATGGAGCAACAGTTATTGAGTCACCAGTGTGCACGCCCATCGGGTCGAAGTTTTCGATGGCGCAAATGATCACTACGTTGTCTTCGCAGTCGCGCATTACTTCTAATTCGACTTCTTTATAGCCAATCACACTTTCTTCTAAGAGAATTTCACTAACTGGAGAGGCCGAGATGCCAGCGCTGGCTATATCGTCTAACTCTTCTTGGTTATAAGCGATACCGCCGCCTGCCCCACCTAAGGTGAAAGCTGGTCTAATAATGATGGGAAATCCTATCTTCGTGCCAATTTCGCGCGCTTCTGAGATGTTTCTGGCAATGCCTGAATTGGGCACGTAGAGGCCAATTTCAATCATTTTTTGTTTAAACAGGTCGCGGTCTTCGGCTAGTTTGATTGCTGGAAGTTTGGCGCCAATAAGCTCTACGTCATATTCGGCCAACACACCACTTTCAGCTAGTTCAACAGCGACGTTTAGGCTGGTTTGGCCACCCATGGTGGGCAGCAGTGCTTGAGGCCGCTCAATGGCGATGACTTCGCGTGCTACTTCAGCTGTGACGGGCTCTATGTAGGTGCGATCGGCCACTTCGGGGTCGGTCATAATCGTTGCCGGGTTGGAATTGATTAAAACTACTTCGTAGCCTTCGTCTCGAAGTGCCTTACAGGCCTGAGAACCAGAGTAGTCGAACTCGCAAGCTTGGCCGATAGTGATTGGTCCGGCTCCGAGCACCAGTATCTTTTTGATATCAGTTCTTTTTGGCATTGTTCCTGAGTAAGTAAGGCTTGCACAGCTGCAAGGCGGGCAAGGCGGGATATGTAAAGTATATTCAGCCTGAATTTATGCTTCAGATTGAGCAAGGCCTATCTTCTCATCTTTGCAATGACCTTGTTCTCGATGACGACTGAATGTTTTAACTAGTTATGGTTTTAATCCGTTTCACCGTTGGTACATATTGTTAGAGACGGGGGGCTGTCGATTTCGACAGTGTCGGTAACGACTAACAGAATATAGAGGCGAACATGATGACTATGTCTTATCGTCCGCTTTGCTTTGGCCTAAAAAACCATAAAAAGACTCTAACAGCAGCTGTTGCTGGGTTATTTAGCGCTGTATTTTCGCTGCAGAGCCTACCGGCTTTGGCTCAGTGCGACGTCGTACGCGATGACGCGCCCCTAGAGCACGGTATGACCACCTTGCCCAATATTCCTATTTATGTTTGGCGTCAGAAAGACGTGAAGCCTCAAGCAGTGGCCATCGCCGTTCATGGCATGGTGATGCACGGTGGTGTGTACGATCATTTAGCCAATGAATTGGTTGGCCTTGGTTTCGAGGTCTATGCCCAAGACCTGCGTGGATACGGCCGCTGGCAGTTTGCACCTACGGCCAAGAACGTGGTCAGTTATAAAGATAGTTTGGAAGATCTGAAGGCGCTGGTCCGAGCTGCTCGCAACGAGCATCCTGATTTACCGGTCTTTCTTATCGGCGAGAGCATGGGAGCGGGGCTATCACTGAGAGCAGCTGAAGCTATGCCAGGAGAGATAAGCGGCCTGGTGTTGTCCAGTCCTGCACTCAAACGCCGCAACTACTGCGAGCCCGAGATGGTTAAGGATGTAGCTGCTCTGCTTGCTAATCCGGTTAGACAGTTCGATATGGTTCCTTACATCAGAAAATTTGCTTCAGAAGATCCTGAAATCGCTCAAGAGACCATTGAAGACCCGATGGTGCGCAAGACATTGAGTCTGAGAGACTTAATGACCACGGCTTCGGTGATTCGCTCAAATATCAATCACGTCAAAAATATTCCTGCCGATATGCCGGTTTTGGTTATTCAAGGTGATCATGACCGCATGCTGCAGCAGAATGCCGTTGTTACTTTGCTGAAGAAATTGAAGTCTACTGACCAGACGGTTAGATGGCTGCCTGGTAAAGGCCATGTATTGATTGAGACTGCCCATATCGACCCTGCTACTTTATTTACGGTCAAGTCTTGGTTAGTCGGTCATCTCCCTGGTGGAGCGGAACGGGTCGCCAAAGTTTCGACGAAGGCTAAATATCACGATTCTGAATTAGTTGAATTGAGTTCTCTCAGCAAATATTAGAGAGCTTCTACCTTCGACTTCAAATTACAGTTCAGACAACGATTCTTTATATGTCTGCTTGTAGCCGACATAATTTGCTGCTCCGCGCTCGATCATTTCGCGGTCTTTAGCATTTGCCTCGCGCACAACTTTTCCTGGCACGCCCATAACCAGGCTACCCGGAGGGATTTGACTATTGGGAGCGACAATTGAACCGGCGGCAATAATCGAATGAGAACCTATTTTGGCACCGTCTAAGATGATGGCTCCCATGGCAATTAAGCAATCAGACTCAATTGTGCAGCCATGAAGAATGGCGCCGTGACCGACTGTTACACGATCGCCTACCGTTAGGCCCAGGTGGTGGGTGACATGCATTAGGCAGCCATCCTGAATATTGGTACTGCGCCCTATGCGGATGGCGTTAATGTCACCCCTGGCAACAGTGTGAAACCAAATACTGGCGTCTTCTTCTACTGTGACGTTGCCAATGAGGCAGGCAGTTGGGGCAATAAAGGCACTTTCGTGCACGACAGGGCTAAATCCTGCATACTTGTAAAGGGTGTTCATGTATTTAATTATATATGGGTATTGCTTCATAGCCTGCAATAACCCCCTCAGAACACCCTTGTCAAGCTGATAAGATTAAATAGCACGTTTGTAGGAGTATTTCATGATGCCTGTTTTCGAACAGCCGATGCGCAAGTTGCTGGGAACCCTGTCTCCAACTATTTCTTGGCTTAACGAGAAAGGCTGCGTTGATGTTGCCTCCGTGCCTGAATCGCACCTTGAAGCAATTAAGCAATTAGAGCGTATTGGTGTTGTACACAAGCGCAACAATCGCAGCTACGAACTGCAAAAAATTCGCCTAAGAAAGTTACTAGGCACCGACACAATTGAAGAGCTGACAGAGCAAGCTGCTCAAATGGCTGCCCAAATGGCCCAACTAGCTGCGATGCCTAAAGAAGTCGTTGAGCCGGTTACCACTGCCGTTGTGGCTGGGGCTGCTGCTGGCGGCATTCCGTCAGAGCTGAACTAGCAAGTAGAACAGTAGTTAAATAGATAGATCGTGAGTATTGAGCATAGAAGTCTTCGCTCCCTTGAGTGGGAAAGGCTCACCACCTATCTTGCAGAACAAAATGAAACAGCTGAAGGGAAGAGACGTTCAGGGCAACTGCTTCCGCATTTAGCTCTGGAAGATCAGGGCGCATTAGAGACTCAGTTTTCTATAGATATAGATGCCGAGATTGCCAGCGCCCAGATATTGCTCGACCAAACCGAAGAAGCCAGTGCTTTAATCTCGAGCCGCACGGCTTTTAGTCTGTCCAAGCTCAGCGATGTGCGCGAGTCTATAGCTTTACTTCGAGCTGGTGCTGTAATTTCGGCCAGCGAATTGGCTCGCGTTAAGGCACTTCTGTTAGTCGCTCGCTCGGTACGTGGCTCACTTGCTCTTTTAGCACCAGCTCAATTTCCGCACTTGCATCGATTCGTGGCAAAGCTAGTGGCATTGCCTAAACAGATTGATGCTATTGATTTTGCCATTGATGACTTTGGTGTAGTTAAAGACACTGCTAGCAGTCTCTTGCGATCTTTGCGCCGCGAAAGACATAAACTTGATCAGCATATCAAAGACGAATTGTCGCGTATCATTCAGTCGCAATCAGGTACAAAAGCGCTACAAGAGCCAATCTATACTGTGCGTGGCGGGCGCTTTGTCTTGCCGGTTATGGCTAATATGCGCTATTTGCTTGATGGTATCGTCCATGATGCCTCGCAGTCTGGATTGACAGTCTATGTCGAGCCCATCAGTGTTGTAGAGCTTTCTAACCAAACCAAAATCAAAGACTCTGCTATTGAAAGTGAAATTGAGCGAATCGTAATCGAGCTGTGTGATCAGCTTCGACCCTTTGCGGATCAAATAGCAGAGTGTTACAGCGCCCTAATTGATCTTGATTGTATTATGGCGCGTGGCCGCCTAGCCGTTCTCTATAGTGGTATCAAGCCCGCTTTGATCGCCCAGCCGATGATTGAACTGCGCGGCGCCCGACATCCACTTTTGGTGCTACAAAACCATAAAAAAGTAGTGGTTGAGAACACTGTGATAATGCAAGAGGGTGAGCGCACCCTTGTTATTACTGGCCCCAATACTGGTGGCAAAACCGTCTTACTTAAGTTGATTGGGATCTATTCTCTGATGCTGCGTTGCGGCTTGCTCATACCAGCCAAAATTGGCTCTAAAACTGCATTATTTCCTCTTGTGTGCGCCGATATTGGTGACGAACAATCACTAGAGCAAAGCCTCTCAACTTTTTCTGCCCACATGAAAAACGTTGTTGAAATTGTCAACACAGCTAAGCGCGGCATGTTGGTTTTGCTTGATGAAATTGGCGCTGGCACCGACCCGAAAGAAGGTGCTGCTTTAGCCCGAGCTATTTTAGAGCATCTACTTGAGCGCGATGTAGTAACTATTGCCACCACTCACTTGGGTGAGCTGAAGATGCTCGCCTATAGCAACAGTGGGTTTGTTAACGGTAGCTTTGAGTTCGATGAAGCCACCCTCTCGCCTACCTATAAGTTGAGATTGGGAGTACCTGGTAGTTCAAAAGCCAATACAATTGCCCAAAGGCTTGGGCTCGACTCAAATGTGGTGGCTCGGGCGCGCGAACTAACTGTGGCTTCTGAACACGAGCTTGAGCAAATAATTGAGAATCTCAACTCACGCTTAGCCCAGGTGCAAGAGCGGCAAGAACAGCTCAGTAAATTGCAAGAAAGTTTAGAGCAGCAAGAAGCAAAGCTTGATCAACGAGAAGAAAAGCTCTTGGTAGAGCAAGAAAAAGTGCGCGGACGCATGGCTTCTGAACTAGAAGAAGAGTTGAAAGCGGCTCGTGAGATCATGAAAGAGATGATCGCTGGATTACAAAGAGAGCCGAGTATTAAGGCCGCCCAGAAAACTGCTGCTGAACTAGAAGCCTTAAAAGCAACTGTGAGCTTCTTGCAAGAGCGGCAGAAAGTTATCCCGAAAGGCCCAGATCCAAATGTGCTAGTTGAAGGAATGACAGTTCGCCTCAAGTCTCTCAATAGCTCTGGCATAGTTCAAGAAATAATCTATGCAGACAAGCAGCAGCTAAAAATAGATCGGGTCATGGTGCAAGTTGGACCACTCAAGGTCAAAGTGGCTCCTTCAGATTTAGAAATTAGAGGAACGGCTAAGGTGGCTGGCCATCAAACTGCAAACAGGGCCGTAAAGTCTGGCAAATCAGCTAAGTCTGGCTTAAAAGTGAAAACGGCCGTGCCTATTCAATATAATGATCCGGCAGTTTTTGTGCGCACTCAGAGCAACACAATAGATTTGCGTGGAAAGCGCGCCGATGAAGCTTATACCTTAGTAGAAGAGTTTGTAGATAGCTGCGCGCACAACAGGGTCAGCCCTCTTATGATTATTCATGGTCACGGCACTGGCGCCATCAAGTCTGTAGTGCGTGAATTTCTCAGTATCTGTCACTATGCCAATCGTCAGCGTTCGGGAGAAACATTCGAGGGCGGAGACGGGGTAACGATTGTAGAGCTGGGCGAGTAACCGAAGTAAAACGGTTTATAGAGCAGTTGAGAGTTTTCTAGCTATAGTCAGCGATCGGCATTTTAAAAACTTATTTCTCGATTCATTTGCCGATTCTTGTCTAGAAACAAGTAGGGTCGGATAGATGCAGTTGAAGCAGTGGTTGCCAAGATAAAAATATAACCACTTGACTTCCCGCCTACGTAGTTTCCCCAGTTTCAAAGGACGTTAAAACTGGAATAAATTAATATGGCGTGTGTGTAGATAGTCGCCACCAACTAGGGGTTCTTTCTAATGGCTGATGTCGCTGATTCAATCTTGAACAAAAAACCAGCAGATGCTGCTGCTGCCGACCCGAAAAAGGTCGACTTTGGCACTATCTTTGAGCAGCCAAAGCTAACGAAGCCAGCCGGCGATACTGCAACGGCACCTAAGACGACTACTGGCGACGCCACTGGAACGGCTAAGCCACCGACAGATGCAGCGGTCGTTCCAGCGGTGAAAGACACAACCGCAGCGCCAGCTAAAGACGCTACAGTGCCGGCTAAAGACGCTACGGTGCCAGCTAAAGACGCTACAGTGCCAGCCAAAGACGCTCCTGCCGCCAATGACAAGCTTGCTGCGCCACTAGACCTAACCAAGCCCCTCAGCCCTGAGCTGGTTAAGGGTCTGGCTTTATCTAAAGAAGTAGCGCGCATTCTCGATAACGATGTGCCTACAGCCAACCGCGCTCACAAACTTACCGACGCAGAAGCTGCGTACGACAAAGCTATTGCCCTTGCCAAACAAGTTACTCCTGAGCAAATTGCTGCTGCTAAGGCTGACTACGAAGCAGTATTGAAAGCCAAGCAAACAGAAACAGATCCAGTTAAGTTGCGCGAATTGGCTGAGCGTCAAGCTGCTTCCTATACATTGATGCGCGTCAATGATTGTGCTCAAGGCAACAAGGCTCTCTGGCTCTATCGCCAAGGCCGCATTGAAGAAGGCACCACTCAATTCTTACAGGCTGCCGGTCTATCTCCTGAAGATGCGAAGAATTTGTCGAAGCTCACTCCTGAGCAGAAGGCTACCTTGGGCGACAAGTTGAATGCCAATGCCACCATTCTTACTGACCCCAACTTCATGCGCCAATATACACGCATCATGGAAAGTGGCCAGAAACTTCCACAAGAATTTGTACAAATTCACCAGTATTTGAGAGATCAACAAGAGAAGGCTGCACTTGCTGCTAAGACTACCGATCAGCCTGCCGCTGTAGCTCCTCAAGCTGGCGCTGAGACTCAAGAGTCTCGTATAGCCACCATCCAAAAACTAATACCGAATGAGGCTGCTAACGTTGCCGCTATCCTTGCTGGTGCCGAGCTTTCTAAGCAACTGACAGATCAAGGTGCTAAAGCAATAACTCCTGAGCAACAGAAAGTATTGGCCGATAGCGTTAAAGCTTCTGACGATAATTTACTGCTCGCTAAAGCTAAATACGAATTTAGTGCCGGTGAGTTAGCTAAACTTGTGCCAGCTGATAAGGCTCCTGCATTTACTGCAGCTGTGGCCAATATCGACAAAGAATTTGTGGCCATGGTGGCAGGCAGTCCTAAAGGTGCCGATGGCAAACCTGCTCTTAGCCAAACTGATGCCGGCTTGTTGCAAACGATCACTAATCTAGATGTTTCGGCCGCTGATCGCACTGCTGCCCTAGCTAAGCTGGGTGAGGCTCATCCTGCATTTGGCAAAGCTATCACCGATGCTGTGACAACCGTTGGTTCACAAGAAAACGGTCTCAACGCTATTGCTCTACAATTTGGCATGACTGGACTAGCCAAAAACTATGAAGATGCAATTTACGCTAAGCCAACTGCCCACTACAACTATGCGGCTCTTTTGAGTTCCATTGGTGGCAAAGCCGCTGATGGCAGCGACAACAAAGCTACGGCAAAAGGTGTCGTAGAAGGTATGTTTACCGGTCTACCTGATGCCGTCACTAAGACTCTTGTGGCTGATCCTGTGATCACTAAGCTTGCCACCGACACTGGTGCCACTCTTCCGGTGGTGGCAGCTTCTGCTGATGCCCCTGCTGATCCGGCCAAAACAACAGACGCCGCTGCTGTACCTGGTCAGACTACTGATGCTGCAGCAAAACCAGCAGCAACTGGTGATATGGCTGCCCAACTGGCTGCCGCTACACCAGACCAATTGCTCAGTGCTGCTCATGAGATGGCTAAGCAAGGCCCAGATTACATACCTCAAACCAAAGCTCTATATGAAGAGCTGCTCAAGCGCATTGATGATCCAGCTCGCGTCACTGAAATCAAGAAACAGTTGGCCGACAAAGTTGGAGCAATTGAAAAAGGCTTGACTCTTGAAGGTCAGCCGCTTGATGCCGCTACCAGATTGAAGTATCACTCAGATAACGCCAGCTTGATTGATTCACTGAGTCTTGGCATTACCGTTCGTCAAGAATATGCAGCTTACCTTGGTGGTAAAGACGCATTAGCTATTGACACCAAGAAACCTGAAAATCTTCAGCCTATGCTTGGTACTGGCCCTAACCAAATGGACTTGAATAAGTCTATGGATGACCAGCTCAAGCTCGTCTACGCTGCTGCTGATAGCATGCCAGTTGACTTGATGAAGCGTGAGAAGGCCAACCTTGAGAAGAGCATGGCTACCATTGGTGCCAGCGATAAAGATAACTTGATTCCGAAAGCTCTAGATTTCCTTCAAGGCACTAAAGATAGAGCCGGCGCCATCGACATTGCAGTTACAACTAGATCTGCTTCAGCAATGATGTATATCTCGCAAGGTGCTGTGTTCAATAAAGAGAAAAATGCCTGGGAGCACCGTTCTTCTCCAACTATTGATACTCTCTATCAGCCAACCAAAGCAGTTGAACTGTTGAAACAAGCTGATGCTAAGTACAAAGAAATACACGGTGCCAATGCCACTGATCCATCTCTAGAGCAAGTGAAGAATTTTGGTGCGCAGCTCGCTCCTGAACAGTTCAAGGCAGTGACCACCGCAGCAAACACCAAAATGTGGAGCACTGGTGTAGATATCGTTGATACTGGTTTGTCATTCGCTACACAACTTGGCGTTGCAGCCTTGCTGTCGAAAACCAAGATGGGCTTTGCTGCTAAGCACGCCATTGCCGACGCCAGTTCGTTCGGTGTTAACTTCGGTACCCGTTCTGTAGCTATGCGCCTCGGCACTGGACAGTGGGAAGCTCCTACTGAAACAGCTGTTCACGCAGCCGCTGTTACTGCTCTTGTGTCGACCATGAAGTACGGCGGTATCGCTGGCAATAAGGTCTTCAACCGCAGCCTTGATGCTTACAGTGATGTTGCTATGGCAGCTCGCAGTATGGATAACACAGCTGGTCGAGTTATGACCTTGGGTGAGTACGGTGAACGCCTTGCTGCTAAGGGCTTAAAGACCGAAGCCGAAGCTATCAAAAATAGCAAAGACGTAACACGTAAGATTGCTGATATGACTGACGATGAGTTAAGAGCGGTCTTGCCTCAGTCGCTCAGCACACGTGGCGCCGAAGCTATGGTCATGGTTGAAGGCAGCATGTCCAATGAACTCAAGGCCATTAATGAATTGCAGAAAAATGGTTACAGCACTGTGGGTGACCTCAAGGCTGTAGTCACCAAAGATTTGACCGCCACTCAAGATTTGGTTCAAGCAGCTAAGATGATTCCTGGCTACGAGAAGATGACTCCTCGCCAAGTAATGGAACATCTGGGTGCCTCTGGTGTACCGAAGTTCGATTCGGCTAAGAAAATCGCTGATGAATTAGCTACTCTCGATAACGGTATGCGTGTATCTAGAATCGCTAGTGCTGAATCTGTTGCTCTGCCTAAATTACTTTCAGGCAAATCAATTCCGTTGCCTACCCGCGACGCTAAGACCATGGGCGACATCGAAAGATTCGTTGCTAAGGCCACTCCTGATTCAGAAATGGCCCGCATGTTCCCTGGCTTGAAAGGCCAAACTGATGACGCTGTTCTGCGTCAGATTGAAGCAAATGGTGGCAGTATCTTCGGCAACATTAGCCGCAAAGGCGCTGATGGCCAAGGCTGGCGCAAACTCGATGAGTTGGCTCCTGATGTCAGCGACATCACTAAGAGAACTTGGGGACAATGGGGCAAAGAAACCTTCCTCACCAATCGCTTCTATGGTGGTCTCAGCATTCCTAAGACTGTCAGAGCCGACTTGGCTGATGTGCAAGCACTCAAAGGTGGCATGACCCGCAGAGCTGACGCAGTGGCTGTTGGATCATATGTCGTCGGTTTGCATGCTTATGAAAGTATCACTGGCGTCTATGACCGTATGGGCAAAGGCGTTGACGAAAATGGCCAACCTAAGAAATACAGCTTTAGTGAAGCCATGCTCGAAGCCAACTTTGGCAGCACCAATCCAACTGCTCTTGATATCGTTCGTCGCAGTGGTGTGCTTGAAGGTCTATTTGCCGGAGCTGCTTTCCGTGGCTTCTCCAAACTAGGTATGGCCGAAACCAGAGATTTGGGCGTTAAGGCCATTTTGGGCCAAAGCCTTAATCGCAAGGCCCTAACCTATCAAGCCTTGAGCTCACCTCTAATTGCTCCGTTTGCTGATGCTGCTACCAGCACCTACAAACTTCAACCAATGGTGACAGGCGCTGATCAGCCACTTCTAGACTACGATTACGGCCTCGGTACCGCCATTCCACCGGCCGATACCAGCGCTAAGCCCGCTGCTGATTCGACAGCTAAGCCTGTAGAAAGAGCCGCTGCGCCGATAGTTGACGATACTGCTAAGCCTCCGGTCAAAGCTGACGCTGCAGCTAAGCCTGCAAGCAACGCTGATGGTGTTTCTAGCCCCGACGCTAGCCCATAAGCTCTAAGAATGGGAGAAGCAAAGGCTTCTCTTGACAACCGGCAATAACGAGCAAGGCGCTGTCTTAGACGGCGCCTTCGTTTTAGGAGATTTGATCCGATAATTTTGTCTGACTTTGTCTAGAAAAGGGAACAATCTGTATAGTCCATATTACTGAGGCAGTGAATGTTCTTCTTCAGTATATGAAACAAGAGGGTTCAAATCATGACCGAGACCAAGCCAGAAACTAAGGTAACCGACTCAACCGTTAAAAAAACGGATGATCATGGTGATGCCAGCCTCAAGCTGAGTTTGGCCGGGAATCCTACTGACAAAGCTAAAGTCACTGATGCTGCAGCTAAGCCTACTGAGATTGACGTCAAAGAAAAGACTCAAGAGATCTTTGGCCGTATTACTACAGCAAAGCAATCTGCTGACGCCTTGGCCGAATTGATAGTAAGCAAGAAGCCCATGGACGAGAAGCTCACCGTCACTGGTGCCGATGGCAAGCCACATCAAACAACTGTGGGCGAGCGCATCAAAGAGTTGAAGCAAACCGTTAATGATGCTGCCAACCAAGCTGTTGTTATGTCTAAGTCGGTTGATCAAAACGAAGTTTCGCGTCAACTCAATAATAGTCTTGCTGAGCGCAACACCATTGCTAAAGGTCTTGGTCTTGATACTAACAAGTTGTCGACCGAGAGCATTACTGAAGCATTGAAGAATCCTGGTGACGCTGCCACCAAAACTAAGCTAGAAACCTTGCTTGCCGCTCAAGGCAAAGTAGATGACTACAAGACCTTAGAGAATGCTCCTGCTTTTACCAAACTTATTTATGCTCAACTTAAGGGTGGCGGTTTTACTAACCCTGATACACCAGTTGAGATGCTACCCAATGGCAAGTTGAAAGTAGACCGCGCTGATATTACTGATGCTATGTCACTGATTGCTGAGGCTGGTGCCGCCAGCAAAGAATTGCGCAATCATCCACTTTATCTCAATGCCGTGAACGAAGTTTTCCCACGTAATGAAAACGGCTCACAAAAAGTGCAGTCGATGACTGGTGATATGCAGCGTGCCATCGAACTTGGTAGCAAAGGCGATAAAGTCGAGCAAGAGAAGGCTCTTAAAGCTGCTGTTGCCCAAGCTGACAATATCAATGTGCCGTTGATTGCGCAAATGGTGAAAGATCCTAATTTTGCCAATAGACAGAGTCCTGAAGTATTGAAAGAAATGGCTAACACTGTGGTTATGGCTGAAACAGCCAGATTGCAGTACGCTCAATTCTTGGCTGAGCAAGGTCGCTTCGGTGAAGCACAAACTCTTACTCTGCGAGTAAAAGCTGAGTGCCCTGATGTTATGTATAACCGTGGTGCCGATGGCCAGTTACACTACAACGACAACCGCTTTGTTGATCTAGCTAAGCTCGATAAGCAACTAGCGGCTTCATCCACATTTGATCCAAATAAACTTAACACCGATATCAATAACTTCCGCACTCAATTGCAAAGATTGCAAGGCGGGAATACTGATTCCAGCACAGAGACTAAAGAGTCTGCTTACGGCAAAGGCATGAATAATGCTCAAATTAAGGCAGATATTGCTGCCTTGGGTTCGTCTATGGATGGTCAATTGGCTACTCAGAAACAACAACTGACCATGTCTAAGCAAGCCCTTGAAGTTGAGAAAACCAAACTCGAAGCTGAACAAAAAGGTCTTGGTACCAAGAAGTTTGTCACTGAAGAAGAAGGCAAGATCGAAGCTAAGCGTATTGAAGATCAAATCAAAATGATTGATATGCAGAAGGCCCAACTCGATGAGCAACTAGTAAATAACACCAAAAACACTCAACTGGTGCGTTTGCTTGAGGCTACTTACGACTTGTCTCGGGAAGATAGAAGTGCCGCTAATGCCAAGCTTGATGAAATTGCCAAAGGTGACCCTGCCTTTGTCGCTGAACACAGCAAAGATTTAGAGCAAATGAGAGAAATGGCTAAAGAGCCAGGCTGGTGGGATCGTTGGGGCAAGAAACTCTGCATCGTCGGTGCAGTAGTGGTAGGCGTGGCTGCTGGCATCTGGCTTGGACCAGGCGCAATCGCAACTGGCGCTGCTGCTGGTGCTGCCGCTGCCACCGCTCTTGGTGTCACAGGCGTTGTTGGTACAACGATGTTAGCGACGGCCGGTGTCGTCGGTGGTGTCACAGTACTGGGCATTGGAGCCGGCACAGTAGCTGCCGGGGGCACAGGCATCATGCGCTTAGTGGCTGACAATACTGGTGGTGTCACTCTCGATAAAGAAGGCAAGCCTCTCTATAGTCAATCTATTTACCGCGATATGGGTGACTCTTTCAAAGTTGCTGGTAATACTGCTGCATTCGTTGCTCTACCTGGAGCCGCTGGCGCAGTAGCTAAGGTCTCTGGAGCCGGTGCCGAGACTGCTGTGGCAGCTACTATGCTCGAAAAAACTATGAATGTCGGTAAGGCCCTTTCTACTAACGTGGCTTTCGGTACTACTTTCACTCTTGGTCAAACAGCAATTGACAAGATTGCTAACCCAGAGCATAAAGTTAATTGGACCGGTTACGGTACGGATAGTTTCGCCGCACAAGTAGCTCTTAACAGTGCCTTTGGCTTAGGTAGCGTCATCAGTGAGACTGGCATGACTGCTCGAATTCTCGGTAAGGTTGTCTCGGCTGAGCGTATCGCTCCACTTTCTGGTGCAATTGTTACTGTTGGTCTGGGTCAAGGCATTAGCACCTACGGTGATATCACTGGCGTTAATGAGCGCGGAGCCCATTACAACGGATTCCAGACTTCGCAAAGTCTCTTTGGGCCATGGGGCTTCACCCCTCATGATGAGAGCAAGTCTCTCTATCAAGCTGGTCAAGTAAGAGGTAATATGCAATCACTCGATCAAGGTCAATCGTATTACACTACTAAAGCTTTCAATGCTGGAACGCTAACAGGTAGTAATTCGGTCTTTGATACTGCTGCTCGATATGCGGCCGAGAGAGATGCTAATAAGTAGGCTGTAAATCAGGACTTCCTGTAAAGATGGTGCATGCAGGTATCGGTAATTATTCCGGCGTACAATGAAGATAGGCGACTTCCTATCACTCTAACGTCGGTTTACCGTTATCTTTATCAGTCGGGTTTGAGCTTCGAAATCATTGTTGTCGATGATGGCTCTTACGATGACACAGCTACTTATGTTGAAGAGTTTGCCAACCAATATCAAGGTGTAAGACTCTTGTCTTATGCTCCCAACCGTGGCAAAGGCTATGCTGTCCGCACTGGCATGCTCGCTGCTAGCGGCGATTATTTGCTCATGAATGACGCTGATGGTAGTTCGCCCATTGAAGAGATGCAGAAGCTATTGGCGAAGTGCGAGGAGGGCTTTGATGTAGTTATTGGCTCTCGGGCAATGGGTGATAGTGAAGCTGTGATCAAGGCTCTGCCCCACCGCAAATATATTGGCAATACTTTCAATTTGATAGTGCAAAAGCTCATTCTTCCTGGCATCAAAGATACACAGTGCGGCTTTAAAATGTTTCGCCGCCAAGTGGCCCACGACATCTTTTCAGTATCGCGCTTGAATGGATATGCTTTTGACGTTGAGTTGCTCTATATAGCTCGAATACGCGATTATAAAATTTCAGAGATTGCTATTAACTGGGCTAACGTAGAAGGCTCTAAGGTCAACGTTTTGACCGATTCTCCGCGCATGCTAGCCGAGGTTCTCCGCATCACATTTGGTGCCTGGTTTGGTGGTTATCGCAAGTTAGTTGTTAAGAAAAAATCTTAGTGGCTGTTTGCTGTAGTGAGAGCTTCAACTACTTGTTGGTGGATACTGCCGTTGGTGGCAAGAATATGACCGCTCATCATGTCTAGTGGTCCAGCCTCAAGATTGCTTACTTTGCCGCCCGCTTCTTCAACAATTAGTGCCCCTGCTGCCACGTCCCAGGCTGATAGTTTACGCTCCCAAAAACCGTCGAGGCGGCCGCAGGCTACAAATGAGAGATCAAGAGCAGCGGAGCCATCACGTCTTACCCCATGGCAGACATTGGTGATGTGTTTAAAGCTGTCCATATTGTTGTAGATATTGTTGACTGTATCTGGTGGAAAACCTGTTGCTAACAAGCCATTGTCAAGAGAGGTGCATTTTGATACATGAATTGGCTCGTCGTTGAGAAACGCGCCCTGGCCTTTAATGGCTCTAAATAATTCCCCTGACATGGGGTTGAAAATGACGCCATGGGTGACTACACCATCTTCTTCGGCCGCGATTGAGACACAAAAGAAGGGATAGCTATGGGTATAGTTGGTCGTGCCGTCGAGGGGATCAATAATCCATCGTCTTACGGGGCTATGCCCGCCGCTGCCAGCAGCTTTACCATGGGTAACGCCGCCTTCTTCAGCCAAAAAGCTGTCTTCAGGAAAAGCCGCTTTAATGGTGGCAATAATGAGCTCTTCTGAAGCCTTGTCTACGTCAGTGACCAGGTTGTAAGCACTTTTGTAATCTACACTCTTAATCTTGCCCACGCGCGATTTAAGCAAAGCTCCACCGGCCAGTGCTGCCTCTTTCGCTACTTCAAAGACTTTGCTCAAAACAACCGCCTTTCCTAACTTAATTGCTATCTTTTGAGTTTACTCTAAAGCCGTCAATAAAGACTTGTTTAGCGAAAAGAGGCTATTGGTTGACGTTTCTATGGTCGCACCTCTATCCTCTATATACTGATTGATCCCCCCGCAAAGAAGATGCTCTTATGAAACTTGGCAACTCTATTTCAATAGAAATTATTAGAAGCAAGTAAGGGCGTGGGTGAATCAAGTATTTGCCACCGCCAGCATTGATGTTGGCGGTTTTTGTTTTAGAGCAAAAATAAGTACAAACCATTAGAGACTATTGAGGACATACTGTGGCCGACGATAAGAAGAAATTTCCAGTCAATCTTCCTGTAACTGCTTTTCCTATGAAAGCTAACAGCACGGTTCGCGAAGTCGAAATTCAGAAGTTCTGGGATGAAAAGCAAGTATACGAACTCAATTTAGAGAAACGCAGTGCCTCTGAAAAGTTCGTCTTGCATGATGGCCCTCCTTATTTGAGCTCGAGCAAAATTCACATCGGCACAGCTCTCAACAAAATTCTCAAAGACATCATCACTAAGTACAAAGCTCTCCACGGCTTCTATGCTCCTTATGTGCCTGGATATGACAGCCACGGCCTGCCCATCGAAAATGCTGCATTGAAAAATGTCAAAGGGGGCAGGGCAGCAATCACACCAGTTGAACTGAGACAAAAGTGTAGAGAATTCGCTCTTTCGAATCTAAAAGGCCAAGAGGATAACTTCAGAAGACTGGGAGTATGGGGAGATTGGGCGCACCCGTACATCACCCTAGATCAACACTTCGAAGCCGCTCAAATCAGAGTCTTTGGCAAGATGGTAACCAATGGCTACCTCTACAAAGGGCTCAAGCCTGTTTATTGGTGCCCGACTTGCGAAACCGCTTTGGCTGAGGCTGAAGTAGAGTACGCTGACCACACTTCAAACTCAATTTATATCAAATTTGCTGTGCCAGATTCTGAGCGCAGTAAGTTACCCAAATTTATTTCAGAGAGCAAAAATGGTGCAGCTAGTGCTCCAGTATCGTTTGTTGCTTGGACCACTACTCCCTGGACACTTCCAGCCAACCTGGCCATTGCCCTACATCCAGACTTTGTCTACGAATTTGTCAGCACTCCTGATCATGGTGTCTTAGTGGTGGCACAGAGCCTGCGCGAAACTTTCTTACAGGCTGCAGATATCGATGCTGCTGCTGTCACAATTTTGGGCGTGGCGACTGGCCGCGAGCTAGAGCTGATCGAGGCTAGACACCCCTTTGTTGATCGCGCCAGCCGTGTCATTAACGGTGCTCATGTCACTAACGAAGCCGGTACTGGCGTAGTGCACACAGCTCCCGGTCACGGCCCTGAAGACTTTGAGGTGGGCAAACTCTATAACCTCGGCGTGCTCTCACCTGTAGACGGTCGCGGTATCTTTACTGATGAAGCTGGGCAATTTGCCGGGCAACACTATGCCAAAGCCAATGCTGTCATCGTTGACCATATGAAAGAAGTTGGTGCTCTAATCAAGCATCAGACTTTTAGTCATAGCTATCCGCACTGCTGGCGCTGTAAAAATCCTTTGATCTATAGAGCAACTGAGCAATGGTTTGCTTCAGTTGAGGGCTTCCGCCAGAAAGCTTTAGAGTGCATTGATCAAGTGGAATGGTTGCCTAACTCTGGCCGCAACCGTATTTTCAATATGGTGCAGAACCGCTCAGATTGGTGTATCAGTAGGCAACGGGCCTGGGGCGTTCCTATTCCGGTTTTCTATTGCCGAAAATGCAATGAACCACTAATGAATGAACAAAGCATTGAGTCAATCGCCAAAGTGTTTGACGCCGAAGGCTCTGATAGCTGGTGGGAAAAGACGCCACAAGAATTTGTCGGCGACATGAAGTGTGGCAGTTGTTCATCTTCTGATTTTGTTAGAGAGACAGACATCATGGATGTCTGGTTTGATTCTGGTGTCACTCACTCGGCAGTACTCGATGCTCGACCTGAATTGCGTGGTACGCCCTGCGAGCTTTATCTAGAAGGTTCAGACCAGCACCGCGGTTGGTTCCAATCGTCGCTGCTTACAAGCGTAGCCATTCATGGCCGCGCACCTTACAAAACTGTGTTGACTCACGGTTTCGTCGTTGATGAAAATGGCCGCAAGATGTCTAAATCTGTGGGCAACGTAGTTGATCCAGATGAAGTAATAAAGCAGTATGGCGCTGACGTGCTCAGACTTTGGGTAGCATCAGTCAACTATACCGATGACATTCCAATCGGTAAGAATATGCTCGCTCAACTAGCCGAAGTCTATCGTAAGTTGCGCAACACCGCTCGCTATATGTTGGGTAACTTGTATGACTTTGATCCAGCTGTAGATGCTGTGCCCTTTGATCAACTCTCATCTCTTGATCGCTTCTTGCTGCACCGCCTCAACGAACTGGTTGAAGAAGTGACACGTGATTTCGATCGCTTTGAGTTCTTCAAGTACTATCAGCTTCTACAAAACTTCTGTGTTGTCGAACTGTCTTCGTTCTATTTCGATATTGCCAAAGATACTCTTTATACCGCTGGCCCTAAATCGCTCAAGCGCCGTTCTGTGCAAACAGTATTGGCACATATGCTGCAAGCTCTAGTGCGTCTTTTGGCCCCGGTTACTCCGCACATGGCTGAAGACATCTGGCAACATATGACAGACGCTATGAAAACATTTGGTGGTGGCCATCAGAGCGTATTGCTTACTGATTTTCCTAAGTCAGATAAGAGCTTTGAAAACACCCTTGAATCAGATTTCTGGCATGAGCTTATCGACGTGCGCATAATCGTCAATAAAGCTCTAGAGACCGCCCGTGCTGCTCGCAAAATCGGTAGCTCGCTTGAAGCAAAAGTTGAATTGGCTTTTGAAGATGCTGCCTTGGCCAAAAAAGTTGCAGCTCTTGGTGATGATTTACCTGGTTTCTTTATCACTTCGCAAGCAGTAATTGGTATCACTTCAACTGTTGAAGCTTTGGCTGAGAACAACGAGAGTGGCATCAGTGTCAAAGTCATTCCCGCTTCAGGCACCAAGTGTGCCCGCTGCTGGAAGTTCACTGAAGACCATGGCAAAGGCAAGCTCTCTATGCTCTGTCTGCCTTGTGATCAAGTGATAGCTGAGAACTATCCAGATTTCGAAGCCTAGTTAGTTATTTGAGCAAAGCCAGAGCATGGCTATTGATGGCCAGTACGCTTAAGGCGTCGGTTATCTCGCCTTGACGTACCATTTCTACTGCTTCAAAGAATGCTAGGCGACGAACTACTAACTTCTCTGTGCCTTCTGGCTCGGATGCTCCTAGAGTTAGGCCGGTGGCAAGATACCAGATTGCTTCTTCATCTGAGACTGAGTTTGATAGGTGAGCGCGGCCAAGCACTTGATAGTTAGCTGCTTCTAGGCCGGTCTCTTCTTTAAGTTCGCGCATGGCGGCATCGAGAGTGTCTTCTCCTTGCGGGCAACCCCCTTCAGGTATCTCCCAAGAATATGCGCCTAACGGGTAGCGGAATTGTCCCACAAGGTAGGTGTAACCCTCTTCATCTATTGGCAGAACACCAACTGCCTTATTTTTGAAGTTGACTACGCCATAGATACCGTCAAGGCCATCAGGTCTAATTACCTGATCTTCTTGCACTTTAATCCATTGGTTCTCGTATACCACTGCCTGAGAGAGCGTTTTCCATGGGTTGTCAGTCATGATGGGGTCCTATTAGGTTGAACGATTAGAGTGTGTCCTGATATATTCGGCAGTTAGAGTGATCAAAAAAGTTACTGTCAGCATCAGGGTTGAAAGAGCGTTGATTTCAGGACTGACGCCAAATTTAACCATGCTGTAGATGCGCAGAGGTAGAGTGGTAGCGCCGACACCAGCAGTAAACTGAGTGATGACAAAATCGTCTAGCGAAAGTACAAATGCTAGTAGTGCACCAGAGATGATACCGGGGGCAAGAATTGGCAGGGTCACTTTGTAGAATGCTTCTATAGGAGTTGCTCCTAAATCGAGGGCGGCTTCTGCTAATTGTGGATTCATTCCTTCTAGGCGAGCAGCTACGGTGAGGGCGACATACGAGAGGCAGAAGATAATATGGGCGACTATCACGGTGGCTAGGCCAAGGGGCAAGCCAATGGCAATAAAGAGTATGAGGGCGCCGACTGCCATAGCGATTTCAGGTACGATAATTGGCAATACAATTAAGCCGCGAATGAGCGACTTGCCCTTGAAGCGAGCGCTGCTCAGACCAACTGCTACCAAAACACCCATAACCACTGAAACGGCAACTGAAATTGATGCCACCACTAAACTGTTATACAGAGCCGACTTTACTGCATCATTATCGAAAAGTTTTTGATACCAACTAAGAGTAAAACCATGCCATTCAACTGCTAGTCTTGAATTGTCAAAGCTAAAGACAACCAAAATAATGATTGGTACGTACATAAAAATGTAGACCAAGGCGGCAAAGAGATTGAGAGCTTTAGATTGCGGCATCCGGTTTCTCAGTTAGCTATTAAACTATCCAGCCTAGCTTGCATTGCTTTGAGCGGCGTCATGTCACCTTTCTGAGCGGCTACGTCAATACCTTTTTTGAAAGTTTCTATGGCCTTGTCAGTGAGACCGAGACCTTCGTAGGTGCGACCCAATTCTTGGTAGGCCACAGTATGGTTCGGTTTGATTTGGATGGCCTTGAGCAAATAGGGCTCAGCCAACTGGTATTGCTGCAATATGTTGTAGCAGTTGCCTAGACCATTATTGGCAAAGAGATCATCTGCATCTATTTCGATTACTTGCTCGAACATAGTTTTGCGCTCAAGAGCCTCGGCCTCTATTTTTGCCGTGTCTTCTTTTTGTAAGTGATCTTGCATCGCCTCTTTGGCTGCCAGCCTCATGCGAATGCTCATTGACTGCGCTTTGGCTTCTTCGGCTTTCTCTTTGCCGCCACCTTGCTCGAGGTAGAACACTGATAGATTGGCATAGGCCATAATTGAATCGGGATTGATACGGGCTAATGTTTCCATCAACTCTACAGCTTCATCTAATTGATTTTCTTTCGACAGAATTACGCCAAGGGCTTCGTAAGCATCTTCTAGGCTGCTATCTAACAACAGCGCTGACCGCAATTTGCTGATAGCTTCGGCGATATTTTTGTTTTCTGTGGTTGCGTAGAGCTTGAGGCCTTCTTCGTAGAGGTTCTTGGCTTTCAGTTTTAGATCTTCTGGCTCAAAGAAAGGCAATAACTTTACTGTGGCTTTTCCAGAGAGACTTGTCGCTGTGTCTTCTTCATGTTCACTTTTATTTTCACTTTCTAGCGCAATTGTACATTCGAGCACGCGCCCTGGTGTGCGGTAGTCGCGCTTGACCATGGCTAAGGCAATATGTTTTTGTAAGCGTGGTGAATAAGCATTTGAGAGAATCTTCGCTACTTCTTGACCTGCCACCATGAGCGGTGTGCCGACCTTAATTTTAGCGTTTTGTGAGCCTTGTAAGTCTAGTATTAAGCCAGTCAACTGCTTGTTGGGTGAGCCATGGCCTTTGACACGGGCGAGCACTTCTTGGCCCTGAAAGCAGCCTTTGGTGTAACTAATGGCCTTGTCTTCTAGCCCTAATTCAATAATCAAATTCTCGCTATTAAAATCAGTGGCGAACTGGGGCAGGCCAGCTTCGATACGCTCAAGCAGCAGCTCATCGTTAGATAGTTTCTTCACACCGTGCTGGTTCAAGATTGGTTCGAGCTTGTCTTGCAATGCTTGATACTGATCTTGGCCACAGTAAATTAAAAAGGCTTCTCTGCTAGAAAGTGGTGCCCTAAAAATATGTACATCGATGCCGCAAAGCACTCCGTCAATCAAATCGCGCTCAAAGAGAGCCGGATTTTTTACTTTCATGCATTCATTGATGATCAACCTAGCATCAGAGCCGATCAAGGCCATCATTTTGCCAGCACTTAAGTTGAGCAACTCTACTTTGTCAGAGAAGATGTACTTGTCTAGGTGTTCTAGAATGGCTGCAACCTGGCTCTCTTCTGCAACAATGCGGTAAGAGCTGTTTTTGCGGTAAAGATTGAAATAGGCAACCACATGCGCCTTGCGGTCTAATAGAGCGCTGGCTTGCCACTGATAGGGCTTTAGTGCTTTGACATCACTAGTAGTTTGGGCATTGATAAAGCGCTGAGCATCTGCCCCGTAAATCTCAATGAGACTATATTGAGCTGCGGGATAATATCCGCTTACTAACTTTGCACCCTGTTCCGGAGAAGCTTCCACTTTATTTGGACGAGCCAACTTTAGTTTGTTCATTGCCTTGCGCTCTGTTGAGTGTCTAACAAGAGAAACGTGCCGGACAGATTTGTTGCCGGCACGTTCCAGATTACCTATTGGTCAGTATTCTCAATAATAGATTCTGAGTTCTAAACTGAGAATGAATTGCCGCAACCACATGAGCCTTTAGCTTGTGGATTCTTGATTACAAAGCCCTGTCCATCAAGACCGCTTTGGAAATCCAAAACTGTGCCTTTCAAATAGATTGCGCTTTTAGGATCGATGAAAAGCTTCACGCCGTGTTCTTCGATTACATGGTCTTTTTCTTGAGCATTGTCGAAGCTCATGCCATAAGACATACCTGAACAACCGCCGCCCTTGATCTCCATACGCAGACCAGTCTTGCCTTCCTCATCAACCAATAGTCTTTTTACTTCGGCTGCTGCGGCTTCAGTCAAACCTACAATCGTGGTGGAAGTAGGCGCTGTGGTGGTGTCTGCCATACCCGATACCTCATTAGTGCTTGTATTGCGGAGTTTTGAAAGCTCAAAACTACCCACAAGGTAAATTTATCACATTGTCAGAAGAAAGCCTTGCACCGTAACAATCTGTTTCTCTTTGCTTTTGGGCATGAAGGCCACCAGGCTAGCCTTCCGGAATATCAAGAGGTTTTTTCGCTGAGCACTCAGCTAAGGCTTGCTCTCAATTTGGCCGCTACTCGACTCAGGCGTCGGCCATAATCACCGCTGCCTAGTTCGTCCAAGGTCACCCATTTGAATTTGGCCACCTCATCTTCTTGCAAAACTATTGCTTGAGCGAATTTGTGGTCAAGTTGATAAATATATTGAAAGTCGTGGTGTAGATGCTCGCCTTCTCCCTTTGCTGGGTTGGCCGGAATTTCGTGAGTATCTACATCAAATGGCAAAAGTTCGAAGGGCAAGATATTTGCGCTTGTGTGCGGGCCGTGTAATAGCTTGATTTCGCCCCTTCCACCTACACCAGTCTCTTCTAGTAACTCACGCCTTGCCCCGACTTCAGGCTCTTCGTTGTGATCTAAGTGGCCCCCAGGCTGCAGCCAGCGCTTCAGTCCGTTATGGTAAATGAGCAGAATTTGCTCTGCTTGATTGATCACTAGTGCACTGGCCGTTAAGTGACCGACCATATTTTTTCGACTGGTCAAGCGACAATCATTCTCACTGAGTTGATTGAGCAAAACTGGCATTCTCTCAGCTTCTATAGGTGAAATTGCAAGATAGCGATTGAGCAAACTTGCTATTGAATAAATGTATTCAGCATTGCTTGTCTCGTCTTCAATCGTCTGAGTCACTTATCTAAAATGCCTCGAAAACTACTTGGGCAATTTCGCCGAAGACACGGAAAGTCTCACGGGCTGTATCTATTTCTAGTTTTTCGATTGAAGTCGGTTGCACAAGCACCACGCCAAAACCAGATCTGACATGTAGTTCGGTAAAATTGGTGTATTGACTCAAGAGCAGCAATTTATCAATCATTGATGGATACTGAACGAAGCGCAGCGCCTGCTCGTCGTCGTTTGTTTGAGCTATGTATTCAGTGTCAAATCGTTTCATGCCCAAGGGACGGTCGGTGTGATCTACTAGCAAGATGCGACTAAATTTCGCCCAAAAGCCAGTGACCAAGCGATGATTTATTGTAAGGGTAAATTCGCCTTTGCTTTTTTGTTGCTTGTTTTCTTTAAGTACATCAGTTTCAAGAAAGAATGAGCAGCCAAAGGGAAAGCCCACGCGCAGCGCTTCTATGGTGGCAGGAAAGCCGATGACAGTACCTTTAATACAGGCCTCTACTCGATCGGTATCGTCGATGACTTTGCCTTCAATTAGCTCTGCTAAGGCCTGAAGCTTTGCTTCTTTATCAAACATGTTGGTTACT
This sequence comes from Candidatus Obscuribacterales bacterium, assembly GCA_021732025.1. Lineage (GTDB taxonomy): Bacteria > Cyanobacteriota > Vampirovibrionia > Obscuribacterales > Obscuribacteraceae. The sequence continues at coordinate 16,842 of JAKFVU010000063.1, read as the reverse complement.
CAGGCTCTAGTGTTATTCAGATTTTTGATCGCTGGTCGATTGCGGCGGATGCACGAACATCTTTATGTCGCTTTTGGGCTTGCGTTTGACTAAACCTAAGAGCCCGCCTTGGCGTTCAGAAGGGTTTTCTTTGGCCTTCAAAGCATCCGCTTCTTTTTTCTCTTTCTCCAGTCGCTTCTTCTCGACATTGCGTGCTGCAGAGTCAATTATTTCTTGTCTGGAGGCACCAACCGATGGTGACTGATTTCTGGTTGGTGGCAGATCACTTACAACTTTTGTTTTATTGTCTTTGCCTGACTCTTTACCAGCGTCTTTAGCAAATTGATTTTCAATAGAGGCAATTTGTTTGCGCGCATCTCTAGCAAATTCTGATTCAGCTGCCAGATCTACAGACTTGCGCAACAGCACTAGTGCTTGAGCCGGATGCTTTTGCTTATTGAGCAAGCTACCCATGTGATAAAAAGCATCGGCCATATCTGGGGCAATTGAAACCGCTTTGACATAGACAGTGAGTGCGTCATCGTATTTTTTTTGCGATTCAAAAGCTGTTCCCATATTGAAATAGGCACTAGCAAATTTGGGATCTACAGCAACTGCTTTTTGCCACTTTTCTATGGCTTGTTCGACTTGGCCGCGGGCAAATAAGACCGACGCTAGGCCGTTCAATGATGTTGGTCTGTTCGGCTTGAGAAATAGTGCTTTATCAAAAGCATCTTGGGCAAGAACAAAACTCTTTTGCGAAATATAGATCAAGCCAAGATTGCTATAGGCCTGCTCTAAGCGATCATCAGAAGCGATGGCAAGTTTGTATTCAGAAACCGCTTTTTCAAAAAATCCAGATTGGTGAAACTCTAGACCACGGTTGTAATGTTTGATGGCCTCACCCGAGTATGCTCTGGGTTTTTCGGCAGCAGGTGGGCTAGCGGTCTCTTGGCAGCGGGCAGGTTGGTAAGCAAGCTGTACGGCCATGGCCAAAAGTACCAGCAGAATGGCTATATTGCATTTGCCCCGTGTGGCATGTCTAGGAGATATTTGAGAATCTCCTGCGGCACTTATAACTACTGTGTCTGTGCGGTTTTCCATAAGAACTCATTGTACTCCGAGGGCCATTATAGCCTTATGCGAGTGCGTCTAAATGTTCACTATTTAACAGCAATCGAAATTAAATGGTCATATAGGGCTCGCAAGCCCAGTTCATAGCTGTTGGCGCCGAAGCCAGCGATGACACCCACGGCCACATCACTGAGATAGCTTTTATGCCTGAAAGGCTCACGGGCATAGACATTTGAGACATGAACTTCTACAAATGGCAAGGCCATCGCTAGGAAGGCATCTCTGATTGCAATAGAAGTATGGCCATAAGCCCCTGGGTTGATAACCACGCCGTTAATATTTGCCTTTGGCAAAGCGTCAGTGCCAGTCTGGCGGCAAGACTGGATGATGTTGACTAGTTCGCCTTCGATATTTGATTGCTTAAAATCAAGCTCTAGGCTTTGATCTGACGCAATTTCACCACTCAGTTTAACCAGGCGAGTTTCGATTTCGGCCAAGCTAGTTTTGCCATAGGTGGAAGTTTCGCGAGCGCCCAGGAGGTTTAGGTTTGGGCCATTGAGAATAAGTATTTTCAACTGCTTTTAGACCTGTTTTAAGCTCAAATTAGGCTCTAGTTAGAAGCTTCAGCTTCTTCGGCCGCTTCAGCGTCGAGCTCTAGCGCTTCCATAGCGCATTGAGCTTCTATCAAGAAGGGGTCGTTGCGAGTGAGCAAGCCTTCTTGCCGCACCATTTGCAAGAACTGACCAAGCAAATCGCGTAAGGGCAAAGGTTGGTCGCCGTACATCACTTGGTCGGCAATGATAAACATGGTAGAACCCAGCAATACTCGGGCTTCTACGGCTCTCAACTCTTTAGACGAAATTATCTCTTTGAAGAGAACAGGATCTGCTTTGGTCTCGGTAACTAGACCCTTGCAAAGTTGCAGAACTGAGTTAAGCAAGCCTTTGCTACGCTCTTCTGGCAATGAAGCCGCTGCCCTGATTAAATTGAGCTTGTTGCCGGCATCGCCTAGTGACTCAGCGCTGTCTACAAGATTTCGCACCTGATTGGCCTTGGTATTAAATTGCCTACGCAATTCAGTTTCGGCTACAGATGAAACTGGTTTTGTGGCGGCATCAAAACGTTTGTCATAGTAATCTTGCACATGCTGGCGCTTGAGTTCGATGCCGAAGGGCATGAGCTCCATAAAAATAGACTCGAGCCCCTCAAGTTGGGACTGCAAGTACATTAGTTCATCTTGCGTCACTGCTGACAAGATCCACTCCTCCAAAATTCGGCGTTACCAATGAGATACTATAACGCGCCCGTACTAAAGTGTTGTATTTGTGAGGATTCTTTGAACCTCAGCGACCACTTCGGCGACAGTTTTACCATCGGTATCTATTGTCATGTGCGCCTGCTCGTAGACACTTTTGCGCCTTGTCAGGAGCTGGCTAATACTGTCAATTAGCGCTTCTGGCTTTTCTGGTGCTAAAAGTGGTCGATTAGAGTGTTCACCAATGCGCTTTGCAAGGGTCTCTACTTTGGCGGTGAGATAAATTGTCTGGCCCAAAATTTTAAGCTTTTGCATATTGCCTTCACCTATTGGCAGGCCGCCACCACAGGCGATCACCTTAGGCGGTAATTTGGCTGATAGCTCAAGTAAAAGCTGATCTAAAAGCTGATTTTCCAGGGCTCGGAAGGCCTGCTCGCCTTGTTCTTTAAACAACGTCGCAATTGTCTGGCCAGCTTTTTCTTCTATGGCGCTGTCGCAATCGAGGCACGATAGTGAAAGCTTTTCGCTAAGCAACCTAGCGGTGCTAGATTTGCCTGCACCAGATGGTCCCAATAAAATTATGTTTTTAAACAAAGCTTTGCTAGTTGAGTCTTTGCGCTAAATTTCTATTGCCGCCTTCGTCAATCGAAGAACTCATAGTGACTTTTCTTTGCCGCGCTCTAGGAGCCTGGTCGCCAGATACTCCAACCATACTCAAGCGCCGACCATTCTCGATGTTTACAGACGAATTTGAACCTGAAGAACCTGAGCTGCTGACAGATCTGTGTCTGATGCCCGAGCTATTTAACCCTTCAGCCATGACCATACTTGACGGCGATGCCGAGTGACCGCCTTGTTGTTGGCCAAATTGCTGACCATTCATGCGGTGGCACATTTCAATTTTGGTGTGAGCATCGATCAAATTTGGATTGATCTGTAGGGCTATCTTGAATTCATGAGCCGCATTGGTGTAATCGTGCTTGTTGAATCGAGCTAGACCAAGACCATAGTGAGCTGATGCCATATTCGGTGCTAGAGATAAGGTGTGCTCAAATTGTTCGATGGCTTGATCGTACTGCCCATCTAAAGACAATACAGTGGCTAAATTATTGTGGGCTACGGCCATCTCTGGCTTCAGCTTGATGGCCTGCTGGTAGAGCCTTCGAGCATCGCTGTTTTTACCCAGGGCAGCAAAAGCATTACCTAAGTTAAAAGCTGAAAGTGCGTCTGATGGGTCTAGAGCTAGAGCCTTGTTGAACTCTTCAATCGCTTCTTGGTTCTTGCTGCGACATTGGTAGCAGATGCCCAAAGTAGCATGAACAGCGGCTTTTCCTGGCTCAAGTTGTGCGGCCTGCTTGAGCTCTTGGGTCGCTAAGAACACATTTCCGCTTGATAGAGCTGCTTTGCCAAGTTTTTCATGGGCTTCGGCAATTGATGGATCGATACTGAGAACGTGCTTCCACTGCGCCATCGCCTGCGGTAGCATGTGTGCTTGCATCAAGGCTTCGGCTTTAGCCATACCATCAACAACTTCTACTGATGACTTCATTGAATTTTTTGTAGTCGAAGCTTTAGCTGCGCCTAGCCCAAGAGATTGCGCCAGACTACCGTTGATGCGCACATCTTGATTGAGCTGTTCTAATTGGGCTACAACTTTCGATTGCTGACCGAGTTTTTCATAGACTCTAGCTAGGTTGCTGTGGGCTGTGGATAGTTCAAGTTCAGATTGCGAGCCCTTGAGCATTGCTTCGCTGGCTAGAGCAAATTGACCGCTGGCCTTATTCGCTTCTACTACTTGCTTTGAGTCGCTGAGACCCAAGCGAGCGATTTCGATAGCTTGTTTAAATTGATTCTCTGCCTGACTTAATTCGCCCAGTTCGGCGTAAATCAGGCCAAGGCGATTATGCAAAGATGGATCTTTTGGATTAGCTTCAATCTGACCCTGCAATAGTTTTACTGCTTCATCTACCAACTTGACGTTGCTGGCGGTCACTCCCACATGCTTCAGAGGAGGAGCAGGAGCTATTTTAGTAGAGCCGATGTTGCTGTCTGAATTTGAGATATTTGAGACGTTTGAGACATTAGCCTGAGACTTGGCTGGTGACATCTTCAGCAGAGTGCCAACCGGCGACGCTGAAATTGCTGTACTGAGACTGGCGAATTGTTCACTAAAGCTCTGGCTGTGTTCAGATCTCTGGGCGCTACTTTGACAGACGAAATAGACGCTCGGCACGACGACAAGACTGACGCCGGCCAGCACACACCCCATCAGAACCACCGAATTGCGGCGACGGTTCGAGTGCATCGAGTTAGAAATTTGACTAGTGCTAGCCAAGGCTTATCTCTGGTGATTCCGGGGGCTTTACAGGTGTTGCTTTTGATAGGCTGCTTATTGCTTAGAGGGCATTGGCTGTGGCCACCGCCCCTATCAACTGCTGATAGACATATGTCAAGATTAAGCGCGCCTAAGGGGAGAGTCAATACGGGTTTTACGCATATGGGCGGCACTAATCAGCCATTTGAGATTAATGCAATCTCATTTGTACCCTAAGCTAAGCCCAGTGGCATGCCGATAACCAATTTATTTTTCCAATTTGCTTTATTAGCGGGCGCGCACGTAGAGAATCGCTCCACCCAGCATGCCGATGACAATGTTTGGTAGCCAGGCGGCTAAAAGTGGCGTTATTCGACCAGCATCGCCCAGGGCGCCTGACGAAGATTGCAGCACGTAATAAAGGAAGACGACCACGGCACTATATATAAGACCGAGGTTACTGCGTGACCTTCGAGCTAGTAGACCAAGAGGAGCACCAGCTAAAGACACAATTAGGCAGGCCAATGGCTGGGAAATTTTTTGGTAATAGCGCACTAAGAGGTCGTTGCTCAGTGAGTTTGAGCTTCGCAAAATATCGAGGTAGTTATTGAGCTCAATCAAGTTCATTTCTTTGGGCGAGACCTTACCGGTCGTCAGCGCCTTCTGCACCTGGCCCAAGCCTGGAATGACCATCTTGTCAAAGCGGCTGATTCTTGTAATGTCAGAGTCGCCAGAGAGCACATAGGTGCGGCCTGAGTTCAAGGTCCAGTGGCCGTTGTCCCATAGGCCATTAGCAGCACAAATGATTTGTACTAGTTTGGCTCTAGTAAAGTCGAGAATGATTACGTTGCTGAGATTTTTGCCTTCATAGTAGCCAATGAAGAAAATGCGGTCGATGTTTAGATCTTTGCCGCGCTCCATATAGGTGAAGTTGGCTTGACCGGCTGGCAATTCGGCTTTATACAGGGCGAGAAACTCAAGGCGTTTCGAGGTGCGGTTGGCCACTGGCACAACTGCTTCGTTGAGGCCAAAACTTACAAGTGAGGTGAACAATCCAAACATCAATGGTGCCACCATGATGCGATAGAAGCTGACACCACTAGTGCGCAAAGCAATAATTTCAGAGTCGCCAGAGAGGCGGTTAAATACCAACAAAGTTGCGAGCAGCACACCAATTGGAATCGTCATCACGATTACTTCAGGTAAGTGCAAGCCCAAAATAGTAAGCGCCATGTGAATGGGCACGCCTGATTTCATAACCAGGTTGAAAATAGTCTTTAACTGCTCAGCGCCGAACCACACACCAGTGACGATACCAATACCGAACAACAACGGCTGCCAGAATTCATTGGCGATATAGCGGTCAAGAAGCTTAATACCAATGCTCACAGAGTGAAGTCCTCTCCCAGATATTGTTTGCGCGCCACAGGACTCTCAGCTACTTCTCGCGAAGTGCCAGCAACAAGAATCTTGCCGTAATCGATCAAATAGGCGCGGTCAGTAATTTTAAGTGTGGCCCTAGGGTTGTGGTCGGTGATTAGAACACCCAAGTTCCATTCGTCGCGTAATCTGCGAATTAAGCCCTGAATATCAGAAATTGAAATGGGGTCGACCCCAGTGAAAGGTTCATCTAGTAAGATGAATTCTGGCTCGGACGCTAGGCAGCGGGCTAACTCTAGTCGTCTTCTTTCACCGCCAGAGAGCTGTACTGAAATGACGTCAATTAAGTGAGCCAGACCAAATTGTTCAAGTAGCGATAAGGTGCGCTTTTTGTGTTCGCGGGTGGGAATATTGCGCAGCTCCAGAATGAGCTTGATATTGTCGCCCACGGACAACTTGCGGAAGTTGGAAGCTTCTTGCGGCAAATATCCAATGCCCATGCGGCTGCGAATGTGAATAGGAAGCTTTGTCAGGTCTTTGTTGCCTAGGGTAATTGAACCTTTTTCAGGCTTAACTAGCCCCAAAACCATATCAAATGAAGTGGTTTTGCCTGCACCGTTTCGGCCCAGTAGGCCGACGACCTCTCCACGGTTGAGATAGAAGCTGACGCCGTCAACGACTCGTCTTCCACCGTATGATTTTTGTAGGCTCTCGATTCTAAGTGTTCTAGTATCGCTGGATTGTGTTGAGCTTGATGATAGCGCCGCCGAGGTCATTCTGGTCTATCCACCTTCGTTGAACTGAGCTTGCCACTAGCGCTGTCATCTAAATTGGTGTCAGTAGCGCTAGGTCTAGCCTTGTCAGCTAGCTTGTATTCAGGTGCAGCTTCGAAAGGCACCGCTGGTGCAGGTGCTATAGGTACAGGCATCTTCTTCTGCAAAATAAAGGCTCTGGTATTGCCTTCAGCAAGCACCTTGCGATCACTGATAACCATGGTGATTCGATCACCAATCCAGCGTTTTCCTGGTTGGGTGATTTGTGAACGGCCGATGAAGACAACTTTCTCCGCTTGGCCATAGGCATTGCGCACCATCACAATTTTGGGGCCAATACCAACTGTATCTTCGTAGAAGATTTTGCAGTTGCCTACAGCATCAAGACGCCCTGTCTCTTTGTTGTAGTCTTGCGTATCAGAAACGATGATTACCGGAGCACCAGTATTGGTGATAGCTGGAGTTGCAGCAGCCGATGCCACGCCACCATTGACGATTGGCTCGACTTTGCCCTCGTTAACCGGAGCTGTGACAGTGGTTGATTTAGAAGCAGTATTGTTCGAGTTGCTACTTTGAATTACCTTCGAGCGTACATGGCCAGTGGCCTGTAGGCGCTTGGTATTGAGGAAGTAAGTCATAGTATCTGACTGAGTATTATTCTGACCTTGAGTGGCCGATACTTTACCATTGAATACAGCTGCTTCTGGTTTTTGATCTGCCCCATAAGCCATGCGCAAATGGTCGGCTAAAACGTCGATGTCGCCAGCTTTAACTTTGACGTGGCCAAAAGCTTCAAACTGACCAGTGGCACGGTCGTATACCTGACGATCTGAGTCAGTGATGATTGTGGTCGGACCTTCGGTTGGTCCGCCCAAGCCACCAACTGTAGTGCCGCCTGCTCCGTTAGCACCAGCGCTTGCTTTACTTTCTGGTTCAGTTGAGTCGGAAGAATTGAGTGAGCCTTTGGTTGCCGCCGCTTGAGCAAGAGCTGCTTCGGCACTGGATGCTGCCGCAACTTTCTTGGTTGGCTTCTTCGTATCGCCCTTAACAGCTACTTGTTCTGCAGCTGGAGGTGGTGCTTCGTTGACTACTTCAGAGTGAGCATGGCCTTCGGCCATAATCTTCGAAGAGACCATTTCAAAAACTAAAGTATCGGCATCAATTTTGTTGTTGCCTTGCACCAAGTGTGGGTGCCCAGTGAAAATTGCTTTTTGTGGTTGTCCGGTATTAACGTCGCGGTAGAGTGTCGCTACAGGAGCAACAATTACACTATCTTTATAGACAACGCGCACATGGCCGCGAGCAATAATGTGGTCGCCAGCAAACTCTTGCTCTTCAGCTTTAATATCGATTGGCCCACCGCCACCCATATCTGGAGCTTGAGCCATTGCCGCTAGTGGCATTTGCAGTGCCAGCAAGCTTGATAGCAAAGGTAAGATTGAGCGTTTGATACTAAGGCCGTTCATTATTTTGCTGACCGATTCCTTACGAGGTAAATGTTTCATCTATTGGCTCGAAATAATGGCGTGGGTATTTCCGATTATCTTGAGGTCTTCCAATTCTTTTTTGCCGAAGCGCCCGGTAGCGTAGTTACCAGTCACCTTGGCTACCCCCATGGCGATGTTAACACCACCAGTGGCCTTAAACTGATTTTTTTTCTCTAATTCCAACTTTTCCATTTCCATTCTTGACTTCCCCTCCTCACCCTCGGCAATCACCCGCTGGCCCTGGCCCGAGGATAGTTCAACATGGCGCGTCTCTGTATTGGCGCGGCCCACTGGGGCAGAGATCAGCATTTTTACGGCATCTCCGTCCAAAAACTTCATGCTGATGCCGCTTAAGTTAACGTCTTTGGTGTCCTTGATTAAGGTGCCTGTCTTGGCATTAAGAATCCAGCGCACATGATTGGCGTCATCGACTTCTTTCAATTCATAATTCGTAAAGGCGATGTTACTGGCAGTCGGGTTAGCGTCTCTTTGTTCTTTGAACTTCTTCTCTTCGATTGTGGCGCTCCATTGGGCGTAATAGAGCAGCCCGACGATGCCGCCCAAGATGCTTAGAGCGAGAACGAGCTTGAACCAATCAGATTTTAGAAAGTCGAACATTGAAATCAGTTACCTGGAATTACTTACTCTCAGTTACCAATCGCCCGTAAGGCGATGGCTCTAGATACATTGTTTAGGCTCTCTTTGAGATTGCCCTTCTTAAGATAACCCTCGCCGAGGAAGAAATAGGCAGCAGGATTCATTGGTGAAGCCTCTTTTACCTTCTGCCACTCGACAATAGCCTGATCGATATTGCCTGATGACTCAGCTTGGAGGTGTGCACGATAGACGCGGGCCCAGACGTCGTCAGGCTGACGGGCCAAAAGGTCGTCTAGCTTTGTCAAAGCCAATTCGTAATAACGCTTAACTTGTGGCACCGCATCTGGTGAAACCTGTGACATGTCTTTGCGAATTTGAGTGAGGTTGCCGAGCGCTTGGCTTGGGCTAGTTGGTGGAGCCGGAGATGAGACAACGGTAGCGATATCAGCTTTGGCAGCGGTAGTCGCGGTATTCGTAACTTCTGAAGATGTAGCATCAGCAGGCTTTTTGGCTTGGGCAATCCACTCAGCATACTTAGGATTTTGACCAGCAGCTTGACCGGAATACTTAGCTAGTAGATATGCTTTCATGTAATAAGCCCACGCCAGGTGATACCTCACTTGGTTATCTTCTGGATAGTAAGTGAGCATCTTCTCGTAGCTGCCAATCATTTGGTCGAAGTAGGCCGGGCCGCCATCTTTTTCGGCCAGTTTGCGCGCGCGTCTGACTTCTTGCAGGGCGGTTTCGACTTGACTGGTGCGGCTCAAGGCAACTGCGTAGATAAAACTAGCTTCAGGGCTTTCGGGATAAGCCTCTCGCTGCTTTTTTGCAAGGGCTAAATCGTTGGTGCAGACAATGTCTTCAGTGGCCATGCTCACTGAGATTGATTGGCCTGGTTTGATTAGCCACTGGCTGTTCAAAGCTGGTTCTGCCGCGCTGGATTTGGTTTCTGGCTTCGATTCTGTTTTAGATTCTGTTTTAGAGTCTGGTTTTACTTCAGGTGTTATTGGCGCGGCAACGGCTATTGGGCCAGTGCTCAGTAAGAACGCACATGCCGCAATAATCGGATAGCCGTGTCTTTTGACCACAGGGCTTGAAACCGGTGAATAAATGCTCGAAAAAATGGCCTTGTACCTCAGGAGCCGACTAATAATAACAGACGACGAGAGGTTGCCAACTGGTACCGCTAGTTAGATGAAGTTTTCTGCATAATTGCCGAGAGTCTATCCGGGCTTATTGCCGTTGCGACCTTTGAGAATAATGGGCAAGACTTCGTGCAGGCCATCAACTATGTGAGTAGGCTCTGACTTGGCCAGCATTTCTTTGCTGTGTAAGCCTGTAGTTACGCCAATGGCGTCGACACCGGCGTTCTTGGCCATATCGAGGTCGAAGATACTGTCGCCAATCACTACTGCGTGTTCCAACGGAATAGATAGTTGATCGAGAGTAATGTGAACCGACTCAGGGTGTGGTTTGTGATTCTCCACATCGGCTGCACCCACTACTATTTTGAAATAGTGAGCGATGTTGTGGTGATCGAGTACAACTTCTACCAGGTTGCGACGCTTCGAAGAGGCAATGGTTATAACTACACCAGCTTCTTTGAGTGTCTGTAGCATGGTGAACATATGGGGGAAAGGTGGGCAAATTTCAATTGCCATGGTGTCGTAGATGGCGCGGTAGCGATTGGCAACTTCTAAGTGAAAATCTGCTGATTTCTCAGGCAAGATAATTTCCATTTGCTTTGGCAGGGGCACACCAACCAAAAGTGCCCACTCATCTAAAATTGCTGGTGCAAATCCATACTCATCCACAACTACTTTCATAACATCGACTATGCCAGGGGTTGAGTCTACTAGCGTGCCGTCGAAATCAAAGATTGCTACTTTATACAAATGTCGCCTCTTAGCGTATTTACTTAGTTACCTTGTGATGTGCCTCTATTAAAGACAAGAAACGGTCAAACAAATAACTTGAATCATGAGGCCCTGGATGGGCTTCAGGGTGATATTGAACGGCGAATATCGGAAGCTCTTTATGACGGAAACCTTCAACCGAATTATCATTCAAATTGACGTGGGTGAGCTCTAAGTCTGCTGGCATCGACTTTTCGTCTACAGCAAAACCGTGATTCTGACACGTTACTTCGATTTTTCCGGTGGTTAAGTCTTTGACTGGATGGTTGCCACCACGGTGACCAAATTTGAGTTTGTAAGTGCTGCCGCCCAAGGCTATAGACAATAGTTGATGCCCTAGGCAGATTCCAAAAATTGGTATGCGAGAGGCGATCAGCGTTTTCATTTCAGCAATAATGTCTTCGCAGGCAGCGGGATCTCCCGGGCCGTTTGACAAGAAAATGCCATCAGGAGAGGTGGCAAGAATATCTGCTGCTTTAGTTCTGGCAGGATAAACAGTGGCTGTAACACCCCGAGCAATAAGCTCTCGCAAGATGTTTTGCTTGATACCAAAATCAAATACAGCAACTTTGGTTTTGCCACTGCCGATTGTATATATTTCTTTGGTGGTCACTTCGTTGGTGTAGTCTTGCCCAGCCATCTGAGGGGTGTTGGCAAGTGCCGCTAGCAGTTTCTCACGGCCGCCTTCTGTCAGTACATCGTCTTCAGTTGAGATAGCGCAACGCATAGCGCCCTGATCTCTTAGTCTGCGAGTGACAGCGCGAGTATCTACTTCAGATATGCCGGGAATATTGTACTTGTTCAAAAAGCTGTCTAACGTGCCAGTGGCGCGGTGATTGCTATGCTTGCGGGAGAGATGGCGAATGACAAGAGCACGAGCAAAGATCGATCGCGACTCGATATCTTCATCACAGACTCCGTAGTTGCCGATTTCAGGATAAGTAAGAGTAACTATCTGACCGGCATAACTAGGGTCAGTAAGAACTTCTTGGTATCCCATTAGCGAAGTGTTGAAGACCAGCTCACCAACCGCTGTGGTGGCTGCTCCGAATGCTTTTCCTTCAAAAGTGGTGCCGTCTTCCATAATAAGAAGTGCTGGTCTTTTGTTTTCGTCTATTTCCAACAAGCCGCTGGAGTTAAGGGTTAGCCTTGTGCCGTTTGCCATTTTTTTACATTGAATCTCTTGGACGCCGGTTTAAAAGGTATATCACAATCTTACCCCACAGGGCTGTCAATAGGGGTTTTTGCCAAACTAAAGCAAAGCTTACTTACAGATTGGGTAAACCTTACGATTCTTGTCTATTAGCTATGTAGAATTAAGAGCGTCGATGAAGACAAAAATTAAGCGCGAACTTGGGGACTTTTAATTCAAATGGGCAATTATCAAGATTACACGCGGATGTTAACGTTGCTGACTCCTCAGCTGGTGCTGGTGGTCGGTGTACTCTTTGCGGCACTGTGGAACTTGTTTGCTCCCAAGGCAAAAGGTCTTACGCCTATTGTCTGTCTAATATCCCTTGCCATATCGGGATACTTCCTCACCACACAGGTAGGACTGACTGAAGTTCTCTGTGGTGGCCTCTTTACTATTGACCCGCTCTATTCAGTCTTCTCAATAGTTGCAGTTGCCGTTGGCGCCCTCGTCGTTTTGATAAGCATGGGCTATGACCATCTCTTCGGGCGCAACCGCGGTGAGTACTACGCCATCTTGATGACCGCCGTTTTGTCCAACCTGTTCTTGGCTGGCTCAACTGACCTAATCATGCTGTTCGTTGCCCTAGAGACATTGAGCGTATGTTGCGTGCTCTTGACCAGCTTCACCAAGAAAGATGTCAGAAGCGGAGAAGCTACTCTCAAATACTTGCTCTCTACTGCTGCCACTACTGCAACCCTTTTATATGGTCTTTCCTTCTTATATGGTTTGACCGGCGCTACTTCCTTCGCCGCCATCCGCGATAGCCTGTCAATGGGTTCGCAAGCTGCCCCATCCTTCTTTATGTTATTGCTGCTTACTTTGGTAATTAGCGCCATCTGCTTCAAGTTGTCTGTTGTACCGTTCCACATGTGGACTCCAGACGTTTATGAAGGCGCCCCAACCCCGGTTACTGCTTTCCTCTCAATTGGTTCGAAAGCCGGTGGTTTTGTAGTTGCCATGCGCCTTCTTCTTATTGTCTTTGCTCAATCGCAAGCTCAGTGGATGGTTATCCTCGGCGCTCTGGCTATCTTCTCGATGATTGCCGGTAATTTGATCGCCCTTGCCCAAAATTCACTGAAGAGAATGTTGGCTTATTCCTCTATTGCTCACGTTGGCTATATTTTGATTGGCTTGATTGCCGCTTCAGAATCTGGTTTGTCGGCCCTCGTGTTCTATGTAATTGTTTATGGTTTGATGAACCTCGGTGCCTTCGCTGGTGCAGTTCTGGTGAGCAACGAAATTGGCTCTGATCGCATCGAAGATTATGCCGGCTTGATTCGCAAGCGTCCGCTAACGGCACTGGCAATGGCTCTGTGCTTGCTGAACTTGGCTGGTCTGCCTATTCCTCCAGCTGGATTCTTTGCCAAGGTCTTTATCTTTACTGCTGGCGCTCATATTCAAACTCAGTTCTTGGGCTTGCCCCTTGGTTGGGTTCTTGTTGCTGTCGCACTAATAACCTCTGTGCCTGCCATCTATTACTACAGTCGTGTAGTAATCCTCATGATTGTTCCTGAACCATCTGAAAAAGTGGCATCGCTTCCTGGTGCTCAAGCTCCACGTCCATGGGTCGGTAGCCCGCAAGAAGCTCCGGCCTTGGCTCTTCTTCTCTGCACTGTAATGGTGGCAGCAGCCGGCACAATTTCAGTCAATTCACTGATGAATGTTTCGCGCTTGGCTGTTGGCAGCATGGCTCTTCGCTCTGAAGCTGGTACACCGATTTCGCTTGCACCAAAGGCAGATACTGTGCCAATTGCCAGCCGCGGTTTCGACGCACCGTTATTCCAATAAGACAACGTGCCGTTTTCATTTAAAGAGCGCAAGGGTGAGATTGTCTCATTACTAGTATGTTTTTTGGCGCTTGCATTGGCGCTCACAGCCTATTACTCGCCGCTTTTATTTGAAGAGCGCCAGTACTTTGTTTCTGACCATACCTATTTCTTTGAACCGTTCTCGCGCCTGATCAAAGAAGGCTGGTTAGCACAGCGGCCGCCCTTGTGGAACCCTTATATCTATTGCGGATCACCTCAGGTAGCCAATCCGTCACCTGGTATTTTCTACTTTCCCAATTTTCTGTTCGTGTTCTTTTCGTACAGTGTTGCCCTCGCTTTGCTGCAATTTTTCCATCAGCTAATTGCTTTCATTGCTTCGTATCTGTTCTCTCGCATGCTGCGCTTTAGTGTGGCTAGCTCAGCACTTGTCGGGTTTACTATTGCCTTAAGCGGTTATTTTTTCTCTCTGCCAGCTAACTACACTTTGCCGGCGACGTTTTCTTGGGGAGTCTTAGCGCTCTACGCCTTGGCTTCGGTTGCTCGAAAGACCAATTGGTTAGCTTTTGTAGTTTTGTCTGTTTTTTCTGTGCACTGGATGTTGATGGCGGGGCGACCAGAAATTTATGTGCCTTGCTTTGTTATGCTCGGTGTTTTAATACTGCTGATGGTGCTGAATTTATTTAGCTTGCCGAGTGATGAATCTGAACCTGCAACAAAGTCAGTGCGCCTCAAAGTGGCATGCTGGCAAAGTTTTGCTATTGGCCTTGGCATTTTGATGAGCATGGCCATGCTCTTACCAGTGTTTGAGTGGAGCAAATTGTCACCGCGGGCCAGTGGGCTTGATCTCAACCAAGTGTTCAACTGGAGCTGTAATTGGTACGACTTTCTTTGCCTTGCCTTTAGTCAGCCCTTAGGAGACCTACAGCAACCACACACACTCTTTGGCGGTGCTGTAGCCAGTCGAGTTGGCTACTATCCATTTTTGCCATCGCCATATATCGGCCCGGTAGTCATAACCTTGATGATTTTTGGATTAGCCGATAAGACCTTCAAACAGCGATATTACGCGCTGGCAGCCACTGTGGTAGCAGTGCTTTTGTCATTGGGGAAATATGGACCGTCATCGTTTTTGCTTTCGGCCTTGCCATTTCTATCAGTGCTTCGCTATCCCGTTAAGCTTCTGATATTCGTCATATTTTTCTTAGCAATACTGGCTGGTCGCGGTCTGCATGCCATAGAGGAAGACCAAAGAAACAAGATTGCCATAATCAGCAGCCTTAGCCTTTGGGCATTTGCCACCGCTCTGGCACTCACTTTCAATTTTGCACCAAACTGGGTGCATGGATTGTTACCTATTTATTCTTCGGCCTTTTATCAGGCCTTGGGCTATCCCATGATTTTTACAGGGTTGATTGGCTTAGCCTTCTCTCTGGCAATTGCCTTCTCTAATAAATTGAAAATTGCTGATAAGCAAACTATGGCACTAATCGTGGTGGCGGCATTGATTGGTAGTTTGATTGTGCCAGCCTTTCAGAATCGGCAGAAAACAGCAGCCCCTGGCTATTTTGAGCATGAAGGAATGCTGCTCAAGAGGTTAAAGACGTTTAGTGAGAATGATGGTGGCAACCAGCCGAATAACGTTCTACCGCCGCGCTTGCTCACTGTTTACTTTGACCCCTTGAAGATGCCCGGAGAATACACTCACTCGCTAAATAGGGTCTGTGTCAAAGGCGAAATGTACATGCAGTATTGCCGCGAAATGCTGCTCCCTAATGTTTGCATCGATTGGCACCAACCAGTTACTTTCGGCTACGAATCTGCTGAAACAAAAGACTATCGGTCGACTTTTCTTAAGTTCCTGCACTTATCATCAATTGATAAAGTTGGTGCCAGTGATGATGAATTAGCTCGCTTTTGCAAAATAACTTCTACTAAGTATGTTGCTAGTTCGATAGTTGGCTCTGGCAAGAAAGGCCCTACTCGCAGACTAAATAGTCGGTGGTTTAGGTATTTAGCTGAAGATGCCAAATACAATTTACGGCTGTACGAAGTAGTTGATTCACTGCCCCGTGCATTTGTCGCTAGCCATTGGGTGAAGAGCAATCAAGAACAAGTGCTCAAACAGTTTTTGACTGGACCTTCGTTGCCTGGAGCCGGCGTCTACATTGAGGAAGATCAAAAGTTGCCTCCTGCTAGTGACTGGTTTGCTAGCTTTGAGGGGGCCGATAATGAGCTGAGTAAATCGAGTGGTATTACTCCTGGTGAGCAAAAGCTGCCGTCCGCAGATGCGGGCGCCAGTGAGACAGCTAGTAAAGTGACCTTTTTGCAAGACCTAAATGAGCATGTTGCTCTTTCTGTGCAGTGCGATAAAGACAGTCTGGTGGTGCTCAACGACCGTTTCTATCCTGGCTGGAAAGCCAAAATTGATTCAGTGCCGGCAACTATTTATCGCGCCAATGGTTTTATGCGATCTGTGTATGTGACAAAGGGTTCGCACCTAATCGAGTTTGATTATCGACCCGATAGTTTGCGCTTTGGCATTTATTTAGCGGCGCTGGCGACTTTAGTAACCCTGGTGCTCGCCCTAATTGCCTTGTACAAACCAATGAAATTTGTTTTTCGATACCTCACTACAGGGCAAAAATAGGCGATACTAAAGTAATGAATATTCAAAAACTGGCAGTCGCCATAGGTTTAATAGTTATGGTGGGGATGGTTCTCTATCCGCCATGGCAGTCTGTTGATTCAGACAATAAGGCCTCAGCCATGGGTTATAGCTTCTTGTGGAAACCCCCAGAAGTGCAAAACGTAGCTCACGCCAATTTGCTAGGGTTCGACATAAATGTCAAGTTGAAGTCGACTACTGCTAATTCTATCGATTACGGGCGTCTACTCGTGCAAGAGGCAGTTGTGGCCGTGGTGATTGGCGGCCTGTGGGTGCTTGGGGCAAAAAGTTCTAAGTAGTTGTAAAAGCCAAAATTCGAGTGTTAGACTAAGGGCTAGGCCAAAGCTTCTGTTTCGGTCTCTTTGCCCTCGTAGTTCAGTTGGATAGAACACCTCCGTCCTAAGGAGGGTGTCGGGCGTTCGAGTCGCTCCGAGGGTG
>JAKFVU010000065.1 GCA_021732025.1 Candidatus Obscuribacterales bacterium | reverse complement strand
CACGCCTACCCGCGAGTAATTGATACTCTTTCGGAGCTAAAGAGCCGCGGAGTAAAAATTGTCGCTCTTAGTGATGCGCCTGAGTATATGGCACGAGTACGCAACCAGCAAGTCTTTGATGGCTTGCTTGATGCAGTTTATTCACTTGAAACCGTTGAACCAGACAAAGACGATGTATTCCATCCAATTTCACTGACTCACGGAAGAGAGCGTGTGCAGCAGTTGCGGCAATCGACAGCCAATCTGAAAACAGCGTTGCATATCTTGCCACAGTCATATGAAAAACCATGTGCTCATGGTCTCGATAAGATTCTGGAAGACTTTGAAGTCTTTCCTCAAGAGTGTCTTTTCGTTGGCGACAGTCTAGCTAAAGACGGTATGGTTGCTGCTTCACGCGGTATTCAGTTTATTTGGGCTCACTATGGTACTAGTTTGCCAGCTGAGTACGAAGAAATGGTAAACCGCTCACTTAAGCCACCAATTCAAGATAAGTTCCATCGCACCCTGCCGCAAGAGCTGATAACAGCTGTGGCTGCCCGTTACGATGAAATTCTCAATTTTGTGGTTTAAGCGCTAATTAGCTAGTGGGCCTTTTCTGCTTTTTCAATTATCTTGCTCAAATCGTATTGCAGCTCAGGCTTGGCAGCACTTACTTCTTTTAGTATTTGCAAGACAAGCTTGTGCTGCTGTGCATTTGAGGTCAGTGACCAGACGGCGGCGGCACCGATTGAGATTTTATTGATGCTACCAGTTAGCTTTTTTGACCAGGGAACAGTGGTGATGATCTTCTCTACATAGCGCTTATCGCCGGTGGCTAAAAAACAGCCCCAGAGCATGTCTAGATCGCTCGGGGAAGAAATGTAGAAAGTATCAAGTTTGTCGGCAGACAGATCTAGGTGTGTGATTATTCTGTCAGCGCTTGGAATTGATTTTTCAATTGACTCAGCTTCGGCAATGGCCGCGGGCAATTTCGTTAGTCGCAAAACCAGCGGTAGCACTTGTTTCTTGTGCTCTTCGGTTATTTGAGCTTGATTGATCCACTCGGCAATTTTGTCTGGATTTTGCAAGAATACACGGCTGAGAAATGATGATATTGGAGGTAAAGCGTTTTCTTTATCGAAGGCGTCTTCTTCTTCTAACAGGTGCATGGCTGCTGGTGTTAGGCTGGGCACTGGAAAGAGATAGTAGTAGGTCATCCATTGCCAAAGATCTTTTGATTGGCTTAAAGACGACAAGGCCGCTTTGGGCTCACGCATTGATACGCCATTAGTATCAGAGCCATAGTGTGTCTCTTCTTTGTCGGCTTTCTTCGAAGGGCTGGCGGCTGCTGCTATCTCAGCCTCGCCCTCGCTGTCTTCGTCTTCAGCTTTGGGTGATAGACCTGGTAGGCCCATCACTACTTTGCCGCTGGCATCTCTTACCTCGCCATAGTCTATTTCTGAGAACGAGATATTGGCGGGCTGTTTGAATTTATTGATGTCAAAAGGCAGGGTCTTATAACCTGAGTAAATCAGCGTGCGCTTGCCGCTTGGTGTTGAAATAATGAGCTTGAGAGGTTCCGAATTGTCGTTGACTAGCAGTTCTGTATCGATAGATGATTGGCTGTACTTGTATGATTTTGTTTTGCTGGCATCGACCAATGGGCCATCTGAAGGGGCAATGTTCTTGTTGGTAAAGAAGAGCAGTTCTTTGCCAAATTCTAAGTCTTTGAAGGCCTGCTGGCCTGAGGCAAGAATAGGCATACGTGCTTGAATTGGAGATGTCTTGTAGACGATATGCTTGCCGCTCGAGTCTATTAGATTGATCATCCAGACATCTGGCGCGGCAATGATGATTAGGCCATGAAGCCCTAGTGGCTCATCTGGTGCCTCTTCTACTCGGCCGTAGGTTTCTCCGGCTCGGTAGCAAGTGCGCGGCTTGGCACCAAACGATGCTGGATCAATATCATCGGCAACATAGCGCACCTCAAACTTTTTCATTGACTTTGGTGCTTCTGGATCGACTGCCTGAGCCGAAAGTCCAGTAAATGACAGTGCAGCCAGAAGAGTAACTATTTTTATCTCAATTGTCCTAGGTAACATCTATCCTTCCTCAGTTACTCTCTTTATGGTATCAATGCCAAGATTCTAGCAGGGCTGCCCGTGCCGCTTTTTATGCGCAGCGGTCCGAGAAATAGGGTGGCACCACTAGCTGGTAGTTGCTCTAGATTACTGAGGTTTTCTATCAGTAATACTCCTTTCGCCAAAGCCGTTTTGTGCACTATATAGTTTTGCGATTGACCGTAGTCCGCCGAAAGTGTGTCTAGTCCTAGAGCGCCGACTTTCTTTTTGTTGACAAGGTAATCGGCTGCTTCACCGCTAATAGCAGGAAAATGCATTCCGTTTTCTCTAGCATTGCGATATTCTGTCGGCTTGCTAAAGCGTTGTGACCAGCCGGTTAAAAGCAATACAGCAGTATTTGGGGCAATGGCATGTTGCTTTTCAAAGGCCTCGATTTTTTCTACTGTGAGCCGGTAGTCTTGATCGGCTGCTACTTCTTTTCTTACATCAATTACTAGGCAAGGCAAAATCAGCTTGGTTGCCGGAATTTGATCGATAGTCTGTCCGTCTGAGAAAAAGTGACTAGGAGCATCTATATGTGTTCCGTAGTGCTCTGGCGTGGAAAACTGTCCATCAGCATAACCATCTTTGGCGATAGAAAAGAGCGACTTATACTCATAAGCATTGCCAGCATGAAAGTCTGGCAATGCCGGCCCAAGCACATGGGTAAGATCGACAATTTTAGCTTTGCTGTCTGAGGCTGAACCTGAAGCTGTGTTTACGGTTAAATGAACGCAAACACCGGCGAGCAGCAAGGGCACGACCAACCTTCTACATTTGTCGGTCCGGCTCTTCTTCACTACTGACTACCCTACCTGGCTGAACCGACAGATGTTTTCGAAATATCAGATAATACACTGGCCAAAGACACTTTTGTATGTACTGTTTTCGGGGCACCACCGTCCGCATCATATTTTAAATGGATAATGCAGCCTGAGAGATTATCCTCCTCGATGAAAACAATGTATTTGGTATTAATGAGGTGCTTCCCGCCAGTGACCGGCATAACTTCAATAAAGGCCATATTATTTCCCCTTTGCTTGCTGCAAATAGTCTAGTTAGTCTTTATGTCTCGTTTGGCACAGATAAGTTCCCTCATCTAGAATAGAAACGACAACGAGGATTTACTGTGAAACTACCTATTTCTATAAAAGATAAATTGTGTGCCGCTCTAAGCCTTGGCCTTGTTTGTGGTCTAGCACTTCCCTTAGAGCCGGCCCAGGCAAAGAGCAAGAAAGATAAGCCTAGCGATGTAACTAAAGGGCAAGAACAAAAAGATAAACCGGCTGCCGACGACAAGATTGGCTCCAAACCAAATAAGGCAGAAGAGCCAAAGCCTACTAAAGACCTTTGTCCGGCTTGTGGCCGTGGATAGAAGCCAATCTAGTAGTGACTGGCGTCATTCCAAAGCTTAATCACGGGCTCTTGCAAATTGTGATCGTAACCGAGAATGCTGACCGAGGCCGTAGCTAGGTTGAAGACCCGTGCATCTGAGCTGGGCAGATTCAAAAATTGCGAGGCGACAAAGCGCAGCATGTGGCCGTGGGAGAAAATCAAAACATTTTTTCCTTGCTTATGAACAGCTTTAACTTGCTCAACCACTAAGGCTGCTCGGCAGCCAATCTCTTCAACAGCCTCCCCCTCCGGAAAGCCATCTCTGAAAGGCATAAAATCGGGGCGTTTTTTTTGTATTTCTTGGGAGGTAATACCTTCGTAAGCACCATAGTGCCACTCTTTTAAATTGTCGAGTAGCTCTACTTGTGAGCCAAAGCCGGCCAAC
The DNA here is from genome assembly GCA_021732025.1 of Candidatus Obscuribacterales bacterium. Taxonomy (GTDB): domain Bacteria; phylum Cyanobacteriota; class Vampirovibrionia; order Obscuribacterales; family Obscuribacteraceae. The sequence goes on along the minus strand of JAKFVU010000065.1, from coordinate 41,006 downwards.
TCACAGGTGCGCTTCGCTCTTTGCAGGGGGCTGCTAAACACTTTGGCGAATTCTAGACCATGCAATCTCTCGCCCAATTTAAGTGCCTGTTGCTCACCGTTGGCCGTCAAAGCAATATCTGTTAAACCAGTATGCTGGCCCGACAACGACCATTCGGTTTCGCCGTGTCGAGCCAGATAGACTAGGGGAAGATTACCTAAGGACAACATTTCTCACCAGCTAGAGTGGCGCTGACAATTTCTTGGGCTTCTTTGATGATGGTATCGAGGTGCTTTTCATCTTTTAGACTTTCAGCATAAATCTTGTAGATGTTTTCGGTACCAGAAGGACGAGCAGCAAACCAACCATTCGCGGTTACCACTTTTAAGCCACCAATGGCGGCATCATTGCCTGGAGCTTTAGTTAGTTTTGCTTCGATTTTTTCCCCTGCTAATTCAGTAGCATGAACGGCATCAGGCGAGAGTTTGAGCAATACTGCTTTTTCTTCCATGCTTGATGGAGCATCAACTCGTTTGTAATATGATGTGCCAAATTTAGCTGTTAACTCTTGGTAGTGAACGCCTGGGTCTTTTCCTGTTATCGCTAACATTTCTGCTGCCAAAAGTGCCATTGCTGGCCCATCTTTATCGGTTGTCCAGGGTGCTCCATCTTTCTGCAAGAAAGTTGCTCCTGCACTTTCTTCGCCACCAAAGCAGAATGTGCTGGCAAACAGACCTGCCGAGAACCATTTAAAGCCGACCGGCACTTCGCATAAAACCCGCTTGAGGTCTTTGACGACTCTATCGATCATTGAGCTGCTTACTAGTGTCTTACCCACGGCAGCGTTAATGGGCCAATCTGGTCTATGAGTGAGCAAATAGTTTATGGCCACAGCCAAGTAGTGATTAGGGTCCATTAGACCGGCTGATGGAGTGACAATGCCGTGTCTATCAGCGTCTGGATCGTTGCCGAAAGCAACTTGAAACTGGTCTTTCAGTTTGACCAAATTAGCCATGGCAAATTTGCTAGAGCAATCCATGCGAATTTTGCCGTCATGATCTAGTGGCATGAACGCAAACTGTGGATCAATTTTTTTGTTGACGATTTCAATGTCGATGTTATACATGGCATTGATTGGCTCCCAGAGCACTACTGAAGCTCCGCCCAGAGGGTCAACACCAAGTTTGAGTTTGGCATTGGTAATGGCCTGCATATCAATTACTTGGGCCAGATCGCGCACATAAGGAGTGATGAAATCGGCAGTGTGTGTTGTTGCCGCATTGATTGCCTTTTCGTAAGGCACCCGTTTGACTTCTTTATTGCCATTTTTGAGCAAATCATTAGCGCGGTTTTGAATCCAGGTGGTGACGTCGGTATCAGCTGGGCCGCCATTTGGTGGATTATATTTGAAGCCACCGTCGGCTGGTGGATTGTGTGAAGGTGTTGAGATGAGGGCGTCGGCCAAGTGTTCTTTGCGGCCACGGTTATAGTTGAGCACTGCCCTAGAAATGACTGGCACAGCGGTAATGCCGTCGTTTTCGGCGATCATTACTTCCATATCGTTAGCTGCTAAAACTTCTAAGGCGGTGGCTTGTACTAGACCAGACAGGGCGTGAGTATCTTTGCCAAACAAAACTGGGCCGTCTGTGCCTTGGGCCTTGCGGTAATCACAGACTGCTTGGGTGATGGCAAGAATATGGGCTTCAGTGAAGGTGCCATTAGTTGATGTGCCGCGATGACCACTGGTGCCAAAAATTACTCTTTGGCTGGGCTCTGCGAAGTCAGGCTTATTATCAAAATAGGCTTTTTCCAATTTTTTCACGTCAATTAGAACGTCGGCAGGAGCTGGTTTTCCGGCTAATGGATGGATACTCATTTTCTTATTGCCTTTTCAAGGGTTTTTAGGGAAGAAGGAACAAAGAGACTGCAACGCCAGTCTGCGGCTCAAAAGGAAGATCATCTTCACTTTTCCTCCATGTTGAAGCGGCACTATCGGTGACAACGCCAACAAGAGACTAGCCAGAAATGATATCAGCGCGAGCCCCTAAATACCAAAAACTTAAAGCTCTTGATTTGCCTCCGCCACTTCAAGTAATGCCAAGTCTCGTTAAGCAGCCGTATTGCCTAGATACCGTTTCTCTGACTGAGCGCTTCGAGGCCCTTAAGCAGTTTGGCTATAACACCCACTCGTTTCTCAGTCTCTATAGTGGCCTCACCAACTTCACTGTGCCTGAAGTGGTTGGCTATATTCCTATAATCGAGACTGCGGGGCTGATTTTAATAAGCGGAGAACCGGTTTGCTCATCTCAGGCGATGGCGCCCTTAGTGACGGCACTTGAGGCCTATGCTAAGGAGAAAGAGTGCTCCATTGGGGCTATTCCGGTCTCGGAGAAATCGAAGAAGGCGCTAGAGGCTGTCGGCTTTGACTCAATTTACATAGGAAAAGAGCCGATATTTGATTTGCAGAATCTGCCCAGATTGCGAAAATCTTTGCGTAGCGCCGCCCACCGCACCAGCCGCAAGGGTTACAAAGTCGTGCCCTATGGGCCCAGCTATCAAAAACAGCTAGAAGCGCTCTGTGGCGAATGGCAAGAATCGCGGGAATTGCCGCCATTAGAATTTCTCTTTCAGTTGCGGCCGCTCGAGTTAATGCAGCACAAGAAGTATTTTCTTCTGGTAGACGAAAGCGATAAGCTCTGTGCTTTCCTTGCCTGTTCACCAATTTATGCTCGCAATGGCTGGTATTTAGAAGATTTGATTCGCCATCCCGATGCTGCTAATGGTTGCACTGAATTTCTGCTCATTAAGGCGTTAGAGTCGCTAGCAGCCGAAGGTTATGCCATGGCAACATTGGCACTTGCTCCGCTTGCCGGCTTACCCGATAAAGACGAGACTCATCCGATCCTAAATCACATCTTGCGCCTCTGCTACAGGCACTTGTCTTGGCTCTATCACTTTCAGACTCTGGAGTATTTCAAAGGAAAATTTCAGCCTAGTCATTGGGAAAATAACTATTTTTGCGTTTACCGAAGAGGACAGCGCTTTGGTGTTACTTGCAGTTTGCTGCGCTCGTTGATGCCGCGTGATATCCTGACAATCATTAAACACAAGCTTGAGAAACGGCACCTATTGCGATGAACAACAATGGCTCAGTTCGCGGTCAGTTGACACGACACCACCTCACGGTGGCTGGCGAAAAGCGCTCTTATTGGCTCTATCGACCGCGGCAAGCCCATCACGAAAAGCTGCCGCTAATAATTGCTATGCATGGCTTTCTCATGCCCAGCCGCCTAATGATTGAGGTTTGCGAACTGAATGATTTAGCCGATCAAAAAAACTGTTTGATTGTTTATCCTGATATGGCTTTTCTGTGGCAATTCAATCTTCCTCGGGGCTTCCACAATAAAGACTGTCAATTTATTGATGATTTGATCGAGTCATTAATTGAGGATGGTCATGCCGACCCTTCTCGGGTGTATGCCACCGGTTATTCTAACGGTGCTGATATTTTGCACCTTTTTGCTTGTAACGCCTCGCTTTCATCCAAAATTGCAGCCTTCGCCCCAGTTTGCTCGAACCTTGATCGCAGCTGGGCCTCAGCTATTGAACACACTGGGCCAGTGGCTATGTTGATGATTAGTGGCACTGCCGACAAGTTGAACAAATGGGACGGCGATTTGGACCGCTGGATGTCTGTGGCCGACACTTTTGAATATTGGCAAAGTCACAATGGCATTCAGTCTACTAATGTTAACTTGCACTTGGCTGAAACTCTGCCCGCAAAGCCAACTTCGGCCCAGTTTATTCAGTCTTTCAATGGAAAAACAGGCTTTGAAGTGTCGCTGCTTAAAATTCAAGGCGGGGGACATACTTGGCCAGCCAAACGGGATGAAACCTGGCTCTCACGGGCGCTTTTGGGGCCTATGCACCGCGAGCATTTGGCTAGTGTGGAGATTTGGAATTTCTTTGAGCGCCATCACCAAGCTAATAGGCAGTGGCCAATCAGTAGCTCTCGAAATGCTGGTTCTCGAATAGCTAAGAATTCAAGCCGCCAACCTCTCAAAGTCGGTTAAGTTCCGCTGTTCGTGAGGAATATAGAAGTGTGGCTATTGCTATACAAGGGGCTCAATGTGCAGTGAAGAAGTGAATCCGCTTAATTCTGCTTTGACTGCTTTTGTTGATTTCAGCGAGCCCACTTTGCTCTGCCAAGGCAATCGCTATTCTGTTTATCGCGCCTATTGCAGTAAGAATGAAAGCTTCGTTACCTTAAAGCTACCGCGCATGGAAAAGCCACGAGAAAGTGATGTTCAGCGCCTGCGCCAGGTGCATAAGTTGCTTTCGGGTCGCAAACTTGACGGTGTCATGTCGGTGTTAGATCTTCAAAGCGAAGGTGGCTTGACCGCTTTGGTGATGGAAGATGCCGGCTCGCGTACATTGGCGCAGTTCATTGCTGAAGCCGCTGGCCCCATGGCCTTGAAGCCTTTTATGGTGGCCGCTGTGCGTCTGGTTCGAGCCGTGCAAGCGATTCACGATCAAGGCATTGTTCACTGTGAGCTTTGCCCCGGTAACATTTGCTCAAATGCTGGTTTAGATAAGCTCACTTTAGTTGATTTCGGCAAAGCAAGTGAGCTTAATTTGATTGAGCAGTCTCGGGTTGAATTGATTCGCCCCGGGCGTCTGCGTGGTGCATTGCGCTATATGGCCCCAGAGCAAACTGGACGTATGAACTGTGCCATTGATTTTAGAAGTGATCTCTATTCACTTGGCGTAATTTTTTACGAGATGTTGACTGGAACTCCGCCGTTTGTCTCTGATGATGCTCTTGAGTTAGTACATGCGCATCTTTCGCAGACGCCGAAGTCGCCGTATCTGCTCAATTCTGACATACCGCAAATTCTCTCTGAATTGGTCTTGAAACTGTTGGCTAAAGCACCAGATGATCGCTATCAGTCTGCAGCTGGCTTGGTTTACGATTTGGCCTACTTGCAAAAGAATCTAGAAAGTGAGCCTGCTAGTGTTGCTGATTTCGCCTTAGGTTCGATGGATAGACCACATACTCTGTCTATGCCGGAGAAACTTTTTGGTCGTGAACGAGAATTGCATGTTTTGAAACAGGCCTTCGAACACATGCTTAAATCTAACCGCACTGAGTTATTGCTTGTAAGTGGATATTCAGGAGTTGGTAAGACTGCTCTTGTGCGCAGTTTGTATGATCCTCTTGCCCGGGAGTGGGGATTTTCGCTTGCTGGAAAATTTGATCAATTAAAGCGCGACATTCCATTTGCCACCATAAGCCAAGCCTTTCAAGATTTGGTGCAATATATTCTTACTGAAAGTGAAGAACAAATTGCCTATTGGACAGAAAAATTACAGGCTGAACTGGGCGCTGGGCTTGGTCTAATTGTGCGTTTAATTCCACAGCTAGAGCTGCTTATTGGCAAGCAACAGGCGGTGATTGAACTTGGTAGTGAAGAATCGAAACGATTTAAAACTGTATTTCGTCAATTTATTAAAGTGTTCGCTAGACCTGAGCATCCGTTGGTGCTTTTTCTTGATGATCTACAGTGGGCAGATGCTGATACTTTACAGCTGATCAAAAGTCTGGTGCTCGACGGTGACGGCCTTAGTTTGCTTCTGATTGGTTCTTATCGCGACAATGAAGTGGGCGATGATCATCTACTGACACATATGCTGGCCGAGATATTCAGTAGCAATGAAGAGATCAAAATCAATAGCATTGCTTTAAGACCGTTAAGTGTTGACTCACTGAACGAGCTTGTCGCTGAAACTTTGCGCGTTGGTCTTCATGATGCTATCGAATTAACTAACCTAATTTACGATAAAACTCGAGGTAATCCGTTCTTTGCCATACAGTTTTTGCAGACATTGCATCAAGAGAATCTCATTTTATTTAACTCGGTAACAGGCACTTGGACCTGGGAATTGAGCAAGTTGGAAGCACTGCAGTATGCTGACAATGTTGTTGATTTACTCATTAGTCGTTTGCGCAAACTGCCAGTGCAGGCCGCTCAATTGATGAAGGTGGCCTCGTGTTTGGGGAATTATGGAGACTTAGAAACACTAGCCAGTGTCTTTGGTCGCAACCCTCAACAAATGGATGAAGCTTTGCTTGAGGTAACAAGGGCCGGCCTCTTGCTGCTCCAAGGCGGCTCCTATCGGTTTTTGCATGATCGTGTGCAACAAGCATCTTATGCTCTCATAGATGAAGCACAAAAACCGCTTGAACACTTACGCATCGCCCGGCTGATATTTTCTAAACTGTCCAATGAAGAGTTAGAGACGTCCATTTTTGATTTAGTTAATCAATATAATTTGGCAGTTGGTTTGGTTGATAGTTCAGCTGAACGAGTGCGTTTGGCCCAGTTAAATCTCATTGCCGGACGCAAGGCGCAGAAGAACACTGCCTACTCGTCGGCGTTGCAGTACTTTGCCGCAGGGTTATCCGGTTTAGATGAAGTTGGTTGGAATGATAATCACTTATTGCTCTTCAATTTACAGTTTGCCTATGCCCAGTGCTTTTGGTTGATGGCACAGTTCGCAGAAGCGGAACAAAAGTTTGAACAACTTTTGCCCTTCACTGAGAGTGCCATTGAGAGAGCCAGTGTTTATCGTATGTTGGCCGAAATTTGTCTTTGCCAGTCTAATTATGGACAGGCCGTTCAGAATTGTCTTAAGGGTTTAACTCTTTTAGGAGTTGAAGTCTCAGCTCATCCTGATCGGGCTCAAGTTGACTTTGAATATGAGGCAGTTTGGCAGGCGCTCGGCGACCGCTCTATTGAAGATCTGATTGACTTGCCCTTAATGAGCGATGCCGTTGGACTGGCTACAGTCGATCTATTTCAAACTCTAAATAGTGCCAGCATGATAGTCGATCGCAATTTGTTCTTTCTCGGTGGTTGTCGCATAGTGGCCACTAGTCTAAAGTTTGGCAATTGTGACAGCTCGTGTTTAGGTTACGCCCAGTTTGGTTCGACCTTACCCCGCCTATTTGGTCGTTATGGTGATGCTCGGGCCTTTGCTGCACTGAGCTGCGATCTTGCTGAGAAACGCGGCCTCAATGGTTACCTTGCCCGCTTGCAGTTTTTGACAGCCATAGTTTCGTTTTGGACTGATGGTTTAGTATTAGCTAGGCAGCGCCTCGAAGTTGCTGCCGAGTGTGCTGTGCGTTCTGCTGATACAGCTTTTGCTGGCTTTTGCTACGGCCACATCGTAGTCAATTCGTTTATTCTTGGTGCTCCACTAAGGCAACTTATAGCAAGAGCCAGAGAAATTAGTTGGCTCACTCAAAGCAACAATGTTCTCTTTCACACCTTAGGTATCTTCAATCGGCTTGCCCAGAGGCTTTCATCTGATGCTTTGCCTGGAGCTTCAGAAGAGTTGTCTGACGACGAGTACGAAGAGGAGATTAGACAAGACAATATCTTGCTGGCTGCTCTTTATCTCGTGGTGATGATTCAGATTTATTATCTTGAAGGCGACTTGACCCGCGCCTTAGTCACAGCCCAAAAAGCAGAGCCGCTGCTGTGGGCCCATATTACCTTTGCTGGGGAGTGTGAGTACTGGTTCTATTTAGCACTAGTAATGGTGGCTAACTATGACAATGTCGATGCCCTTGAGCAAGAGCACTATTTGGCAAAAGTTGATGAGCATCTCGTGCACCTTAAGCAATGGGCTATCGATGGCTCATTTAATTTCTCATGCAAATATTATTTGGTGGCGGCCGAGAAGGCTCGTATCTGCGGAGCGAATGCTGAAGCATTGACTTTGTATGAACAGGCAATTACGGCAGCACAGCAAAGTGGCTTCGTTCATATTGAAGCATTGGCTTGCGAGTTGGCCGGCAAATATTGTCTCTCGCACAAGTTGACGACTGCCGGATTTGCCTATCTAAAAGAAGCTCGGTTAGCAAACTTGCGCTGGAATAATGCGGCAAAGGTTAGACAACTCGATAGTCTGTATCCTGAATTAATGCCTTCTCGGGTGACATGGTCGCTCGATATGATGACTGTATTCAAAGCTGCTCAAGCCATATCAAAAGAAGTGGAACTCGATAAGCTGCTGGATACATTACTGCGAGTGATGGCCGAATCAGCTGCTGCACAACATGCCGTTTTGATATTGCAGCGAGATGACGAGCTCATAGTTCACTCAAGATCAAACACAAAAATTGACGAGATGCCTCTGAGTGGCTACAAGAATCTACCGCACTCACTTATTAACTATGTTCGTCGCACCTTAGAAACTGTGGCTGTAGCTGATGCTACCCACGACACTCTCTTTGGTCGTGACCCTTACTTTGAGCAAGTTAAAACCCGATCTGCCCTTTGTATTCCTATAGTCAAACAATCAAAATTGCTCGGCCTCATGTACATGGAGAACAATCTCGCTCCAGATCTGTTCACCTCCGATCGCATTGATCTTCTGCAGCTGCTCTCCGCTCAAATAGTCACTTCCCTTGAGAATGTCTTACTATTTGAGACCCTGAAAGCAAGAGAAACACAGTACCGTTTGATTTTCGAGATGGTAGGGGTAGGCAAAGCCCAGGGTAACGTTGCCACTAAACGCATAAACATGGTCAATGCTAAATTCTGTGAGATAACTGGCTACTCTGAAGAAGAGCTAGTTGGTATGGAGTTTCCCTATCTTACTCACCCGGATGATCGCGAGGAAGATGCAGCGCGCTTTGCTAAAGCCTTGGCTGATCCTAGTTCTGTTTACTTAATCGAGAAGCGCTATATTCGCAAAGATGGTTCGATCATTTGGGTTGAAGTTAATGCGGCCATATTGCGCGATAGCTCAGGTCGACCAACTGCTTCTGTGGCTATGGTGCAGGATATTACTGCCCGGCTTAAAGCTGAGGCAGATTTGCGAGCTCTCAACAGTGATTTAGAAGACCGGGTGCTACAACGTACAGCAGAGTTAGGCCTAGCCAAAGAAGCAGCCGAATTAGCAAATCAGGCGAAAAGCGATTTTCTTGCCAATATGAGCCATGAAATTCGCACCCCGATGAATGCTGTTATTGGCATGAGTGATTTGCTCAGTCGCACGGTTCTTGAACCTCAGCAGCAAGACATGGTCAATACCATAAATACATCGGCCGAGAGTCTGCTTGTTTTGATCAACGACATTCTCGATCTTTCTAAAGTCGAGGCCGGTAAATTAGAACTGTCCTACGCTCCTCTCGACCTCGTCGATTTGGTAGAAGAGAGCATAGAATTATTTGCCGAGTCTGCCAATGAGAAGCAAGTCTCACTGGTGGCACACATAGCCCGCGACACTCCTTTGATGGTGCTGGGTGATACCATTCGCCTACGACAAATATTGCTCAATCTGCTAAGCAATGCCATTAAGTTCACCAGTGGCGGTGAGGTGTTGGTGGAGGTATTTGCGGAACCTGCTCAGTCTGTCGGCGATATTAGCCAAGGCACTCGTAATGTTCAGTTTGTGGTGACCGACACCGGCATTGGCATGAACAGTGAATCAATCGACAATTTGTTTATGCCGTTTTCTCAAGCTGACAGTTCGATCACTCGTAAATTTGGTGGCACCGGTCTTGGTTTGTCTATTACCAAAAGACTGGTGCAGATGATGACGGGTACTATTTCAGTCGATAGCGAGTTGGGCAAGGGCAGCCGCTTCGCTGTAAACATACCGCTACAGATTTTAGCTGAGAAAGACCTTGCGGTAGAAAAGGAGAGGCGCAATCTTTTAGAAAGCCGCCGTATTTTAGTGGTTAATGCTCCAGCCCGAGCTGTCCAAGTGCTAACTACATATGGCACTGATTGGGGTTTTGAATTGAGTTCTGCTGAAAGTTATGATGCCGCCATTGGGCTCCTTGTACAAGCTCAGAAAGCATTCGACTTAATCTTAGTTGACGGCGTTGATATTGCTGAGGCCCTTGGTTTTGTCGAGTCGGCGACTGCCAATGTTGGGCCAGCCGTTCCGTTGGTTTGGTGCGGGCCTGGTTATTCAGAGCAATTTTCAGCTTGTTTACGCAAGCCGTATAAACAGAGTCGTTTGTTATCGTGCCTGTCTGGTTTATCGACAGGAGCTGAGAGCGCGATTTCAGCAGGCTCGTTAGCTCAAGTTCCGGCCAATGCTACTTATAACAAATTCCATATATTGGTAGTAGAAGATCATCCGGTCAATCAAAAACTAGCGCAACTTCAACTGAAGGAATTAGGCTGCACTGTAGTGGCCGTTTCAAATGGCATGGAGGCCATTAAAGAAGTTTGCAATTCCACTTATTCTCTTATTCTGATGGATTGTCAAATGCCTGAAATGGATGGATTTCAGGCTACTCGGGCGATTCGCAAATTAGAAGAAGTAAGCGGTGGACATTCTATTATTGTGGCAATGACTGCTCAAGCTATGAGCGGTGATCGTGAGCTATGCATTGCTGCAGGGATGGACGATTATATAACTAAGCCTGTCAATCTAAAAAAACTTGAGATGATTTTGCGGCGCTGGCTCACTCAGTCGCTGGTTGTGAATGCCAATGTTGGTCTCGATAGCGCTGCTAATTTGGCCGTTGACGCCGATAGCCACGAATCAATAATGAAGCAGTACCACCATACATTTGCTGAGTGGGAAAGTTCAATGGATAGAGAAACTGCAGTGCAGTTGATGAACGAATTTGTGCAAGGCGTAGCCCAGACATCTCGAGAATTGGGCAAAGCGATTACGGCTCGGCAGTTAGCTGATGTTAAAGCCATTGCCCATCGCCTTAAAGGTTTGTGCCTACCGTTCTATGTAAATGAATACAAGAATGCCTGTGTGGAATTAGAAAAGGCCATCGCTGCAGTCGATTGGACAGAAATTGATAAGCAATTTGCCTTAATAGAACAAAGTTTTTCCAATTTACCTAGCGCTTGACAATATTTTGGCGGGAACTTAGTGCGACCTCGTTAGTCAGTGTCAGCAAAGATGCCTAAGCGTCCGTTCAAGAATCATTTAAAGAGAATAAAAGTTTGGGCAGTAGTTAATGCCCTTTAATCACAGGCGTCAATGACGCTATACACATCAATTGGAGAGATCATGAAACAAGCAGTAATTTGTATTGTACCTACAGAAGTACAAGCAGAAAATATCGTTGATATGCTGAAAACAGCTGGATTTCTCAATACTGATATTTCAGTACTGATGCCAGACAGAACTGGTGTTCGCGATCTAGGCACAGAGAAGCACAGCAAAGCTCCAGAAGGAACTTCTGCTGGCGCAGCATCCGGAGCCGTCCTTGGTGGCGCTCTTGGTTGGCTAGCTGGCATTGGCGCTCTTGCCATACCTGGTGTTGGACCATTCGTGGCTGCAGGCCCTATCATGGCAGCTCTTAGCGGAGCCGCTATTGGTGCAGCAACTGGCGGTGTTACTGGTGGTCTGATCGGCCTCGGTATGCCAGAGTACGAAGCCAAACAATATGAAGGCAAATTGCGCGATGGTAACATCCTTCTTTCTGTTCACACTGAAAATAACGATCAAGCTAAACAAGCTGAAGATATTTTCAAGAACGGTGGAGCTAAGGACATCATGCGCTCTGGCGAAGAAGCTGTTAAGAAGTAACTTCTGACCTAGAAGCATTCAATCAGCATGTAGTGAGGCGGCCTGTAAAGGTCGCCTCTTACTGCTAGAATTATTCACCTTATGAATAAAGCAAAGAAATTATTTGGCGTTTCGTCCTTACTTACTCTTCTGGCCCTATATGTGGTGCCTGCTCCGGCTTATTGCTGGAATGACTTTGGTCATATGGCTGTGGCCGGAATTGCTTACAAACAGCTCAAGCCCCAGGTTCGCCAAAGAGCCGATCATTTAGTTCAGCTCAATCCAAGCTATTCAGTTTGGCTTGCTGCTCTAGGCCCGAAGGTGAGCGACCAAGATAAAAACATGATGTTGTTTATGCTAGCCGCCACTTGGCCCGATGCCATAAAGGGTGATAGCAGCTATCAGTCTGATGGTCTAGATAGCGGCTATCGACCAGACGGTATCACTTCAAGTATCAATGCGGGCTATAGTGACAAGCTCTTACATAAGTACTGGCACTTCGTTGACTTGCCTCTCAGCCCTGATAAAACAAAGCTTTTGCCTGTGCCCAGCCCCAACGCCGAGACAGAAATTGCAGTATGTCGCTCAACGTTGGCATCAACCAGTTCAGACGAATTAAAGTCTTATGATCTCAATTGGTTATTGCATCTAGTCGGTGATTTGCACCAACCGCTTCACTGTGTCAATCGCATAACCAAAGAATTGCCCGACGGCGATAGTGGTGGCAATGCAGTAAAAATCTACGATAGCAATCCTCCTACTTTGTTGCACAGCTTTTGGGATGAAATTCTCAGTAGTGAGCGCAATCCCGCTAGTGTTATTCCATTCATTGCTGCTCTGCCAGCAGCTTCGGCTCGGCAAGCTGGCAATCTCAAAGTAGAAAAATGGGTGAAGGAAAGCTTTGCACTATGTAAAAGCAAAGTGTATGTTGCACCAGTTGGCATCAGCTCTCGAGTAGAGAAATTGACACCAGAATATAAGCAATCGGCACTGCGTGTGGCCAAGCAGCGAGTAGCATTGGCGGGCGCTCGATTGGCCAATATTCTTAACGCTGAACTGCAATAAATTCGGCCACCAAATAAATACCTAGCTAACTACCAGTGTCTGGTAATCAGTTTTGTTCTTGCAATTGTCTGAAAGTCAGTTGGAATCACGTGTTGAGCGGGCATAATCAGAAGTGTGCTCTGTTGGCGCTCAACATAGGAAATAGCATTGCCTTCGTCTTCGACTAGCTCTAGATCTAAGCCCGCTTTGCAGACTTCTGCTGAAGTCGAGCAATATAACTTGCAGCTAAAAGAATCAGTCGAATCTCTTTGCAACCTCCACTCCCAGCCGTCTTTTTCGCCTATAACAAACGCCAAGTGCATTGATGAGAGCTTTAACTGGCCTACTGCCTTTGTCGCCTCAGTTGTTCTATTGCCGGCATTCTTGGTCTTAACTTTTGGTGCCTTTGAGTTTTATGGTGCCAAACATATTGAGATAGCCGCCACATTTTCTGCCGTCATCTGCCTGGCAATGATTGTCTATGTTGCTAGAGGCCAGATACTGCCGCAGACTTTTCGCCCACTGTTGCCGCGCCTGCTGCACGAAATTAATAGCTATTCGATTGCTGCTCTCGTTTGTTTACCCCTCTGGGTAATATTGTATTTAGTGGCTGCTGCCTTTGTGCCAGTTCATACAGCCATGGCCTTTGCTTCTTTTCTTTCTACAGCGGCAAATCTCTATCTGGGCGGCCCATTCGGTGAAAAGAAACGGCGCCTCACTTCAAACATTGCAAGCACTAAGAAACAAAGAAAAGTGCGCAGCACCGGTGCAAAAGCTCCAAGCAAATCAGGCGAGAAATTCAAAAGTAATTATCTGGCCAAAAAGCCCGATGCGATTTGCAAATATTATCAGCTCTTCTTTACCAAGTCGGCCATAGCTCAGCTATTTGAGCATAGTTTGTCGTTTGCTTACGCTGCCTCTGAGCGCGAATTAGTGATTGATGCCGAAGCACCGGGCTACGAAATTATCCCGCGGCACAAAGGCGCTAAGTTCACCAAGTCGTCAATGAGTGTTCGCTATCTTGACGCTAAACCGCAAGAACGCAGTGAACAATATCGCCAGTTTCTTGCTTCTTGGGCCCTGCGTATGGCTGCTGATGCTCTATTGGCCGACCGCGCCAACGCTCTTGATAGTGTCATTTTCAATGCCTTTGCTTTGATAGTGGTGCCTGAGACTGGCAAAGATCAAAGGGGGTGCTTGCTATCGGTGCGGGTCACTCGTGAAGATTTGGCCAAGCTAGATATTGCCAGGGTCGACAAGATCGCCTGCCTGCGTAAACTTGGTGCTCGCTTAGGCACTGACTCAGCTGCTGTCTCTATCTATTCAAATAACCTGATTAATGCAGTGCAACCGCTGCGCACCACTGCTAATACCAAGAGCAATAGCGAATTAAAAGATAGTTCGCTCTCCCTCTCGACAATCGACCCAGTCGAATTCGAGCATCTAATAGCTCACCTGCTTAGTCGCATGGGCCTTCAATCTGAGTTGACTAAAGCTTCTCATGATGGTGGAGTCGATATTGTTGCTCTCGATAAAAGGCCTATTCTTGGTGGCAAGATTGTAATTCAGGCCAAGCGTTATAAACGAACTGTACCTGTATCTTGTGTGCGTGACCTCTATGGTGCTATGCAACACGAAGGGGCTAGCAAAGCAATTCTTGTGACCACGAGCAAGTTGGGAGCCGATGCTTGGCAGTTTGCCGAAGGCAAACCAATTCAGTTGATAGAAGGTGCACATCTAGTCGACTTGCTGCGTCTACAAGGCATTCAAGCGCATTTGTAGAGCCAGCTTTAGAACTTGTACAAGTCTTTCAGAGCCTGTTTAAGTTGGCTAACTGAGCGCCACCTGTCGTCTCTGTCTTTTTCTAGGCAGCGCAAAATAATGTCATTTAATTCTTGCGAGACGAAGCCGTCGCCGAGGCCGATAGGCAGCGCCACTGGCTTTTCGTAAAGGTGCATAGCAAAAGTGTGAACGGCACTTTCGCCTTTAAAAGGTGGTTCACCCTTGATCATTTCGTAGTACATGCAACCTAGCGAATAAATATCAGAGCGTTGATCTACTTCTTGGCCCTTGCATTGTTCTGGGCTCATATAGAGTGGGCTGCCAAAGACAAAGCCCGGTTGGGTTAGTTGAGCTGGTTTTTCGTCGTGGCAGGCATTGCATTTTGCTATGCCGAAATCGAGCAATTTGACATGCTGCGAATAGGGGCCAGGGTATGACTTATCGTCGTCGCTTAACTCTTCAATTACCATGACATTGCTGGGTTTGATATCGCGGTGAACAATGCCCATATCATGGGCAAACTGCAAGCCCTCTATAACTCCGGCTATGAGCCGATAGGCCAGGTTTTCAGACAGTTTTTCGCGTTGATCAAGTATCGTATCGAGGCCATATCCAGCCAGATGCTCAAGCACTAAGTAAGGCAAAGGCTCGGCACCTGGCTTGAACTTTACGTCTAGACCCTCAGTCAGATCTGAGAGAAAGCCGAATGAATACATGTGAACAATATTTGGGTGATTCAGATGGTTGATGATGGCCGCTTCACGTTTAAAGCGTTCTCGGCTTTCATCAGTGTCTGAAAAATCAGCATGGAGAACTTTTACAGCTACTGGAAAGCCAGCTTTTTCATGATGGCCTTTGTAGACTGTGCTCAGACCGCCCCGGCCAATCACGCTTTCAAGCTTAAAACGCTTCTCGATAACAGCACCTACAAGCTTTTTGCCGTTATCCATGATTTCTATAGCCTCGTCGAACACCTCATTATTATCTTACACTTATCGGTTTTTCAGCCAGCCAACTGTAACAGTTGTGCCATTAGTGGCTTTGTCTAAGATACACATCAGTTTAATGCCTTGCTGCTCTTTCTCGGCGTCCAGCATAAAGAGCTGGCCTTGGCTTCCGAGTTTTGCCATGAGCTTGGCGGAAGGAATGCGTAAAGTCCAACCAGCCGCCTTGAGAGCTTGCTGGTACCACTGAAATACTGTTTCAGGAGAATCTTTAGTGCAGATGCTCAGGTTGGCTACCGGAGAGCCTTTTGTTGAGTTAATGAAGGTTGTCTGAGTAACATTGCTTTTGTATGGTTGCACCGGAAAATTGCTAGGCGCCTGAGTGGTCATCCTCATGTTGCTCGCTGCCATTATGCTGCCTAGTTTTTGCTTGGCCGCTTCTACATCGGCGGGCGAGGTTTTCGGCGGCGTTTGCTGTGATGTCTGGGCAACGGCCACACCTAGCCCAAAGCTATTGCCAAGTAAAACCAGTAGTGAAGTTGGAAGAACCAAATTGAACTTCAACTTTATTTCCCCTTTAGATAATTGGTATACAGACGCCGACACTATGTACTTCGCTCCAACGCTTCACCCGCACTTCGCCCAGTGAGCCATTGTAGCCTGTACCATTTTTCCAATACACATCTTTGTCCCAGAGCACCCAGCTTACATTTGGTATGTAAGGCGGAGCTGGTGTGAAGAATGGCAGAGGAGACGGACTGGTAGGCATAGGTGGGTTGACAACAGACGGCATGTTAGCGTCGTCAATCAGCTTAGTCTCATTACCGTCAGCACTTTCACCAATTATTAGTGGTAGCCAAGTTGGCGCCATAGCAATGGCCAGAGCCTTCGGCTGGCACTCCAGAGTCTCACCATCTTTGCTGAACACATAGAAATCTCTTTCTCCGGCAATGAGCCAGGCAATGGTGGTGGGGCTATTGAGTGTGGAATGAAGTTTGCTCGCGGTTATCTCGACACCGGGTTTGCTTATCATCTGATTGGCGCGGCTGACCATGTATTTTTCGAGTTTGTCGGTGCTGCCTTTTGGAACGCCGAAAATGATTTCATCAAGAGTGCGGCCAACCACATCTAAACCAATCATGTGAGCTGGTGGTGTCAGTGAAGAAGAGCCTGTTCCACCGGGGAAATGGGTAGAGCCTGTGAGGCTGGTGGGTGTGTAATCGTAGTTTTGGGTGCTGAAGCCCTCGACTTTTAAAGGCACATAAAAGAACCAGTGACATTTCAATTGGTCTACATGTATCTTGAGAAATGAATGGGGAGCCGCTATTTTGTAGGCGTGGCGCGGGTTGCTTAAGACCCATGAAGATGCTATTTCGCCAGTTGCCCCTGGTTTGATGGCTTGGCCCTCTACCGAGAAGGCGTTGGGAACTGGTTTTGTCCAGTTGGTGGCCTTGGTGCTGACTTTGTTTGCTATAAAAGGAGTGCTTGACACCAAATGCGGTTTGTCATTCCACTTAAAGGGCACCTGCCAGAAATCATGGTTGCCAATCTGCAGTGGAGCGTAACCTTTTAAGAATGTGGTATTGCTTACTTCACCAGGAATTGGATTTCTCGTACATTTTGTCGTGGAGCTACTGGGCATGGAAAAACCAGGTGGTAGATAAAAGTTGTTACTAGGAGTGCCCGTTAGTTCGATGTTGCTTTCGGCGTCGCGGTCCATTAATGATGTCTGCCAGCCAGCACCAGGCTTAACTTCGGTGGCGGAGCCGACACCAATCATGCGGGTAGAGTTTTTCTTCGAGAGATCAGTAAAGAAACCATGTAAGTTCGAGGCATTGGTAAGCTTGTCTGCTAGTGAGTTGCTAATTGATTCGGCACCCTGAAAGGCAGAGTCAGCGTTGCCCTTGCCGCTACCGGCATTGCTATCTTCGGCATTGATGGCAATGACCATGGCCTTAGACCAAACTCTGTTAATTCTATTAAGGTTGACTCTGCCATCGCCCATAACATTGTTGTTAATGGTGTCATTTGTACAGTCAAAGAAACATCTCTGATTGGCCGCGGGGGTAAGCATCACACTTGGTTCACTCAGTACTTCTTTGCCCACGCTCAAGGCACCGGCGTCGGTGGCGTTTTTTGTTTCTCGCTGACCGCCCATATAAAGACAAATAATGATAAAGCCAATGCCGAGCACCATGAGCGTTAATGCTAACGCTGCAGCAAAGGCAGTTACCGAGCCCCGTTTGCTTCGTTTCTCCACTGTGCTCATTAGCCTAAAACCTCCAGATGCATGATCAATTGAAATGTGGTGTATCTATTCAGGAATTGTCGAACCGACAATCGGTTCAACATCACCTGCTTTGAAGGTATAGCCAGCGAACCCTGGCACGGGTACAGGTAATTTCACTTCCATAACTGTTACGACAGAGACAGAGCCGACCCCTTTTGATGGATAGTCAAACTCACTAATGGCAAGGCTTTTGACGATGGCCGAAGCTTGGAAGGTGGCTAGAGCTTTTTGGGCCGCAGCATGGGCCGCACCACCATTGGGTTGATTGGCAGCTGCTCTGGCTGCATTTTTTGCGGCAGTATCATTCATTGAATTGGCAATGATCATGACTGTCAGATCAAGTAGAAATAGGGCGATAGGAACTAAAATAGTTGCTGCCAGAATGGCCTCGATTAAGCCACTTCCACGCTTTGCTCTGCTTCTCATTGCCTCTTCTTCTCCTGCTCTTTTCGGTCTATGGTGCGTAGTCGGGGTTTTCCATTTGGCGCTCGGCGCTTATTTGAAAGGTCATAGGGCCGTTCAGCCCTGGCACGTTTATAGCAGGCACGGGGATAGTTAGAAAAGGACTGCCAACAACTGTTGTTCTCACCATGACAATGCGGTCTGTCACTTTATCGGGACCAGTTTGGCCATCACGATAGAAAATCTCGGTTTGGGGATAACCTTGAACCTTAACCAGGTGACCCATACCGTTCAGCCATTGGTCGGGTATGCCCTTACGCACTGCACCGGCTACATTTTCGGTGTCAGCGCGCTGCAGCAGTGAGGCTTCGTGGACTTGGTTGTAATTGAGAACCATACAAAGGCCGTAAGAGACGAGCACTGTCAGCATATCTAAGAGTGGAAAGAAGAAAAAGATCAGCAGTATGGTAAGGGCCGGTGCGAATTCAACTATTGAATTGCCACAAGCTCTTCGTATCTGGCGTTTGTGTCTGAACTTGTCCATTCTCTCTCTCCGCTTCAGAAGCATGCACTTCTTGCTTTTGCGCATACCTAATATACGCAGTGCCCACAACTTTTAGAGGGACACCAGATTAGAATTGTTGATTCATTGGCTTTTTTTGGATTACGGTATTATGGGGGTTGGTAGTGCTAGTGGGCAAAAGACTCTAATCATGACTGACGATTTGGCACAAGAGCCCGGACAAGATTCAGAACAAAACTCTGGTCAAGAGCCAGGCGCTGACCTAATTGGCGTGCCAGAAAAGCCTGCTACTAATGCTGCTGAAAAGCCGAGAAGAGTACCCAAGACACTCTTATTTAATGTTCCTACGGCTGAAGCAATTGAGACTTATGCCGCTGCCGCAGCAGCAGCTGCTGCTAATAAAGCGCAGCCTGACAGTGCCAATAGTGCTAGCGCCGGGGCAGTTAATGCCGCTGAGCTTGAGCAGCAGGCTGAAGTGAAGAAGCAGACTGCCCAAAAACAATCAGCGCGCCGTGTTGCCAAGACTTTGCTCTTTAATGAGATTAACCTTGATGCAGTTAAGGCTGCGGCCCAGGCGGCCTCGGTTGAACCAGCTGCAGTCGTGGAGACTAAACCTGCCAGTCGTCCTTCTGTAACTGGCGAGAAGAAGTTGCGCAAGATTGCCAAGACATTGCAAGAAACAGCTTTGGGTAGTTTTGGTCAAGATAGTCTGCATACCCCTGATCGCGACCCGGCCCAGACAATTTCTCAGCCCCAGCCCGTTGCCGATGTGAGTAACGAGACTCAAGGTGCTGCTCTTGAGCCCTTACCCAAGCCAGTCGTCAAGCCAAAACGCCAGCAATTTGTAGCTAAGACCATGCTTGACCACAGTATTTTGTGGGATACAGTTTCGAAGTTTGAGGCGAAAATGGAAGTGAAAGTAGCTGAACAGCTGCTTGAGCGTGCCAATGAGCCAATCAAGCCGTTCATTGATATTGTCTGCAAAAAGCAGGCCACCCCGTGCTCGTTTGTTTGGGACGCTACTGATACCAGAGAACGTTTTCGTTATTGCGACCTCTGTAAAACTCCGGTCTATAACTTTACTGGTCTTGAGCAACCCGAGGCCGATGAGCTAATTTTTCAGCGCGAAAATCGGCGCAATGCCACCTTGTATAAGCGCGCTGATGGCAAGTATATGACCGTCAATTGCCCTGTGGAAGTGAAGCGCAAGCGCGACATGATCTATATGTCGTTTGGCGGTGTTCTGCTCTTTATAGCGGCAATTGCCTTCATGATTTTGATGCCCCGCGCGCCCAAGCCTGAGCCAGCTCAAGTGCCGACTGTTCAACCAGGTGTAACCACTTCAGCTCCAACTACAACTGCAGCTCCTAATGCCGCTTCTACTAGAACCGCTGGCGCTGCACCATCTACTGGTCCTGATGACGGCTCTTTCCATATGGTCAATGGCCAGCGGGTCTATCCTAATAACTCAGGAGCTGGCATGGCACCTGTTAATTTCCCCGCCCCAGTGCAAGGCCCTGCTGCCACCACCGATGCGGATGAAAGCGGACAGTTCTGGCAATACGATGGACAGCCCCCGGGCACTGTTCCTACGCCTGCTCCTGCGCCTGCGCCTGCGCCTCAAAGTGGACAGCGCTAATTTATAGAAGCTTTTGTTCTACTCGATTCTGAAAGTTGTGCGACCAACTTTGATAATGTCATTTGGTGCCAATTGATATGGTGTAGAGATCAACTTGTCATTGACTGTTGTGCCGTTGCTGCTCATCAAATCTTCTAGCCACCAGCGCCCTTGGTCCCAATAAATTTTGGCATGGTCGGCTGAAGCATAGCCATCGTCTGGCAAAATCACCTGGTTTTCTGGGGCCCGGCCCAGATTAATGGTTGGTCCTGACAATGTATAACTTTCGTTAGTCGTCAAGTTTAAGAGTACTGGTAGGCGGCCTGCTTGAGGAGGATTTGATGACATCTACTAACTGGCTCCTGATGACAACTGCTAGCATTTGCTAGCTTTTACTTATTGATTATTGTAGATCATGGAAAAGTGGAATTAGGCCAGTCATTTTTTAAAGCGGCAAAGATGACGTCGTCTACCCAAGTGTCTTTGAGCCAGATGCTTTTTATGAAGTGTCCTTCTTGCCTCAGCCCCACTCGCTTCATCAATGCCATTGAGGCTAAATTGCGCGGATCGACTGACGCCGTTACTCGGTGCTTTCCTAGCTTATATAAAAGTAGGTTAAGTAAGGCTGACAAAGCTTCTCTGCCGTAGCCCTTATTTTGATATTGAGGATGAACAGTAATGCCAACCTCTGCAAGTCGAGAATCGCGACTGCTGATTTGTATGCCGAGGTCACCTATTAACTTTAGATCTTCTTTCAGAGTGATACCAACTTGATACCACTCTCCGTCACAGTTAAAATTTTCAGGCTTGATTCGCTTTATCAGTTCGATAACCTGTTCAAGCGATTGCGGCTGCCAGCTTTGAAACCGCGCCACCTCCTGTCTTGAGCGGTAGGCGTGCATGGCTTCGGCATCAGCGGTGGTGAGGCCGCGAATGATGAGGCGGTCTGTTTTTAGCTCTTCAAACATTCAAATAGTTATAGCAAGCCTTTGACCTGCATGTGAAATTTCTTTTGTGACGATGAAGCTAGTGAACGCTTTTGTTTGTGCTCTTGGTGCGAAGCAATAACAGCTGTTTGGGTTTTTGGTTGCAGTTGCATGGCGCTGGCTAAGAGCAGCAAAAGAACGGCTAGACTGGCGCTGTAGAGCCCGGCTAGCCGAGCTTGTGGCGGTGACAGCACTAGAGCAAAACCACGCTCAGCAATACGAGCACAGAAGAGAAAAACACTTCTGCTGAGAAAAGAAAGGTTTTCAAGTGCTGCGCTAAAGAAGTTTCTTCCTTGCATGTGGCGCAGTTTCTTTGCTGGTGCGTGCACCACTCTGATAGGTGAGTTGCCGCTGATAAAATTCTTTAGTATGTATTGGGGCGATCTAAATTCAAGGGTCTGAATTTTGTATCCCCGCTCTTGTTCTTCCATCTGATATTGGCGCAGCATGCCGGCTTCGGTTTTTATATTCATTCTTTTTGCAAACCACTCTGACTCTCTGCTAGTTCCATAATTACACTCTGCTATTTTCATAATTACTTATATTGCCTCCAGCAGCGACGGACAATTTAGAGAAGCAGAATTAGATAATACATAGAGGTTGTGATCGTCGCGTGTGCGAAAGCACTAGCAAACCCAAGCAGGTATTGCTATCAGCCATTTGCGCATAGTTCGCTTATCAGTCTGTGGTATCAGATTTTCTCGAAGCAATACTGCTGGTGGTGCAGCATTTATTCGTGCATCAACTTCTCAGTTGAGATTGAGTCAGCTTTGGCAAATATTGCTTTGGCTTCTTGTTCTCTTCCGGTTTGAGCAAGTAAGCAGGCGTAACTATTAAGCGCCTGATAGATTAAAGCTTTATCGTCGGTAAAAGATTGTTCAGCTAAAGTCATAGCTTCTTTTAGCTCTTTCTCGGCGGCAGCGTAGCGATTTTCGTCTCTATCTAACTGCCCCAACTTAATCAACGCTAAAGCACTTTTTCGGCCATATTTTTTATTGTCAGCGCTACTGCCAGCGCTAGCACCCTTATAAATTGTTAGGGCTTCCGTGAGGAGTGGGCGCATCATGGGCAGTCTTTGTTGGCGGTTGTAGCACTCTGCTAGCAGCATATCGATGCTAGCCACCTCTGGGTTATTGCTGCCTAGAAGGTTCTTGTAGACACCGCGCGCACGGGTGAGAAGAACTTCTGTGTGCTTGTCCATGGCAGCGCCAGCGAGGCCACGGTTAACATGATCTATCGTTGTAAATGTAATTGGTGCCAAAATTCGCTTCATGCCGGTTTGCGATTCGCTACCGGGCATGGCCAAATCGTCGAGTTCTTTCAGCAAAGAATCATAGGCTTCGAGTAAAACCTGGCCATTTAATTTGGCAATTTTTTCATTGACTACTTGCAGGTCATCATACATTTTTGCTTTAGAGAACAGAGTGCGCTGCATGCGCAATGCTGTCATCAAGCGGCCGCGATTAGAAAACTTTTTTCGAGCGGTCTCTTCTGCTGAATCTAATACCCAGCGGGCCTGCTCGTACATGTGGTTGTCTGTAAGGGTCTGAGCAATGGTTGTCTGGCTGTTCCATATGGTCTTCAGCAGTACAGTGCCATGATCTGGCTCTGGCCCATTGTCACAGGACATATAAGCAATTACTGCTGCCACCATGACGAATAGAGTCCAAAATGAAAAGCGCAAATATTTGATTTCTAGGCGCTGTTTGGTTGGATGTTGTACCGACTTAACTTTGACAGAGCCCGACTGAGGTTGAATTGTTGGCAGGTCTTGCAATAAGTCAGAAATGGACTGATAGCGATTTTCGGGCAGCTTTTCTAAACATCGGAAGATTAGTGCTTCCATACTTTTATTGATATTTAGCTCGGGCACCACTTGGTGAAATGCCAAAGGTGCCTGGTTAACATGCATAGTCATGGTGTCATAGGCAGTATCGCCTCTTAGCGGCGGCACACCGGCCAGAGTTTCGTACATGAGACAGCCGAGAGAATAAATGTCCGAACGATTGTCGAGAGGCTTGGCCTGACATTGTTCTGGGCTCATGTAAAGAGGGCTGCCGAAGATATCGCCTGTTTGTGTCAGTCTGGTCTGCTCTTGGGCCGCATTGGGCAGCAGCTTTGCAATACCAAAGTCGACTATTTTTACTAGTTCAGAGCCGTCGTCACCCTTAATTAAGACCAAATTACTGGGCTTTAAATCGCGGTGCAAAATGCCGTTTTTGTGGGCGTGCTCTAAGCCCATGCAGGTTTGGCGAAACATATGAGCGGCTCTATCGAGCCCCATGTGGCCAATCTCTTCAAGCACTTCACTAAGATTTTTGCCATCGAGGCAGTCCATAACTAAGTAAGCTTGGGTGCCGACAATACCAAAGTCATAAATACTTATAATATTTTGGTGCTTTAGCGAGCTAGAAGCTTTGGCTTCGTGTTTGAAGCGTTCGATAGCTACTTTGTCAGAGTCGTCGTGTAATAGTTTTATCGCTACAACACGGTCCATTAGCCGGTGACGGGCCTTATAGACAACGCTCATGCCGCCAGTGCCAAGCACTGAGAGAATCTCGTATTGATCGGCAAACACTTGGCCGATCATGGGATCAGCTATTTCGTGCTCTAATTCGTGCCCGTCCACAGGGCACTTGGACCAGAGGGTTTCGAACCTAGCGTCGCATTTAGGGCAAAATTTCAATTAAGATCCTTGCAAGTAGTGAGCAAGATAATTAGGTTGTACCAGATATATGTTCCCATTTGAAGGCCTTGCCTTCTGTCTCTGTGTCTGACAGGCTACATATTTGTCAATCACCAATAAATAATTTGGCACTCGGCAGCTAAATTTGCGTCACTACTTAGACCTGAATGACGTTTTACTAGGAGCCATAAATGAATTTGAGTCGCACTGGGTTACTGTTGATAGCCTGTCAGGTCTTCACTTGGTCAGCGTATGCAGCAGAGCCTGCCGAATCTGTAGAATCAGTAAAAGCTGCAGCGGTCGAACCAGCGAAAGTCGCGCTGCCCAAGGCCGGTCAAGTACGACCTTTTGTCGTGTCACTGCCGCCCGGTTGGGAAGTGAGTGAATTAAATGCTCCCAAGCCAAATAACGGCAATGACCTTGCTGGCGGGCGGTTGCGAGCTTTGAAAAAAGAGGGCGATGCCATGGCCGTAATCGAGATTACTTACTTGAGCCGCGAGGACGCCGGAAAAGCTGACATCGATAGCGAATTTAGCTCGTTTGTCTCAACGGTTAAATCGGAGTATGAGAATAAAGGGCTGAAGACGAGCACTACGGCTACTAAGAAGGCCACTTTAGGTGCCTTGCCTTCTTCCGAAGTCGAGCTTACTGTAGTCGGTCAAAACAAAGAGTTGCGCCAGTGGTTTGGCATGGCCATGGGTCAAAAGTATGTTTACGCTCTAAGTTACACCGGTGAGAAACAATATTACGATCGCTTCGCACCAGAATTTGCTAAGTGTCGCGCTAGTCTAGAAATGAAATAGCTGCCTATTTCGCCTCTGCACCTTGCCAAAGACTGCTTTGCTTAATTTTCTCCACTTGGTCCATATCTTTGTGCCAAATTTCCTCAATGACAAAAACATTGGGATAGCCCAGTGCCACTATTTGCGGCAAGCAAACATTATTTAGAGATATGCGTCGTGTGGGAAAAAATGTGTTTGTGCAATAGACAATAATTTCAGACTTTTTGTTTGGCACCAGCTGCTTCAACTTTTCCTCTTTGATATCGGGGCCCATAAGCAGAGCGCCTTTTAAGTGCCCATGTTTGTACTCAGCTTCAGAGCGTAAGTCGAGCACGACGACATTAGCTTTATCGCGATCTTTTTTGAACTGCTCAAAAGTTATGACTCGTTCTTTCCAGTCAATACTGTTAACAGAGTTCTTGTACTGATCAAAGGTAACTGGGTCTAAAGCTTTGGCTGGCGATGTCCACGCCACTCCCCAAGCCAAGGCCGATACAGCTAACAACAAGGTCAGGCTCTGCTTCATAAAATCTCCTCAGCCTTACTTGACTAAGAGATTCCCCTTTTGTTCGCTGTTTAAGCGTGTTGCGGCGTCCTTTAACTCGGCCACGATGGCAAAGGATCTCAGGCGATCTTCGTGTTCATAGAGGTCGCTAACAAACATTAGCTCGTCAGCTTCAGTTACTTCCAGCAATCTTTCTAGTTTTGTTCTCACGGTATTTGCACCGCCAATGATGCCAATGGTCATGCGACTTAGAACCGCCTGCTTTTCACGAGCAGACCAAATATTGTCCATTTGCTCTACCGATACCGGTGGCTTCAGTTGCATGCTTTCGCCGCGAATCAATGAAAGTCCACGCTGCATTGGCGTCGTCGCCAAATGATTGGCAATTTCGTCTGTTTCTGCCGCCACAAGCGGTACTCCGATCATGACATAAGGCTCTTTCAAAGCCTTAGATGGTTTGAAGCGGCTGCGGTAAAGTTTGATCGCAAGCAATAGATCTTCGGGGGCGAAATGGCTAGCAAAGGCAAACGGTAGTCCTTCTTCAGCGGCCAGGCGAGCACTAAAATCACTGGAGCCCAAAAGCCAGATTGGTACTTCTAAACCACTGCCGGGGTAAGCCTTGACCTGCTGCTGTGGAGTGGCTGGGCCTAAATAGCGCTGTAGTTCAGCCAATAGTTCAGGAAAATCATGACCGCCCGAATCGAGGCCCCGCCTTAGTGCGTGAGCCGTGGCGCGGTCCGTGCCCGGTGCCCGCCCGAGACCTAAGTCTATACGAGATGGATAGAGGGTTTCTAGCGTACCGAACTGTTCAGCAATAACAAGTGGTGCATGGTTGGGCAGCATTATTCCGCCTGAGCCCACGCGAATGGTGCTGGTGCCAGCAGCTACATAGCCAATTAATACCGACGTGGCCGCACTGGCAATGCCGGGCATGTTGTGATGCTCAGCTAGCCAAAAGCGCTTGTATCCAAGTTTCTCGCCATATTGAGCTAGGGCAAGGCTTTTGTGTAGAGCATCTGCCGGTGTTTTGTCGGCCCGCACCGGTGCGAGGTCGAGAATAGAAATAGCGGTGTTGCTTAGTTTTGACATTGGTTTAACAGGCTTATCTGCGTATTGACTAATAACTATATATTAGACCGGTCGGTCTATGCTGTCAAATTGAGTTACGTCTTGCTTGTTTTGTGCAAGCCACCTGCTATTATCGGCTACCTATATCTTGGCACCCCTTTACCATAGTAAGTTAATGTCAGAGCAAAATGCAGCACCAGCGGCCCTGGACCCTGCTGCCGTCGCCCGCGAATATCTCACACCGGCTGGTCGAAGGCGGGTTTTGCGCCAACCCAAAGTAACTTTGGCCCGTACAGATTTAAGTATTGCTCATGGACAAGGCCATCTAGCTGTGCGTTTTTGGGGTGAGGGCCAACCTGTTTTGCTTGTGCACGGTTGGGCCGCTGACCAGTCTGATATGTTTTCGTATGTGCCAGCCTTGGCGGCTTCTGGTTGTCGGGTCATTACCATGGACCTTCCCGCCCATGGTGAATCGAGTGGTGATTGTGCCAGCATAGATCAGCTGGCCGACGGCATTCTAGCTGTGGCCCGCCATTTTGAGCCGCTCAAAGCAATAGTGGGTCATTCAGTCGGCAGTGCCGCTTCAACTATTGCCATATCAAAAGGCTTGGTGGTAGAAAAAGCAGTGTTGTTGGCCCCGCCAGAGAGTTATGAGAATTTTGCCCGCTATTTTGCTTCGATTAAAGGCCTCACGCCGCAACAAGTAGAGCAAATGATTGAGCATTTGCAGGCCATCGGCGTACGGGTCAAAATTACTACATCTGAGTTGGCGTCAGCCTTTGACCTGCCAGGTCTGATTATTCACTCTAGTGATGACGCTATCACTGCTCTGGAAAATTCGCAGTTAATCACGAGTAAGTGGGCCAACTCTACATTCATGCCGGTCAACGATTTGGGCCATCGCGGAATTTTGCGCGACCAGACTATTATTGATACCGTCTGCGAATTTATATTCGGCAAATAAAGATTCGACATCTTTTGTATATCGTTTAGCTATCGCCTAGGCTGGTGTTGAAGAGCTTCACTCAAAGCGATACCATTGACGAATCATATTCATTCTTTGTTGTCCCGCTCTCCATTTCGTTGGGTGTTGCCATATGAAAGTCGTTCTGGCTGAAAAACCTTCTGTTGCCAAAGATATCGCGGCAGTTGTGGGCGCCACGGCCAAAAGAGACGGCTATTTTGAAGGCAACGACTATGCCGTCACGTATGCCTTTGGTCACTTAGTCACCATGGCCGAGCCCGAAGAAATGAATGCCGCTTGGGGCAAGCCTTGGCGCTTAAAGCAACTGCCGATGATACCAATTGAATGGAAGTATCGCGTGGTTGAAAAATCAGCGCACCAATTCAATATCATCAAAAAATTGTTTTTAGATCCTGCCACCACTTCTATTATTTGCGCCACAGACGCGGGGCGCGAAGGCGAACATATTTTTCGGCTGATTTATAAATTGGCTGAGTGTAAAAAACCAGTCGAGCGTTTGTGGATTAGCTCACTGACAGCCGAAGCGATTAAAGATGGTTTGGGTAAACTCAAATCTTCTAGTGCTTTTGATAGCCTGGCCGATGCTGCCGCTGCCAGAGCCCAAGCCGATTGGGTGATTGGTTTAAATTTTACCCGCGCTTACACAACCATCAATAATCAGTTGTGCACAATCGGCCGTGTGCAGACTCCCACTCTTTCGCTCATCGTTGATCGACAAACAACCATTGATGCCTTCACTTCGGCAAAGTTCTTTGAAATCATTGCCACTTTTGAGCCTGGTTTTATTGCCCGCTATATTACTCCCGCTACTGCTGAAGCTGAGCCACAGACTAGGTTGCATGACAAAGCCTTGGCGCAGTCAATTGTTAAAGCGGTTGAGCCTAGCGAAAATGGTATTGTGCAATCGGTCATTACTACAGAGAAGCGCACCAACGCACCAGCGCTCTATGACTTGCTGACATTGCAGAAAGATGCTAACAAACGCTTTGGCTATACTGCCCAAGAGACGCTCAATATCGCTCAGAGTCTTTACGAAGAACACAAGCTGCTATCGTATCCCAGAACAGAATCGCGTCACCTCTCTACCGATATGGTAGGAGAATTGCCGCGCATTCTCTCAGTTCTTTTGAAGGGTCCGATTGCCACCAAAGAAGTAAAAGATGCCTTTACCCAAGAGGGTATCGTGCCAGGAAATATAACAGCTGCCTTGATTCGCCCGCGCCTGACTAAGAGCTATGTAGACGATGGCAAACTAACTGATCACCACGCCATTATTCCTACTCACAATGCCCTTCCGGCCAACCTGCCCATGCAGCAGCGCAATGTCTATCAACTGGTGGCAACTCGCTTTCTTAGCATTTTTCTTCCACCTGAAGTGCGTGATGAAACCACTGCCATTATCACTTTAGCCGAACATTCATTTAGAGCCAAGGGCTTTGTCATCAAAGAAGTCGGTTGGACAGTACTGGCTAGCAAGGCAAAAGATGAAGAAGCAGAAGTAAAAGCTAAGGGCAAGGGAAAAGACAAAGACAGTCAAGAAGACGCCCAGCAACTGCCGCCTTTGGTTCAAGGGCAGCAGGTGCCTAAGCGCAAAATTGAATTGAAAGAAGGCAAAACTACTCCACCAAAACCATACGATGACGCTAGTCTTTTGACCGCCATGAAGAACGCCGGTAAAGAACTAGACGATGAAGATTTGGCTTCTTATATGAAGCAAAAGGGCTTGGGTACTCCTGCTACCAGAGCTGCAATTATTGAGCGCTTGCTGCAAACTGGTTATGTCGAACGCAATAAAAAATCGCTCTTGCCCACCGAAAAGGGCAAGGCTCTAATTGGTCAAGTACATACTGAATTAAAAGACATTGCCTTAACAGCCATCTGGGAACAGCGTTTAGCTGACATGCAAGACGGTAAATTGCAACCGGCATCGTTTGATAGTGACATATCTGAATTGGTAAGACGCATCCTGCCTGATGTCACCGCTGGTGGTGCGGCACTGTCTGGCCCTTCCATCCCTCCAAGTGATGGCAGCAGTCTTGGTACATGCCCTCTATGCAAGAAAGGCTACGTGCGCCTCACCCCTAAAGGTGCCGGTTGTAACCGCTGGAAAGAAGGCTGCACCTTCTCTATATGGAAAGAGCAGCGCGGTAAAGAGTTGAGCGAAGCACAAATGAAAGACTTGGTAGAGAAAGGCGAAACCAAAGTAATTAAAGGCTTCAAAAAGAAAGATGGCAGCGGAAAATATGACGCTAAGCTGATTCTAGGTGAAGACGGTAAGATTCAATATGACTTGGGTGGTGGCGTCTTGGCCTCAGCAGGTGGCATCGGGCCCTGCCCTCAATGCAAGGTTACCCTCGTGGCTTCCGCAGCCGAACTAGACGGAGCGTCAAAAGAAATTGGTTCTGTCCGCCTCACCCCCAAAGGGGCAGGCTGTAGCCGTTGGCGTGAGGGGTGTAACTTCACCGTATGGCGCACAGTGTTTGGCAAAGAGTTGACTGACGATGAGCTTAAGAGTTTGGTAGAGCACGGCCGCACCGCTCTTATTAAAGGCTTCAAGAAAAAAGACGGTAGTGGCACCTACGATGCCAGATTGATTGTGGGAAGCGATTTCAAAACTCGTCTCGATTTTGATAGTCGACCCAGTGGGCCCGAGCCAGAACCGGCCTCGGCAGCACCAGCCATTTCTAAATAAAGGTCTGAGCGCCAGTAAATTGCCAAGTTTGCTCATTAGAGTAGAGATGGACATTCGTCTATTTTTCTTGGAGCATTTACTATGGCTGGAAAAGGGCATTCTCAATCGATTGAATAAAGTCTGATCGCTTGGCCGATATGCTCGACGCTGGCCAAGGAAAGCAGGTTATTAATCAGCTGCGTCAAGAATTTGATGCCATTAGCCCGAGAGAATACAGCCGCCTGGTGCGTGATATTGCTAGAAAAGACGACAAGTTGGCTGGAGCAAACCTTATTGTCGTGATGTCCGGTAGAGCTGAATTGGTGCTCGTTGACGACGGCAAAGGTCGTGCCAATCGCACAGCAACACGGGCAAGCGATGCGCCCGTTCCAGCAGCTGCTCCATTTAGACTGCCGGCAGTGCCTGGCCCGCCTCATTCTTTAGCTGAAATGCGGCAACGAGCAATTGAGCGAGACCCCTGCGCTCTCTATCAAGACTTGCATCTGCGCCAATTGTCTAACATCTCACAGCAGTACCGCGACAGACCTCGCCTTGATGGTGACAAGCGTGCGTTACCGGCGTACTCCCCAGTGGTGATAGACGTGGCTGCCCAGAAGCGGCTGCAAGAAGTGGCCGCACAGTGCAAAGCTAGTCAGAAGAGACACCCATAAACCTGTAAGCCCAACGGGCGCAGGCTTTTGCGATTTAATCTTGAACTGCTTTGAGCCCTTGGCAAATGCCCGTAAATTGCCACAACTCGATTGTAATGTTAAGGCATCGGTGAACGCACCGCACTTTCTTGGAGGAAATCACATGGCTGGACGAGAAATTTCAAATAACCTCATTGAACGCAAAGCCGACGCTTTGGCCCAGATGCTAGACACTGGTGACGGCGTCAGAGCAGCCAATATATTGCGCAATGAAGCTCAAGATCTCGGAGCTAATTCCTTCAACAGACTTGCTAAAAGAACTTCTGAGAAAGAAGAGAAAGGTGTTCGCGGACAAGGTTTTGACCTTGAAATCGTGAGAGACGGCACCCTTATTGTTACCGGTGGCCGCAAAGGTGAGACCCTGGCTGGACACTTGAAAGATGAGCGCGTTGCCTACCCTAGTGGAGACCGCGATCACGGTCGTCCAAACCAACGACCTGAGCCACGCCCTCATACACGTCCTGAAGTTGAGTGCCCTAAAGGTGAAGTCGTAGATAATAGCCTGAAAGGCGCAGGGCTTGGTGCGATATTGGGTGGCGTGCTCGGTGGTGACAAACGCGATATGGTTCGGGGCACAGTGATTGGCGCTGTTGGCGGAGCCATATATGGCAACGAGAAGTCAAAAGACTGCGTCATTGTTGACGACGGCCGTGGTGGTCGCCGCTAGGGCTCTGACTAGTTCGATAAAGCCTCTATAAAGTATGCACGTCCCAAGTTGTCAGCCATGACTTGGGGCTTTTGCTATGGATCATTACCGTTTGGTTGAAGTTAGATTCTCTCCAGCTTGGATCTTATATACTTAGTCCACCAAAATGACAAATTCAGCTGCCTGCCGATGTGCTGCGCAGTTGACATCCGGAGGTTCTATGAAACGTAAAGCATCAGCTCACTGGGCTGGCGGTCTTAAAGATGGCAAAGGAACAATTTCCACTCAGAGTGGCGTTCTTTCAAAAACACAATATTCTTTCGGTACTCGCTTTGAAGAAGGCGCTGGAACCAACCCTGAAGAGCTAATTGCAGCTGCTCACTCTGGTTGTTTCTCCATGGCTCTTTCCAACATTCTTGGCGAAGCTGGTTTGACTGCTAAGTCAATCGATACTGAAGCCACAGTAACTTTGGAAAAAACCGACGCTGGTTTCACAGTAACAGAAATCGTTCTCGATCTAGTTGCTGATATTCCTGGCGCCGACCAAGCTAAGTTCGAAGAATGCGCAGAAAAAGCTAAAGCTGGCTGCCCAATCTCACGTTTGTTCAATGCCAAAATCACATTGAATGCCAAACTAGGCGCAGCTGTCTAATCAGTCTGTTCTTGTTTGTTAGTGAATTAAACTAAAAGGGACGCATTGCGTCCCTTTTTTTTGTCACTATATGTAGTGCCTTGCGAAGCTATTCTGTTTTAGATGTCGTCTTCGCTAGAAGTTGTCGCTGCGAACTTGTCTTTAACGCCGCCGGCAAATTCGTTAGCCTTGTCTGCTATATCGTCGCGTAATTCTTTGCCTGATTTAGAAGCAAATAAATTACCTAGGGCGTAACCGACACCTAGCGATACAACTGAACTGGCAGCTGCTCCGACCACTGCACCAGCAATGAAAATTGTTTTCAACAAGGGCAAATTTCCTTTGATAAGTGTCTTCAACATTGGCAAGCCCTCAATACATTAACTACTAATATCTGTGATTAAAGTGATTCTAGCACCTGACTTAAGTAAACACTCTTCAGGAGAAAATCGCTCGAATATCGTACTATAAGGCGATGTTTACAGGAAAAACGAGAATATGACAGGCACTGAAACAATCGAACCAAGCGCTAAGCCAAAAGCCGTAGAAAAAGCAGCGACAAATTATGCCAAGCAAATTGCCGACGAGCTAAAAATAGGCGTGGGACAGGTTCAAGCCACTATTAACTTGCTCTCTGAAGATTGCACAGTGCCCTTCATTGCCCGTTATCGCAAGGAGGCCACCGGAACACTCGATGAGGTCGCCATTGCTGCCATCCGTGACCTGCAAGAGCGCCTCCAGCAGCTCGATAAGCGTCGAGACTCTATGCTTAAATCGCTCAAAGAGCGCGAATTATTAACTGATGAGCTCTTGGCTAAGCTGACCGCTTCCAATTCTATTAATGATCTAGAAGACATTTATCTTCCCTTCAAACCTAAGCGCAAGACCAAAGCCAGCGTTGCCCGCGAGAAAGGTTTAGAGCCTTTGGCCCAAGATATCTTTACCTTCAAGCTAAAAGACGTGCAGAAAGCTGCCGAGGCCTATGTCAATAAAGAGAAAGGTGTCGACACTATTGAGTTAGCTTTGGCTGGCGCGCGCGACATCATGGCTGAATGGATGAGCGAAAACCTAGTCGCTCGTAAACAGTTGAGAGCCTATTGGACCAAGAACAGTTCTATTTATTCAAAAGTAGCCAAAGGCAAAGAACAAGAAGGACAAAAATTCAAAGACTATTTTGAGTGGAGCGAGAAAGTTACAACAGCTCCATCACACCGAATTTTGGCTATGTTCCGGGGTGAAAGCGAAGGCGTATTAAAAGTCTCAATAAAGCCCGATGATGAAGATGCTTTGATCATCATGGACAACAATTTTCTTAAAGGCGACGGCGCCTGCAAGGCGCAAATAGAAATTACTGTCGAAGATGCTTACGACCGTCTGCTTGCTCCTTCGATGGAAACAGAGCTGCGAGCCGAGTTGAAACAGCGAGCCGACGTTGAAGCAATTCGCGTATTCACTCGCAATTTACGTGAGCTACTAATGGCACCACCGTTGGGTGAGCATGCCATTATGGCTCTAGACCCAGGTTTCAGAACTGGATGTAAGCTCGTTTGCTTGGGCCGCCAGGGTGATTTATTGCACCACGATGTTATCTATCCACACATGGACGGCTCAGGTGATGGCGCCAAGCAATCTAAGTTAAGTGCCGTAAAGAAAATTGTTGAGCTCGGCAAGAAATTCAATATTGTCGCTGTCGCTATCGGCAATGGCACTGCTGGCCGTGAAACCGAAGAGTTCTTGCGCGCTATCGATTGGTCTATTGCCTCGATGGAGGAGCCACAAATTGTCATGGTCAATGAAAGTGGTGCCTCAATTTATTCGGCCTCTGAAGTGGCACGCGATGAGTTTCCTGACTACGATCTCACTGTTCGTGGTGCTGTTTCTATTGGCCGCCGCTTAATGGATCCTCTAGCCGAATTGGTTAAGTTAGATCCTAAATCAATTGGTGTGGGTCAATATCAACATGATGTCGATCAACCGGCTCTGCAAAGCAGCTTAGACGACACTGTGGTGAGCTGTGTTAACTCTGTCGGTGTCGAGCTAAATACTGCCAGTAAACAGCTTCTATCGTATGTTTCTGGTTTGGGCAAACAGATTGCCGCAAACATCGTGGCCCATCGTCAAGAAAATGGCCCGTTTAAGTCAAGGGCAGAACTTAAAAAAGTAGCTCGGCTAGGGCCAAAGGCTTTCGAGCAGAGTGCTGGCTTCTTGCGCATTCGCGAGGCGAAGAACCCACTAGATGCTAGTGCTGTGCACCCAGAAAGCTATAAGGTCGTCGAGACCATGGCTAAAGATTTGGGCACTGATTTGAGCACGTTAATGTCAGACGCTGAGACGAGAAAGAAAATTGATTTGAACAAGTATGTCTCAGACAAAATCGGTTTACCGACTCTGCGCGATATTATGCAAGAGCTTGAGAAACCAGGCCGCGACCCACGGGCCAAGTTAGAACCAATGAAGTTCGCTGAAGGTGTTCATTCTATCAATGACTTGTACGATGGTATGAAATTGCCCGGCATCGTCACCAATGTCACTGCATTTGGTGCCTTCGTTGATATTGGAGTACACCAAGATGGATTGGTGCACGTCAGCCAACTAACAGACAAATTTGTCAAAGATGCCAGTGAAGTTGTCACTGTGCAGCAGAAAGTACAAGTTACTGTTCTATCAGTAGACAAAGACCGTAAGCGCATCTCGCTCAGCATGAAACGCTAAAGTCAGTTGGCCTTGGCTAGTTCTTCTTCTTCAGTGAGGTGGCCTGCTAATCCACTTTCTATCAACGCTTGAATTGAAGCTAAGAAGTGCGCTGCTTTGCCCATATCAACTACAAGTGTGTTGGCTGAGAAACAGACCGTCATCATTTTGCGAGCTTTAATTTCGTTTTCTATTACTTTGACTCTGGGTTCAACAGTGCCCACA
Organism: Candidatus Obscuribacterales bacterium; assembly: GCA_021732025.1. Classification (GTDB taxonomy): domain Bacteria; phylum Cyanobacteriota; class Vampirovibrionia; order Obscuribacterales; family Obscuribacteraceae. The sequence goes on along the minus strand of JAKFVU010000065.1, from coordinate 6,279 downwards.
CCAAAAATGCAGGTACTAACGTTGGGTGCAAGTAGGGTGTTGAGGTCGAATTTACCCAGTGAAGTCACCCCAAAAGTTGCAGGGTTAACGATTTCGCGCAAAAATGGAATGTTCAAAGCAATGGCAATGTAGACGCGACGCACTATCCATGGCACTTTACTGAGCACGTGCTCTTTGGCTAATTGGGGCACACTCATGAGATCACCAGAGCCGTAGCGCTGCAACTCTTGTGCTATTTGCGCCAATGGCTTTTTGTGCGGGTCTTTGATTATGCCGAAGAACACTGCAGCTTGAGTGCCAACCATGCGCTCAACGGTAAACCCCGCAACAGGTTCGGGCCTATTCACGATATGGCCGAAGGGCAACTTGTAGGCCCTAGTCTGCGGGTGGTTCAGTTGGGCAATGGCAATTGCCTTCAAAATAATGGCTGTAATCGTGACCTTGCTTTCTTTTGTAGAAAGTTTTGCCCGTAACTCCTCGGCCGCTTCCATATCAAAGTCGGTCAGAATGTGAGTGGGAATGGTCTTTGTAGAAATGAGTGTGATCATGTCCATGACATTCCATCTAGCTCTATGGAAACTAGATGTGCTGTATGGAGGTTGACTTACACTAGCTTCACTAGCAGCGGCCGTAATTTCGCTCATTGTTTCATTTTGGTGTTCGTTCTCAAGAAATTCTGTGTAGCTGTTAGCCTTGGCGGTGACCGAAAGGTGGCTGGTTAGTTCCCAGTTTCCTATCTACTTATTCCCCGCAGAAGATTTTTGCTTCTGCTGAGCAAAAAGAGTATAGAGACTGGACTATGCTTCTTTTGTTCCATTATCCACAAAGTGACGATCGGTAATGGTTTATGGAACCACCGCCGCAGTGTCGCGTCACGGCGGAGGCAGGAAATTTGTGGTCAATTGTTTAATTGATCAAATTTCTTTGAAGTTCTGAGGAGAATACAAATGTTCGTATCGAATAAATCAGTCACCCTAGCTCTTGGCGTGGCCATGTTCTTAAGCCAGTCGGTAGTTTTAGCTGACGAAACTAGCACTACATCTATTAAGACTGAAACACCACTAGGTTCAGCTTCTACAAGCGTTAAAGTGAAGTCTAATGCTGCATCAACTACTAAGACTGTTAAAAACTCTAGCGCCAATGCAGTAGAAGCTAAACAAAGCACCTACCGCGCTGAAGCTGGTGTTGGTGGAGCTAAAGTAGAAGAGCAGAAAGATGCTGTACGCGCCAATGCTGACGGTAGCGTAACTTCTGAGCAGAAGAAAGAATCACATGCTGTTGGTGTGGCTGGTTCGGCTCATAAGAAATCTAGTGCTAGCACTACTGTTGGTGTTAATGGCACTACCAGTTCAGTTAAAGAAGAGAAACGATCTTCCAATCCATAATTACAAAAAGCTAACGTACAAGGCGGAACTTGGCTCATTGCCATCCGTCAGCGCAGGTCGAGGGACATACGGAGACACTATTCCTATTTATGTCCAATTATTGTTATGAGGAAAATACACATGTTTGCATCCACTAAAACAACCACCCTAGCTCTAGGTGTGGCTATGTTATTGAGTCAATCGGTGGCACTTGCCGACGAAGTAAGCTCAACATCGATAAAGACCGAAACTCCACTCGGCTCAGCCGCTACTAGCGTAAAAGTAAAGTCTGACGCCACTGGTACTGCCAAAACTGTTAAGCAATCTAGTGCTAATGCTATTGAAGCAAAAGAAAGCACTTATCACGCTGAAGCTGGAATTGGCGGAGCTAAGGTAGAAGAGCAGAAAGATGCCGTTCGCGCTAATGCTGATGGTAGTGTTACTGCAGAGCAGAAGAAAGAATCACACGCTGTTGGTGTGGACGGTTCTGCTCACAAAAAATCTAGTGCCAGTACTACAGTTGGTGTAGATGGCTCAACCAGCACTGTCAAAGAAGTGAAAGAATCTTCCAACCCTTAGTTATTAGACGAGCTAAGGGCTGAATGACGGTTAATGAGGCGCGAACAGCAATGTTCGTGCCTCTTTGCGGTGGGTATATGAAAAAATAGAGCAACCTGCGAGAGCTTATTGTGACTAGCGGAAAGGCGATGGCATTGAAAAAAGCAAAGTGGCTACGGCCATTTTCTGTGGCATTGCTACTGCTCTTTAGTGGTGGCATTTTCATTTTCGCTCGGGCACAAGCTTATCCAGAGCCTCCCGCCACTTTAACCTTGAAAAGAGATGTTTGTTACGCCACTGTCGACGGCCAGCCCTTATACATGGACATTGTTACGCCAAAGGTTGCCAAAAAGGATAGTCCGTTTCCTGTTGTCCTTTGCATTCATGGTGGGGGCTGGGCTGCCGGTCATAAGCGCGACATGTTAGGCTGTGCCTTCTTGCTTAGTCAGCTAGGTTTCGTCACTGCTTCGATTGATTATAGGCTCGTTCCTCACGCTCACTTTCCTGCTCAAGTCGAGGATGCTAAAGCGGCAGTTCGCTACCTGCGCAGAAATGCCGCAGAATTAAATATTGACCCTAAGCGAATAGGCGCAATTGGTAGTTCGGCTGGTGGGCACTTAGCATTGTTTCTTGGTACCACCGATAATACTGAACCAGTTTTATCTAGCGATACTAGTCAACCTCAAGTTTCAAGTTCTGTGAAAGCGGTTGTTAGTATGGCTGGACCCACTAGTTTGGTATTGTCATTGCCAGCTGATGCAGAGAAAATTGCTCAGCGTTTCATTGGTAAGAGCCGCACAGAGAGCCCCGAGTCGTTTGCAACTGCTAGCCCTGTGAATTATCTAAGCCGCGATGATGCCCCTATTTTGATGATTCATGGCAGTAAAGACGAATTGGTTCCGTACAACCAAGCAACAACAATGCTTGAGTCATGCAAGAAAGCCGGGGTTGACGCTGAGCTAATCACAATAGAGGGTGGTGGCCACGGTGGCGGTGGCAATCAGGCCGATTGGAATGCCAGTATTGTGAAAATGGCTGAGTTTTTAAAGAAGCATTTGCAACAGTAGTCTAAAGCGGATAGCGAGACAGCTCAGTGCGCAGCTGGCGATAAAGATCGCGTAACCAGGCCGGCTGCTTTTTGAAATCGACTGCTGGGGCTGTATGCACTAAATTACAGGGTGCAAAAACGAGTGAAATGTTTTTAGCATCGACGTCGTGAGCGAGAACAAACATTTCTTCAATTGGTTCGTTGCCCATGGCTAAGCAACCGGTCGACCATTTGCTTCCATGAATTAGTATGTCGCAGCCTAAATTGCGCCGCTTTTCCGCTTGGGCATGGCTGCGGTCAGTGGCATTCGGATAATTTACTTCCATACCAATGTGAGCTACTAAGTGGGGCCGAAAGCTGGCTATTTTATAGAAACCTTCGGGCACTTGTTTATCGCCTTCCTTTAGTTTCGGCCCGGCAACTCCCGATGTGCCAATAATTGGATAGCTTAAAATTTGCTTGAAGGCACCACTTTTATCTTTGGCAAAAAGCAGTAGTTGCTTCTCTTCTTTTAACGCTATCCATGTCATTGCTCGGGGCGGATAGGAGATTTTATTTGCTTCAAATAGAGGCTTCAGTTTCTTTCTCACTGCGGGTCCATAATATTGCAGCACTCTTTCTGTCGACTGAAATATCGGTGGTTTGGCTTCAGGTTCTGCAGCTCTAACTGGCAAAATTAGAACTGACCCGCTAACTATTGCTGCCAGGGTGAACAGCTTGGTGAATTGATAGGTGCTCATGTCGGACCGTCCAATTTAGTTTCTTCTAGATCTAGCTCGTTTTGAATTATTCTGAAGGTCTCGTCTTGAATTTCGTTGTCGTCGCGTAGTTTTAAAAGCAGGGTTCTTTGAGCGGTAATTGTCTCGCCTTTGATTCTTTGCCATAAGAGAATAGCTGGCTGGTTTGGTGATTCTGGGCCCATGTTCGCTACTGCCCGCTCCAAATATTTATTCAAGTGTTTCTGTAATACTGGATCTTCAAAGTCTATATTTTCAGAGCGAGCCAGTTCGTCAATTCGACGTACTGCTTCCCGTGAGAGAGCAAGTCGAGCTTTTCTTTCTGCTTCTTCTGAGTTGTATGCATCGGGTTCGAACTCAAACATTTTGACAATTGAAGGAAGAGTAATACCCTGCAAAATCAAAGTAGAGACAATTACTGCAATCGTCAGAAAAATGAGAAGATCGCGATAAGGGAAAGCTTGGCCGTTACTGCAGGTCAGGGGCAGTGCTAGCGCCGCTGCCAGTGATACCACGCCGCGCATGCCCGACCAAGAAAAGACAAATAGATGTTTCCAGCCGGGCTGCTTCTGCTTTCGCAGTACATTGTAGGCCGGCCCGACTGTAAAGGTCCAGGCAAAGCGTATGAGCAGTGGTGCTAAAGCAGCGGTTAATGTCCATAATACTAACTGTGGTGCAGGATAGGCTTTTACAGTCTCTAGTATCGGTCGCAGTTGCAAGCCCATTAGTAAGAATGAAAATCCATTGAGAAGATAGGCGATGGTTTCCCAGTTGGCTGTTGCGTGTAGTCTTGTGGTTGAGCCGTGCATCATAGGCGAGCGCCAGCCCAGTAAGAGACCCGCTGTGACTACCGAAAGAACACTTGAAACGTGTAAGTGCTCGGCGGTTAAGTAGGCAATGAAAGGTGAGAGCAGGGAAACAATTATTTCAACCGGTTTGTGCTCTAGTCTGGTTCTCAGTCTCACTAAGATAAAGCCTGTGGCTAGGCCAATAATTATTCCGCCTATAGCTACGTAGAAAAATTTGGTCCCCATTTCATAGAGCGAAAAAGCACCAGTTGCAACTGCCGCTACGGCAAATTGATATGCCACCAGGCCGGTGGCATCGTTGGTTAAGCTTTCGCCTTTGATAATTTCCATCAGTCTTTTGGGCAGGCGAACTTCTTTGGCAATGGCTGAAGCTGCCACTGCATCAGTTGGCGAAACAATAGCACCAAACGCTAGAGCCGCTGTCCACGGTATTCCTGGTACTACAGTATGAATCGCTAATGCTACGCCAGCAACTGTTGCTAACACCAAGCCTACGGCTTGAATTGTCACCAATTCTCCGACATCTTTTAATTGTCGCCATGATGTATTGTAGGCGTCTAAATATAAAAGTGGTGGCAGAAAGATAAAGAAGACAGCGTCTGGCTCAAGATGCACGGGCGGAATATTGGGCGCCATGGATATGGCCATACCTGTTAGTACAAGCATGATCGGCAGAGCGATTCTCAGCTTTTGAGAGATCGCTCCGACGATGGCAATTATTGCAAGCAGCGCAACGACTAATTCGACTTGCTGCATGTGATTCCTAGATGTGTGTACTAGATGTGTGTATTAGCCATCTTTGTTTATAGCATGAACAAGCTCTTCTAAAACCTTGTCAGCTTTGTCGTTTTCAATCTGACAGGTGCCCGCATTTTCGTGACCACCTCCGCCATATTTTAGGCAAAGCTCCCCGATGTTTGTTTTCGAGCTGCGATCAACAATTGACTTGCCGATAGCAAATACAGTGTTCTGTTGCTTCAAGCCCCAGAGTCTGTGAATAGAAATATTTGTTTCTGGGTGCATGGCGTAAATCATGAAGCGGTTGCCAGCAAATATTGTTTCTTCTTTTTGCAGATCGAGCACAATGAGATTTTTGTGCACGGTTGAGCAACGGTTAACTTGGTCTTTGAACAATTCGGCTTGGGTGTTGTACAGCTCCACACGTTCTTGTACGTCAGGCATTTTCATGATTTCATCGATATCATGGTCTTTGCAGTAGTCGATTAAATCCATCATTAAATTGTAGTTGGAGATGCGAAAATCTCTAAATCTGCCCAGGCCTGTACGCGGGTCCATCAAATAGTTGAGCAACACCCAGCCAGTTGGATTGAGAATTTCTTCTTTGCTGAATTGAGCAGCGTCGGCTTTGTCGACCTCGTGCATCATGTCATTCCAGCGGGCAGGGAAGGTCTTAGCACCGCCGTAGTGGTCATAAACCACTCTAGCTGCCGACATGGCTTTAGGGTCGATAATATGATTGTCGCGGCTACCTTTGTTGCGGGTCATTTCACTTGAGTGGTGGTCGAAGGCAAGGTGTACGCCGTCAACATATGGCAAGTTTGTGGTTATATCGTGGTCGTTAATGGGTACTTTGCCGTCTTGCATGTCTTTGGGGTGAACGAACAAGATATCGTCCAGCATATTAATGTGTTTGAGCAGAACCGCGCAGACCAGGCCGTCGAAGTCGCTGCGGGTCACCAGTCTATATTTAGTGGCATTCTCTACAGCCGATGCTGGATTTTGCGAAGTTGTCATTGCCTTTC
>JAKFVU010000044.1 GCA_021732025.1 Candidatus Obscuribacterales bacterium | reverse complement strand
AGAGTCATTCTCGCTTTTTCATGATACTAACTTCGGTATCAGGGGCAGTCACGGGCGTGGCTATATGGTGGGCAATTGCTTTAGTAAACCCAGACGGTACAGCCATTCTCATTCAAAATTTCACACTCGCTTGGGCACTTGAATATCTATTCTTTGCAGCGGAACTGGCAACAATATTTGTTTATTACTACTCATGGGACAAAGTCACCAAAGAGCAGCATCTGTTCTTAGCACGTCTATACTGCTTCCTTTCGATCATGACTCTGGTGATTATCAATGGCATTCTCACCTTCATGCTCACCCCTGGGCTGTGGCTCAAAACTCACTATTGGCTTGATGGTTTCCTCAACCCAACATATTTTCCATCTCTAATAATGCGCTTGCTGATCATGTTTGCAATTGCTGGCATGTACGCGATGGTGACATCATCGCGATTGAAAGACGAAGATTTACGTGTCTACATGGCCAAATACTGCGCCAAGTGGCTACTACCAATATTTCTACTTGGACCGCTGGTGGCTTATTGGTATATCGCCAATGTGCCCCAAGCAACCATGGCGACAATTTTTACTGGCATTCAGTCTTCGGGTGTTGGTAATTTTTCAATACTGGCAAGAACTCTCTACTTAAGCTTGATACTCTCTGGCACCATTGTGCTCTTCGCCTACTTTGGCCCTTACCTTAACCCCAAGGGTTTCACCTTCAGAATCGCCATACTCTTCTTAGTGTGTGGTTTGGGAGCAACAGGTTCAACCGAATATATGCGCGAACTTTTGCGCAAACCCTATGTTGTCTACAACTATGTTTATTCAAATGGCATTCGCAAAGAAGATGTTCAGCGCTTGAGCCAAGAGGGTTTTCTCAACGCCGGAGTATGGTCAAAAGCCTGCACGGCACAAGGTGAAAACAATGAGCAGCGCGGCGAAGTGATGTTTCGCTATCAATGCATGAGCTGCCACACGCCAACTGGCTACCGCAGCATGAAAAAGCTGTTGGGCGAGCGCGATGAAGACGCCATCTACGGCTTCTTAACCATGCTTAGAGAAACCAACCCTGAAAAGAATCAGTATCTTGGAATTATGCCGCCTCTCACGGGCCGCGACGAAGAACTAAAAGATCTGGCTAAATATCTATCGACGATAAATCGGCTAGGACCCAAGGATTAAATTTCTGCCGCAAATCGCAGAGTTTGGGTCATAATTGTGGCTTCTTGACATCAGCTCGCCCCCCGGAGCATTTACTATGGTAGATAAAATCGAAGCTTCTGCGAAAGCAGCGGACAATACTGTTGTTGTGGAGAAAGGAGATAACAATCATTCTCTCAATTTAGTAGACCTAAAGGCAGACACGACCTCAGCCAAAGTTACTGACACCGCAGGCAAAGTTCAAACAGACAATTCGATGAAGGCTTTTCCCACTATCGACTTAGTCGATTCGGACCCACAAGACTCGGCAAAGAAGGCTGAGAACCGCAGCTCAATGGGCACCAAAGAAACACCTCGCGTCGAGGGCACCGGCAACTGGGCACCACTTGAAGGCTACTCGCTAGCTACCGGCAAAAACGAGGCGCCAACTGAGTCTCTGAAAGATCAGAACAAAAATGCCATAAATGAGAAAGAAAAGCCACGGTCAGAAGGCACTGGCAATTGGGCTGCCCTCGAAAATTACACACTAGCAACTGACAAACCCGTGCCACCGGCGGAGACTTTGAAAGAGCAAAACCGAAAATCTATTGACGAGAAAGAAAAGCCACGCTATGAAGGCGCTCGTAACTGGTAAGTCACTTCTGTGCTCTGATTAGCCCAGCTAGCCGGCCTTGCGAAAGGTCAAGTTGTAGCGATAGGGCCCGGTCTGGTCGTGGAGGCCGTCTTTGAGCGGCAGTATACCGTGGTAATTCAGGCGCGATGTACCACCCCAGACCGCCACATCTCCGTGTGTGACTTGAACCTTTCGCGTCGGACTATTTCGCTCCAAGCCACCAAAGAGAAAGACCGCGGGCAACCCGATTGAAACAGATACTATTGGCTGGGCGAAATCGCGCTCGTTTTTGTCTTGATGCAACGTCAGTCGTGAGCCTATTTCGTAGCGATTGATCAAGCATGCATCAGGGGTGAATTTATCGAATCCTCCTGCCAGTGCTGCTGCGTGAGCCAATGGCATGAAAGATTCTGGCATGGCCGGCCACGCTCGGCCAGTTTGCGGATCAATTGCCTGATAGCGGTAACCAGATGAATCGGTCACCCAGCCAAGTTCTCCACAATTGGACATGGCTACAGACATCTCAAAGCCGCCTGGAGTGACCATGTGCCGAAAAGGTGCATTCTCAACTACAGCTATCAAGTCGCTAAGCAAGTGGCTAAACAAGTCTTGTCCAACGCCCTGACCCTGACAAAACTTTCGCAGCAAAACAGCTCCCGGGCCAAGCGACTCTTGAAAGGCAAAATTTTCACAGGCTGCAAAAAGATCCATATAGTTTCGAACTTTTCCAATCAAGTAATTCTGTCGTAGGCACTGCTCTTGCCTGGCCAAGGAGGATTGTTTTCTGCCACAATGCACTAGTCTCATACGCAAAGCATTTCTATGTCAAATTTACCAAAGCAATTGAATTCCAACACTCCGAATATTGCTATTGAGGAGAGGCGGGCCAAGCCAAGAAGGCGCGCAAGCCAAGTCATTGCGGCAATTGCACTGCTGACCACTATTTCGACCGCCCCTGCTCGAGCCAACGACCAAGGCTGGACCACAGAACAGACCGGCAGTGTCATTAAGCATTCACGTTTCTCAGCTACGGCTAAGGGTTTTCGCACAGATAGCATCGAGGCCGGCTACAGCGTAGTGGCAGAGGCTCCCCTGTGGAAATTCTTCATGTTCAATGACTCAAGCAAACTATATTTTCCTTTCAACACTACCCCAGGACACGTGACAGCGGCGGCAAGCACGTCGCTTTTGCGGGCTACAATGCTTAGAAATAACACTGAATCAGTCTGGTCGAAAGCCTATCAGTCAAAGTCACTTGGTCATCCCATGACTGTCTGGAGAACATCTCCAAAAGACAAAAAGCAGGCCAGCGGATATAACGTCCTTGAACTTTGGACAGCAAACGACATTCCCATTTCGTCAGCGGTTGGCCAATTTGGCTACGCAGTCAACGGTTATCCCAAAGAATTGCTCAATATTCCAATTCATTTATATCTTGTACATGCCGACGGAGCGAGGGAGACCTTGATGACTACCAAGGCGATCAAACCGGCCATGCTGCCAGCTTCACTATTCAAAGTGCCCAAAGGCTATAAATTAGCGCGCAATGAAATGGAAGTGGTGATGAACACCCAAGATTTGACGAATATATTGGACGGAATTCGCTAAGAGTATTGCCAACATGAACCGCAGGCTGCTTCTCGTTAAGTAAGTCTGATTGGCGTATGGCGCCACTGGAATTTACTAAAATTGACGGGGGCGTAAATACTCACGAGTATTTCACGTCTTTGCCAGTAATTTATCAATGTTACCGAGCGCCACTTACTACTTTTCAACCAGCGCGCCTTACCTTTCGTTTGCCTCTGTGGAGGGCCTGTCTATGTCAATGCTTTCACTTACTAAAGGTAGCCGCCGCGCTCTTCTTACTATTTGTGCCTGCATGATGTCTTCAGGAGCCGCACTGGCCCAAGTTGCCAATGACTTTGATATGAGCACTGTGGCACCGGCCCAAGGTGACAACACTGGCACACCACACCCACAGTCTGATTTCCAACCAAATTATGTGCCTAGCCCTTCTAGATTCTCTACCAATCAACGGCTTGCCAGCTTGGCTGAAACTTCTAGAACAATCTTGAGCCAACGCAGCCAAAGATTGCCTAGAACCACCCTAGATAGCTTTGTCTACCAAGCTGGTGGCCAAGCTGAGCAAATCTACGGTGACGAAGGCGTCATGGGCCTACCACCGATCAACGGTCTGGGCGGTGGAAATGTCATCAATGCTGGAATCCGCAGCAACGGCAACGACCCTAGCAGAGGACTGACCACCGGTCACAGAAGCGACCTTCCTAGTGTCATGTTGACCTACTACTAAGCTGCGCCCTGCAAAGCTCAACAAAGTTACTCACTTTTTTGCAGTGCATTGGCGCGTGCTCTCAGTTTGGATGCTTCCGCTTTTCGATTCAACTTCTCTAACGCACTAGCAGATCTAATTAGAATAGCTGGGGTCATCGGTACGGTATCGTCACTCTTCTCTAATACCGAGAGCGCTTGGCTATATCGAGATAGAGCTTCTTCATATTTTCCTTGGCGGTAAAAAAGCAGACCCATATCACTAGTTGCTAAAGCAAGCATAGGATCATCTGGACCATGCTGTTTTAGCTGCAAATCGCAAGAACGTTTATATAGAACCTCAGATTTTGCATAACTGCCGCGGTCTAAATAGAACCTTGCCAAGTTGCACATGACGCCACTCGCACCTGGTGTATCAAACTTCTCGCATATCGAAATTCCCTTCAAGTAGAATTCTTCGGCCTCAGCAAACTGTTTAGCCTGAGAGCAAAAACTTCCAAGTCGACTGTAGCTTTCGCCGACCACCCACTGGTCTGGTCCACCTGTTTTCAAACGCATCGCCAGCGACTGCTTTTCCGTCTTGATTGCTTCTGCAAAATTCTTTTCTCGTTCTAGCACTAAAGCCAACATACTGAGTACAGATGCGACTTCTTCGCTTTCAGGGTCAAGTTCTTTGGATGAGCTAGTGGCTGTACTAGTGGCTGTACTAGAGGAAGCAATAGCAAGATAACGTTCGCATAGAGCTTTCGCTGAAGCCAGGTGCCCGAGCGAGGACTCTATGTCAATTAGATTTTTCAAGTTTTCAGCTAATTTCGGACTGTCGACGCCCCACTGTTTTTCTTCTAGCTGAAGAATACGTCTAGCAACTGGCTCAGCCTTCTTTTCATTAACATGCATACGCATTGTTGCCGAAACATCTTTCAACTTTTTTAGAGTTTCGAGATCTTTTGCGGTCAGCGGAGAATGCAACAAGGCCTCAGCACTAGAACCTAGCAACTGATCAACTTCAGCCTGATCTACAGTCCCCCTGAGTCCGCGAGCAGTCTCATCAAGTCGCTTTTGCATTGCCGCAGCTTCTTCAGAATTCCCTTGCTCTCGATAAAGAACGGCGAGGCCCTGCAAAGAAGAAAGTTGCAGAGAGCTTTGGCCACCTTGAAATTTATCGAAAGTATCGAGAGCGTATTTGTAGAGCCTCTCTGCTGTTGCGAAGTCACCATGTTTTTGAAAGACACGTGCTAGCGACTGAGCATCTAGCGCCGCACCCATTGGATCCGAGTAGTTTACTCTGTCGCCACCAGCACCTCGGGCAAAATTATCAATATCAGAGAGGCTCGGTCCGAGCAGCACTTTGGCAAGACCAAGGGCAATATTTTGTTCGTCGTTAGCTTGAGATGTTTTGCCCTGTGCAGAAAACAAAGCAGCAAGCTCTAAATGGCAGCTCATCACTTTCCGTTGATTCTGTCCTGGTGCTTTTTCCCAAATTGCCAGAGCCCGCCTTTGGACCGACTCAGACTCTGCATATCTGCCTTTGCGCTGATAAAAGCCGGCAAGATTATGCAACATAGAAACTAGATAGGGAATCTCCGGGCCATTAATTTCTGCAGCACGAACTTGCGCAAGATAAGACTCCTCAGAGTCTGGGTCAAAGTTATCCGCATGCATAGTATTAGCGGCAGGCCCAGATGCCCAAGTGCGACTGTGCGGGCCCTTGCGCACCTCCACAGAAATGATAAAGGCACAAACGAGCGCTCCAACAACTATGTGCGATAAAGCTAATTTAGACATTATTGCTCTAAACCCATCTGCCTTAGTTTTCTAACTTTAGCCCCAAATATGATGTAACAAAATTTCTATTTTTTACGGCGCAATATCTTGCCTAGAGCGTCACTGGCAGCTTTCCAGATAAGCTCTGCTGAGCCCAGGCTAGAATTAGATTTAGAATCTGATTTAGAACTAGAGTTACTTGTAACTGATGCCTCAGGATCTGGCGCAGAGTCTGTAGTAGAACCAGAGTCTGTAGTAGAACCAGAGTCTGACGTATGACCGGAGCCGTGAGTAGCGCCCACAGCCATTCCAGGCGGGAGACGCGCTCCAAGCGGTAACCTCCTTTTACTCGTTCTTGACGCTCTGATCTCGGCACTCGAGCAATTGTGCGGCGATACTGACAGCAATTTCTTGGGGATCATTGTTACCGATTGGCAGGCCTATTGGACAGATAAAGGCAGTCTTGTATTTGTCGTCTAAACCGGCGGCGGCAACGTCTTGTTTAAGTCGCTCAGCCTTGGCTCTGCTGCCAATCACACCAAGGTAGGGAAAGGCTTGTAGCCCTGCTTCATACCCTCTGAATATCTCCATGAGCACAGGAGAATCGGTACTGTGGCCCTTTGAAAGCAGTAATACGAATGAATCGCGAGTCACTTTTTCTATGCCATCTTTATAGTCTTTGACAAGCAGTTTCTGCACCTTGCCACTGGCTGGTAGGCAGTCTAGCCAATCAGGGCGGGTATCAATACAGGTGATATGACAATCTAAGCGGTGCAAAATCTCTACCAAGGCAGAGGCGCAGTGGCCGGCACCAAAAATGGCGATTTTCCAAGTGCCGAGATTGTGCACCTCGAAAAACAGCTTGACAGACCCGCCGCAGGTCATACCAATATCTTTCTCTAGACTCCAGCTGACAAAGCGGGTCTTGGCCGCTTTTGCATCACCTTGTGTCAAGTCAGTTAAAAGCTTTGTCGCCTCTTCAATGGCGCGATTTTCTACCTTACCGCCACCAACAGTGCCGAAATTTCGACCAGATGCAGTGACAATCATGCGAGCGCCAACTTCTTGCGGCACACTGCCAATGGTATCAACAACCGCAGCCACAACGAAGGGCTCACCCGAGCCCATCAGCTCTGCTACGCGGTGATAGAAGGTTACTAGGGTCAAGCTTTGACTCCAGATGCGGACTTTTTAGCTTTGTTTTTATCTGGCTCGCTACCGTTATGACCGTTGCTATTGTTGTTGTCTTTATTCGCGCTAGCACCAACCAAGTAGCCTTTAGCGAAAGACGGAGCCTTTGCCAACACGGGAGAATCTGCACCAAACCAAGGCTTGAAGTGAATATTCTGGCCTTCCTGCTTATACTGTGTCAGGCGAGCAAGTATTTCTTCATTAGTAGCTGGTGTAGTCAGAGTCGGTATCTGCTCTCCACAGACGTACGAAAGAGCATTCTTGACGGCCATGAAAACACAATTGGCTAGCAACAAAGGTGGCTCACCAACGGCCTTTGAGCCGCGCACATTAACGGTACATTCATTGTCAATGACATCAACATTGAAAATTGGCGGGGTATCGTAAATGTTGGGAATCTTGTAAGTGGTGGGCGAATAAGAGAGCAGTGCACCACTGGCAGAATAACGCAAATCTTCGTTGGTGAGCCAACCCATGCCCTGAATAAATGCACCTGTAATCTGGCCACGATTGAGACCAGGGTTTATTGACTTACCAATATCCATCAATATATCTACGCGCTCAACCTTCATATCACCAGTAAAGCGATCAATCAAAACTTCCGCACAAGCGCAGCCGTTAGTGTAATAAAGAAAAGGCGAGCCCTTCCCCACATTCCAATCGAAGCCAATACCTTGGGTAGCATAGTGGCCGCGCTCACCCAGGCTAACTCTTGAACGGTAGGCGAGATTGACTAACTCTGGGAAAGTAATTTTCAGCTGCGGCCGCCGCTCGTCAAAGACATATCCGTCCTTATAGACAATCAGATGGCCGTAGGCACCAATGCCAACTTCGCGCGAAGCAAAATGCTGGGCCGCTACTTCATTTAAACGCTCTTTCAATTTTCGGCAAGCAATTACAGCAGCCGATCCGTTCAAGTCTGTAGCCGAGGATGCTGCAGTTGCCGATGTGTTGTTGTTCTTCTCAGTTGACGTGACCATGACTATGACATGCTCAGGGGCAATCGAAAACTCATCGGCTACAAGCATCTTGATGTTTGTATTGACACCCTGACCCATTTCAGTAGCACCAGTCGAGACTTGAATTGAGCCATCTAAGTAGATATTGACCAGGGCATTGGCTTGGTTGAGAAACTGATTGGTGAAAGAAATGCCAAATTTTACAGCAGTTAGCGACATACCTTTAAGCTGCGTCTTCGATTTGGAGTTGAACTCTTTTATCGCGGCCAGCCGCTCTTGATACTGACTAGAGACGTACAGTTCGTCAAAAATCTGCGGCAGTGTATTATTCGTGATCAATTGACCATAAGGAGTTACATTGCGTTCGTCGATACCATAGCAATTTTTGCGACGCACTTCATAGGCATCCATTTTTAGGTATGCGGCAATCTCCTCAATGATATTTTCAATGGTGATAACGCCTTGAGGGCCACCGAACCCACGAAAAGCGGTGTTAGGCGGAAAATTAGTCTTGGCTATTTTGCCTACAACTTTTACAACCGGAAGGAAATAGGCATTATCAATGTGTGTAAGTGACCGACCAAGCACGGCAGTAGAAAGGTCATTGTAAGCGCCACCATCGGCATACAAATTAGCCTCTAGGGCTGTAATCATGCCATCTGATGTGAAGGCCACTTTATAGTCGTTTTGATAAGGGTGGCGCTTACCTGTGTATTTCATATCATCATCTTTGGTGTAGATGATGCGAGCCGGACGCTTTGTTTTATGTGCCACCAAAGACGCCATCACTGCTGGATGAGTAGCCTGACACTCTTTGCCACCAAAGCCCCCGCCCATGCGCTTAATTAGACAAACTACCTGATTAAGTTGTAAGCCTAATAGGTGGGCCACAGTGTGTTGAATTTCGGAAGGGCTTTGAGTGGATGAATGAACAATTAGCTGATCATACTCGCCCGGATGTACTAGACAGGCCTGTGACTCTAAGTAGAAATGGTCGGCGCCACCGATGACAAAGCGACCTTCGATGACATGCTCAGCACTCGAAAACGCTGCTGCCACATCGCCTCTTTCAATTTTGTAGGTCTTATCTAGATATTGATTGTTAGCGATAGCAGCGTCTACAGTCAGCACTGGCACAAGCTCTTCCATGTCAAGCTTTATGGCCTTTTTGGCAGCCTTTATGGCGGCCAGTGACTGAGCAGCAATGACGACAATTGGTTGACCGATAAACTCAGAAACATCTTCTACTAGCAATATCTCGTCTTGAGTAATTGGCCCAAAGACATTGTGGTGCAGATCTTTATAGGTGAACAAAGCGACAACGCCAGGCACTTTAAGAGCATCACTCAAATCGAGAGAGCGAATGCGGCCATGAGCATAGGGTGAACCAAAATAATCGACTAGCACTTCATTGCGCGACATCGGAATATCATCGATATAAACCGACTCGCCGCTAACGTGACCAGGAGCCGAATCATGGGGAATATTCTTGCCTACTATCGACATGCAAGTGCCCTCTCTTTTGCTCCGCTCTCATAATAAAACTTGGTCATAATATTTTCGGCTAAAGTTAAGCGATAGTCTTTCGAAGCACGCACATCTGTAATTGGAGCAATGGCCTCGCGGGCGACTTTCCCTGCGGCCTCATAAGTGGCTAACTCATGCACCTTGCCAATGAGAGCGTGCTCTACTTCGGGCACACTTTTCACTACTGGCCCAACACCGCCAAAGACTACTCGGGCAGCAACAATCTTATTGTCTTTCACGGTTACGCGAATAGCAGCAGTAAACGCCGAGATGTCCAAATGCTGACGGCGAGACACTTTATACAGCCTCAATATCTCATCGGCTTTTGGTAATGGCAAAAATATGCGAGTAATAAGCTCGTCTTTTTTCAGCGAGAGTAATTTATACCCCTTGTAGAAATCAGCCATAGCAATGCGTCTAGCACCTGCTTGCCCAGTCACTTCTACTTCAGCGTCCATAACAAAGAGAAAGGGAGGACTGTCGGCAATAGGAGAGCCATTGGCAAGATTTCCTGCCAGAGTGCCAGCATGACGTATTTGCGGCGAGCCGTAGACCCAGAGAATATCGTAGAATTCAGGCACTAAATCTTTGATGGCGCGCTCTAATTGGCGCAGCGTCACCCGAGCGCCAATGCTCATGACCTCGCCCTTATCAGCAGATTCGACCATGGTTATATCGTCTAACCCAGGCAGCGCTGCAGTGCTCATGATGGCCTTAGGAACAAGATCGCGTTTATTCATGTTGACTGAGACATCGGTGCCACCAGAAACAATCACGACTTTCTCGTTGTCAGCCAAAAACTTATTTGCACTAGCCAGAGTTGTAGGGTTGAAGGCTTTGCGACCGTCTGCCTCTACTAACAATTCTTGGCTCACATGCGCCTTGAAGCTAGCAACAATTTCAGACTCATTGTAGAGACTAGCAAATGGCTTGAAACGCTCAAGGTCCATAGCCATTCCAGCATTGATAATGGCCTCATAGCCAGTACAACGGCAGAGGTTACCAGTCAGAGAGTCTTTCACTAATTCTTCAGTGAGCTTCTGACCAGCGGGAAATTTGGCACAGCTATCAGCACACTTAAGATCGTTAGCTAAACCACACATAGCAATAACAAACCCAGGAGTACAATAACCGCACTGGGCGCCATTATGATCAACCATCGATTGCTGCACAGGGTTGAGCTGACCTTCAACTCGCAAACCCTCGACTGTAACTAAGTGGCTGCAATCAAGTTGATAAAGATACTGAATGCACGAGTTAACCGGGACATAGTCTAACTTCTGGCCACTACTATCAAGCTTGCCTATCATTACCGAACACGCACCACAATCGCCTTCAGCGCAAACCACTTTGGTGCCGCACTTACCGAGATCGAGTCGCAGATAATCACTGGCTGGCTGAAACGCCTGCGCGCCAGAAATGCGCTGCTCTTGACCGTTGATATACAAAAGAATGTAGTCTCGCATCAACGCTCCACAAGAAAGCTAGAAGTAAATTTAGAGGTTTCCCGGACAAAAATGGCAGCAAGCAGGCCACAACCCTGCAATATATTGATTAGATATGATACCCCAAACAGGCGATTAATGCGGTGAAATTAGCTTGGCAATACTAAAGGCAGCAAGAGCAGCTAAAGTGCCAACCACGGCAGTTTGGAAGGCGCTGCGAAATGGCCTAGAGCCAGTGAAACGCCCCTTGACATAGCCAAACACGAAAAGAGCAAGAACAGTGACCGCAGCCGAAATCAGCAAAGCAAAATGCGAGTCGCGGTAGATCATATAGGGCACGAGCGGAACGATGCCGCCCACAACATACGAGCACGCAATAACAAGAGCGCTGATCAATCCACGATTAGGATCAGGCTTATCTAAGGCCAGCTCATACTTCATCATAAAATCTATCCAGTGTTCGTGGTTGCGCTCTAATCCGGCTACAACAGGCTGAATCTCTTCGTCTTTGAGACCATAAGCGCGAAAAATCTCGAAGATTTCACGACTCTCTTCTTCGGGCATTTCTTTAACTTCGCACCACTCGCGGTGGCGCTCTTTATCGTAATGCTCAGCCTCGCCGCGAGCAGCCAGATAGCCTCCCAATCCCATGGCTATCGAACCTGCAGCAACCTCAGCCACTCCTGCAGTGACCACCAAACCGCTATTTGCAATTGCCCCGGACAATCCAGCAGCTAAAGCAAACGGCACAGTCAACCCATCTGACATACCAATGACGATATCGCGAACAATCTCACCAGAGGTAAAATGAGTTTCACGATGCTTTGACTTTGGTGACACGGGCAGGCCCCTCTAGAATTTTGCCGTCAATTCCGGCAGCGATGCCACGCAACATACCATTGAAGACAAATTCGTGCAAAGGTGTAACAGCCCACCAGTAGAGCAAACCAAGCAAACCTTGTGGTTGAAATCGGGCGTTCTGCTGCACAACGGTAATTCCGTCACCACTGTTAGTAATGGTGAATTGCAAGAATGCTTTGCCTGGAAGTTTCATCTCAGCAACCAACAATAGACTGCGCTCGTTCTCAACATCAACCACGCGCCAAAAATCGAGGGCATCGCCGGGCAAGAGCTCTAATTCATTGCGACGGCCCCGGTTGAGCCCCACCCCACCAATAATTCGGTCCATATAGCCGCGCAGCTTCCACAGCCAATTTCCGTAATACCAACCGGTTTTGCCTCCTAAGCGCACTAGGCGATACCAGACCTGGGCCGGCGAATCGCTCACCTTTATCACTCGATTGTCTTCATAAACCGTGCCCCCGGCCCAATCTGGGTCACCGGGGCTGGGCCACTCGGCCGGCACAATTGGAAGCTCACCAGCATCTGTCCAGCGGCTCTCAACGCGATGTTGGTCGATGCACTCTAACGCTATGGCAATGGCAGTGCGGCAATCGAGAAGCGGTTGAGGAATCAAAGCCAAAATATCGTTGTTCTTGCAAACAACTGGGTTGCGTAGCCCCTCAGCCAATGGCCTGGCAATGTAAGCAGGAACGGGAGTGACAAAGTGTATCCAATAAGAGCTGATGGTCGGGGTGAAAACAGGCACGGGAAAAATCCAGCGCTTACCTAAACCGGCCTCGACTGAATAAACCTGCATCAAGTCTTTGTAAGTGAGAACTTCAGGCCCACCAATATCGAAGGAGCGTCCAGTGGTGGCATCGACTCTCAGACATTCAATCAAGTAATAGAGCACGTTGCGCACAGCTATGGGCTGGGAAGGAGTGGAAACCCAGCGCGGAGTAATCATCACCGGTAAACGCTCCACCAAGTAGCGAAGAATCTCAAATGAAGTGCTGCCAGACCCCAAAATCATTCCCGCTCGCAAAACAGTGACCGGCACAGGACCGGCTTCTAGAATGGTCGCTACCTCAGCACGCGAGCGCAAGTGCTTGCTCAAATCGGGCGAATCTTCACCCAGACCACCGAGATAGATAATGCGCTTCAAGCCCGTGCTTGCCGCAGCTTCGACCATATTGTCAGCCGCCACTCGGTCGGCTGCAGCAAAGTCTTTGTTGTCAGAGTTCATCGAATGGACGAAGTAAAAGGCGGCAAAAGCTCCAGCCAAAGCAATCTTGAGAGACTCTTTGTCAAAAACGTCTACTTTTACTAGCTCTACATCCTCATGCTTAGCCCAGGGACGGCTGCTAAGTTTGACTAGCGAACGCCCACAGGCGCGCACGCGATAACCGGCCTCAAGCAGGCGTGGCACCAATCTGGCGCCTACATAACCGGTGGCTCCGGTAACTACAACTAACTGTTTTTCTAGCAAGTGTAATACTCCAACCGTTAGGTGATAGTTCCTAGCTGCAGTATAGCCAGGTGCGACTTGCTTTTGTCTTTATCTATGGGAATCAGCGTTTAGAAAAGAGATTTAGAGAGTGCTCTAGTTAGTGCTTTAGTCAGTGCATCAATTAAGGCAATTGAGGGAATAGGAGCAATCTGAGGCCTCAATCAAGAGAGTAGAGAGGCAAATAGGTATCAATGACCAGCTTTAAAACGACAAGTATTCTCAGCCTGCTACTCGCCATAACCTTTGCCAGCACCGTAGACGCAGCATGGGCAGAGCCAAATTCGAAGACAATGGCAAAGGTAACGGGAAAAGCAACCGCAAAAGAACCAGTGTCAGAGCAAACTTACCAAAGTTTGGCGCGCTCAATCATAGTTGTTCCAGATGAACCACCGCCAGATTGGGCAAGCGACCGCCTTGTTGCCTTAGCCGCTTGCTACAAGAACATGGGCGCCCCGGAAAGAGCGAAAAAAGCGCTGCGACTCGCCATCAAAAATGATAAGAAAGGCAAAATTAAGAAGGATGCGCAGATGCTGCTCGACTCAGAGCTGCCCAAGTACACAGTGCCGCAAGAAGCTGTTTTTCTAAGCAACAAAGCCTACGATCACTTTTGCCGCAAAGAGTACGCTTCGGCGATCAGAGTGGCAAAAGAATGCATAGCAAAATATCCAAAGTATGAATCTCCTCTCGACACACTGAGCGTAATCTACTTACAGCAGCACAAGCCACAACTGGCGCGCGAAACCTCTATGAAAGCGTTGGCCATCAATAACAAGTGTTCAAATGCCTGGCTCAGCCTTGGAAACAGCTATTTGATGGAAGGCGACTACAAAAACGCTAGAGCAGCAGCAGAGAAATCGCTGCAATGCTATCCGCACAATATGAATACGAAGGCCATGATCGCCTTTCTCAATGCCAAGCATCGCTGAAGGTCAGCTCAGTACTGTCTCACGTTAGCTCTCAACCACGACCTCACGGCGTCTGCTTGTTCCAAACTATTGAGTTAAGACTTGCCCTAACGCTGTTAACACAAGGTTTGGTCTCTCCCATGATTGTTGCTTCAAACTGGATTGGCTGTACGGCATCCACGCCAACGCGAGCCAAGACATAGCCGCTAACAGAACTAAGCAAGGGCATCCGACTGCCACCATTAGCGGTGCGCTGACATGGGCCTCTTTTGCTCCCGTTTTTCTCGATGATGATAACTCGCTTGCCATTTATTTCTGAGGTCGTGGCGCTTAAATCGTCACTTCCGAGCTCTAGAGCATGGCGAACGGAGCTTCCATTACTGCAGTTAGGCCCATCTGAGCTGAAACAACTACTTGGGAAATCTGCTAGTGATTTGACCTGTTGCCTATCTAGTCTTGCTTGACTCAACAAAGCATCAAAAGCCTTAGATTGCTCTGAGGATATTTTTACCGCATTGCCAATCTGCATACTCATAGCGCAGTCGTACAAATCATTACTTGGCTTAGTGAATCTCCTCACAGAAGTGCCTTTGCTGTCATCAGGTTTCCACGACGGAGGAAAAGCAATGCTGCTAATCGCACCCAGATTCAAAGTTATGGTACTTCTAGGCTCATTCTCGCCGCTCTGTTCACCACCTAGGCACTGTGTCGTTGCGGTAAAAAACAGAGGAATAAGCAGCAGCCAAATTAAGCAAAGCCGAACCATGGCTATGGCGATAAACTTGCCTGCGATTAGTGCTTTAGCTTTTTCGGTTACCATTACACTAGTTTAGTCTACGATCAACATTTTGCAGGTCTGCCGTGAAATCGCCGAAGGGTAGCAACAACGAAACGAATTCCTGGGTGACAAACGCAGCCCTGGCTGTTGGAATAGTCATTGTTGTTCTTTTCTTATGGATAGCGACGCCAGCTCTATTAGCCTCAGCCGTCGGGTTTGTGATACCGGATGCTTCCCCGCGGGCGTACCGAAACAATCAATCCAAGTGACTTAAGACTTCCGCCAACTTCTCTTTAATAGATGAATCGTCGTGCAACAGGAGCGCATAGCGATACTCAACAACAGCTCCAATCAAATCAGACTCTCTCCTTGCAGTGTCACCCAACCTAACTCGGTCTGCGAAACTTGTAGGCTTGCTGCCAAGTTTCTCAATTGTTCGATTGATAGCTTCTTCAACAGTGCTTCGCAACAAAGTGGGATTACGATCCGAGAGAAAGTAAAGTGCTCTGTGAAAATGCTTCAACGACTCTTTATGGTGTCCTGCTGCCTCTAGCTTTTTTCCAAAATAGAAATGCGCTGTTGCTAAATTCTCTACGGCCAGCTTATATCCAGGATCCACCTTAAGGGCCGCTTCAAGCTTTGCTATTGCCGCGGGCCATCTTTGGCTGTTGATGTCCTTCACTGCATCATTATTCAGTTGAAGGCATGAATCAGAAGTGGCGGCATCGCATGGTGAGAAAACATATAGCGTTATAGCTAGCCCGAACACTGGGAGATACTTTCTTTCCATGGCTACCTTCTCCCGAAGACCTTTTCCAACTGGGCGGCTCGCTTGTAGTCTTTCTGTGCTGCAAATTGAATTCCCATTGCAGACCAAACATCGCCGCGCGTTTTATAAGAGAATGATGAGGCTGGCCCCAATCGCACGGCCTCATTTGCGTCAACCAGAGCGCCAAAGTAGTCACTCATCTTTAGGCGCTGACAGGAACGGCTTGCATGACTGAAGCCATCTCTTGGTGCAAGCTCGACAGCCATAGTGTAGTCAGCCAAGGCTCCTTTATTGTCGCCCTGGACCGCGCGCTGGATAGCACGGTTATTGTAGCCAAAAGGAAAACTGGGACATATTCTTATTGCCTCATCGTAATCGGCTAGCACAACCGCGGAATCTACAACAAAAGAGCGCACCAACGCGCGATTAAAGTAGGCAAACCATAGTGTCGAGTCAAGTTCAATTGCCTTAGTATAGTCGTCAAAGGCAAGATCGTAGTCCTTGGCCTCAAACCGGAGGATGCCTCTTCTTAAATAGGCGCAAGCAAACTTCGGATTCCACTTGATTGACTGACTGTAGGCATCAATGGCCGGCAACAGACTATGCGAACGCTCCAAGTCAGCAGCACGACTAAAATAACTCAACGCCTTAAGGTTAACCTCTGGCTTTCCTTTCCCAGACAAAGCCCTAGACAAAAATTTGATGGTTTTGCTGCAGTCAGGATCATAAGCCAATTTCCATCCGGCTACGCGCCAGCCAGCTGTATCAGGGCGAACAGTAAGGTCGATCTTTGCGTGATGGGAGGCAAGCGCAGGATCATCTAGCGAAACAAAATCACCAGTCATCGACACACAAATAGTGCGACCGTTAACATAAGTTGGAACATCGTAGTAGGTCGGAATAAATACTATCCGCTCCTTGATTCCTTTTCGGTATGACCAAAAAGTTTGACTGAATGAACTTACTACCGCTTTGTCCATGCATTTCGAAGCCGCTTGCCGCCTAGTATCAGCATCGGGAGAAAAATAATTCAGAGCAGTGTAAATCCACCATTTTGCAAAAGCCGATGCAATTTTAGGATCGGCATATCTTTGCGCGGCCTTAGTGTTGGATTCGTGAGCAATGAGGGCTGATGCCACGGCCATAGCAGCAAAAATACTAATTCCCCATAAGAGAAACCAGCTAAGTTTCCTACCGACTGAACTAACAATAATGCCAGACATATGCACCTCAAATTCATCTTACACCTCGGCTCAAGCCTGTCAATCGGGCATGCACGTAGTCGTCAACCAGCAACATTTAATACTCCAAAATAATTCAAATGCAACGCAGTTTGATTTGTCGCGGTAGAATATTCTGTATCTCTAAAATTGTCTGTGCCTCTAAAACGTACATCTGGAAGCCTTTGTTTTCCCAAGTTAGGTAATTACCTTGCTCAAGCTCAAGACAGCACTTTCAGTTACTCTCGCTATTGCCCTAACTGCGTACTGCAGTTATGCAGCTCATGCCGGTGACTTTGAACAGGGCTGCGAGCGCTACAACGCTAAAGATTACCCGCAGGCTCGGCTAAGCTTTGAGAAAGCTGTAAAAGCCTTTCCTCAAAACTGGCTTGTACACTACTACCTAGCTAATACTTATTTGTCTTGCAAACAGACAAGCAGTGCCAAACGCGAGTACGAAGCCTGCCTGGCGTGCCAGCCCAATGCAGCAACTGCTAAATATTGCCAAGGCGTTCTTGCTAAGTTAGGTGGAGCCTCTGCGGCAACTGCAACGCCAGAATTGAGCACACCAGATTCTGAAAAAGCAGAAAGCGATCCAGCCAAAGCAAGCGCACCAGCAAACAACAGAGCAGCCGTGCACGAAGCTGCCAGCCAAGCCATTATCGCAGCAGATCAAGCCAAGGCCGAAGACATTTTGCGCAAGGCCCAGGCTGAGTGCAAAGCCATTCGCGCCGAAGCAAAAGAGAAAATTGCTAACGGCAAAAACACTGGCAATCAATGGTACATTCGAAAAGATGGCTCTCAATATGTAGATCTGGACGAAGAACAGAAAGAAGCAATTACCAAAGAAGCTGAAGATCGCTGCGAGCACATAATGAAAACGGCCGAATCAAGAGCTAAACCATTACAGCATTAAGTGGTGCAGCAACTAAATCACTGATAAGTAATAAACTGTACACATTGACCTGTGGCCATTCCGCAAAGATTTTCAGCTTGCCTCTTGAAAAATTGGGAACTTTCGAAAATACTATAAACTTCACTAGACTAATAGAATTGCTTGTATGCGTTGTTCCAAGCCGTTCTCTGGCACATTGACTAGCTTTTGGGCTCTCTAGCAGTTTGCTTATATGTCCAACAGGTGGCATAGTGTCTATCAGTCGACTATTAGGAATCCCAAGGTGATAGTAGGTAGAAGTGAGCGAAGCTAAAGAAAATACTGCGCTTTTCAAATACCTAATCCAGGGAGTAAAAGACTACGCTATTTTCGCGCTCGATCCAGACGGTAATGTGATTACCTGGAACGACGGTGCGGAGCGTACTAAAGGCTATTTAGCCACCGAAGTTATCGGCAAACATTTCTCTATGTTTTATACCGAGGATGCCAAAAAATCAGGCCATCCTCAGTCCGAGTTGCAAGAGGCAATGTGCACTGGCAGCTACGAAGACGAAGGCTGGCGCGTCAGAAAAGACGGAAGCCAATTCTGGGCAGCCGTTGTAATCAACAGACTTATAGATGAAAGCGGCACACACCTTGGATTTGCCAAAGTTACCCGAGATCTAACTGAGAGGCGAAAGGCTGAACATGCACTAGTAGATTCAACAGAACAGCTTCAGCAGAGCGAAGCAAAGTTTGACCTGATCGTCAGTGCCATCAAAGACTATGCCATCTTGATTTTAAATCCAGATGGCATAATTATGACCTGGAACGAAGGAGCCGAGCGAATTAAAGGCTACAAAGCCGATGAAATTATCGGTAAGCATTTCTCGATTTTCTATACCGACGAAGCTAACTCTTCAGCGCACCCGGCTTACGAATTGAAGAAGGCTCTGGAAGATGGCTCATACCAAGAAGAAAGCTGGCGCGTACGCAAGGATGGAAGTGAATTCTGGGCCAGCGTCACCATTACTCCCATTGCAGGGGGGAAGATGGGTTTCGTCAAAGTCACGAGAGACTTGACCGAGCGCAGACTAAACGAAATTGCACTCGAGTTTGCACGCGATACCGCCATTGAAGCAAACGAGCTAAAATCGGCCTTAGTTGCCAATATTAGCCACGAGGTAAGAACACCTCTCAGTGGAATTCTTAGCATCTCCGAGTTACTTGCAAGAGATCCAAAATTAGATACTGATACCGCAGATAGTGCCAGTCGCATATTTGCCGCATCAAAAAGACTTATGACCATTCTCAATGATCTTCTCGACTTCGCCAAATTAGAAGCGGGCCGAGTTGATACTGAAAATATTCCCTTTTCGGTTGTCGAAATTGTCGACGAAGTAATCGGTCTGACCAAAAGCAAAGCAGAAGCAAAAGGCCTAGTGCTTGCAGCTGTTATCACCGAAGCGCCAACCATGCTACAAGGTGATCCAAGTAAAGTACGCCAAGTCCTTTTGAATCTGATTAACAACGCCATCAAATTTACAGAAGAAGGCGGCATTGAGCTGACTGTAAAAGCGCGAGATGGTCGAATCCAATTTGCTGTTACAGACACCGGCATAGGTATTCCAGTAGAGCTGCAGGCTAAATTATTTCAACCCTTCATTCAAGCAAAAGGGTCGACCTCTCGCATGTTCGGTGGCACCGGGCTAGGTCTATGCATCGCCCAACAATACGTCAAGCTCATGAACGGCGAAATAGGCATGTTCAGCGCAGAAGGTGTAGGAACCACAGCTTGGTTCACAATTCCGGTACATCTACCTAGTGCAGCGGTGGCATCAAAATGAAAAAGAAAGATGCCGTAATTCTTCTTGCAGAAGACGAGGAATCACTCCAATACGTATTTGCCAGTCAAATAAAAGCTCTCGGCTATCGTTCACCTGAATTTGTTAGCAACGGTATCGATGCTGTCAAACTGGCGCTCCAGAAGCGTATCGACATAATATTTATGGATATAAGAATGCCTGGCTTGGATGGCATTTCAGCAACCCTACGCATTCGCGAGCAAGAAAAAGACAGCACAATTCCGATAATCGGTCTGTCCGCCTTTGCCCAGAAAGCTGCCTGCCTCTCTGCTGGCATGAATGACTATATGCAAAAACCGGTGATGCTATATCAAGTCGAAGAGATGATTAATAAGCATCTAAATATCACCGACAAACCGCAGCCAACAAAGCTTCTAAGTGAGCCAGCAAAAATCGAGGTTGCTCAAGACAAGTACTCTCTAGAAGACGAGAAGCTAAAGAACATTCGAGAAAAGATGGATAACTTGCGAAAGCATACAGACATTTTCTAAATTTTCGTCTCCCCAAAAGCGCTCTAGGCCATTTAGCCATTGCCACTACCAGCGGTGCAATGCTTTCGAGCAACTTCAGAAGAACTCTAGAACAGCTCTAGAACAGCTCTAGAACAGCTTCAGAATCGCTTCGGTCGATAGTACCTCTGCAAATTCGTCATTAAGACTAGCTAGGGCACTTTGATGTATTTCATCAGCTGACCATTCGCGCCCGTCTATTCCTTTGCGATTGAAGGTAGCAGTGGCATCGCTCACTAAGTAGGTTTTAAAGCCCAAGTTGCCGGCCATTCTGGTGCTGGTCGAGACGCAATGGTCGGTGGTAAGACCACAAATAACAAGTTCGTCGATGCCATTGGCATGCAGATATTTTTCTAGGTCTGTGCCGATAAAAGCGCTATTGACCGTCTTGCTGAAGACTTTCTCGCCGGCTATGGGCAAGGCCTCGGGCTTAAAGTCGTTGCCTGGCTGATTCGGGCGCAGAGGGGATTGCGGCTCGACCGACATATGCTGAACATGGATTACGGCTTGGCCCTTCTTGCGGTAAGCGGCAATTAAGGCGGCTACATTGGTCTCGCACTGAGGATTATTGCGTTTTCCCCAATACAGGTCATCAAAGCCCTGCTGCATATCGATTACAAGGAGGGCAGATGACATGGGTAAGGCGTTCCTCTTTAGCTGGTTCACTGGTTTAGCTGGTTCACTGGCAGTTGGTCTTTCGGCAGTTGGCTTTTCAGCAGATAGCTTTAGAGGCTATATCTTTCTAGCAATTGCCTTTGAATATATTTTCTTGAAACAGATTATTAAAGTGAATTTCTGAGGCTTCTATTATCTCTATAGTGTGCCTTCAAGAACAAATTTCGTTTCGAAATTGCGCAACATTCAGCGCCACAGGCCGATTACGAGTTCATTAATGATGAATCAATCTTGTTCACAAGGCGTAATGCGGCTTACGCGAACTTTAAATCGATAGTTATTACTATTTACCTTCATGTAAAGCGGTAGCGGCCGTGATAGGGTTTGAATTGTCACTGAGTATGGAACACGGACGTCAACATGGGCATCATCAACACGCGCAAGCTGGGTAACCAGGGTCTCACTACATCCGCCATCGGTCTTGGCTGCATGGGCATGAGCTTTGCTTACGGCTCAGCCGATGAAAGCGAAGCAATCAAAGTAATTCACAGAGCTTTAGAGCTAGGCGTGAATTTCCTCGACACTGCCGAACGCTACGGCCCATACAAAAACGAAGAATTAATCGGTCGCGCCATCAAGGGCAAACGCGATCAAGCGGTAATTGCCACCAAGTTCGGTTTCAAATACGACGAAGCTGGCAATTCAATTGGCCTAGATAGCCATCCTAAAACTGTTAAAGCCGTTGCTGAAGCTTCAATGAAGCGACTAGGCATTGATGTTATCGATCTCTACTATCAGCATCGCGTTGATCCAAACGTTCCTATCGAAGAAACTGTTGGAGCCATGGCTGAACTAGTCAAAGAAGGCAAAGTTCGCTATCTCGGACTTTCTGAAGCCGGCGAACAAACTATTCGCAAAGCTCACAAAGTGCATCCTATTTCGGCTCTTCAATCAGAATATTCACTTTGGGAACGCAATCTAGAACCAGTAATTATGCCGGTTCTGCGCGAACTAAAAATCGGTTTAGTGGCATATTGCCCGATTGGCCGCGGTTTCCTTACTGGCGAAATTAAGAGCTTCGATGATCTTCCTCAAGATGACTATCGCCGCAGTGACCCTCGTTATCAAGGCGAAAATTTCAAGCGCAATTTGCTCTTGGTTGACGAGGTCAATGAAGTGGCCGATCGCTACGGTGCTACACCAGCTCAAGTTGCTATCGCCTGGTTGCTTCACCAAGGCATTGATATCGTGCCAATTCCGGGCACCAAGCACGTGCGTTACTTAGAAGAAAATACTGTATCGTTCCGTTTAGATCTTGAAGACGAAGATCTTGCAGCCCTCAGTGGACTAGCCACTAAGACAGCTGGAGAACGTTATGAGCAGCCGCTTCTAGCGCAAATAGATCGATAGAAAACAGAGCACAAATCTCGTTTACAATTGACGAAAATCAGCAAAAGGGAAGGTTCGCCTTCCCTTTTTTCTTAAGCGATGTTGCGCTCAGATGTGGATACTCTAATTGACAAGTGGTTACAAACGAGGCCAACTTAACCTCTCCTTAGCAATTGTGATGCACTATAGAGTCTGTTGCTAGCATCCGCTAACAGGAGTATTTAAATCAATGGAAAAGCAAGACAGTCCAAAAGAAACTAAAACTACCGAAGAAAGAAAAAGCACTCGCGGTTTCGCCATTCCTGCAGACTCTTTCAATCCTAATGACCGCAGTCTAGCCGAAGGCGCTGACTAAACATTTAGCTCGCTTCTAGCTATCGAAACAGGGCTACCCCTGATAAATCTATTTGCTGCCTGGGTACAAAGGCGAAGCATATAAATAGAGTTGGGAGGAAGGCCAGTGTTCAATAGACGCACCCTTGTATCTACTTTTATTGCCAAGGCTTCTTTTACTGCTACGGTTGCACTGGCCGCATCAAATGTTCTGGTAGTTTCCAGTATTCAGAGCATTGCTGCGCCGGCGGCGCTAGCTCAGAAGTCGGGCGACAATATTAATGCCCGCATAAAGCGGCAATACAAAAAAATAGAGGCTGCCCAGAAAAATGGGCAGCTCGACGAGCAACAGGCCAATCGCCTCCACATGGACGTGGCCAATATCGAAAACAGGGCAAGAAGCGAGCGCCAAGAAAATGGTGGTGAGCTGAACCCGCAGCAGCACACGAATATAGAAAACCTCCTCAACCAGAGCCTAAATCAGATCGACACGGCAATTGGTCTAGGCACCACTGTGTCTACTGGCGCCAATCCTCTCGGGGCAAACTGGCAACCGGGGCCAGATGGCGCTCAAGATCCTGAAGCTCTGAAGAAGAAGCTAAAGGCCCAAGAACGGCGTGCTCTACGGCAACAGAAGCAAGCAAATATGCAGGCCATCGAACAGCAACAATTGCAGTACGAAAAAGAAATGGTCAACACTTTAGGTGATCAAAAAACCAAAATTGAACAAGAGAAAGAACAGCTAGAAAACGTGCGCAACAATTCGGGCGCGAACTAAGCTAAGGCCCTTTAATTGCTTGCTCAGGTTCTATAGCTGGTTGTAAAACTGTTTCACCACGACTTACAAAGGAGATGCTCTGAGACGAGCCTGTGCTAACCATCACAGCCTCGGCAATAGGCGTAGAAACCTTCTTGCTTGCCAACCAATCAACAATAAAATTAGCACCAGCTCCGCCACTAACATCGGTGCGCGCCACAATGAAATCGGCTGTCGACATCGGCCCTAATTCAACAGGAGCTGTCAGATACTTTTTCACCAGCTTGCCATCGGTAGAATAATAATCAACACTACGCAAAATAATCGAATTTTTCATGTCAGTGTTGCGAACGCTAAGTGTGGCAGCCAAGTCTATAGTACGCCTGCGGTCTTCGTAGTAAATGGCAGAATATATTGGCACATAGATGCTAGCTTGCTGAACGGCTTTAAAATCATCACCCACTTTGACCACTTTTAAGTGAGGCTGCGAAATTTCTGGCGGTTCTTCCACCGCTTTAGTCAGTCCTTCCATATAATCGCAACCACTGATTGCTAAAGTGCTGAGAGCTAAGCTAACAACAGCGAGAGTCGAAACTACTCCTTTGCAAACTTGTTGTTTTTGACTAATGCGCTGGACCATCTGCTTACAAATCATGCTGGAGCTCTCTACTCATACTAGAATGGGCCACTCATACTAGAAGCCATTGCTCATAGTAGAGGTCATCGAAAGGTTATCTGACAGGTAGTTTAAAAGACCAAATGACAGTTCATTCTAACCTGTCCTATCTCATTACTACTAGACGATACTATACTGAGATGCCAGCATTTCAATAGCGCCCGAAAAAGTTGAAAAAATCGGAAAGTCGAGAAGGTTGAGAAGGTTGAGATGGAAAATCTCATTGTCGAACTCTCCAAGTCATCATTGTTCACGGTGGTCAATCAAACCATTGCGGTCACTCATACCGAAGCTGACCAAACGCAACAGGCCGTCGAACTCTTAGGCACGATCGTCGACCACAAGTACAAAATTATTGAATTGCTTGGATCAGGCGGCATGGGCAGTGTTTATCTAGCACGTCACTTGATGCTCGATAAAGATGTAGCGCTAAAGACATTCAAATCGTCAAAACTGTCACAAGAAGAGCGGCTTCGTTTTCAACGCGAAGCACAAGCCATTGCTAAGCTCACCAACGCCAATATTATTGAGGTCTTTGACTTTGGTTATGTCAACGGTGAGATGCCGTACTACACCATGGAAAGACTAGTGGGGCAGTCTCTTGGAGGAAAGCTGGAAAGTTGTCAGTTTCTCTCATTCGAAGAAGCAACCTCGACATTTACTCAAGTTTGTAGCGGGTTATCAGCGGCGCACAAAAAGGGAATTATTCACAGAGATCTTAAGCCTGACAATATTTTCTTGCAATCAAAGGAGAGCAAGAATGCGGCATCAACAGCAAATACGGTACAAGTCAAAATTGTAGATTTTGGCATTGCAGCATTGAGCAGTTCACCTCTAGACAAGCAGAAGCTAACCGAGCACGGCACTGTTTTCGGCAGCCCCCTTTACATGAGCCCAGAACAATCAATGGGGCAACCTGTAAACGAAAGCAGCGATATCTATTCCTGCGGGTGCGCACTGTTTCAAGCACTTGTAGGGAAGCCTCCTTTTTTTGGCACCAATGCTCTCACCACCATACTCTTGCACCAGACCGCTCCCATTCCCAGCCTTAGAGATGCAATGAACGGCAGACCATGCCCAGCAAGCCTAGAAAAATTGGTTACAACAATGCTGGCCAAGTCTCCAAATGACAGATATCAAAGTATGGAGGAAGTCTTAGAACGCTTGCAGCGCCTAGAGAAAGTTACTCCTGATGCGCGGACGACTAACAGCGAAGGAATTGAGAAAGAAGTACAAATAGAAAGACAGTTTTATGAAGATCCGGACGAGATTCAAAACAAAGGTCTCATAGTGAATCTATCTGTCATTTTCGTTAGCGTTTGTACTACCGCAATTGCCGCATACATTTATTTATCCACTGGTATAGATAGCTCACCTAAGCCGCTCAACACCGCTCCAATTGGCGTGCCAACACACGTTGAAAGGACAGACCAAAAAATTCAAACATCTCTAGATCCAGGAAAGTATCCTGACGAAAGCGCAATTCCGGACTTACAAGTAGAAAAATTCGAGCAGCGATTGAAAACACCAACCGTTGATTTGCGTTTATCTGTAACACACAACTCAATTCTTCAAGACAAAGAAATGGAGCGTATTTCGCAGACAAAATGGATTCGCAGCCTCAATCTCAGCCGTTGCACATTCAGCAATAAAAGCCTGGCGCGGCTGAAAAAACTAGACTTAAAAATCGTCAATTTTTACGCCAGCAATTTCGATGATGAAGGCGCCCAATGCCTTTCTAAAATTGACACTCTGCAGGAGGTTAGAGTGCATTCAACTGCTGTCACTGACGAGGGGGTAGAAAACCTTTGCAAAATAGCCGGCTTGAAAAGGCTGTTTCTGGGCTCAACGCCGATAACAGACAAAAGTCTTTTTCAAATAGCCAAATGCAAAAATCTAAATTATCTCAATTTAGCGGCGGTACAAAACATTAGCAACGTCGGTTTGCGGCAATTGGCAGGCATTAAGAGCCTCCAATTCATAGGCCTAGACCGCACCAAAGTTGACTTAAAATGCGTCCAACAACTATGCAAAGCCAACAAAAACATCAAAACAATCAACTTGGTCGAGTGTCCCAATATTGATGCAATGCAAGTAAACGAGCTTCGTCGAAAATTTCCTAGAGTGACTTTCGTAGACAAAATACCGCTCGACCGCCACTATAGCCGCCTAGAAGATTAGAACGTGGCATAGCGGGCGCCGCCAATTGCCAAGCAGTAACATAGCTAATTTTTCATGTTGCTATGTCGATATCAGCTAGCGTTGCCATAAAATTCAAGGCATCAGCAGAAAATTGCCAATTTGGAGCAAACTATGACAACCACTAAAGAACAACGTACACACTTGTACACCACCAGAATTGATATTCCTGAGAGCCTGCGCGCCAAGACTATCGAACTATTGAACACAACCTTGGCAGCATCACTCGACATGTGGTCGCAAACCAAGCAAGCTCACTGGAACGTAAAAGGCAAAGACTTCTATCAAGTACATCTACTTTTTGACGATATTGCTGATGTTCTCTATCCGCACATCGACGAAATCGCTGAGCGCATCACCTCTTTAGGTGGAGTAGCTCACGGAACTGTTAGAAACAGCGCCAAAGAATCAATCTTGCCTGAGTATCCAAACACTGAGAAATTAAATGAAGAAGGCCACCTTATGGCTATTGCTGATCGCCTCGCCGCTTACGGCAAACACTTGCGCCAAGCTATTGCTCAAACCAACGAGTGGGAAGAACAAGACACTAACGATTTGCTCATTGCCATTTCTCGCGAAGTAGACAAAAAGCTATGGTTCATTGAAGCTCACTTCCAAAAACACGTTTAAATTCAAGCGTTACGCCCAAATCTAAATTTGACCGAATGAAAAAGAAGCAGAGAAATTTCGATGGAATTTCTCTGCTTCTTTTTTACCGATATCGGTAGGTTTTTGAACTTGGCGTGAGAAAAACCTACCGATATCGGTAGGTTTTTCACTCGAACCTGCAAATCTTTCACCGATATCGGTGAAAGATTTGCCAACCAAAAGGCCGTCAATTATCCCTTGACAAAAGCCAAGAGCTCTTTATGAAACTCATCTCGGTGGGTGGCTGTAAGCCCATGGGGCGCCCCTTTATAGACAGACAAAATCGAACCTTTCACAAGCTTAGAGGCTGGAATAGCCGCAGCTTTAATCGGCACAATTTGGTCATCGTCTCCATGAATAAACAAAGTCGGCACTGTCATCTTCTTCAAGTCTTCAGTGAAATTAGACTCTGAAAATGCCTTGACACAATCGTAGGCAGCCTTCAGCCCAACCTGCATTCCTTGCAACCAAAACTGCTCACGTTGACCCAGGCTAACTTTGGCTCCAGGCCTGTTTGCCCCATAAAATGGCTCGCTTAAATCTTTGTAGAACTGCGATCGGTCGTTGGCTACACCGGCGCGAATATCGTCAAAAGCTTTCATTGGCGTGCCGTCAGGATTACTCTCGCTCTTGAGCATGATCGGCGTTACTGCACCAACCAAAACGGCCTTAGCCACTCGTTTAGTGCCGTGCCGACCGATATAGCGAGCGACCTCTCCACCACCAGTAGAGTGGCCCACGTGGACAACATTACTCAAGTCGAGAGCCTCAGTCAAAGCCGCCAAATCATCGGCATACGTGTCCATGTCATTACCTTCCCATGGCTGGTCAGAGCGGCCATGCCCGCGACGGTCGTGGGCAATCACTCGGTAGCCATTGGAGGCCAAGAAAAACAGTTGTTCATCCCATGCATCAGCTGAAAGTGGCCATCCGTGGCTAAACACCACAGGCTGCCCCTTGCCCCAGTCTTTATAAAAAATCTTAGTGCCATCTTTTGTGGTTATGAAACTCAAAATTGAAACTCCTGAAGTCTGCGAAAAATATTTGATATGAACTCGAACGTTCATGCAGAGACTATTAACTAGTGCAAAAGTGCCTGCTCGCGGCCTCGTTTTTCATCGACAAACAAGACGATGATTAAACCCAAAATGAAGAACGTCAATGTAGACAGCAAAGCCAATCGGTAGTTAGAGCCACTGAGGTAGGTTACTAAGCCGTATGTCATCGGCCCTATTATCGCTGAAAGTTTCACCGACAGGCCCCACAAGCCGAAAAATTCAGCTGAGCGACCAGGAGGAGAAAGTTGACCAACCAATGCTCTGCCAGCGGATGCACTAGCACCCATAGCAATGCCCATAATATTGGCCGCTAACCAAAAACCTTCTTTGTTTGTAGTAGCAAAAGCAATGAAAATGGCTATCGACCAGAGCACGAGGGTAACTGCAAGTGTTCGCACAGAACCGACCTTATCTTGCACAAAGCCGAAAATGAAAGCGCC
This sequence comes from Candidatus Obscuribacterales bacterium, assembly GCA_021732025.1. GTDB lineage: Bacteria > Cyanobacteriota > Vampirovibrionia > Obscuribacterales > Obscuribacteraceae. Next base: position 17,826 of record JAKFVU010000044.1, on the reverse strand, counting down.
AACGGCGGCAGTCACATTCACAACCATAATCAAGATAATTGATTCACTGGTTTTGAAGCCCATCACTTGCTCGGCATAGACCGCAGCCAAAGCTACAACAGTAGTACTGCCGCAGCTGTAACAAAGAATTGAAAGCAAGAATGTGAAAAGGTCGCGGTGTTTTTTCGCATCGGCGATCGTGTCAAATACTTGTTTAAATGCGCCACGGGCAATCTCACCCAATTTTGTTTTGGAAGCAGAGCGTTTTGCTCGCTCTTTCAACCAAATAAAAGTAGGTGCAGCTGCACTGGTGAACATCACTGCAACAAACAGCATAGTCACTGGCACAAACTGCGCTGGAGTCTGTCCGGCTTTCTGCGCCCATGATACATAAGCCAAACAAGCACCTAAAACGGCGATGCCACCTATGTAACCCAGAGTCCAACCGAATGCTGAAATGCGACCCATTTTCTCAGGCGTCGCTATCTCGGGTAAAAATGCGGCTATTAAATCTTCTGAGGTGCCAAAGGCAAAATTAGAAAGCACCAAAAGTACCATCGCTAGCATCACATCGCCTTGATGAACCAACGACAAACAAGCGGTGCAAATAACACAAGCTAGGCTTGAAACAAAAAGGAAGCGTTTCTTGATGGCGAACGCATCAGCAATGGCACCAACCACCGGGGCAGTTAGAACAACTAAAAGGTTGGCTAAGCCAAGTGAACATGTCAGATAAAGAGTAGCCGTAGAAAGCTCAACACTGCTTGCCACGGTCTTTACGAAGTAGGCGTTGAAGATTGCAGTAGTAACTACTGTGGTATAGCTAGAGTTAGCGAAATCGAACATGGCCCAGGCCCAGATTTCAAGCGCACTTGCTGGAGCCGAATTATCAGGCTTGTTACTAATTATCCCAGTGGTGTCACCATTAGAAGTCAAAATTGGTTCCTAAATTTGCTTGCGGAATATGGTCATTCTTACACGGCAGCGGGAAGCAAATTTGATAAGCCATCAGTTTCTCTACTGTAGTTACTATTTACCAAATTGTCAGTTGAAGCCAGCGAGGATGCCAAGCTCCATGAAAATAAAAAGCCTTTTGCCACTTACTGCATTGATCGCGCTTTCTTGCAGCGTAAGCGATGCTTCGGCATTAAGCCCAAAACTTGAACGTTATGACACTTCGGCTCAACGATCTTTTGAACAGAGTGACTACAAGCGAGCACAAAGCCAGTGGGACAAATTGCGCCTTGAGCTTGAAAAAAGTAGCGAAGGGCTAGCGGGCGCTGAAAAGCAAGAGCAACAAGCCTGCATCGAAAAGGCTTTGCGGCGCATGGGCGAATGCTCGCTGCAAATGAAAAACTTTGGTTCGGCTTCAGACTATTTTGATCAAGCTAAAGCCGCCCTTCCAGCCGGAACTGTCGACGCCGACTTAGACAAAGACTACAGCATACTGTCGTCACAATATCGTTTAGTGGAACCAAGTAGCTTCGGCAGCGAAGTAGCCAAAGCATTCAAAGACGTCGGTGCAGAAAAAATTTCAATTGCCAAAACCGACGAGGGTCACCACATAGAAATTGTGTTGACCGAGAAAGTGATCAAGCCAATTGATCAAAAAGGAGTATCAGAAGTCGGCTTCGACAAAACAATTTCTTTTGACCTCAGCGAGAAAACCGAAGGTGAAATTAGAATTGACCGCATCACGGGTCTCAAGGTTCACGCTCAATTCTGGGTCAATGTTATCGCCTCTAAGCTGCACAAGAATGAAGCCCAAGAGCCAGTTGCCGAAGTAACCGGTGAAAAAATGGGGATCTCGCAATCGGTTTCAAGCAAACTTCCTGATCAAATTTATCAACCGATAATTGCGCTCATAAGCAAAGTGCGCAACGTCTTTGGTGACCCCACTCAAGATATTGCTAGCGGTAGCGCCGGTGCTGGAGTTGCCGGTGCTGGAACTGCTGGCAATGGCTCTCAATCGGCAAGCAACTCAGGCAGCGGCGTCAATAGTCTATTTTCAAACGGTATCAATAGTGGTGCCCAAACTGGCAGCGTAATTCCGGCCAGCAATTCTGGCAATAGTGGCGCCATCGTGCCCCTCGTGAACGATCAACCAATGGAAAGCAGTGGCAATGAAAGCGAAAAATAGCTGCGCATTTGCTCTCTGTTTTTTGGGCCTAAGTGCAATGAGCGTGGCCGTAATTGGCGCAGCAACATTGAACGCTGCTCCAGCCTTTGCCGCGCAACCCGCTGTCAAAGATGACGGCGAAGCTTTCTTAGGCGAAAACGGCGATATGTTTATGGAGGAAGTAATTGATCCAAAAGCAAAAGCTAAAGCGAAGCCGAAACCAACCATTCCGATTGATTTAAGTCGCGTTGGAGTATCAGTTGACCCGCATGGAAACATAGTTCCGATCAAAGATTCGGCCGATGACTCGTGGGCTGGCAGCGGTGTCAAACCGTTCATGAATCAAATCGAAAGTACATTTACACCTCTGCCTTTCAACGGCTTTGCCGGACCGACGCCATACGGATACGGCGTACCTGGATACAACATGCCGGGGTATGTAAACCCCAATCTGAACTATCGCGCCCTCGGCTATCCCAATTATGGAAATTATGGGTACGGGGGCTACGGTTACCCGGGCTATGGATATCCACAGTATGGAAATCCCTATGGCTATCCGAATTACAGACCAGGCTTATCGATAAACTTTGGTGGCGGCCGCGGTGGCATAAGCTTTGGCAACCCAGGATATTACAACGGATTTAACGGTTATAACGGATTCAACAACGGTTATTATGGTGGCGGATTTGGTGGTGCATACACGCCATGGAACACCTTCAACAGCTTCGCCGGTGGTGGCAGGCCCTACTATGGTTATGGTAATGCGGGCTACGGCAATCCCTATGGCGGCTACAACCCCTATGGCTATCCCGCTGTCGGTGCCCCTTTAGCGACATTCAACATAGGAAAATTCCAGGGCGCGATTGGTTCGTCGGGCCCTGGAATTTATCCAAATGCAGCGAATTCAGTATTTTTTCCCAGTACCACAAATTACTCTCAATCGAGTATGTGGCGCGCCTTCAATCTAGCTTTTTAGATCTATCAATCAGGATAGTTAGACCTTTGAGCCAAATTAACTTGAGTGTTTGGATCTGCGCACTGGCCTCCTCTGTAGTCGGTTATGGTGTTGAATTCGACATGCGTTGAGCAGGAACAGAGTGACTTTTTCTCGTAGGGTTAAAACCCATTGGAAACGCCCTTCCATGTGGCGGAGGCGTGAAACCTCCGTTGGTCTACTGTGTCTAGACTGACCTTCATTCTTGCACTTCGTTTGCTCCATAAAGTGCTCGGCGCGGCCATTGAGCTTATCCCCTCGCAGGTAAGCACGGTAGCCATCTGTTAGCACTTTTTCCGAATAGCTCGAAAGTAGATCGGTTCTTTTTCCACTACCTGCTGAATGATCTCGATAAGAAGATCCAACAGAAATAGACAGTCTTCTGCCTCGCATTCAATACCCGCCTTTGCCATTTCTTGGTCAAAACAATTGTTGGTCAAAACAATTGTCACCATTGCCATTTAGATCGACTACAAACCTCCACTCTGTTTTCGATCAATTAGTCCTCCGCCAAGAGAACTTCTTTGTTGTTCTTAACGAGATATAGTATCTGATCAAAAGGCATATCTTGGCAAGGCCCAAGTTGTCGTATATTCCCCACGCGAAACAGAGATAGCTAGCTAGTTTCGCTGCTTTTGTAAGGCAGCCAACATTCCCGCTTGACAAGCGCTCGTGGTTGCCTCAATAATGGCAAATTCCTCCGCCTCCTTACTAATTAATGCCAGCAGAAAAAGCCCTACCGTTAGACGGTATCCCTGAGGCTCCGCATCCCACGGAGTCGCTCACCGCTGTCAGGGCTGACGTGCAAACCCAACTAAGCAGCCCCAAAGACATTTCTGCCGCCACGAACTTCTTCAAACCTCAGGGTGCTGAGTCGTTCTTACCATCGATGCCCAGTCCGACAGGAATGGAAGCCGCCGCCCTGACTCCCGCCGGCATGCCCATTCCTGGCGCAGAGCAGATGTCGCCGCTCATAAACATGATTATGAAAATGCCAGGACATCTGAGCCTGGCCTCTTCGTTCTTTGAATTTCTCGGCACGTTTTTCGGCGGCAACGACATGCTCTCGATGCTTGACCCCATCACCGGTCAAATTATGGACGGAATCGGCGGCCTCGGCGAACACCTGGGCATAGATCTCAACTTACTGCCCGACGATGCACCCGGCATAACCATCCTAGGCGACTCCACAAGCCTCGAATCGCTCAACAACAAGAATCTACTATCATTCAACTCTTCCGAGCCTCTAGACGGCCCCGGGCAGTCGTTAGATTATGGATTCGCCCACGCCCCCGACCTCAACGTCAACGGCGGCGCACCATTTGGCAAGCCACTATTCGAACAAGGGGGAGCAGAAGCGAATCTCAACTTCGCTCCAGCCGGCGGTGAGAATAACCTCCTCGCCATGGACCCCGGAGGAGGATTCGGCTCAACCATCGGCCCTAGCGCAGGGCAAACCGTAGATCCTCAAAACTTACCAAGTCAATTACCAGCCAATCAAAACTATCCTATACAGGGCGCTCAATCGGGCGCTGGACTTGAGCGTACCGGACAAAATGTGGGCACAGACGGCGCAGGCGGTCAAAGCAGCCAAGGATTAGAGGCAAACGGAGCGGGTCAAGGAACTGACGGAAGCAGCAGCGATAGCGCAACAGCGGACGCGCCAGAAACCACTTCATATACGGTGAAGGATGGCGACAATCTCTGGGACCTCGCTGGAAAGCACATGGGCGACAGCACGCGCTGGGGAGAAATCTACAAACTAAATGAGGCAGTGATAGGCAACAACCCGCGCCTAATAATGCCCGGCACTGAACTGCAATTACCAGGAGCAGGCGGCCTCGACGGCCAGCATCTAGCCCAAGACTACACGGTCAAATCCGGAGACAACCTTTGGGACATCTCTAAAGACAACCTGGGCGGGGGCGAACACTGGAAAGATCTTTATAGCAACAACGCCGATGTTGTGGGCAGCAATCCTAATATGATTCACCCAGGGCAACACCTAAATATGAACGGCGCTGGTCACGGATCTCATGCACTCGCAGGAAATACCGCAGGTCATGCAGCAGGCCACTCAGTTGCTCACTCAGCAACTCACACCGGCGGAAATCACGTCGCGGCTAGCTCCAACCATCACCTCTCTAGCAATCACGCCGGTTCTCATGCGGGCGCTCACGCGGGCTCGCACGCTGAGCATCACAATGCCACGGCTCACAATCCTGTTGCCCATAACGACGCAGCTCATAGCTCCACCGCTCACAACCCTGCAGTCCACAGCGACACCGCCAATGGTGCAAAAATTAGCGCCGCACCAGTAGAACTGAAAGCTGTAGCAAAATCGCTACCAGGAATTGAAATATACAAAGACGGTGCTGGAAGCGTAACTGATCTGGGAACCTAGTCAGACAGCAAAGGCATCCGTTATCACCATATGCATCAACGATGCTGGATTTAATCGCACGCTATTGGCCAGGGCTGAACCATCCCCGCGCACGCGCAATTGCCACGTACGTAAAATTACCGTACAGTGAGCGTAGAGGTTTAAATAATGATAGTCAGAAACACAACAAAGAAAGAAGAGCGAATGGAAACGAGGCTGCCAGCTGCGGCCAAACAACAGATTGAGCAAGCCGCCGCTATGCAAGGGCGGTCTGTTTCGGACTTCGTAGTGGCAGCGGCACTGCAAGAAGCATCCAAAGTGATAGAGCAACAAAGAATAATTCTCCTGACTGTAGTTGAAAGCTTTGCATTGGCGGAAATGATGGTTGCAGCGCCAAAAGTTAATGCGAAGGCAGTAGCAGCCATTCGGCGCTATCGAAAGACAATGGGCAGCTAGAGTGAAAGATAGCCAGTAACCGGCCTATCTTATTGCACCGTAGCGAAAAGATCATGATGCTTCTCAATTCACCTCTGACATCGCATCTATAAACGAGCGCTTGCTAGCACAAATGAAATTGGCAGCGCATTGATGGTAATTGATGCAGAACTTCCTAGTTCAGAAGAAATAGCCCAAGGCGCAAAAGATCCACTCTCTTTTTACACCCAATATGGGTTTCTAGCGCTTACCAGCAATCCTCGGCGATTAGTGAAAACAATGCGATCAATTGCGAAAGAATTTGAGAGCGCCTGAGTGCTAAGCTGACTATCTACGAATAATTCAATCGACCTGCAATGATTTAGCTTGCAGCGAAAGGTAGAAATACAAACTTAGGACCCAAATGGACTTCTTACTAATCGACACCGAAATTGCAGCGGCGCTAGCATCGCTCACGGCAATGGAAATAGTGCTCGGTATCGATAACATCATCTTTATTTCGATTCTGGCATCGAGATTGCCAGAGCATCAGCGCCGTAAGGCCAGACTGATAGGGCTAGCCCTAGCAATGCTGACGAGAATTGCATTGTTATTCTCGCTTTCTTGGGTGATGAGCCTAAAGGCACCGATCTTCTCATTGTTCAACCATCCCTTTTCAGGCCGAGACCTGCTCCTGCTTGGCGGCGGGCTGTTTCTCGTGGCCAAGGCCACAAGAGAAATTCACGAGCGCATAGAAGGCGAAGGAGACGAACTTTCCGCCAGGAAAAATGCAACATTCATGGGAACTCTAGTGCAAATACTGATACTAGATATAGTGTTCTCACTCGATTCTGTCATTACTGCAGTAGGCATGGTAGATCAGCTCTGGATCATGGTTACAGCTGTAGTAATCTCAGTGATTTCCATGATGATATTCTCGACATCAGTGAGCAACTTCATTTCCAAACATCCTACAGTGAAGATGCTAGCACTAAGCTTTCTGCTGCTAATCGGTGTCGTACTAGTGGGAGATGGGCTTGGGCACCACATCGCCAAAGGCTATATCTATGGAGCCATGGCATTTTCTGTCTTCGTTGAATTTCTCAATCTCGCGGCCTCTCGCAAGAAGAAAGAAGAGAAAGCACATGAAGCTGAAATAGCAAACGCTGGTCATTGAGCGAAAAAAAATTGCTAGACGAAACCACCAATTCCGTGTGACATAAGCATTGTTGGGCGAAGATTTGGTTTGTCACCAAGCCACAACTGCACCAACCAGGCAATAAGCTGGATTCGGCCAAGCTTCCCGGCCGTCATGCTACGCCACAGATGATCGCAAACAGCTTTGGTTTCGCCACGTCGAATTAATGCGTTATCGAGGTCAAACTCCGGCCAGTTACCGCTCAACAGCAGCTCGGCCTTAGCTGAATCAACATCTCCAGTATGCAAGTAAATCAAGCCCAGTACCGAGTGCGCTTGATGAATAGCAGCTCTGTCTGTAGGTTTCACGACTTGAAGAATTTTTAGAGCTGCCTCACGAGCCAAATCGTATTCTCCGACTTTCTCGGCGACACCTGCAAAAGCAGCCAATTGCCTTATGTCGTCTGGCTTTGACGCTAGCAGTTCTCCATGAACCTCAAACGCGCGTTGCAGCCAGCTCCGATCATAGTCGCCATTGAGACCCAATGAGTAGAGAGAAGCAAGATCGTCTAAGTGCCTTGGATTGGACGGTTCTATAGTGCGCGCTCGCTCAATGAGCTCTGCCGCCCTCTGCTTGTCTCGCATAGAAAAAAACGAGGCAGCGCGAGAAAGAATACTCGCGTCAACACAGTCATCATCAACGTGCTCGAGCCACGCTGACTTACCAATTTCGTAAAGGTCATCATCGGCACAGGCAATACGACTGCAGAGTGGAAAACGCAATCGTGGATGAGTTGGCTCGTTGCGAATGAACCAAAGCTCATGACCTAAGGCTTTCTCTCTTGCAGCTCGCTTCCATAACGCGTACTTTGGGTAATAACCCATGAGAGCAATCCTAGACAACTGATCAATTGGATTAACCAGCAACTTCTGCTCTAACTCAATAACCTGCTGCGCGTTCAGATTTCGGCCAGAGAGCCATACTTCCAAATAGTTCGGAGGCATTACTATATTTCCATCGCAATAGAGATACTGCGATTATATATGGAAAGAAAGCTGATTGCGTGGACCAGCCAGGCTTCATGCTTTACTGGTTAGGAACTAGCTGCTGACCCTGTTGCGGCGCAATTTGGTTCTGCAAGAAGTTACCCAAACCGTTTTTGACCATTCCGCCGAAGCCACCAGTTTGCTGTTGTGGAATACCAGTTTGATTTGGCACTAGATTTTGCGGCGCCACTTGCTGACCGCCCAAGAACATTTGGCCGTTCTGCACTGTCACGTAGAAACCTTGACCAGTTTGCACATTGGTCATCATGTATTGCGCTGGCGGCAAGTTGACAGTGCCCACTAATGTCAGCTGAGGCTGTCCAAGAGAATTTGCTTGCTGTTGCGCGGCCTGACCACCAAGCAAGCTATCTTGCAAAGTCTTGAGAAATTGAGCCTGGCATGGAGCCATCGAGATACCAGCTGCCACTACCGACAACGCGGCGGCGAGAGACATAACTGCATAACGTTTCATGTTGAGCTCCTTAGGCGTAACTGACACTCTCAAGGTTAGAGCGCTTCTAGCGGGCTTTAGTTTAGCAAAAGTGTGCTGCGGAATGGTCAAAACTGCCATTACCACCATTTAATAGACGATAGCGCTAAAATACATCCTAGGGTTAACGCCAGGGGCATTAGTGCAGATACTCACAAGAATACCTTCGCCAGTAATTTACGTTATGGCTGTTGTTTGGACTCTACAAATCATCTGTTTTACATTCAGCCATTTTGGCTTCTATAACGAGCGCCTAGTTTCTTCAGTTCAAATGAGCGTATGCTCGGCTCTCTTTTGGCTCAGTGCCATTGCTCTATTACCAGTATGGAAGTCTAGGACACTATGGAAATTTCTGGCCTCAATTATTTTCGCGCTGTCAGGCCTCGTTCTACTCGCCCTGCTTACTCCCAGTGAAAGCTTCGGCGGTTACTCACTTCTAAAAGCACAGCCTCTAGCACAACCGGGGTACACCGCAAAACTCGAGAGACAATTTTATTCCATTGATAATGACTGCAAGACAGAGTTAGTGCTGTCTTACGAACGAAACTATTGGAATATCATGAAAGAGACTAAAGTGATTTTCTCATTGCACCCTAGCGAAAAAGGCACTTTCGAAATATCTCCTGATGGCAAATTAATAACAGTAACTGCCGCCTGTGAAGATGAAAGACACGAGACGGTAGTACAAACATTTTCGACCGATTGGTACCTGGTAAGGCCGCAAGTGCCCTTCTAATAAACTTTAGGCGTACGAGTAATGGCACTGAGCAAAACATTGAAATATCCATGTAGCTGAGACAGATAGATATGTCCAGGACTCAAGACGGCCAAGTGCACGGAAACGCTTCTCCATTTTCAAATCTGAGATCGCCGTTTAGTGAACTAAATGCTTCAAGCGGCTCTGTTCTTAACACTCTCTCAAAACTCTCAAATACAAATAAATCAGCTATTTGGTCAATGTTAGTGCAGATAGTCCAAAAACCAAAATCTTCCCTAGCAACCAACGCAGAAGGGCTGCTGTGAGGAATTCCATCATTGTCCATGTGAATATAAACACAAAAATCACACCGAGGTAGCTCGCTCAAAAGTTTTTGAAAATCGTGATAACTAAACCAACACGGCCGACTGACTCCGTTTTCATTCTTCAAACTCTTAGCTAAGGCAATAAAATTGCTATTCAGAAAATCCGTTTCAAGCCCTGTCAGCCGATAGTGCGCCTTTTCATCAAAACACGCAACAACCTGTATTGGATCGAGCGAATATCGATTGTCGTCAAGTGTCAAACAAATCATTATCTCAACCTTATAGCTACCTCGGCCGCCCATTTCAGATAGACACCCGTTCGTAGACTAACGCTCGCACGACACTCACAAATTGCCACTGCATGCAATGGCGTATTCAAGACTGTTGGCTCAGATCGTCAGGAACAGCAATAGAGAGCACTATCGCTACCAAGGCAAATCACAATCTTTGAGAGCTTTATTAATCAAAGATACATCAGATAGAAAGAAACTGGCTCCATTCTTTGTTTCGAAAGTCTGTGGCAACGACACTAATATTTTTGAAGGCAAGCCTGGATATTTCCTGACCCATTCTTTTGAACCTACAATTTCTAGAATATCCACGTTTATTGATACTTTTCCAATAAGTGCCTTAATATCCCAGTAGGAGCAATATTCAAACATCACAGCGTAATGGGTTTTAGCGGGCTCGTCGCAACGAAGAATTGCGGCTATCAACTCTCCACCAGATGGGTATGCTCCACACGGTCTGATCAACAGACTTACTTCAAAAGCTCGATTTTTAACCATCTTCCAAACAATCTGAAAATTATCACCGAATGCCTGCAACTTTTCGTAAGCCCTGCTAAGGATTTCCAGATCTTCTGACTCTTGCCTACAAACCAACCGCAGACAGGCGTAAATACACTCATTTATGAACCTTAAGATGTCATCTGGAGAGTCTGGTATCGATCTAACTTCACAATGAACTTCTCTTTGCATACAGCTTGACTCTCCAGAGGCAACTTGCGGAAATATATCAGCTGGTGCACCAGGAGTATGAATTATCAAAAAGTCCAAATGATCAAAGCCTGGTAGCGAAAAGCCTAAATCACGTAGCAAAAAGAGCCATCTAAATGCTGCCTGATTAAGAAGAGCACGCTCATCCCAAAAACCTGCCGGTGGCTTGATTGGCCTAATGTCGTGTATAGGTTTCGGTAGCATGATTATTTGTGTCTCGTTTAAGCCAATTGTAATTGATTTAAACGCGTAAACGCAGCACCATCTAACAGCCGAACGCACCAGATCTAATCGAAGATGAGCTGCACAGAATTGCCGTGAACATTCTCAATTCATGCTACAAATTCACCTAAAGTAGACCCACGATTTCAAACAACCATGGCAAACCCACAAGACGAACAGGCAAACGATAATAGCTGGGCCTCCTATTACGATAAGGTTGCCAGCCTAGAAGCGCACGAAACCCTGCTCTTTGCCCTGCAGCAGTTTGCCAAAGAAGAAAAACCTCCCACCCTAGCCCTCGACCTCGGCTGCGGCGCAGGGCGTGACAGCAGAGCAATGCTCGCGGCTGGCTGGTCAGTGATAGCCATAGACAAAGAGTCCGAGGCAATCACAAAGCTACTGTCAGAGCTGGGAGAAAGCGCAGGCGGCAAGTTAAGAGCATTTTGCCAAAACCTTGAGAGAACAGACTATCCCCAGGTTGATTTAATCAACGCGGGGCTGTGCCTGCCCTTCCTCTCTCAAAAGAGTCTACCTATCGAGGTGCACAAAATACTGATGGCCTTGAGGCCCGGTGGTCGCTTTAGCGGGCACTTTATCGGCCCAGATGACTCTTGGGCAACTCATCCAGACTCCAACAACTCAATCTCGGCGCTGAGTCAACAGCAGTTAGTTGACCTATTTAGCCTCAATCAGGCAAACCTCGAAACAGAAATTGAGTTGCTCTCAGAGAGCAAGTCGGCTGGTACCGATGCAGCCGGAAACAGCAAACAGTGGCACATCTTCGAACTAGTTGCAAAAAGACTCGCCACTTAAAAACGTCTAGACCAAAGTTTTTCTTGCAATCTTGTCCAGAAATAAATTGACCGGTATAGAAACAGTCGTTGCGATTGAGTTAATCGACAACGGCGGTCTACCAACAAATTACCAATAAATTCAAAACTAGAATCAAAACAAATTCAATTTTGATTCTGTCACTGGAGAAACTAATATGCGCGATTCAGCAACAGTCAAAGAGCTCATGAATGAACTATTCGACCCAAAAGCCTCGCATAAAAACGGCCTGAGCGAAAGCGCTGTTAGTGAAGCCCTTGACCTTTTGAAAAAAGGCGGCGTTAAGTCAAACTCTCAAGATGACCTGGATAAGCTATTTGGAAAAGCCAACGGCGGTCAAAACAATCCTTTCAAAGTCGACCATGATTATGACAAAGACTTCTACAAATGCGCTTTTCTCATCAAAGGCGACAAGTTAACCGACAAAATCGGCGGCGATGATTACTTCAAGTGCGCCTCCATAATTAAAGACGACAAAATTGCTATCAAAGGCGCTGATGACGGTGTTTTCCACTGCGCTTACTTCATTAAACCTGGCGATAAAGAAGCCAATGAGCTATTCAAGTGTGCACACAAGGTGCAACTTGGGAAAAACGATAAAGCAGACGTCTTCTCTTGCGCCTACAAAATCGACAAGAAAGATTTAGCTGCCTTAGGCGACAAAGATTTCAGCAAATTCTCCAAACTTGAACAATAAACTACCGTCCACGTTTTCTTCTATCAAAGCTACTTTGCCCACTCTCGGCATCGGGCTTGGCCTGCGAGGAAGTCTCATTGACTCAATCATGGCCCACCAAGAAAAAATAGACTGGCTTGAGTTCACACCTGAAAATTACTTCCAATCTGCCACAGGCGGTCAAGACTTACTGAAGCGCATGTCACGGCAATTTGCTTTAACTTCGCACGGAGTAAGCATGTCGATCGGCAGTGCCGATGCCCTTGATCAAAATTATCTCGCTCATCTCAAGCATCTAGTTGAAATTACTGATTCACCATGGTTCAGTGACCATCTTAGTTTTTCCAGTGTAGACAATCACTACATACACGATTTATTTCCCTTGCCGCAAAATATACAAGCGGCGCAGCACGTTGCTGACAAGATTCAGGCTGCCCAAGCCTTTGTTGGCAAGCCCATGTTGATTGAAAACATTTCGGCATATCAGAAAATGGAAGGACCGCTTAGCGAAGCTCAGTTTCTCACTGAAGTCGCAACATTGGCTGACTGCGGAATTCTTCTGGATCTAAACAACCTTTATATCAACTCGATCAATCTCAAATTTGATCCTTATCAATATTTGGCAGAAATACCGCTTGAGCGTGTGGTGCAAGTGCACATGGCCGGACACTTACACACGTCAAAGTATTTGGTCGATACCCATGGCGAGCGTGTTGAGAAGAATGTCTTTGCCTTACTAGAGCATTTGCTGACATTGGTTGAAGTAAAAGCAATTACCCTTGAGCGCGATCAGAACTTCGCTGATTTCAAAGAACTGATGTTCGATCTCGACAGAATTAGAGACATTCATAACAGCCGAAAAACCCACGTTAGCAGAGAAAAAGAAAGAGAGACAAACAAAGACAAACGGCATCCAGATTCCACAGTGTCACTAGTTTCAACGGCAGACGAAACTGACCTAATCGATTGCGCTCCAACCGGTTCTGGAGTTGAAGCACTGCGAGAATTTGAAAAAGCATTCATTGGCAATCTGCTAGAGAGAACTACGGGCTCAACACCTTTTACAGTCGAGCGCGAAGCCCTATCGAGCGCCGATATCAACAATTTGCAGCTAAGCGAAAATGCCAGCGAAATCTATCTGATGATTACCAACTCGCGTCTAGAAGAGCTGCTACAGTCAGTCTGTCCTTGCACCTTTGTGGCTCTGGGTGACTGTAGCAAGAAGGTCAGCGCCGGATTCTATCGCAAGCATCCGACCATTGGCTTAAGTCAAGAAATTAGCACTAAAGATTTTGCCGAATATCTAAATAGTGACTGGCCAGAGGTGATTATGGAGCTACCATATCTCTGCGAACTGGCACTTAGTGAACACAAAAAACGTTTCTGCGGCCAGTACAACATAGACTCGAACTTGATCGATCTTGAATTAGACAGCTTTGAACAGCTGAGCCAATCTCAGCCTATACTCAATGAAAGCCTTGAATTATTCACAAGCGCATATCCAATACCGAGCATTGTGCGAGCCACGGAGAGCCTTGCTAACGTGGCTGCTGAAGAAGTCTTTATGCCCTGGGGCAATTCCGCATCAGGAATTTCGGGGCCTTACAACATCGCTATTTACCGCCCCACAGGCGGTGCCAGTGCCCAGCTGCTAACAGTACCCGTGGCCGCCGCAGCCTTAATAAAGGCAGCTGCACAAACCAGACGGAGTGCAGATAGTTCAACTAGTTACAAACCCTTTAGTTGCCTCAATTTGATAGAAGAGGCAATGTCATCAATGCAAATATCACCATCCACAGAAAACTTAGCTAATCTCATTGGGTTAGTAAAGCAGCTGTTCGAACTAGGCATATTCGCCGGTTGTAAACGGTTGAATGCATCGTAGAACTAGTGCCCGGCGAAAGCAAAGCACAATAAACTAGAAAAGGCACAGCACAATAAACTAGTACGCGCCCAACATGATAAACTAGTAGCAGTCCAACACATTAAACTAGTAACGCCCCAGAGCCTATGCCTTCACCAGCAGACAAACTAGCCCAGTCTCTTGAAGTACTCCACGATATTCAAGCAGACAAAAGATTTGCCATTCAAAGCAGTGACCTTGCGAGAGTTCACCGCGAGCGATTAGTTAAAGGCGGTTTTTTGCAAGAAGTTATGAAAGGTTGGTATATGCCAACCAATCCAGACATGGCGATGGGCGCAAGTGCAGCCTGGTATTCTTCGTATTGGCTTTTCTGCGCTAGTTACCTTCAGACACGATTTGGTGATGACTGGTGTCTTTCCCCCGAGCAATCACTAAACCTGCATGTAGGAAACAGAACCGTGCCCGCACAGCTTCTAGTGCGTTCAACTAAGGGTAGGAACAACCTAACTCTCTTGCCCTATAGCACCTCAATATTAGACATTCAATCTCGCTTACCACAAGAAGTTGAACTTCAAGATGGTCTCGCTATCTACTCTCTACCAGCGGCCCTGATCGCCTGCTCTTTGAACTATTTTCGCAATCATCAAATAGACGCAAGAGCTGCACTAACAAAAATCTCCGATGCATCCGTTCTTTTACGACTTCTGCTCGAGGGTGGTAACTCTGTCATAGCAGGTAGGCTCGCTGGAGCGTTTCGCAATGTTGGACGCGATCGAATTGCCGACGACATTCTTGAGGCTATGAAATCAGAGTCTTTCGACTGCAGAGAGGAAGATCCATTCGTCAACGGTAGTCCGATACTTTTCCGAAATTCAGAAAACTCAGCCTACGCCAATCGCATTCGTCTAATTTGGCAAGAGATGCGAGAACCTGTCTTAAAGTCATTTCCAGCTTCACCGAGTGAACGGCCACGATCTAGTGACTATCTGAAACAGATACAAGAGCTGTACACAACCGATGCATATCACTCATTGTCAATCGAAGGATACCAAGTCAGCAGAGAGCTAATTGAGAAAATTCGGTTGGGTAATTGGAATCCCGATAAAAACAATACAGACCGCGAGCTGCGAAATGCCCTAGCCATGCGCGGCTATTGGCAGTCATATCAGGCGGTTCGATATAGTGTTCAAAAAGTACTTGATGGTAAAAATGCGGGCAGCGTTGTCGACGATGATCACGGCACGTGGTACAGAGAACTCTTCTCTGGAAGTGTCTCAGCGGGGTTACTGAAACCAGCCGACTTAGCTGGATATCGCAGTGACCAAGTCTTCATTGGCCAGTCAATGCACGTACCGCCAAGCCCTCAAGCCATGCGCGAAATGATGCCAACTCTATTCGACCTTTTGAAAGAAGAAACGGATGCAGGTGTGCGAGCTGTTCTTGGACACTTTATCTTTGTCTATATTCATCCATACATGGACGGAAACGGAAGAATTGGCAGATTTTTGATGAATGTTATGCTGGCTTCAGGTGGCTATCCGTGGACGGTAATACCAGTGGAACGACGAAAAGATTATCTTGAAGCCCTTGAGTGCGCCAGTGTCGGGCAAGATATTGCACCACTTAGTAAATTTCTAGCAGGGTTAGTAAAAAAGGCAATAACAGGAAAACCAGAGGCGAAGTAGTCGCCGACGCTAGTGATTCTTCGCATGCCCTCGCCCAATCTCAGCCTCAGTCTAAACAGCCTTGCGCAATGGCGGCAGTTTCACAACTTCATTGACGTTGAGTTGGTTGGCCTGGGCGCCGGTTTTGCCGTTGTACTCAGCAATGGCCGTAGCCATCAGATGCACTTCGGTCTTGCTGGCCTTGCGGCCGTCCCGTTCAGCTAGCAGATTGCTTGCGATTGAAGAGTAAGAGTCCCCAGCCTGAGCACGCAATTCAGACTTATCACCGATTCTTCCGGCGGCGACAATCCAACGGGTGACATCAGCTTGGCGTTCAATCGGAATAGCTTCTTGGCTGCGGCGGTGGGCGGATACGTCAGGTATTGCACCGCGATTGCCAGCGGCTTCGATAACGCGGTAAGGAAGATCTGCTTGGCGATTGGCCCGCTCGAGCTGCTCAGGGGTCATCTTTGCTGCAGCAGCCTTGATATGACCGGCGATTTCTTTGTCTACGATAGTAAAGTCGTTTCCACCAGCAGTGAAAGCAGCTGGCAATTTGGCGTCTACTGGAATGGCACGTTTGCCCAATTCACGCATCGCCGCATCGGCCTCTAAGCGCCCAAGATCTAGGGGGTCAGCCAGTTTCGACTCTTGTCTAGATTCCGCTTTAACGTCAGGTTTGTCAGCCACAATCAAATCCTCGAGCAGTTAACATGCTAGAAGCATACTCAGCATTTGTGGATTTTTATGGGCATCCTGACAAATAGGCTTGCCCGTTATACGGCATCTTTAGCAATTTCACCCGCAGTGGCGTGGGTGGCCTTCAGGTAGTCTTCAGGGGCAATGATTATCTGGGTACCGCGCACACCGGCGGAGACAGATACTTGCTCAAAAAGATAAATGTTCTCGTCGACATAGACCGGATAGTCTTTTTTACAAGCCAGTGCCGTTACGCCACCGCGTATGTAGCCGGTGAGGGGTTGCACTTCTTTCAAAGACACGACTTCTGATTTGCGGTCACCGCTTAGCTTGGCCAAAGCTTTCAGGTCTAGTTGCGCATTGCCTGCGACAACTGCCAGACAGACACCGTTCTTGTCGCCACGAACCACCAAAGTCTTGAATACTGCCTCTAGGGGAAAGCCGATTTTAGCTGCCACTGTTTCAGCGGTGAGGTCGTCTGGGTCGACCTGATACTCGCGCAGTTCGTAGTTAATACCGAGAGTGTCTAGAATTCTTACTGCATTGGTTTTCATAAGGGAAAATGATAGGCGATGGCAGAAAATGCCACAAGATTTCCGGCAAAGGTTTTCATATTTATCGACAATGGTGCTCGTAGGCTGCAAAGTTTCGGCAACAATGGTAATTTGTGATTTCACAAACTGTCTTTTGCCCTGTGGAGTGCGCAAGTTGTCACTATCATTCCGATTATCAATGCCAGTTTGCTTGGTAATTTTGCAACTAGTTTCAACATCGGCAAGCGTTGCGGAGGAAGCCAAATTAAGTGCTGAAGAAGCAGCTCTACGGCATAAGGCTCTGATGAGAGCCCATCGCAAGCGCATTATTGAAACGGGTAAGAATGACCATGCGCCCACACCTGAGGAATATTCGCCCGAGTTAGAGTATTACAAGAAGCAAGGCAGACCGTCTAGTCAGGCGAGTTCAAGCCAGTGGACCAATCAAGCTGGACAACATCAACCTGGCAAAAATCCATCTGCCTCACAAGCAGCTGGCAATCAAGTAGAGCTGCGCACCGACATCAGGCTTGAAACTGAAAGGCCTAGCCCTCCGCCCCCGGCTGGCTCTGCGCAATTCGTATCGAAGCGCATGCATAGCGAATCAGCTGCCGGAGCAGCAGGGGCAGCAGCAAATTTTCAGGCTGACGCCCCTAACATTGACTTCAAACCCTACATGGCCTCGCTAAGTAAAAAAATCAAACAGCATTGGACGCCTCCCGCTCGGCACGAGAAAGCACAGGTAAGCGTTAA